>DATCBO010000067.1:0-2643 GCA_036511795.1 Xanthobacteraceae bacterium
CCGGCGGCCTGCAATTCGGCAAAAACTGGCAGAGCGACCAATTCGTGTTCGGCCTCGAGACCGATCTGCAGGCGTCCGGGGCCGACGATACCTTCGCGCCGTGGAAGTTCTCGAACCCCTGGTTCGGCACGCTGCGCGGCCGCGGCGGTTTCGCGTTCAACAACATCCTCATCTACGGCACGCTCGGCTTGGCTTACGGCGACCTGAAAGGCCAGGTCGGCGCGCTCACCGAGACGCGGACCGAAATTGGCTTGACCGGCGGCCTTGGCATGGAAGTCGGCTTTGCGCCGAATTGGTCGGCCAAGGTCGAGTATCTCTACATGGACCTGAGCGACCGCGCCTTCAGCATTACCGGCGTGAACAATGGCCTGCAGTCGAGCTTCCTGCGGCTCGGCGTCAATTATCACTTCTGAGCCGCGGCGCAGCGATCCAATCGGCAAACCCCGGGCCTCGCGCCCGGGGTTTTGCGTTTGGACCCCCGACTTTGGTCTTAAGTATTAGTCCATCATCTCGACTCATTTCCAAGTGGAACTGGGGCCATATGATGGCTTTTCATCGGCACAATCGAGACGAATACTTGCGATAACTTATTGATCCATGTGTCTTTTCTGCACTAGACGTCTGCGAATATTGGAATAGGTTGCCGCCTTCCTTGGGGTCGACCCCCGCTACCGGAGGTTTGAAATGAAGCGTTTTGTGTTGGCGAGCCTTGTTGCGCTCGCCGCGGCGATGACATTCACGGCGGCCAACGCAGCGGATGTCGCGCGTCGCCACGCCATGCCGACGAAGGCACCGATGTATGCCGCGCCGTACAACTGGACCGGCTTTTACGTCGGCATCAACGGTGGCGGCGGCTGGGGCGATGCAGACCTCAGCGCGGCGACCGGCTCCTCGAGCACGCGGACGTCCGGCGGCCTTGCCGGCGGCACGCTCGGCTATAACTGGCAGATGGGTCAGGCGGTGTTCGGCTTCGAGGGCGACGCCGACTGCAGCGGCATTCGCGGCAGCACGTCCGCCGTGCCCTGCACGACTTGCGAAACGCGCAACGATTGGCTGGCCACCGCGCGCGGCCGCATCGGTTACGCCTTCGATCGTTTCATGCCCTACGTGACCGGCGGCGCCGCCTTTGGCAACGTCAAGTTCGCGCCGGCCGGTTTTGCCGGCAATAGCGAGACCCGCACCGGCTGGACGCTGGGCGGTGGCCTCGAGACGCACATCGCCGGCCCGTGGACGGCCAAGGTCGAATATCTCTACGCCGACCTCGGCAAGACCAACTGCGCCGCCGGCGCCTGCGCGGTCGCAACCAGCACCGACTTCACCACCAACATCGTGCGCGGCGGCGTCAACTATCACTTCTAGAGTCTGATTCATCGGGATTGAATCGATTTTGGATTCCCAAATCGGCTGGCTTCTGATTCAAGGTGCTGGCTGGGTTGGAGGCCAGCATCCATGCCCCGAGCCTATTCCCTCGATCTTCGCGAACGCGTGGTTGGGGCTGTCGTTGCCGGCCAGAGTTGCCGGGATGTCGCCTTAACCTACAAGATCAGCGTAGCCAGCGTTGTGAAGTGGTCGCAACGGTTCCGCGCGACCGGCAGCGCTGCAGCCAAGCGGATGGGCGGCACGCAGCCGCGTTCGCTGGCGGCCGAACGCGCCTGGCTTTTGGCGCGCCTGGCGGCTGCTCCGGACCTGACCCTGCGAGCGTTGGTGATGGAGCTTGGTGATCGCGGCGTGGTGACGAGCTATGGCTCGGTCTGGCGGGTTGTGCACGATGCCGACGTCAGCTTCAAAAAAAACTCTGTTCGCCACCGAGCAGGACCGTCCGGACGTGGCGCGAAGGCGGGAGCGCTGGAAAGCCTATCAAGGCCGGCTTGATCCGGCGCGGCTGATCTTCATCGACGAAACCTGGGCCAAGACCAACATGACACGGCTGCGTGGTTGGGCGCCGCGCGGACGAAAACTCGTGGCCAAGGTGCCGCAAGGCCACTGGCGAACGCTGACCTTCCTGGCGGCTTTGCGCTGCGACCGCATCGAGGCTCCCTGCGTCATCGACGGGCCGATCAACGGTGAAAGCTTCCTGGCCTATATCGAACAGATTCTCGTGCCGACGCTCAGGCCCGGCGATATCGTCGTCATCGACAATCTCGGCAGTCACAAAGGCAAGGCTGTACGTCGCGCCATCCGTGCAACCGGCGCCAAGCTCTTCTTCCTGCCGCCCTACAGCCCCGATCTCAACCCGATCGAACAGGTCTTTGCCAAGCTCAAGACCCTGCTGCGCAAGGCCGCAGAGCGCACCGTCGAAGCCACATGGAAACGGATCGGCGTCCTGCTCAATGCCTTCACGCCACAGGAATGCGCCAACTACTTCAGAAACGCCGGATACGCTTCAATCTAAATGGATCAGACTCTAGCGCTTGCCCAAGTATCTACCTCTCAATATATTTGAGCCATGCATACCAAGGTCAAAATCGAGATCGACTTGCAGACCGCCGACCTCCTCAAGGCGCGCGCGTCGGCACGCGGCATGAGTGTCGGCGATTTGCTCGCCGACCTTGCAAGTGACGAAAATCTTTTGCCGCCCGATCTCGAAGCGATGCGCGCCGCGGGCAAGGGGCCATGGTCGCCCGAGGTCGTGGCCGAGGACAG
>DATCBO010000068.1:0-65041 GCA_036511795.1 Xanthobacteraceae bacterium
GCTCGACGAACGAAAGTACCCCAAAGCCGTCAAAATCTCCGATGCTCAACTTGCCGCCGTCAATATCTCTCCTCACGCATTCCACGGCGATTGGAACTACACGATCTTCCCAAACAAACCAAAACAATCACGTCCAAGAAACACTGTATGACTTAATTATTGACAGAACCTAAGCGGCCGGCGCAGCACTATTCACGACAATATCGAAGTCTGCCAAGTTGGCAGTTCCAGCTTGCATCAAGCGTTCGGTGTCTTCAACCAGCCGCGCGATGATCAGCTGCAGCACCGCAAATCCGAACGAGCGATCCTGAAAATAAAGCTGCTTCGCCTTGCTCTCCGTGAGTTCGAGAACGTTGCAATCGGTCCGGCATATGATGGTGGCGGTGCGCTGTTGGTCCGGCGCAAACACGCCGATCTCGCCGACCATCACGCCCGGGTGGAGCACCTTGCCGAATTCAATGACCTCGATTTCGCCATCCACCAGGTAATAAAGCCGGTCTGCCCGCTCGCCTTTGCGCACCAGCGCTTCGCCAACGCTAAACTTTCGCCGCGCCATATACGGCAGCAGGGTTTGAACCGAGAGATCTTTGCGCGGTGCTTCACGCATCTCGCGCACCAGCCGATAGAACTGCACCAGGCGCAGCGTGTTCACCGGCAGTAGGATCGCGTGCAGGAGCAGCACCGGATAAAGGTGATCGGCATAGCCGTAGGCCATGAACAGCACGTTGCTGGCGAGAGCGATAACACGCAGCGGAATCATGGTATTCATGCAGAACGTCACGAGGACGGCTGCCGAGGCGGCGTAGCCGAGTAGAGTCACCCAAGACATTCTTCCTCCTCCTCTTAGCAAACCCTGGACGTCGCCCTCAGCCAACCTTGTTCGCGCACGCGTAAGCCTGATCAATCAGGCGGACGGCGCGTAAGCAGCCTTGCACGCCGATCGGCGGGGCTTTGCCCTGTTGCCAATGATCGAGCGCATCGCGGAGCGTGGTGAAATACGGCGCGGTGACGTCGCTGCCCGGCAGCATCTCGTCGCCGGCCGCGGTCGCAAGTTTTAGGACGCCGTCCTTCATGGTGAGAATGGCATCGCGGCCGGCGAGCTTCCACTCGCCGTCGGTGCCGTCACGCGGAAAGCCATTGCCGACCTCGACGGTGCCGAGCACGCCGCTTTGCGAGCGCAGCGTCACCGAGGCGTAATCCTCGACTGCGAGCTTATGGGCGCGCCAGCTGACCTGTGCTCCGGTCACCTGCGCCTCCTCGCCGGTGAGATGCAAAAACATGTCGAGCCCGTGGGAGCCGAGATTACGCAGGCAACCGCCGCCCGCTTCGGCGGGATCGAACATCCACGGACAGTCCCAGGCCTTGTAGCGCGCGGGGCCGGGCCGGTTGATGCGCACATAGACATGTGACAACGGACCGATGCGCTCAGCCGCCATCAGGTCGCGGGCGCGTCGCGCAAACGGCCCATAGCGCTGCGCCAGCGGGACGGCAACAAATGCGTTGCGCTTCGCTGCCTTTTCGGCCACCGGCTCCAGTTGGGCGGCGTTCAGCCCCATCGGCTTTTCCATCAGAAACGGATAGCCGGCGTCGAGCAAATCGTGAGCGATGGCCGCCATCTGGCTGTGGCGGCCGAGCGCGACGACGAAATCCGGGCGCAGCTCGGCCAGCATTTTTTTGTAGTCGGTAAATGTCGGCGGGTTTTTCACCTCGGCCGCGCGCTTGGTGACGAGCGCGGGATCGGAGTCCTGGATGCCGACCAGTTCGACGTCCGGCATGGCGACGAGATGGCGCAGATAGGCCGCGTCGTTGAGCGCATGCCAATGACTCACTTCGACGGCGGCGATACGGATGGTCATAGGTGTCCCCCGATAATCAGCCGGCACACGCTACCGCATAAGCTTACGGGCCATGAGGCCGGCGGCGACCAAACAAAATGTGCCCAGCGCAATAAGAACGATCGGCCCAACCGCGCGCGGGGCGCCGAGCGGGGGCGCCGTCGCCGCGAGTTCACGCGCGCCCAACAGCACGACAACGCCCAAGACGATGAGCGCGACGATGCCGATCTTTTGTTTGAGTGTGACCTGCGGCATTCCGCCCGCCCGTCTTACGAGTCGCCCAGCCCCAGAACATCCGTCATCGAATAAAGCCCCGGCTTCTGGCCGCGCGCCCAGAGCGCTGCGTGCAGCGCACCGCGGGCGAAGATCATGCGGTCCTCGGCGCGGTGGGTGAGCTCGACGCGCTCGGCCGGTCCGGCAAAGATGACGCTGTGCTCGCCCACCACGGTGCCACCGCGCAGCGACGCGAAGCCGATGTCGCCGGCGTGGCGCGCGCCGGTGACGCCGTCACGGCCGCGCGCGGAATGCTGCTCGAGGTCGACGCCGCGGCCGGCGGCGGCCGCGCGGCCGAGCATGAGTGCGGTACCGGATGGCGCGTCGATCTTCTTGTTGTGGTGCATCTCGACGATTTCAATATCGTAAGCATTGTCGAGCGTCTTGGCGACGCGCTTGGTCAGCGCGACCAGGAGATTGACGCCCATGCTGAAATTGCCGGCCTTGACGATTGTCGCGCGGCTCGCCGCCTTGGCGATGATTTTCTCCTCTTCGACCGAATAGCCGGTGGTGCCGATGATGTGGACTAGGCCGGCGGCGGCAATCAGCTCGGAGAAGACAAGCGTCGCGGCGGGAATCGTGAACTCGACCAGCCCGTCGGCGCCTTTGAGTGCGGTCGCAACGTCGCTCGTGATTTTGATGCCGTTTGGTCCGAGGCCGGCGATCTCGCCCGCGTCGCGGCCGATCACCGCCGAACCTTCGGCTTCCACGGCGCCGGCCAGGGTCAAACCCTTGCTCGCCGCGACCGCGTTAATGAGCGTGCGGCCCATCCGCCCGCCCGCGCCGGCAATCACGATCCGCATGTCGTCCATCGGCTTTTCTCCCGGTTAATGCGGATATAGCGGGGCTTTGCGGAGGAAGAAAGCTTTAGAACTTTGGTCCGTCATAGCCCTCGACGATGACGAGATCGAGTTCGGCATTGCCGTCGCGGAATTTCTTGGCGGCCTGATATTCGTCCGAGCGATAGCAGGCGAGCGCCGCCTCGTAGCTCGGAAATTCCAGCACCACGGTGCGGCTTCGCGCCTTGCCTTCGGTGACTTCCTGGTTGCCGCCACGGATCAGATAGCGGCCGCCAAACCGGCCGATCGGCGGCTGGTCGGCCGCCATGTAACGCTTGTAGCTTTCGAAATCGGTCACATCGCTATGCCCGATCCAATACCCTTTGCGCGCCGTCGGGGCCGGAGGTAACGCCCCCTGCGGCGGCTGTGGTTGTGGGCCGTCGAATCCCTCGGCGATAATGAAATCGCATTGCGAGTGTGCGAGTCGCAACGGACGTGCGCGCTGATATTCGTCGGAACGGTAACAGGCGATCGCGGCGGCATAGTCGGGAAATTCGCGCAGCACGTTGCGCGAACGCTGATGACCCTCGACAACCTCTGTCCTGCCGGCGCGCACCAGCGCGACGCCATGATATTTCTCATGCGCCGGCGGCGTCGCCGCCATGTAGTCTTTGTAACCGTTGAGATTCCTGACGTCGATATGCGGGATCCAATAGCCCTTGGGCATCGCTTGCTCCTAATGGATCGAAAACGCGTCATTGCGAGCCAGCGAAGCAATCCAAGGCGACCCACATTGCGTGCGCGGCCCTGGATTGCTTCGTCGCTTCGCTCCTCGCAATGACGAAGCATTACGGCTGCGGGCCGTCGTAGCCCTCGATGACGATCAGATCGACCGTCGAATGCGGCTGCCGGCGCTGGATATTCTCCTGATACTCGGGCGAGCGGTAGCAGGCCATCGCGGTCGCGTAATCGGCAAATTCGATCACCACGTTGCGCGAGCGCGCGCTGCCTTCCATACCCTCGTGTTTGCCGCCGCGCACCACGTAGCGCCCGCCGAATTTCTTGAAGATCGCCGCGTTGGCTTCCGCGTAGGGCTTAAAGCCGTCTTCATTCTTTACGTCGACTCGCGCGACCCAATAGCCCCTCGCCATGTGAGCTCTCCCTTTTCAGTTTTCTGCTCGTGAAATTTCCTCGACGATCGCCCGTGCGGCCGCCTTCGGATCGGCAGCGGCAATGATCGGCCGCCCGACCACCAGATAATCGGCGCCGGCGCCAATCGCCCGCGCCGGCGTCATGATGCGCTTCTGGTCGCCCGCATCGGCGCCCGCCGGCCGGATGCCGGGCGTCACCAGCGCGAGCTTGCTGCCCGCGATTGGACGCACCTTCGAGGCCTCGGCGGCCGAACACACAAGGCCATCGACGCCAATGTCGCGCGCCTGCGCGGCGCGCGCGGCAACAAGCTCGGCCACCGGCGCGCGATAACCGGCCGCGGCCAGATCGGAATCGTCATAGGAGGTGAGCACCGTGACGGCGAGAATGCGCAAATCGCCTTGCCGCGCCTCGACCGCAGCCTTCATGGTCTGCGGGTAAGCGTGCACGGTGAGAAAACTCGCACCTAGCCGCGCGACACTGCGTACGCCTTCGGCGACCGTGCTGCCGATGTCGTGGAGTTTGAGATCGAGAAACACGCGCTTGCCGGCGTCCGCCAGCATCGGCGCATAGGCAAGCCCGCCGGCGAATGCGAGCTGATAGCCGATCTTGTAGAACACGACGGCGTCGCCGAGCCGCGCCACCAGGGCCTGCGCCGCCTCGACCGACGGGACGTCGAGCGCAACGATCAAACGCTGGCGCGACTCAAGCGGCATCGCTTTAATCTCCTCGCGCCAGCGCGCGCGTCACCTCGACCATGCGGCGGGCCAGCGCCTTGAGCGCCGCGGCGGCGCATTCGTCCTTGAGATTGTCCATGTCATCGAACGCGTCCGCCGCATTGGCGACGCTAACCTGCTCCGGAATAACCAGCGCACCGCATCCGAGTTCAAGAATGTGGCGCAGCGCCATCAGCGAGCGCATGCCTCCGCCCGCGCCGCTCGAGGCGGCCCCAATGGCGAAGACGCGGTCCTTGAAAGCCGTATAGTTCGCTTCGCCGCGCACGCGCGCACGCGACACCCAGTCGATCGTATTTTTCAAGAGCGGCGTCACCGACGCGGTGTATTCGGGGCTGGTGACGAAGACGCCTTGATGCGCAGCCATCATGCGCTGCAATTGCAACGCACGGGGCGGCAATCCATCTGCGGCCATCGTGTCGGCATCGAACAGCGGCAGCGGGTAATCCTGCAAGGAAATTTGCGTCACCTCGGCATCGGCCAGCACCAGCTCCTTGGCGGCCAGCGCGGCGAGCCGCGCATTGTGCGAGCCAGTGCGCAGCGAACCGGGGATGACGAGGATTTTGGGAGCAGGCATTACAGGTATCGGCGATCAGCCATCAGGGATCAGGAGCTTGTAGTCCTACCTGATCCCTGATGGCTGTTTCCTTATCCCTGTCAACCTGCCCGCCGGTACACCCACACCCGCGCCGGAGGGATGTTCATCCAGATGCGTTCGGAAGCTTCGACCGCAAACTCGCCGAGCCGCTTCGGCAGCGGCGCCGCCACCGAATAGGTGAACTGCACGAACGGCGCGCCCGGTGCCATCAAGTCGATGGCATCGCGGATCAATCGCAAGCGCTCCTTGATGGGCTTTGTCACCAGCGGCAGGCCAGAGACGACGGCAGTTGCCGGCTGGATGAGCAGCGTCTCCAGCAGCCGGCGCAGGCTATATGCATCGCCCTGTACGACGGTAGCGTCGGGGTAGCGCGCCCGCAGAATTCGGCAAAAGCTCGGGTTGAATTCGACGAGCACCAGGCGCGATGGCGAGACGCCGGCTTCCAGCAGGGCCTCGGTCACCGGGCCGGTCCCCGGCCCCAACTCGACAACGGGCCCGTCGCTGTTTGGGTCGACGTAACGCGCCATCGCCCGGCACAACATCTTCCCGGATGGCGTCACTGCGCCGATCGACAGCGGCCGTTTCAGCCACGAGCGAATAAAGCGCACTTCATCGTCAAGCCGAATGCCTTTTTTGCGCTCGAACTGGCGAATTCGCTCTTCGATCTTCTTGCCTATGCCGTCGCGCTTTTCCTCGAACAGCCGGAAATGCCGTCCGATCTTGCGCTCGATGAGATATTTTTTGGCTTCCAGGAGCCGCATCTGCCGCTCGATCGTACGCTCGATCGTACGCTCGAAATTCTGTAAGGCCGGCAGAGGCATAGGTGCTCACACGACAAAATCTTGCCGTTTTTAAAACATTTGCGGGGCAAAGACCAGCGGGGCTTTCAGGCGGAGTTGGCGCGGCCGCCCAGACCGTCGATGAATTCCTTGACCTTGCCGAAGAAGCCCGAGGATTCCGGCTGCGTCTCATGCGACGACAACTTGTCGAATTCGGCCAGCAGTTCGCGCTGTCGCTTGGTCAGCTTCTGCGGGGTTTCAACCACGACCTGCACGTACATGTCGCCGCTCTGCCTCGAGCGCAGCACCGGCATTCCTTTGCCGGGAAGGCGGAAGCGCCGGCCGGACTGCGTGCCTTCAGGCACTTTGACCCGCGTGTTGGCGCCGTCGATGGTCGGCACTTCGAATTCGCCGCCGACCGCCGCCGTCACCATCGAGATCGGGACGCGGCAATGCAGGTCAGCGGCTTCGCGCTGAAAGAACGGATGCGCGCCGATCGACAGGAAAATGTAGAGATCCCCCGTTGGGCCGCCGCGCACGCCGGCCTCGCCTTCTCCGGCGAGACGGATACGCGTGCCGTCCTCGACACCGGGAGGAATGGTCACCGACAAAGTGCGCTCGCGCGTCACGCGTCCGGAGCCGGAGCAGGACGCGCACGGGCTCTCGATCACCTGCCCGCGGCCCTGACAATTCGGACAGGTGCGCTCCAGCGTGAAGAAGCCTTGGGCGTGGCGAACCTTGCCCTGCCCGGCGCACATCGGACAGACCTTCGGCTTGGAGCCGGTCTTGGCGCCAGAACCCGAGCACGCATCGCAGGTCACCGACGTCGGAATGCGGATCTGCGCCGCCTTGCCGACGAACGCTTCCTGCAGGCTGATCTCCATGTTGTAGCGCAGATCGGCGCCGCGCTCCTGCCGGGTGCCGCGCCCGCGGCGGCCTCCGCCCATGCCGAACAGATCGTCGAAGATGTCGGAAAACGTCGTGGCGAAATCGGCGCCGAAGCCGGCCGTCGGCCCACCCCCCATGCCGTGCTCGAAAGCGGCGTGGCCAAAGCGGTCATAGGCGGCGCGCTTATTAGGGTCTTTGAGGACTTCGTAGGCCTCGTTGATCTCCTTGAACCGATGCTCGGCGGTGTGGTCAGCCGGATGGCGGTCCGGATGACACTGCATCGCCTGCTTACGGAACGCGGTTTTGATTTCGGTATCGCTCGCGGTCCGCTCGATCGAGAGGCTTTCGTAGTAGCAACGCTTGGCCATCACTCCCCACCCAATGATGCCCAACCTACCGCCATTCCGGGGCGTGCCCAAGAGCGTGCCCAAGACTGCGCCCAAAACCGTGCTGACGCGGCTGATCCGGGCTCGACGGCCTCACACGCACCGTCCAATAAACACACCCCCAGGGAATGCCCGGGGGTGACGATATCGGCAGTACGTTGCGGCATCAAACCTCTCGCCGGCTTAGGCGGATTTCTTGTTCTTCTTATCGTCGTCGACTTCAGTAAACTCAGCGTCAACGACGTCGTCCTTCTTGCCTTCAGTGGCGCCGCCGTCGCTGCCACCGCCGCCCGGCTGCTGGTCGCCGGACTGTTTGTACATTGCCTCGCCGAGCTTCATCGAGGCCTGCGCCAGCGTGTTGGCTTTCGCCGTGATCGCCTCGGCGTCGGTCCCTTTGAGAGCCTCCTTGAGGTCCGCGAGCCCGTTCTCGATAGCGCGGCGCTCCGCGTCGCCGACCTTCGAGCCGTGTTCGGAGAGCGCCTTCTCGGTCGAATGGACCAGCGCTTCGGCGTGGTTCTTGGCTTCGACCGCCGCCTTGCGCTTCTTGTCCTCTTCGGCGTGAGCCTCGGCATCCTTGACCATCTTCTGGATGTCGACCTCGGACAGACCGCCGGAAGCCTGGATGCGGATCTGCTGCTCCTTGCCGGTGCCCTTATCCTTGGCAGACACGTTGACGATGCCGTTGGCGTCGATGTCGAAGGTGACCTCGACCTGCGGCACGCCGCGCGGCGCCGGCGGGAGACCGACCAGATCGAACTGGCCGAGCATTTTGTTGTCGGCCGCCATCTCGCGCTCGCCCTGGAACACCCGGATCGTCACCGCGGTCTGGCCATCCTCGGCCGTGGAGAACACCTGGCCCTTCTTAGTCGGGATCGTCGTGTTGCGATCGATCAACCGGGTGAACACACCGCCCAGCGTCTCGATGCCGAGCGACAACCGCGTCACGTCGAGCAGCAGCACGTCCTTGACGTCGCCTTGCAGCACACCAGCTTGGATCGCGGCACCCACTGCCACGACTTCGTCTGGGTTGACGCCCTTGTGGGGCTCTTTGCCGAACAGCTGCTTCACGACCTCCTGGACCTTCGGCATGCGCGTCATGCCGCCGACCAGGACGACTTCATTGATTTCGGCTGCGGTAAGTCCGGCGTCCTTGAGCGCCTGCTTGCACGGATCGATTGTCTTCTGCACCAGGTCGTCGACCAACGCCTCGAACTTGGCGCGGGTGAGCTTCATGGTCAGATGCTTCGGCCCGGATGCGTCGGCCGTGATGAACGGCAGATTGATCTCGGTCTGCGTCGTCGAAGACAGTTCAATCTTGGCCTTCTCGGCCGCCTCCTTGAGGCGCTGCAGCGCCAGCTTGTCGCGGCGCAGGTCGATGCCTTGCTCCTTCTGGAATTCGTCGGCCAGATAGCTGACCAGCCGCATGTCGAAGTCTTCGCCGCCGAGGAATGTATCGCCGTTCGTCGACTTCACCTCGAACACGCCGTCGCCGATTTCCAGGATCGAAACGTCGAACGTGCCGCCGCCGAGGTCATAGACCGCGATGATGCCGGTCTTCTGCTTGTCGAGACCGTAAGCAAGCGCGGCCGCGGTCGGCTCGTTGATGATGCGCAAAACTTCCAGGCCGGCGATCTTGCCGGCGTCCTTGGTGGCTTGGCGCTGTGCGTCGTTGAAATACGCGGGAACGGTGATCACCGCCTGCTCGACCTTGGAGCCCAGATAGGCTTCAGCGGACTCCTTCATCTTCTGCAGGATGAAGGCGGAAATTTGTGAAGGCGAATAGGTCTTGCCTTCGACCTCGACCCAGGCGTCGCCGTTCGAGGCGCGGACAATCTTGTAGGGGACGAGCTTCTTGTCCTTTTCCACCATCGGGTCGTCGTAGCGCCGGCCGATCAGGCGCTTGACCGCGAAAATCGTGCGCTCCGGATTGGTCACCGCCTGGCGCTTGGCTGGCTGGCCGACCAGACGCTCACCCTCATCGGTAAAAGCGACGATCGACGGCGTCGTCCGCATTCCCTCCGCATTCTCCAGCACCTTCGGTGTGTTGCCTTCCATGACGGCAACACATGAATTCGTGGTCCCCAAATCGATACCAATGACCTTAGCCATGGCTGTTAATCCTCTTCTTTCTCGGCAGGTCGGGCAGGCCCAAAGGCACCCTCAATCCGACCCCCATCTTGCCTCACATCGCCCACCAAGTCCGAGCGATTACCCTTGGCTCATATAGGAGGGAGTGATCGGCCCGCAAGGCAGCAGTGCCGATGCATGGCCCTTTACTCCATGATCGG
This sequence comes from Xanthobacteraceae bacterium, assembly GCA_036511795.1. GTDB lineage: Bacteria > Pseudomonadota > Alphaproteobacteria > Rhizobiales > Xanthobacteraceae > BOG-931. The sequence continues at coordinate 9,710 of DATCBO010000068.1, forward strand.
GGCTGGGCCGTCGGCGCCCGTCGGACCGCCGGGTCCGGCATCGCGGTGAGGCTCTCTTAACAGTGTCCGGCACGAGCGCCCAACAACGCTGCCGCGCTAGCTGGCCATTAAGGAAAGGCTGGCAGTGATGCCTTGGACGAAGGGCGGCAGCCTATGAGCGGCCGGACGCGGCGCCAGAACGCCCGCCGTTGCTCGGGGAGACGTAATGCGCGTCGGCAAAGTCGAAAAATTCGGCGCCGCGAAGATCGAAGCGCCCGCACAGGCGGCCGCCATCGAGGATCCGGTTCGCCGTCTGCTGGAAGTATTGCCGCGTCCGATCCGCTTTCTTGGCGTCGGCGGGCTTGGCCTCATTACCGACCTTGCGGTGTTCACCGCCATCATCGGACACGGCGTGCCTCCGCTCACCGCGCGGCTTGTCTCGCTGGCCGTGGCGACGCTGATCACCTGGAGGCTCAACCGGGCACTGACCTTCGACCGTAGCGGCCGCCGGCCGTCCGATGAAGCCATGCGCTACACGGCCGTCGCCGCGGCGGCGCAAGCGGTGAGCTACGCGGTCTTTGCCGCGCTCGTCGTCACCGTATTCCGCGCCATCCCGCAACTCGCAGTGCTGTGCGGCGCGGCCACCGGCGCCGCCGTCTCCTACTCGGGTCAAATCCTGTTCGCCTTCCGGCCGCACCGGCCGGTCGAGCCCGCCTGATCGCCGCGCCATGAAAATCGATACCAGCACCGACACCGATGTGTTCGTGATCGGGGCGGGGCCAGCCGGCCTGACGGCGGCCTACTGCCTCGCCAAGGAGGGCCGCTCGGTCATCACGATTGAGCGCGATCCGGTCTATGTCGGCGGCATCAGCCGTACGGTTGAATACAAGGGCTTTTTGTTCGATATCGGCGGCCACCGCTTCTTCTCCAAATCAAAGGAGGTCGTGGCGCTCTGGCAGGAACTCCTACCCGACGATTTCATTATCCGGCCGCGGCTGTCGCGCATCTATTACAACGGCAAACTCTTCTCCTACCCGCTCAAGGCGTTCGAAGCGCTCGTCAAGCTCGGCGTCTTCACCAGCGTGGCGTGCCTCGCCTCCTACGCGCGCGCGAAGTTCAGCCCCATGGCGCAGCCGCGCACGTTCCATCAGTGGGTGCGCAACCAGTTCGGCGAACGGCTGTTCCAGATCTTCTTCAAGACCTACACCGAGAAGGTCTGGGGCATGTCGTGCGATGAGATTTCCGCCGATTGGGCGGCGCAGCGCATCAAGGGCCTCGACCTCGCCACTGCCATCGTCAATGCGCTGACGCGCTCGTTGCGGCTACGCCGCAAAGCGGGCCCCGGCGGCGATACCGTCAAGACGCTAATCGAGAGCTTCCAATATCCGCGCAAGGGCCCCGGCATGATGTGGCAGGCGGCGGCGCGCAAAATCCGAGGGCTCGGCGGCCGCATCCAGATGGGCCGCGAGCTGGTGGCACTCGACTACGATGCTGACAGGCAGCGCTGGCACATCGAGGTCGCGCTTGAAGACGGCAGCCGCGAAAGCTACTCGGCACGCCATGTTGTCAGCTCGGCGCCGCTGCGCGAACTGGTCGAGCGTATCAAGCCGACGCCGATCTCACTGTTGCACGCACGCGCACTGCGCTACCGCGATTTCCTCACCGTCGCGCTGATGGTGCGCAAAGGCGAAACTTTCCCCGACAACTGGATTTACATCCACGACCCGAGCGTGAAGGTCGGCCGCGTCCAGAACTTCCGCTCCTGGTCGCCCGAAATGGTGCCCGCGGGCATGAGCTGCCTTGGCCTCGAATATTTCTGCTTCGAGGGCGACGGCCTGTGGAACGCACCGGACAGCGAACTCATCGCGTTGGCCAAGAGGGAAATCGCGCAGATCGGCCTTGTTGGTGCCGACGACGTGGTCGACGCCTGCGTCGTGCGTCAGGCCAAGGCCTATCCGGTCTACGACGAAGGCTACGCCGATAACATCGCCGTCATCCGGCGCGACCTCGAAGGCAGTTATCCGACGCTGCACGTGGTCGGCCGCAACGGCATGCACCGCTACAACAATCAGGACCACGCGATGATGACGGCGATGCTGACCGCACGCAACATCCTCGCCGGTGCGCGGCTCTACGACGTCTGGAACGTCAACGAAGACGCCGAATATCACGAGGCGGGCGAGTCCGGCGTCCAGGATGCGCTCGACAGCGTCCGGCGCGTTCCTGAAAAGGCCGCCGCAGGTCGGGCCGCATAGCTTGCTGCCGTTTCGCGCCGGCGTGCTCGATTGCCGGCAGGCGCCGAAGCCGCGGAGTCCTATCGGACTGCTGTCATTGGCCGGATCAGCTCGTATTCCGAGCCGTCATCCGAGTTCGGGTCGGTCTGCACTGCGTGGGGCCGGCGCCGTTCGGCGAGTGCAATGACGTTGCGCTCTTCACTCGCGATCGGGACAGCGGGAGCTTTGGGCGGGAGCGCAGAACGAACCCTCTCGCGGAGCTTGCTGCGCCACGCACCGATCTGACGCCAGAACGTCACCGCGACCAACAGATCATCGGTATACTCTTTGATCTGACGACGGCCGTAGTTTTTGACGATTGACGAGCGCAAGTCCTCTGGGAGCAAATTCCAATCATCCCAGCATGCCGGGATACTGGGCGTCGCTGTAGCCGCTCCGCAACAGACGCACTCACGAACCCTGGTGCGCGACGCACCGGAATTTCCCGCAACCATGAAACGCCACCCCACGCCACAACTCTTCCACCATCATTGCGCCTGAGCTGTGCGCGGCGAGCAAGGCGTGTTCGCGCGCTATCCACAAGACTTTGGATTCCGCGCAACCTAAAAAGCGTGTTGTCGTGCCGGGTTACGACCCTTGATGGCGATTCTGTCCCCGGCATCGCCATCGCCTGCGCAGTGGCCACAGCGCCGTGCCGCAATGCCGGGCCGCTCGCGCGGCGCGATGCCTCGATCGGAGTTTTGCCCGACAGACCGGGTTGCGCCACAATGCCGGCCTGCAGCAATGCAAAGATAATGGCGCGCGATACCCCGCAGAGTGGTAAAATACGATGATGCCGGCCGGCAAAACGGCGCTGGACATACAGCCCGCCGCGGCTCCGGGGTCGAGCGGTCTGCGGCTTTACTCGGGCTATCTTGACCGCGGCGCGCAGATGGCGTTGGTCGCGACATTGGAGCAGATTTTTGCAGCGGCGCCGCTGTTTACGCCGCGCATGCCGAAGTCGGGCCGGCCGATGTCGGTGCGGATGTCCAATTGCGGTCCGCTCGGCTGGATCACCGATGAGGCGGGCTACCGCTATGAACCCAACCATCCCGTCACCAAACAGGCTTGGCCGCCGATGCCCGATGTGCTGATTGCGGCGTGGAACGAGCTCGGCGGTTACCGCCATCCCCCGCAAGCGTGTCTGATCAATTTTTACGGCGAGGCGGCAAAGATGGGACTGCATCAGGATCGCGACGAAGAGGATTTCGATGCGCCGGTCGTCTCGCTGTCGCTCGGCGATTCCTGTTTGTTTCGAATCGGCGGACCTAGGCGTAGCGATCCCACCCGTTCGTTTCGATTGAACTCCGGCGACGCGCTGGTGCTAGCCGGCAGGGATCGGCTTGCGTTCCACGGCGTCGACCGCATCTATCCGGGTACGTCAACTGCGCTTGCGCAGGGCGGCAGGATCAATTTGACGCTGCGCCGGGTCACGCGCCCCGGCATCGAGGTTTCATCTCTGGCGGGCGATAGCGGAGACTCTCCGGCATGACGATTCGCAACATCAGATTCATCGCCAGCGGCGCGTTTGCCGCCGCGCTCGCGCTCTTGATGCTCACGCCACCCGCGCTGTGCGCCGAGCCTGCCGCGCCCGCCGCTGTGGTTTTCCCGGTTGGATCGCGGGTCGGCCTCGTTCCGCCACCCGGCATGGTGGTGAGCAAAACGTTTCCGGGTTTCATGGATCCGGAAAAGAACGCCGGCATCGTCATTCGCGTGATGCCCCCCAATGCCTATCCGGCGATGAAAGAGTCACTGGCAGACGATACGCTGAAAAAACAAGGCCTCACGGTGGTGAAACGCGACACGATGCAGCTTGCCGTCGGCAAGGCCGATCTTGTCGTAGGCAACGAGCTTTCGCCCGACAAGAAGCCGTTCCGCAAGTGGCTGCTGTTGGTGCCGACCAACGATCTCACCGCTGCGGTCAGCGTTCAGGCCCCGGCAGACGACAGCGTCTACTCGGACGCAGCGGTGCGTGCCGCGCTAGCCAGCCTGACGCTGCGAGCGAAGGTGCCCGACACCGACTATCTCCAGGCCCTGCCCTTCAAGGTCGGAGATACAGCCGGCTTTCACATCGGCAATGTCATTCCGGGACGGGCGCTGATGTTGATCGACGCGCCGGAGTACCCGCACATGATCGCAACCAATGGGCTGCCCGAATATGAATTCAATGCCCGCTTCATCGTGACGGCGGCGCCGGGCGGCCCGAGTGATCCGAACCAGCGCGCCAATCTGGCACGGGACGCGTTCAACAGCATCGATGGCATCAAAGACAAACAAGTCACGATGGCCGAGCCTGTGCGCATCAATGGCCAGGAAGCATTCGAAACTGTTGCATCCGCCAAGGATGCTTCCACCGGCGCCAATCTGAAGGTGGTGCAGTGGCTGCGTTTCGGCGGCGGCGCATTTTTGCAAATGATCGGCGTGTCGCGCGCCGAGATTTGGGACAAGGAGTTGCCCCGGCTGCGCGAGATCCGCGACGGCATCACGTTTAAATAAGATCGCCGGCAGCTATATTCTGACGTTGTCGTTGGTGGCAGACGTTGGCGCCGACTTCGGGCCGCCCTTGGACACCCCAACCAGAGCCGGGCGCAGAACGCGGTCGCCGATCATGTAGCCGGGCTGAACCACCTGGACGACATGCCCGGCCGGCACCGACGCGTCGGGGACTTCGAAAATCGCCTGATGCAGATTGGGGTCGAATTTCTCGCCCTGCGGCGCGAAGCGGCGCACGCCGTTCTTTTCCAGCGCCTTCAATAGCTCGCGCTCGGTCAATTCCACGCCGTCGATCAGCGCCGTCACCGCAGCTTGCGCGCTCTGGCGCGCCTCCGGCGACACCGCATCGAGCGCGCGTCGCATGTTGTCGGCGACACCGAGCAGGTCATGGGCAAACGAAGTGATGCCGCGCGACTGCGCGTCGGCGACCTCACGGGCGGTGCGCTTGCGCAAATTGTCCATGTCGGCAAGCGTGCGCAGTAGCCTGTCTTTCAGCTCCGCGGCAAGCGACGCCTGATCGCCTTCGGGGGCCGGCCCAGCCGCAGCCGGCGCCGGATCGGCCGCAGCGGCGCCGTCGCCGGTCTGGGCCGCCTCGTCCTCGCGAGCGGACTGTTTCGTCATAGCCTTGTTTTCCCCTTCTTGATGCCCCGGATATCAGGGCTGGGAGGGGAAAAATCAAGCGATGGGCCGATTTCGGCGTTCATAGAGGCCTTAGCGGCCGGTTAGCAGCCTGCTCACCACCTTGGCGGTGTAATCCACCATCGGAACGATTCGGGCGTAGTTGAGCCGGGTTGGCCCGATCACCCCCAAAACGCCGACGATCTGGCCGGATGCGTCGTGGTATGGCGCCACGATGGTCGACGAGCCGGACAGCGAGAACAGCTTGTTCTCCGAGCCGATGAAGACACGCACACCCTCGGCTTGCTCGGCCCGGCCGAGGAGATCGATCACCTCGCGGCGTGTTTCCAAGTCGTCGAACAGCAGCCGGACACGTTCCAGATCGGCCAGCGCCCGCAGGTCGTCGAGCAAATGCGCCTGGCCGCGCACGATCAGCTTACGTTCGTCGCTTTCGCCGCCTGACCAGCTCGCCAGACCCGCGGCGACGATTTTCTGGGTGAGCGCATCGAGCTCGGCCTTGCCTTCCTTGAGCTTGGTCTCGATTTCAGACTTGAGCTCGTCGAGCGTGCGGCCGCGGATGCGCGCATTGACGAAATTGCCGGCCTCGATCAGCGCGGACGCCGGCAGGCCAGCCGGGAGATTGAGCACCCGATTTTCGACCTGCCCATCCTCACCGACCAGGATGACGAGCGCGCGCGCCGGTTCGAGCCGGACAAATTCGACGTGCTTTAATCGCGGGTTCGCTTTCGCGGTCAGCACAACGCCGGCGGCGCGGCTCAAGCCCGAGAGCAGGCCCGAAGCTTCGGTCAGCACCGCTTCGACCGATTTCGGCTCGCCATAGGCCGCCACTTGCGCCTCGATGGCCTTGCGGTCCTGTTCGGTGAGATCGCCAATCTGCATCAGCGCGTCGACGAAGAAGCGCAGCCCGAGCTCAGTCGGCAGCCGGCCCGCCGACGTGTGCGGCGCGTAGACGAGTCCGAGCTGTTCCAGATCGGACATGACGTTACGCACCGAGGCCGGCGACAATGTCATCGGCAGAATGCGCGACAGGTTGCGCGAGCCTACTGGCTCGCCGGTCGCCAGATAGCCCTCGACGATCCGGCGAAAGATTTCCCGCGAACGCTCGTTGAGCTGGGCGAGACCCAGCTGGTTCGCGGAGAGCGGAATGTCATGGCTGGTCACGGCTGTCCTCGCTGATGCGAGCCTGCATATAATATCACTCCGCGGCCGCCATGGCGCGCGGCGCCGCGCGTATAAGATTCATCAAGCCGCCGACGGGGCCGAAATCCTCCAGGTGCTCAACCGCATCGATCACGGCCGCGATATTGGCATCCGGCAGCACGCCGCGCGCATAGGTGCGGAACTTCTGCGCGATCTGAGTGCGCGACAGCGGGTTCTCGAATGAACCCAGCGGATGCTCGCAACGCGACGACAGCGTCTCGCCAGCCGCCATCTCGATATCGATTTTGGCTTGCGAACCCTCGACCGAGTCATCTCCGTAGGCCTCGACCCGTTCGGCGGCGAAGCGCCGCAGTTCGGGATCGTCGTAACGGCCGGGCTCGAACTGCGCCAAGGTGAGCGCGCGATCGCGCAGGATCACCGCGGCCGTGTAGTGCGCCGACAGCAGCGCCTCGAATTTGCCTTTGTAGGTGCCGAAGCCGCCATGCATCTTGTAGGCACCGGGACTGAGGCCGACGCGGACCTTGCGGACCTTGGCGAACTCGACCTGGTGAAGCTCCAGGATGTCGAACAACGCCGTCGCCATGCCCTGGATGAGCGACGCCGACGGCCACAGCCGCATCGCGATCTGCTCCAGCTCCCAGCGCTGACCAAGTCCCGCCGTGGCAGCGTCGGGCAGGCCGCCATCCACATAGGCATTGTAGAGGCCGCCATCCTTGGCGGTGAGAAACTCGCGCGTGGCGACGAATTGCTGCTGCGCCAGGAGCGCGGCCATCAGGCCCGACAAGGCGCCGCGGCACTGGTGGAATTTCACCGTGGGCGTGCCCCAGGCGGCGAACGTGCCGGCCGCCTGGCTGCCGGCGAGCCCGAATGCCCGCGCCATCGTGTCGGCATCAAAGGATAGCAACCGGCCGACAGCCGCCGCGGCGCCGAACGGGCCGAGAATGCCGGGTCCGTGCCAGCCGCGGGCACGGAATTTCGGATAATCGAGACCAAGACCGATTCGTGTCGTCACCTCGCAGCCGGCGGCCAGCGCCGTGAGCAGTTCGCGGCCGGTGCGACCGTCGCGCTCCGCAATGGCCAGCGCCGGCGGCACTACTTCGGGCGTGATGTGGGTCAGCGTCGGCCGATAGACGTCGCACATGGTGACCGCGGTGACGAGGTAGGCGTTGAACAGCGTTGCGCCGGCAAGCGACAGCGACCCCCCGCCCAGCACGCTCGCCTCGCGGCCTTGCGCCAGCGCGGCCGCAAACGCCGCCACTTGGCTGGTCTCTTCACCCAGACGTCCGGCGACGGCGCAGGCCAGCGCGTCGAGCAGCAGGTTCTTGCAATGCTCGCGGGCGCGATCGGGAAGATCGTCATAGCGCAGCGTGGCGGCGAATTTGGCCAGCGTTTGTGTCACTTCGGTTGCCATACCGGTCTCCCTGCGGCCTATGCCCTTGTGGCGACCATATCAGAACGCCTAAAAGCGTGCGCCCCGCCCTTGCCGGCCGCCTGGACGGCACCGGTCCGCGGGATAGTGAGGAGTTGCGCATGCGGCCAAGCCGCCGACAGCCCGATGAGTTGCGCCCGATATCGCTGGAGCGCGGCGTGGTGAAATTCGCCGAGGGCTCCTGTTTTGTGAAATTCGGCGAAACCCACGTGCTGGTCACCGCCACGCTGGAGGATCGCCTGCCGCCCTGGCTCAAAGGCCAGGGTCGCGGCTGGATTACGGCCGAATACGGCATGCTGCCGCGCGCGACGCTGGAGCGCACGCGCCGCGAGGCGTCGGCCGGCAAGCAGAGCGGGCGCACCGTTGAAATTCAGCGGCTGATCGGCCGTTCGCTGCGCGCGGTGGTCGATCTCAAGGCACTCGGCGAACGCCAGATCACCGTCGACTGCGATGTCATTCAGGCCGATGGCGGCACCCGCACGGCTTCGATCACCGGCGCGTGGATTGCGCTGTACGACTGCCTCGCCTGGATGAAGACCCGGCAGATGATCGAGACTGAAGTTTTGCGCGACCACATCGGGGCGATCTCTTGCGGCATCTGCGGCGGCGTGGCGGTGCTCGATCTCGATTACGCCGAGGATTCGCAAGCCGAAACCGACGCCAATTTTGTTCTCACCGGCTCCGGCAACATTGTCGAGGTGCAGGCCACCGCCGAAAAAGTTCCGTTTTCCGAAGAACAGCTGACCGCACTCTTGGCGCTTGCCCGCAAAGGCGTGACGAAGCTCGTCGATCTGCAGAAGATGGCGTGCGGGTAAGCGTGTGTCTCACCCTACCGGGCATCGAAAACTGACGGGGAAGCTCGTTATCGCGACGCATAATCCCGGCAAGCTCGCTGAAATGCGCGAACTGCTTGCACCCTACGGTATCGACGCCATCTCTGCGGGTGAACTCAAGCTTCCCGAACCGGACGAAACCGGAATGAGCTTTCGCGAGAACGCGCGTATCAAGGCGGAAGCCGCCGCCACGGCGTCCGGATTGCCGGCATTCTCGGACGATTCCGGGCTTGCGGTTGACGCACTCGACGGCGCGCCGGGTATCTATTCGGCACGGTGGGCCGGCCCCGATAAGAATTTTCCGCGCGCCATGGAGACGATCGAGCAGAAACTGGGCGCGCGCGGCGCTACAACACCCGAGCGAAGGAAAGCACAATTCGTCTCCGCGCTCTGCATCGCGTGGCCGGACGGGCATGCCGAGGAGTTCGAAGCGCGCGTCGATGGCACGCTGGTCTGCCCACCGCGCGGCGACCAAGGCTTCGGTTACGATCCGATGTTCTTGCCCGACGGCCACACACGGACGTTCGGCGAAATGCCGAGCGAAGAGAAACATGGCCTGCCGCCTCGCGGCAAGGGGCTGTCACATCGCGCCCGCGCCTTCGTCAAACTCGCGGAGGCTTGCCTTGAGCAGCGTTGAAGAGAGCGAGAAAAAATTCGGCGTCTACATTCACTGGCCGTTCTGCCTGTCGAAATGTCCGTATTGCGACTTCAACAGCCATGTGCGGCGTGAGCCGATCGACGAGCCGCGCTTTCTGCGGGCGTTTCACAAGGAAATCACGGCGGTCGGCGAGCGGAGCCGCGGCCGAACCGTATCCACGATCTTTTTCGGCGGCGGCACGCCGTCGCTGATGCAGCCGGCAACAATTGCGGGCGTGCTCAATTCGATCGCGCGGCAATGGCGCGTCGCCGACGATGCCGAGATAACCCTTGAAGCCAACCCGACCAGCGTCGAAGCGGAGCGCTTTCGCGGCTATCGCGCGGCCGGCGTCAACCGGGTTTCGCTTGGCGTGCAGGCGCTCGACGACCGCGCGCTCGCCGAACTTGGGCGGTTGCACACCGCGCGCGACGCGCTGGACGCCGTTGCGGTGGCGCGCTCAGTGTTCGAGCGGTTCTCGTTCGATTTGATTTATGCGCGGCCCGGCCAGACTCCGGCCGCGTGGGCGAGCGAGCTGAAGCGCGCTTTGGCCGAAGCCGGCGAGCACCTGTCGCTTTATCAGCTCACCATCGAGCCGGACACGCCGTTTTACGCGCTGCACACCGCCGGCAAGCTTAAAACGCCCGACGAAGATACCGCGCGTGCGCTCTACGACACGACACAGGAGGTTTGCGCAGCCCGGGATCTGCCGGCCTACGAAATCTCCAATCATGCGCGGCCCGGCGCCGAATGCCGGCACAATCTCATCTATTGGCACGGCCACGAATATGCAGGCATCGGGCCCGGCGCGCACGGCCGGCTCGATATCGACGGCGAGCGGCACGCCACCGTCACTGAAAAGCGTCCCGAACTTTGGCTCGCGCAGGTCGAGGCGCATGGCGACGGCCTCGTCACCGACGAGGTGCTGACACGCGAGGAAATATGCGACGAGTTCTTGTTGATGGGGCTTCGCCTCGCCGAGGGCATTGCGCTTGATCGCTACGCCGAGCTCGCGGGCCGCCCGCTCGATCCGGAGCGCATCGCCGCCCTGCGCCAGCATGGTCTCATAGAGACAACGCCGGCCGGGCGTCTGCGCGTGACCCTGCCGGGCTTTCCGGTGCTGGACGCCGTGGTCGCCGATCTGGCGGCGTAAATCATTACAGCCGCTCCTTCTTGAGCCGCCTCGCCAGAAAATCGATGAACAGTTGCGTCCGCGCCGGCAGCACGCGTGTTGCCGGCCAGACCGCGTGAATGACAACGGGCGGCGGCTCAAAGCGCGTCAGCAGCACCTCGATCTTGGCGGCGTCGGCCAGCGCACGCACCTGCCAGAGCGGCGCGTTGGCGATGCCGAGCCCCTCCACGGCCGCCGCGTTCGCCGCCATGGCGCCGCTGGTGGCGAAGCGTCCACCGACCTTGACGGTCTTGATCCGCCCATCGGTCTTGAACGGCCAGGCGTTGGCGTCGCGTGCGGCGGTGCGCACGATGCACTGATGATTTTTGAGATCGTCCGGGCGGCGCGGCCGGCCGTACGCGGCGAGGTAGCTCGGCGCGGCAAACACGACGCGACGCGACGTCGCAAGCAGCCGTGACTTGAGACTTGAATCCGGAAGTTCGCCGATACGGACAGCGAGATCGAAGCCTTCGCCGATCAAATCCACGTAGGCATCGGTCAGATCGAGAGCGATTTCGACGCGCGGATGCGCCACCAGAAACGCCGGCAGATGCGGCACGATATAGAGCGGAGCAAACGCGGACGACGCCGTGAGGCGCAGAACTCCGCTTGCTTCCGCGCGGCGGTTCGCGGCCTCAAGCTTGGCCGCGTCAATGTCGGCGAGCGCGGCACTCAACCGGCGGAACAGCGCGAGCCCGGCATCGGTCGGATTGGAACGGCGCGTCGTGCGCCGGATCAGTTCGACGCCGACCTCATGCTCCAGTGCCGCCAGCGACCGGCTGACCGATTGCAGCGATCGTCCAAGCTGGTTCGCCGCCGCGGTGAGGCTGCCCTTTTCGACTGTGGCGACGAAGGCCCGATAATCCTCGATCCGATCCACGGCATTCTCCCGCTGACTGGAAGAATCTATCATAATATGCACATATTATCACGGCTGGAGATTCGGCCTATGTGCTCACGTCCAAAAGCAATTTATCGGATAGGAGCAGCGAATGCCCCGCGCATTCACCCAAATAGCGTTTTCGCCCGCCGTCAAAGCGGCGCAAACGCGCTACGGCAGCCGCGAGCTGGGGGAACTGACGAAGAACAGAGAGCCGGCGCGCGACCGCCTCAACGCTGATCTTGCCGCCTATATCGGCGCCGCCGACAGTTTCTTCATCGGTACCGCGAGCCGCGATGGATGGCCGGATATGCAGCACCGTGGCGGGCCGCCAGGCTTTCTCAAGGTGCTCGACGACCGCACGCTGGCGTTCGCCGACTTCGCCGGCAACAAGCAGTACATCACCACCGGAAATCTTTCGGAGAACGATCGCGTGATGCTCTTCATCATCGACTACGAGCGCGGACGACGTCTGAAGATCTGGGGCCGGGCGCGCATCATCGATGACGATCCGGCGCTATTCCGGCGGATGAGCGATCCGGACTATCCGGCAGAGGTCGAGCGCGTGATCCGCATCGACATCGAGGCCTGGGATCTCAACTGCGCCCAGCATTTTCCAAAGTTGTGTCGCGCGCGCCCGGCGGCCGCGCAATGACGAGCGAAATGCGCGTTAAATTCCTGAATTGCCAAAACTGCGGGGCGGCGGCGAAATCGTCTGCGGCCCCGAGCGGGTGACGCGCAGCACCGCAAGTCCGCGCTGGTTGGTGCCGTTAGGCAGAAAACGGAACAGGCCGTCAATGCCGGTAAAGCCCGACGGATTGGTGAGGATCTGCGGCGAGAACCGCACCTGCGGGTCGGGCTGGGTTTTCACCAGCGCGGCGACGAGCGCGACCGCGTCATAGGCAAGCGTCGCGGTGCGCACCGGATCCTTGTTGAAGCGCTGCCGATAACGGGTGGAGAAGCTCCGATATCCGGCGGCATCCGGGGCCGCATAGACCCCGCCGTCGAGCGCGGGCATCGCGTAGATGCGCGGATCGTCCCACAGTCCTGTGCCGAGAAGCTGAATGCGCTTGGTATTCATGCCATCGGCCGCGAGCATCTGGACCACGCCAGGGACCGCATCGCCGCCATCGGGGATGAACAGCGCATCGGCGCGCGCGGCGACCTGCGCCACGGCCCGCACCGGCGCCGCGATGCCGGCATTGTCGTGCGGATAGTGTTCAAGCGCGACGATCTGGCCATTGTGGCGCGCGACGTCTTGCCTGAATGCCGCTTCGACCACGGTGCCATACGGGTTGCTCGGCACCAGCGCGGCGAACGAACGTTTACCGGTCGAACTTGCATATTGAACGATGCGCTCGACATCGGACTCCGGCAAAAAGCTCAGCAGATAAACACCGGGTGAGGCCACATTGGCGTCGGTCGAGAACGCAATGACCGGAATGTTACGCTGTCGCGTGAGCTGACCGACAACATTGACCGATTGCGCAAACAGCGGACCAAGGATGATCTGCGCGCCCTGGTCGAGCGCCTGCTGGGCGACGATTCGGGCCGTGTCGGTGTTGCCGGCATCGTCCTGCACGAGCAGCTGGATGTTCGGTGAATTGAATTCGGCGAGCGCCATCTCGGCGGCATTGCGCATCGCCTCGCCGGCAAGCCCGGCGTTGCCTCCGGCCGATACCGGCAGGAGCAGGCCGACCTTGACCTGGCCGGTTCCAATGGTTGCAGCCGGCGCCGGCGGCGGCGGTGTCGACGAGAAAAAGTGCGAATTGCTGAACAGGCTGGAGCTGCTCGAGCATCCGGAGAGGAGGGCAGCACTGGACGCCAGCAAGGCGGCAACCGTCCGACGCCGCGTCGGCATCGCCGGCGCGGACCCCCGAACCTGCAATTCCGCGGACATTGCGGTTCCCCTCACCTCTGCCTGCGCAACGGGCATAGGTTTATAACAATTCGTCATCTTGGGGGCGAATAGTTAACCGCATGAAAAGGATAATTAATTGCGTTCGTGCTGAAAGTCGGCCGAAAATGGCGTTAAATTCGCCGCCATGACCCCAGCGTCCGCCAGTTCGCCCAGCGCGGCTACGCCGCAAGATCGCAGCCAACGTCGCTACTCTATTGGTGGCACCGTGGTTGACGTGCCTCGTCTGGCGGGAGGCCTTTACGTTGTTGCTACGCCGATCGGCAACCTTGGCGATATTACGCTGCGGGCATTGGCCACACTGGCAGGGGCCGACCTGATCGCCTGCGAGGACACGCGGGTCTCGCGTAAGCTGTTCGAGCGGTATGGCATTACCGTGCCTCTGGCGGCCTACCACGACCACAATGCCGCGAAGGCCAGGCCCGCGTTGCTGCGCCGATTGGCGGAAGGCGCCGCCGTTGCGCTGGTCTCCGACGCCGGCACGCCCCTGGTTTCCGATCCCGGATACAAGCTCGTCTGCGCCGCACAGGACGCGGGCCACCCGGTGACAGCATTGCCCGGACCCTCGGCACTGTTGGCGGCGATGGCGGTTGCGGGCCTGCCGACGGATCAGTTCCTGTTCGCCGGCTTCCTGCCGCCGAAGCAAGCCGCGCGGCGATCGCGCATCGCCGAACTCGCAGCGATCCCCGCAACCATCGTGCTGTTCGAAACCGGTCCGCGGCTTGCCGCAACGCTGGCCGACCTTGCGGCGGGCCTTGGCCCAAGGGACGCAGCGGTGTGCCGTGAGCTCACCAAGCTGCACGAGGAAATCCGTCGCGGCGATCTCAGCACGCTGGCGCAGGGCGGAGAAGCGGGCGAGAGCCGCGGCGAAATCGTCCTCGTCATCGGTCCGGCCGCGGCATCGGAGCAACCGAGCACTGCCGACACCGAGGCGCTGCTGCGCGAGGCGCTCGCCCGAAGCTCGCTCAAGAATGCGGTCGCTGAAATCGCCGAAGCGACTGGCCTGCCGCGCCGCCAACTCTACCAGCAGGCGCTGGAGCTGACGAAACAGCCGAACCAGACAGGCCAAGGACCGAACCGTGAGACGCCCCGCTAGACCCTTGCGACACGCCGCACAGCCCAAACCGCCGCCGCGGCAGGAGCGGGTGGCGGCGTTCCGGCTCGGCATTTCGGCGGAAAGCCGCGCCGCGCTTTTTCTCATTGCCAAGGCCTATCGGATTTTGGCGCGGCGCTGGAAAACGCCGTTTGGCGAAATCGACATCGTCGCGCGCCGCCGTAACGACCTGGTGTTCTTCGAGGTCAAGGCGCGCGACACGCTTGAGGACGCGGCGGAAGCCGTCACCGCACGCAACAAGCAGCGCATCGTCGCCGCTGCCGAGCTCTGGCTCGCCCACCACCCGCAAGATGCTCAACGCGCGATCCGCTTCGACGTGATCCTGATGGTGCCGGGCAAGATTCCGCGCCACATCGTCAACGCGTTCGATGCGACGCGCTGAGCACGGCACTCTTCGATGCGGGTAGCAGACCGCCGGAAAATTGCGTAGACCTTGCCCGGCAATCGCGCCCGACGAGTTCAGCCCAGCACACCATCACGCCATGCGCCTCAACGTCGCCGTCCAAATGGATCCGATCGAGCGGATCAACGTCAAAGGCGATTCGACCTTTGCGTTGCTGCTCGAGGCGCAGAAGCGCGCCTCTCCACTGTCCTATTACACGCCCGATCGCCTGGCGCAGCGCGACGGCAAAGTATCCGCCACGGTACGCCCGCTCGTGGTGCGCGACATTCCCGGCGATCATTTCACGCTCGGCGAGCCGCACCACGTCGATCTGTCATCATTTGATGTGGTGTTGCTGCGGCAGGACCCGCCGTTTGATCTCGCCTACATCACTTCGACCCATATGCTCGATCGCATCCACCCCAAGACGCTCGTGGTGAACGACCCTGCGCATGTGCGCAACGCGCCGGAAAAAATCTTCGTCACCGAATTTCCCGATTTGATGCCGCCAACGCTGATCACGCGGGACCTCGATGCCATCAAGGCGTTCCGCACCGAGCACAACGACATTGTGATGAAGCCGCTCTACGGCCACGGCGGCGGCGCGGTGTTTCGGATCACGCGCGACGACCTTAATTTCGGTTCGCTGTTCGACATGTTCGCGGTCACGTTCCGCGAGCAATGGGTGGTGCAGAAATTTCTGCCCGAAGTGAAAGCGGGCGACAAACGCATCATCCTGGTGGACGGCGAATTCGCCGGAGCGATCAATCGCATACCCGCAGCCGACGATCTGCGCTCCAACATGGTGCGCGGCGGCGCGCCGGCGGCAACCGATCTGACCGACCGCGAGCGCGAAATCTGCACGCGGCTCGGGCCCGCTTTGCGCGAACGCGGCCTGTTGTTCGTGGGCATCGATGTGATCGGCGACTTTCTCACCGAGATTAACGTCACCTCGCCGACCGGCATTCGTTCGATAAAAAACTTCGGCGGGCTGGATATTGCGGCGATGATCTGGGACAAGATCGAAGAAAAGCGGAAATAGATTTTCAGCTTCACCCGCGCGCTGGCGCAGCAGCAGCCGCCGTCGGCATGGCGATGCCCGCGCCCGACGACTTGCGAACCGAGATTACCGCCAGCGCCGCGATGATACAGAGCGCGCCGGCGACAAAGAACGCCGGCAGATAGGTGGAAAACTCGGTGCGCACCAGCCCCGCACCCAACGCCGCGCTGGCCGCGCCGATCTGATGGCCGGCAAAGACCCAGCCGAATACGATGCCGGCCTTCTCACGGCCGAAACGATCGGCGGCAAGCTTCACCGTCGGCGGCACGGTTGCGATCCAATCGAGGCCATAAAAGACAGCGAACAGCGACAGGCCGTAAAAGGTGAAATCGGTGAACGGCAGATAGAGCAGCGATAATCCGCGCAGGCCGTAATACCAGAACAGCAGCCAGCGCGGATCGAACCGGTCGGACAGCCAGCCGGAACCGATAGTGCCGAAGAAATCGAAAAAACCCATCATGGCGAGCACGCTGGCAGCCGTGACGGCCGGCAAGCCAAAGTCGTGGCACAGCGTGACAAAGTGGGTCTGGATCAGGCCGTTGGTGCTGGAGCCGCAGACAAAGAACGTGCCGAACAGGACCCAAAAGATGGGCACGCGCGCGGCATCCTTAAGCACGACGAGGGGCGACAGCAGCAGCGACACGAGCCCCACGCCGGCCTTGGGTGGCGGCGCAACTTTGGTTTCGCCATAGAGCGGCAGGCCGACGTCGCTCGGCCGATCGCGCATAAACAGCAACGCCACAAACCCGGCAACGGCCAGCATGCAGCAGACAAAGACCAACGACATGCGCCAGCCATACGCGGTTTCCAGTTTGGCGATCAGCGGCAGGAACAGCAGCTGTCCGGTCGCATTGCTGGCGGCAAAGATTCCCATGACCAGGCCGCGGCGAGCGTTGAACCAGCGCGTCGCCACCGTCACGGCGAGCACCATTGCGGTCAGTCCAGTGCCGACCCCGACCACGACGCCCCAGAGCAGAACTAGCTGCCAAATCTGAGTCATCGCCAATGAGGCGATCAAGCCTGCTGAAATGATGATCACCGCACTGACCATGACGGCGCGCACACCGTAACGATTCATGAACGCGGCGGCGAACGGACCGAACAATCCGAACAGCATGAGCCGGAGCGCCAGCGCCGAGGAGATTTGCGCATCGTTCCAGCCGAACTCCTGCTCGAGCGGCACGATCAGCACGCCCGGCGTACTCATCGCCGCGGCCGTCACCACCGTGGTGAGCAGGGTGACGCCGACAATGACCCAACCGTAATGAATGTTGCGGCGCGCCAGTGCGGCAGCCAGACCGGAAGTCGCCATTGCGCCGTTCATTTCAGCGTCGTTCATTTCAAAACCGCGATAAGATGATGATCATCATTTTAATCTTGCATATTGATGACGATCATCATATAAACTGTCAAGCCGCGCGGATGAGTGCATAGCTGAGGTGCGCAATGCGGGTAAGCCGTGAACAAGCCGCCGCCAATCGCGATCGCATTATCGATGCGGCGGGCGCGCTGTTTCGCGCCAAGGGGTTTGGCGGCATCGGCGTTGCCGATATCATGAAGGCGGCCGACCTCACCCACGGCGGGTTCTACGGTCATTTTGCCTCCAAAGACGATCTGGCGGCACAAGCCAGCAAACGCGCCATGGCGCGCGCCGCCGCGAATTGGCAAGACGTGGTTGCCGGCGCACCCGGCGAGCCTTTTGCGGCGCTGCTCAAGCACTACCTGTCGCCAAGGCACCGCGACGATCCTGCCAATGGCTGCGTCTTCGCCGCACTCTCGGCAGATACAGCGCGCAGCGGTAAGGTCGTCCGCGATGCCTTCGCCGAAGGGATAGCAGAACTCATCGGCATCCTGGCCGAGGCCATTCCGGGACGAACGAAGCCAGCTCGGCGCCGCAAGGCCGTCGCCGCAATGGCCGCCTTGGTGGGTGCGTTGATGCTGGCCCGTGCGGCCGGAGGCACGCCGCTATCCGACGAAATTCTCGACGCCGCGCGCCGCGAGTTGCTGGCGTCCATGGGGCATTGAAAGCCCTGTTCGACGGCGGTTGCGCATCAATTCCCCTCTGTGATTACTGGATACCCCGCCTTTGCGTTTGGCGGGGCAACGCGGAGGGAGCGCCATGCTTGCGACCGGCAGGGAACGGCTTGAGCGCATGCGCGACGGGCGCGTCATCTACATCGGCGCCGAGAGGGTCGATGATGTCACCAGCCATCCCGCCTTCCGCAACGCCGCGGGAACCATCGCGGCCCTTTACGATCTCAAGGCCGATCCGGCCAAGCGCGAACTATTGACGTTCGAGGAGAACGGCGAGCGCGTCGGCTTGCAATGGCTGCGCTGCCGCACCCGGGAAGATCTCGCGCGCCGCATGCGCGCCATGAAGGCGATTGCGGATGCCACTTACGGGCTGATCGGCCGCTCGCCCGACCATGTCGCCGGGCTGATCACCGGCCTCGCCATGCGGCCGCAACTGCTCAACGAACTGCACTCGGGCTTCGGCGACAATCTGATCCGCTTCTACGATCGCGCCCGCAAGAACGATCTCTATCTATCGTTTGCGGTCACGCCGCCGTCCGGCATCCGCGACCGCGAAATCTACACCGGCGTGGTGCGCGACGATCCGACCCTGCAGGTGGTGGGCGAAGACGATTCTGGCGTCATCGTCTCCGGCATGAAAATGCTGGCGACGGGCGCGATCTTTGGCGACGAAGTCTATATCGGCAATCTCACCGCCATCGACGACAGCCGCAAGGGCGAGAGCATCACTGCCGCAATCCCCAACAACGCGCCTGGCGTGTCGTTCTGGGCGCGTGAGCCATATGAGCGCCATGTGCGCCAGGAGGCGGATTATCCGCTGAGCTACCGGTTCGACGAAAATGACGCCGTGCTGGTGTGCGACCGGGTGAAGATTCCGTGGGAGCGCGTTTTCCTGCACAACAACGGCGCGTGGTCGCGCCGCATCTATGTCGAGACGCCGGCCAATGTTTATCAGAACCAGCAGTCCAACATCCGCTTTTGGGCCAAGATGGGACTTATCGTGGGGCTGGCGAGCCGGATTTGCCAAGCCAACGGCGTCGACAAGGTGCCAGGGGTGCGCGAAACGCTCGGCCGGCTCGCCGCTCTGGAAGCAACCGTCGCGGGCCTCGTCCACGGTCAGATTGAGGCTTGCGAGAACTGGCCGGAAGGCTACATCACGCCGAACCGGCGCATCGTCTACGCCACGCTGAACTGGTGCCAGGAGCACCACACCGAGATCATCGACACTTTGCGCACGCTCGCCGGCGCCGCGCCGCTGCAGATGCCGGCGAGCCTCGACTTGTTCGCCGACGCCGAGCTGAAAGATCGGTTCGAGCGCTGGTGGGGAACAGCGAGCATGCGAGCGGATGCGCGCTACAAGCTCTACAAGCTGGTCTGGGATTTGATCGGTTCGGAATTCGCGGGCCGCCACATGCTGTACGAGAAATTCTATGCGGGAAATTCGATCATCGTACGCAACCAAAGCGACCGCGAGGCGCCGTGGGAGAAATTCCACGGCATCGTCGACGGGCTGCTTGCCGATGTGGCAAAGCCGGGTGTGTCATAGGGCAAGGGATCCGCTACCGTGAATATCGCCGTCGTGTTGATCGCCGCGACCGTGATCGTTTCCGCCGCCGCGCAGATGTGCACCGATCCGCGCGTCAACCGCCGGTTCGCGCAAAGGCGGAAAGTGATGATCGCAATCTATGCGCTCTATGGCGCCTTGGCGGTCGCCGTACTCGTCACCTTCGTGCCCCGCGGACAGGTCGCCACGTTCGGCGCATGCGCCGCCGTGTCCGGCTGGTTTGGACTTGGCGTGCTCGCCTCCCTTCGGTTTTCCCCGGGCCCAGAGACGCCTAGGCGGGTGTTGCAGGTAGGTGGGCCCGATATCGCTTGCCTCGTCGGGATAACGGCCGGCTTGGCTCAGGCCATGCTGCTGCGCTGACGGCACACCTATGTTCATGCATTGTTCTTGCAACCTTCGCGAGCCTCCGGTAGTGTGGAGGTCACGGCAGGGACGGGCACATGGTCCAGCGAGTATCGACGGTCGCATTTGAAGGCATCGAGGTCAGGCCCGTCGACGTCCAGGTGCAGGTGGCGCCGGGGATGCCGGCCTTCGCCATCGTGGGTCTTCCCGACAAGGCAGTCTCAGAGGCCCGCGAGCGCGTCCGCTCGGCGCTGATCGCCTCAGGATTGGCGCTTCCAGCGCGCCGCATCACCATCAACCTGGCTCCGGCCGACTTGCCGAAGGAAGGCAGCCACTACGACCTGCCGATCGCGCTCGGCTTGATGGCGGCGATTGGAGCCATTCCGCACGATGCGCTGGCGGGATTCACCGTTCTGGGCGAACTCGGCCTTGACGGGTCGATTGCTCCGGTCGCCGGCGTACTGCCGGCCGCGATCGGCGCCAATGCCCGCGGCGAAGGGCTGATGTGCCCGGCCCAGTGCGGGCCAGAGGCCGCCTGGGCGAGCCCGGACATCGAGATCATCGCCGCGTCCTCGCTCATCCAGCTCGCCAACCATTTCAAGGGCACCCAAGTGCTGTCACGGCCGCAGCCGAAAATCCTCGCGGTAGAGGGCGGCCTGCTCGACCTCGCCGACATCAAGGGGCAGGAGAGCGCCAAGCGGGCGCTCGAAGTCGCCGCCGCCGGTGGACACAACCTGCTCATGGTGGGGCCGCCTGGCGCCGGTAAATCCATGTTGGCGGCACGGCTACCGTCGATCCTGCCGCCGTTGGCGCCGGCCGAATTGCTCGAAGTATCAATGGTGGCATCGGTTGCCGGCGCGATCAAAGGCGGCGCGCTCACCAATCGCCGCCCGTTCCGCGCCCCGCATCACTCGGCGAGCATGCCGGCTTTGGTGGGCGGCGGCATTCATGCGCGTCCGGGTGAAATCTCGCTCGCCCATCATGGCGTTTTGTTTCTTGACGAATTACCCGAATTTCAGCCGCAAGCGTTGGATTCGCTGCGACAGCCCCTGGAAACCGGCGAAGTCTCGATCGCCCGCGCCAATCATCGCGTCACTTATCCGGCGCGTTTCATGCTAGTGGCGGCAATGAATCCGTGCCGCTGCGGGCGGGCGAATGAACCCGGTTATACGTGCAGCCGGAAGCCGAACGCCCGCTGCAGCGCCGACTATCAGGCGCGCATTTCCGGGCCGCTGCTCGACCGCGTCGACCTGCATATCGAGGTGCCGGCGGTGACCGCCGCCGATCTGATCCTGCCGCCGCCGACCGAGGGCAGCCGCGCGGCAGTTTCCGGCACGGTGCTGGAAGACGTGGCAAAGCCCGACGGCAGCGGGCTGGCACTGTTGCGTGAAGCCGCCGACGTCATGCGGCTGTCGGCGCGCGGCTACCATCGGGTGCTGCGGGTGGCGCGCACGCTTGCCGATCTCGATGGCGCCGACAAGGTCGGCCGGATCCATCTGGCCGAAGCCTTGTCGTACCGGGCGCTGGCCGACGAGATCCGTCGCGCCGCCTGACGGCAGCAGCCTCGGTTCGCGGCTAAACCTGCACTTAACACACCCCGAATCGCGCTAATGTCAGCGTCCACACCGCACCGATCGCAGGGCCGCCATGCCAAATCCCGCCCGTCCTCTCGCGTTTATTCTCGCTTCGACCGACCACGGGGCCATGATCTTGAATCGTTTCGATCAGCACGGCTCCGGCGATCACGCGTATGGGGTCGGGTATCAGCTCTTGAGCAGAGCCTCTTACGATCCCCAGGAAGTTGACTTGTTGTTGAAACTGCTCGATTTGCGCCGCAAGCACTACGGCAACGGCGTGGTTGCGGTCGATTGCGGCGCCAATCTCGGCGTTCATACCGTCGAGTGGGCCAAGCACATGACCGACTGGGGCGTGGTGCTGGCATTCGAAGCGCAGGAGCGCATCTACTATGCGCTGGCCGGCAATCTTGCACTCAACAACTGCTTCAACGCCCGCGCCATTAACGCCGCAGTGTCGCGACAGTCGGGAGCGATGAAAATACCGCAGCCGAACTACCTGAAGAACGCGAGCTTCGGCAGCATCGAACTGACCAAGCGCGAACACGGCGAGTTTGTCGGGCAAGCAATCGACTATTCGGAAGATAAAATGACCGAGGTGAGAATGCTCCACCTCGATTCATTCAATTTCCCGCGCCTCGACCTGCTGAAGATCGACGTCGAGGGCATGGAGCTCGAAGTGCTTGCCGGCGCCGCGCGCTGCATTACCGAAAGACGGCCGATTGTATTCGTCGAGATGTTAAAAACCGACGCGAACGCGCTGCGCGGCTGGCTCGAGAATTACGGCTATTCAGCGTACCCAAGCGGAATGAATTTCATCGCCCTTCATAAAGACGACAAGTGCCTGGAAAGCATCACAATCGTGACTCCAGCCGCCGCCTAGCTAGAGAGCATTTTGCAGAAACGCGGCGGCCGGTTTTCCGCAGAAAATTCTATTAAACCAGATTAGCCGTCATCACGCGCCGTTGGCGACACTGTGAGTGCTGTGAATTCCGATCGCGGATAAAAACTCCTGCCGCGTTTCCGCATGGTCGCGGAAGACGCCGAGCATGCGGCTGGTCACCATCGACACACCGGTCTTATGCACGCCGCGCGTGGTCATGCACTGGTGGGTAGCTTCGGTGACCACCGCAACGCCATGCGGTTTGAGCACCGCGTCAAGGCAGGAGGCGATCTCGGCGGTCATCTTCTCCTGAATTTGCAGCCGGCGGGCGTAAACTTCGACCAACCGCGCCAGTTTGGAAATGCCGACCACGCGGTTGCGCGGCAGATACCCGATATGCACCCGGCCGATGATCGGCGCCATGTGATGCTCGCAATGCGACTCGAAGCGGATGTCGCGCAGCACCACGACTTCGTCGTAACCGCCGGTCTCTTCGAACGTGCGCTTGAGGTATTCGCGCGGATCGTCGTTATACCCGGCGAACCACTCCTCATAGGCCCGCACGACACGTGACGGCGTCGCCAGAAGGCCCTCACGGTCCGGATCGTCGCCAGTCCATTGGATCAGCGTGCGCACGGCGGCCTCGGCCGCCTCGCGCGACGGCCTCGCCGGAACCGACTCCGCGGCCGTGCGCCCCCGCGAGCGCTTGTTATTCACCATCTTATCCATTCGATTTCTCCGGCCGCCGCAAATACCGCGGGCACAAGTTCTTGGGGCAAATATCCCTTCGGTTCCTCGGATGCAACGTTAACAAATCGGCAACCGTCCCTCCAATCGCGCCCGGCAGATGCAAGGGATGCGCAAGGTTCATGGGTCAATGTGCGGTATTCGTCGATGAAATCCAGTGCGGATATGCCCTGCAATCGCCTCGACGGATAAAGGGCCAAGCAGGAACCGGATTATGCGCGCGCGCGCCACCATGCGGAAGCCCGCCATCCTCAGTCGCCGTTTGCTGTCGCTTGTCGTGCGTGTCGCCGCCATCACCTCGATGTCGTTTGGCATCGCGTTCGGCTTTCTATCCGGCGCCACGGGCCAAGGGGCCCACTACGACCCCAACAACTTCGCCATTGGGGTCTCCGCGCTGTTTGGTGCCGCGTGCGGCGCCATCGGCATCCTGCTTTCCCGAGTCCGGCAGATGAAGCGAGAGTTGCGCGACCTGGAGGCGCGACTTGATGAAGCAGCCGATCGGAATTGGGAAATCAGGGAAGCCGAGGAGCGCGCCAAGAGCTTTTTCGAGGCGCAGGACGACCTCATCGTGCGGCGCGACGGTAGCGGCGCCATCAGCTATGTCAACGATGCCTTCTGCAAGTTGGCGGGCCGCGAGCGGTCCACCCTGCTCGCAACCGCGTTTGCCCTGCCGGTGCTGGAGCACGGCGAGACCACACTGCTCACCGACGGTACGCGCGCCTTCGATCAGCAAATCTTCTCCCCCGACGGGGGCCGCTGGGTTGCCTGGCGCGAGGTGACGGTCCACGCCGAAGGCGCAAGCGCGACGCAGAGCGTCGGCCGCGACATCACCGACCGGGTCACGGCCGAGCGCGCGCTCGGCGAAGCGCGCGATCAAGCGGAAGCGGCAAGCCGCGCAAAATCCCGCTTTCTCGCCGTCGTGTCACACGAGATCCGGACGCCGCTTAACGGCATTCTCGGGATGACCGACCTCCTGACCGATACACCGCTGTCGGCGGAACAGACAGCCTATCTCAAGGCGGTGAAGACTTCAGGCGAAACGCTGCTGACGCTGATCGATGAAATTCTCGATTTCTCCAAGATCGAAGCCGGACGGCTCGCTTTTGCCGCGCAGCCGTTTGCGCTTGCGACGCTGGTCGAGGAGACGGTCGAGCTGTTGGGGCCACGCGCTCAGGCGAAGGGACTGGAAATCAGCGGCTACGTCGACGAACGGCTGCCGGCGCGGGTGACCGGCGACGCAGCCCGGCTGCGCCAAGTGCTGTTCAATCTCGCGGGCAACGCAATCAAGTTCACCGAGCGTGGCGGCGTTTCGATCGTGGTCGAACCGGCCGTTCAACCGGACACGATCGCAATCGCGGTGCGCGACACCGGCATGGGCATCTCGGCTGCAGATGTGTCGCGCATCTTCCACGAGTTCGAACAGGCCGACGGCGGAGCGGCGCGAAAGTTCGGCGGCACCGGCCTCGGTTTGACCATTTCCAAGCGGATCGCCGAAGGCATGGGCGGATCAATCGCCGTCCATAGCGCTCCCGGCGAAGGCTCGACTTTTGATGTCGCTATTCCGCTGCCGCGCGCGCACGACACCGACGAGCGGTCGTTCGCCGTACCCGACCTGCACGGCGAGGATATTCTCATCGTTGCCGCAGCGGTGATCGAAGCTTCGCTGATTGCACGGCGCCTGCAGCGCTGGGGCGCGCGCACCCGGATCGTCTCCGACGAGAAGATGGCTGCGGCGCTGTTGCCTGAACAGCCGTGGAGCACTGTGTTGGTCGATCACGCGCTCGGCAATTCCGCGACCATGGCTGTTGCCAAACTGGTGGCAACGGTGCGGCGGCGCATCGTGCTGGTCACGCCAGCGACACGTTTCGAACTCGCTGCGCTCAAGGAGGCGGGCTTCTCCGGCTATCTGATCAAACCGGTGCGCGCTGTCTCGCTGGCGGCACGCTTTGCCCAGCATGACACCTTCGATGCCGGCCCCACCATAGAACTGTCCAGCGCGGCGCCGAGCGTGGCCCCTGGCAGCGGATTATCAATCCTGGTTGCCGAGGACAACGAAATCAACGCGTTGCTCGCCCGCGCACTGCTCGTCAAACTCGGCCACCGCCCGACCATGACGACGGATGGCGCAGAAGCGATCGAAGGCTTGATTGCCGCACGCATAGCCGGAACGCCTTATGACCGTGTGTTGATGGACCTGCACATGCCGGGCATGGACGGCCTCGAAGCGACGCGCCGCATCCGCGCTTTTGAAGCCGAGCACGGCGGCGTGCGCACGCCGATCATCGCGCTGACCGCCAATGCCTCTGCCGAAGATCGCGATGCCTGTCTTGCCGCCGGCATGGATGGCTTTGTCATCAAACCGCTCGATCGCGAACGGCTCGCCGCCGCGGTGGCGGGCTCGAACAAGGCGGCGCGTGCGGCGTGAAGCGCTATAGCCGGCGCAACGCCACTGCCTCGACCTGGTGAGTCTCGCCTTTTTTCAAAATGAGGTCGGCACGCGGCCGCGTCGGCAGAATATTTTCGTGCAGATTGACGAGGTTGATGCGGTTCCAAATCGACGTCGCGGTAGCGACTGCTTCGGCATCCGATATTTTGGCATAGCGGTGGAAGTAGGATCTGGGATCGGCGAACGCCGTGCCGCGCAGCGTCAGAAAACGATTGACGTACCACGACAGCAGCACATCCTCGTCGGCATCGAGATAGACCGAAAAATCGAAAAAATCCGAGACGAACGGAATCGCCTTGCCATCTCTCGGCAGACGGCCCGCCTGCAGCACATTGAGCCCCTCGACGATGAGAATGTCCGGCCGGTCGATTTCGATCCATTGGTTGGGGATGACGTCGTAGACCAGATGCGAGTATACGGGCGCCCGAACCGGACGGCGGCCGGCCTTGATATCTGACAGAAAGCGCAACAGCCCGGTCAGATCGTAGCTCTCAGGAAAGCCCTTCTTCTCCATCAGGCCTTCGCGCTCGAGCACCGCATTGGGAAACAGAAAGCCATCGGTGGTCAGAAGATCCACCTTTGGCACGTTGGGCCAGCGCGCCAGCAGCGCTTGCAGCACGCGCGCGGTAGTTGATTTGCCCGCCGCAACCGAGCCGCCGACACCGATGATGTACGGCATCTTGGTATCTTCGGTGCCGAGAAATCCTTCCTGGGCACGAAACAGACCTTGGGTCGCCGCTACGTAGAGCGACAACAGCCGCGACAGCGGCAGGTAGATTTCCTCCACCTCCGAGATATCGAGCCGGTCATGCATCGAGCGCAGCCGCGTGATTTCCTCCGGCCGCAGCGTCATTGGCGTATCGGCACGCCGGCCGGCCCACTCGGCGCGCGAGAACACGCGATAGGGCGACACCTCCGGCTCGGTGCGTTGCTCCATCCGGTGACCCTCAGCCGCCCTTGCGCGAGGCCTTCTCGTCGAGGCCGGACTGACGCGTGCGCGCCCCAAGTTCGGCCTCGACCTCGTCGAGTGTAATGCCGCGCACGTGAAGCACGACAAGAAGGTGATAGAGCACGTCGGCCGCCTCGGCGATGGTGCGCTGGCGATCTTCGGCGATGGCCGCGATCACCGCTTCGACCGCTTCCTCGCCGAGCTTCTTGGCGCAATGGGCCACGCCCCGGTCGATCAGCTTGCGCGTATAAGACACGCTGGCGCTGGCCTGGGCGCGGTCGCTCACGCGCTTCTCAAGGTCATGGAGGGTGAACGTCGTCATGAAGGCTTCCTTAGCATCACTTCCACAAATATTCTCCAGCAATTCCGTCAAGGCAACCCGGCGGGGGCGGACTGGTAGCGAGCATCACAGACCAGTACGTGCGCGGCGTTGTCTTTCGTCTCGGCCGCTACCAGGCGACCAAAGGCCCGGGCCTATACTGGATTATTTCCTTGATCGAATGGCAGCGCAAAATCGACATGCGCATCTGGAACTGCGGCGGATGCAGATGCTGACCGAAGTCGGCGCCGAACAGAACACCATGACGATCATCGTAATGCCGAGCGAATTCGTCACCGCTGCGAAAAGCCTCGCCAATCTCGGGAGCCGGCCCCTCGATCGCTCGGTTTTAGGGATCGAGCCGCATCGGTAACCCGGCGCGAGCCATGTAGTCCTTGGCTTGGCGTACCGAATATTCGCCGAAATGGAAAACCGAGGCGGCCAACACGGCACTGGCGTGACCATCGCGGATGCCCTCGACCAGATGATCGAGATTGCCGACCCCGCCGGACGCGATGACCGGCACCGTCACGCCGTCGGAAACGGCGCGGGTCAGCGCGATATCGAAGCCCTGCCGGGTGCCGTCGCGATCCATCGAGGTCAGCAGGATTTCGCCGGCGCCGAGCGCGACCACTTCGCGCGCATAGGCGAGCGCGTCAATGCCGGTCGGGTTGCGGCCGCCGTGGGTGAAGATCTCCCAGCGGTCGGCCTCGCCGGTTTGCGACACTTTTTTGGCGTCGATCGCCACCACGATGCACTGATCGCCGAATTTCTCCGCCGCTTCCTTGACGAAGCCGCGCCGCGCCACCGCCGCAGTGTTGATCGACACCTTATCGGCACCCGAAGTGAGCAGCGCGCGAATGTCCTCAATGGTGCGCACACCGCCGCCGACCGTGAGCGGCATGAAGCAGGCCTCCGCGGTGCGCCGGACCACATCGAGCATGATGCCGCGATTTTCATGACTTGCCGTAATATCCAAGAAAGTCAGTTCGTCGGCGCCGGCCTGGTCATAAGCAATCGCGGCCTCGACCGGATCGCCGGCATCGCGCAGGTTGACGAAATTGATGCCTTTGACGACGCGGCCGTCCTTGACGTCGAGACAGGGGATGACGCGGACCTTGAACATGGCTCAAGCCGCTCGCGCAGTAGCGATCAGCTGCAGCGCCGCCGCTGCATCAAGCCTGCCGTCGTACAAGGCACGGCCTGCGATAGCGCCCGCGAGCATCTGTGCGCGTGGCGCCAGTAGCGCGCGGACATCCTCGATTGAAGCAAGCCCTCCCGAAGCGATGACTGGAATGGAAGCGCCATCCGCCAGCTCTATCGTGGCGTCCAGGTTCAAGCCCTTGAGCATCCCGTCGCGCGCCACATCGGTGTAAATAATCGCCGCGACGCCGGCGTCTTCGAAGCGTTTGGCGATATCCAGCACCGCAAGTTCGGAGGTCTCGGCCCAGCCCTCGACGGCAACCTTACCGTTGCGGGCATCGAGCCCGACCGCAACACGGCCCGGATAGGCGCGTGCCGCCTCCTTGACCAGCGGCGGGTTGCGCACCGCGGCGGTGCCGATGATCACCCGCGCCACGCCCTTGCCGAGCCAATTTTCGATCGTCGCGCGATTACGAATACCGCCGCCAAGCTGCACCGGAATCTTCACTGCCGCGAGAATGCGCTCGACCGCTGCGGCGTTGATGGGCCTGCCGGCAAAGGCCCCGTCGAGATCGACGAGATGCAGGTATTCAAAACCCTGCTGCTCGAAAGCCTTTGCCTGCGCGGCCGGGTTGCTGTTGAACACGGTGGCGCGCGCCATATCACCCTGCTGCAGGCGCACAGCCTCACCGTTCTTCAGGTCGATGGCGGGAAACAGGATCACCTAATTACCTCGTACGATCCCAAGTGATGTAAGAACCGCTGCTTGCTAGCATTATTTGCACTGACGCGCATTTTGAGCGTCCGAAGTTTTTAGGCAAGCAATTTGCGCGGGGCCGCTCGACCAGCGCCGACGAATCGCGACGGCCCGACAAAACTGAAAATCGAAACGTTGCCAACAGGGTAGGGCAAGCGTCCTTACCGGCGGCAGCTCGATGTATTGGGCCGAGCGTTACCAACTTCAACAAATGGCCGCACTCGAAATATCGTCTCAAGCTCCCCTGCTCACCCAGTACATCGCGCGCCCCGGACTCTAAGGGCGCCATTTCAAAAAGTTCGCGATCAACGCAAGACCGAACCGCTGGCTCTTCTCGGGATGGAATTGCGTGGCGAAAATATTATCACGCGCCACGACCGCCGTTACCGGACCGCCGTATTCGGCTTCCGCCACCAGGTCGGAGCGGCTCGAGGGATTGAGCTGATAGGAGTGCACGAAATAGGCGTGCCGGCCGTCTGGACCTAACGGCAGACCTTCGAGCAGCGGATGCGGCCGCACCACATTGAGCGTGTTCCAGCCCATATGAGGGATTTTGAGCGAAGCGTCTTTCGGCGCAATGCGATCGACTTCGCCGGCGATCCAGCCGAGGCCGTCCGTGACCTCATACTCGCGGCCGCGCTCGGCGAGGAGCTGCATGCCCACACAGATACCGAAAAATGGCCGGCCCTTGCGCCGCACCGCCTCCTCGATCGCCGCCACCATTCCGTCGACGGCGTCCAACCCACGGCGGCAATCCGCAAAGGCGCCGACACCCGGCAGCACGACGCGATCCGCCTTTGCAACGACGGCCGGATCGCGGGTCACGACGATCTCCTGCGCGCGGTCCAGGCCCTGCGCCGAGTCTCGAGCCAAGTCTTGGGCCGCGCGCTCAAATGCCTTGGCCGCCGAATGCAGATTGCCGGAGCCATAATCGACGATAGCGACACTCACCGGTGCGCTCCGGGTTGAGGAAACAGTCCAGTTACGTCTGGAGCGTGAGAAGCGTGCGCCGGCAAACCGGCCGGCGGAACTGCGGGCGATGCAGCGGGAGGCGCTCCGGCCGCGCTGCCGGGCCGAGCATCGTCCAGCCAGCTACCGAAGAAGCGCCGCTCGGCATCCTCGCGATCGGCGCCGCTGACGATGCCGATGTTGCGAAAACCCCGGCGCCGCAAACTGAGGCGGCGAAGCGTGCTCGCCTCGAGACCGACCAGGAGCGAGATCAACAACCCGATTGCGGACATCGCGGTGTGCGACGCGCCGATCGCCGAGAGTGCCGTGTCAACCGCAGCCAACACCACGACATAGCCCAGCAGGACCAGCCACATCCGGTGCCACAGCATCCACAGCGGCGCGATCAAGAAGGCCCAGAATGAAAAGCCGTCCCGCACGAACACAATCCGCTCGGCGTCCGGCAGCGGATCGGCGTGACGGGCCGGGGGCTGGTGGACGGTGTAAACGGCCATTTCGGTCTTTCAGCTATTCGAGGAGCTGCCCCACTAAATGTCAGGCCTCTTAGACGGCATCCAGCCATCCTTCGGCTTCCTATATAGGCATAAAATCGGCCGTGCGCCGCTCGCTTGATGCGGCCACAGTGGCGGACTAGCCCCCCAACGTGCCCTTGGTGGATGGCACCTCGTTCGCGGCACGCGGATCGATGGCGATCGCGGTTCGCAGCGCCCGGGCTAGTCCCTTGAAGCAGGATTCGGCGATGTGATGGTCATTGCTGCCATAGAGCGTCGCGACATGCAGCGTTACCGCGGCATTCACCGCAAAAGCCTGGAACCACTCCTGCACCAGCGCGGTATCGAACGTGCCGATCTTGGCGCGCACGAACTCGACCTTGAAAACCAGAAACGGCCGGCCCGAAATATCGATCGCCAGGCGCGTCAGCGTCTCGTCCATGGGCAGGTGGACGTCCGCATAGCGCGTTATTCCCTTCATGTCGCCGAGCGCCTGTTTGAGCGCCTGGCCGAGCGCGATGCCCACGTCCTCGGTGGTGTGGTGGTGATCGACGTGCAGGTCACCCGTGGCCTTGACGGTGAGATCGATCCGCGAATGCCGCGCCAGAAGGTCAAGCATATGGTCGAGAAATCCGATACCAGTGGAAATCGACGAAGCACCGGTGCCGTCGAGATCGACCGCAACCTCAACATCAGTTTCCTTGGTGGCGCGCTTGACGGAGGCCTTGCGCATATCGTGCTCCAGAGCTCAAAGCTTTCGCGCCTTTTATCAGGGGTTTGCGCCTCGCGCCATTGCGGTCCGCGGCAGCGCTTAACGCTTCGCGCATTTGCATTGCCGTTGCGCCGATCCTAAATGATGCCTTTGATCAGGGATCCCTGGCGCATGCAATCTGCCGATTCGAACCCAGCAAACTCGCTCTGGCATGGCACCACCATTCTGACCGTCCGCAAAGCCGGCATCGTGGCGGTGGGCGGCGACGGTCAGGTTTCAATCGGCCAGACGATCGTCAAGGCCAATGCCAAGAAGGTTCGCCAGCTCGGCAAAGGCGACGTGATCGGCGGCTTTGCAGGCGCTACCGCTGATGCGTTCACGCTGTTCGAACGGCTTGAAGCGAAGCTTGAGCAGTATCCCGGTCAGCTCACGCGCGCCGCCGTGGAACTCGCCAAGGACTGGCGCACCGATCGCTACCTGCGCCGACTCGAAGCGATGATGATTGTCGCCGACAAGGACGTCTCGCTCGTGCTCACCGGCACGGGCGACGTCTTGGAGCCGGAAGCCGGCATCGCCGGCATCGGTTCGGGAGGCAATTACGCGTTGGCCGCGGCGCGGGCGCTGCTCGATGGTCCGCTCGATGCCGAAGCGATCGTGCGCCGTTCGCTCGATATTGCGGCCGACATCTGCATCTACACCAATCGCAACGTCACGATCGAAACATTGCGGGGCGCCTGAGGATGGCGCCGCATGTTTATGCTTTCAGGGCGATGACCGCAGCCGACCTGCCCCTGATCCGCGATTGGCTGGCCCAGCCCCATATCGCCGCATGGTGGGGCGATCCCGGCGAGCAATACGCATTGATCAACGACGACCTCGGTCATCCGGCGATGAAACAGTTCATCGTCACGGCCGACGACCTCTCGTTCGCCTACCTGCAATGCTACGACCCTGCGGCATGGCCGGAGGGCGGCCTTGGCACCCAACCGGCACGCACGCGCGGGATTGATCAGTTCATTGGCGACCCGGCTATGGTTGAGCGGGGACATGGCTCCGCGTTTATCCGTGCGTTCGTCGATCGACTTTTCAAGAACGGGGCGCCGCGCGCTATAACGGACCCCGATCCCGACAATGCTCGCGCCGTTCGGGCGTATGAAAAAGCCGGCTTCCAAGCGCAGCATCTGGTCGATACGTGCGATGGGCCGGCACTCCTGATGGTGCGTGACGCATGAGTGACTTCTCTCCCCGTGAAATTGTCTCCGAGCTTGATCGTTTCATTGTCGGTCAAGGCGACGCCAAGCGTGCGGTAGCGATCGCGTTGCGCAATCGCTGGCGACGGCTGCAGCTTGACGAGCGGCTGCGCGACGAGGTGTTGCCGAAGAACATTCTGATGATCGGGCCGACCGGCGTCGGCAAGACCGAGATTTCTCGCCGCCTCGCCAAGCTCGCGGGTGCGCCGTTCCTCAAGATCGAAGCGACAAAGTTCACCGAGGTCGGCTATGTGGGCCGAGACGTCGAGCAGATCGTGCGCGATCTCGTCGAGATCGCAATCGCGCAGACACGCGAGCGCAAACGGAAGGACGTTCAGGCCAAGGCCGAGCAGGCCGCTGAAGCGCGCGTGCTCGATGCCCTGGTCGGCCCGGGCGCCAGTCCTGCGACCAAGGAGGCGTTTCGCAAGAAGTTGCGCGCCGGCGAGCTCAACGACAAGGAAATCGAAATCGAAGTGCAGTCGGGCGGCGGCGGCATGCCGGTGTTCGATATTCCCGGCATGCCTGGCGCGCAGATGGGCGCAATTTCGATAGGTGACATTTTCGGCAAGATGGGCGGCGGCCGCACCAAGACCCGGCGAGTCAGCGTGCACGAGTCCTACGACATCCTGATCAATGAAGAATCCGACAAACTTTTGGACACCGACCAGCTGACACAGGAAGCCATCAAGATCGTGGAGCAGAACGGCATCGTCTTCCTGGACGAGATCGACAAGATTTGCGCGCGCGACGGACGCATCGGCGCCGACGTTTCGCGCGAAGGCGTGCAGCGCGATTTACTGCCGCTGATCGAGGGCACCACTGTCGCCACCAAGCACGGCTCGGTAAAGACCGACCATATCCTGTTCATCGCTTCGGGCGCGTTTCACATTTCCAAGCCGTCGGACCTGCTGCCGGAGCTGCAGGGCCGCCTGCCGATCCGCGTCGAACTCAAACCGCTGACCCGCGACGATCTCCGCCGTATCCTGACCGAGCCGGAAGCCTCACTGATCAAGCAATACATCGCGCTCATGGCAACGGAAGGCATGACGCTCGAGTTCTCGGAGGACGCCATCGATGCAGTCGCCGACGTAGCGGTGGCGGTCAATTCGAGCGTGGAAAATATCGGCGCCCGGCGGCTGCAGACGGTAATGGAACGCGTGCTCGACGAGGTGTCGTTCACCGCCCCGGACCGCCACGGCGAGACAGTGATGATCGATGCCGCCTACGTGGACAAGCACATCGGCGATCTCGCCAAGAACGCCGATCTGAGCCGGTTTATCCTCTAGCATTTTGCGCTGCATCGTGGGGCCAGGCCCGGTCAGCATGACGCACCCCGGTGCGTGGCGGCGGCAGCATTTTGCCGCTAAGGTTGGCGCATTCCAAGTCCGGGGGTTGGCCATGCTGACGCGTCGCCGCTTACTTGCACTCTCCGCCACATCCGTGTTCGCGCCCGCTGTTCTATCACGCTCCGCTTTCGCCCAGGCGGGAAGCAAGTGGCCGGACCGCCCGGTCCACATGATCGTGCCGATCGCGGCGGGCGGCCCGACCGACAGCAATGCGCGCATCGTCGCCGAGGAGCTGACGAAGTTCTGGGGTCAACAGGTTGTCATCGACAACAAAGGCGGCGCCGGCACCAACATCGGCAACGAGTTCGTCGCCCACGCCGATCCCGACGGCTACACGATCCTCTACGGAACCTCGTCGTTGTCCTCGAACGGCGCGCTTTATCGCGCGCTGAGCTACAGTCCGACGAAGGATTTGGCGCCGGTCTCGATGGTTTCCAAATTCCCGTTTTTCATGTTCGTGCCCAATTCCTCCCCGGCGAAGACCGTCAAGGAATTTATTGACTACGCCCAATCGAAGCCCGGCAAGCTCGTCATGGGATCTCCTGGGACCGGCAGCGGCCCGCATCTCGCCGAAGTGCTGTTTATGAACATGGCCCACATTCAGATGACACACGCGCCATACCGCGGCGCGGCGCCGGCCTTTATTGACCTCATACCAGGTCGGATCGACTGCTATTTCGGCAGTGGCGAATTGCTTACCTATTCGCGTTCGGGCCAGGTTCGCGTCCTTGGTTCGACCGGAACGAAGCCCTCCGCCTCGGCGCCGGACGTGCCGACCATCGCTGAATCCGGCGTTCCCGGTTACGAAGTCGAATCCTGGCAGGCGATCTTCGCGCCGGCCAAGACGCCGCCTGCCATCATTGAGAAAATGCATGCCGGCGTGGTCAAGGCACTCGCCGAGCCGGCGCTTATCAAAAAGCTGGCACTGGGCGCCTACTCGTCGGAGGCCAGCACCCCGCAGGAACTGAAGGCGTTCTTGGCCACCGACACGGCAAAGTGGAGCACCATCATCAAGTCGGCCGGACTAAAGATCAACTAACTCTCTTTGCCTGGTCGCGCGCGAGCTCGCGAATGACAGCGAGCCACTTCTCAACCTGCATGAAGACATCTTGATCGGTGGGACCGCTCCGTCGCGGTTCCGCTTCCTGCTGCACGGTGATCGTATCCGACATGATCGCCTTCCCTCCCCTGCGGCACGACTTTCGCAGATGACGCGGGCGATTACTTGCAAATCGTGTGAATTTCCGAACGTTAACCTTAACTCGCTGGGCCTAGCTAGCGGGGTCGCCGCAAGCGCACGTAAAGCGCACCCTCCCCGCCATGACCGATATGCGCATCTTCAAATCCGACGATAAAGGCGCGGAATTCCGGTAAAGAAAGCCAGATCGGCACCTGACGTTTGAGGACGCCGCGTACGGCCGTGGAATCGCGCGCGCTTCCGCCGGAGCCTTTGCCGGTGACGACCAAAGCCATTCTTGCCCCGTCGTCTTGAGAACGCTGCAGGAAGCCGAGCAGAGCTGCGTGTGCTCTTGCCTGCGTCATGCCATGCAAATCGATCCGCGCATCAATCGGCTCACGACCGCGCGCGACGCGCTGCTTGAGCCGCCGGCCCAACGGCGCGAGCGGCGGGGTTTTCGCCGCCGGCGGCTGAAGCCTGACTTCGGGTGCTTTGGTCGACCTGGGCTCACCAGAGTTGGGTTCGCCAGAGTTGGGTTCGCGAGAGTTAGGCTTGGCAGGCTCGGAGGCCAGCCGGTCGTCGCTCATCGTTGCTTTACCGGATTTCTTCTGCTGGCGCAGCGGCGCGATTGAGCGAGCGAACCCGCTCCACAATGCCTGTTCCTCGTCGCTCAATTGCCGGCGGCGGCTCATCGGAAGCCTCTATGGACCGGGCCGCTTTGTTGGCGTGGCAAGAGGCGCGGTTGCTGGTTCCGCGGCAGCGGCGTCCGGCGGCGGATCTTCTGCCGGCGCGGCCTCCGGGCTCCCAAAGTTAAGTCCCGCGAACCCACTGGTCTTCGTCGGCTCAAGCGGCAGCGGCGTGTCGCGACCAGCCTCAACCGGATCGAGCGCTCGCGGCAGCAGCATGTAGAAGCGGCCAGTATTCTTGATGCGGCCCGCCATGCGCGCAGCCTCGTCCCCCGCACCGAAATAGATGTCGGCCCGCGCCGGACCAACGATGGCCGATCCGGTGTCCTGAGCGACCACCAAGCGGTGAAACTCCGTCGTCGCCTTATCGTTGGTGATCGGCAAATCCGCGTCAATGAAGAACGGCGTGCCGTAAGCGTGGAGCGCCCGATCGACGGCGATAGAGCGGCCGGGCACGAGCGGCACACCTTCGGCGCCGACGGCTTCATCCTCGTTCGAAAGTCCGGTGATGCGGAAGAAAACATAGGACTTATTCTGACGCCGAACATCCTTGGCCTCGTCCGGATGGGCTTCCATCCAACGACGGATGCTTTGCATGGAAACCTGGTCCTTGGTCAGATAGCCGCGCTCGATGAGCACGCGGCCGATCGGCGTATAGGGCCAGCCGTTATAAGAATCGTAGTTCACACGCAAAATAGTGCCGTCCTCTAGCCGCACGCGGGCCGATCCTTGAATCTGCGCATACTGAACGTCGAGTTCGCTGCGCAAATAACAAATCTCCAAATGCCAGCCGTCGAGCGCGCCATCCTCAATCTGTCCGCGCGTATAATAGGGCACGATTTTGCGGCGACCGACGCGGCGACCGACCTTCACACCCTTCGAGGGAAATGCGTCGCCGAGCTTGCGCCAGCCGGACGCCACGAGGTTCGGCGGCCGCCGGAAAAGCGGTGCATGGAATTCGCCGGTAGGCACCCGCGAGCCGTCGATGATGGGCTCGTAATAGCCGGTGAGAAATCCGCTGGTTTCGCTGAGCTTTGAGATCTGCAACGGCCGGAAATTTTCCTCGAAAAACTTTCGCGCCCCCCCATCGTCAAGCGGAATGGCCGCCTGCGCGCGCTCGCATACGTCGCGCAACGCAACGGCGATTTCCGTCATCCCGCTCGGAGACTGGTGCTTGCCGGTGACTGCCGTACAACTGTCGAGAAAAGTGGCAAACGCCGCCGCGTGATCATCGTCGGCCCAGCCGTCAAGGTCGGACCATTCCACGGGTTCGTATTGCGCGCCCGGAAAGACCAGCGGTGCGGCGGTCTGGCCAAGTGCAGCGCCGCCGCCTGCAACAAACCCCAGCATCAAAGCGCCGACGATCCAACAACGCGGCGTCATCGGCGTCATTGCCCGGTTTCGGTCGCGACCACTTTCCAGTTGGGATCGCGCGACGACACATCGCGCGCAAAGGTCCATACGTCGGTCACATCGGTAACTTTCTCGGCATTGCCGTCGATGACGACGGCGGACCGATCGCGCGTCGCCGAGACAAGCTTTGAGACAAACCGCACCGTAATCTGGGCTGTCCGATTGCGAAACTCAGCGGCAGTGATTGTCGAGGAATCGATCGAAATGAATTTTGTTTCGAGTGTCTCGCCACGGGACTCGCGCTCGCCAATGTGAGCATCGAAACCGTCATAGACTTCAGGCGACAACAGGCCGCGCAGCTGCCGGCGGTCGCCAGCCGCGAAGGCAGTGACCACCATTTCGTAAGCGGCGCGCGCGCCGGCGATGAAGTGTTGGGCATCAAACCCGGAATCGGACGCCACGATGGCATCGAGACCTGCCGCTACGGGGGAGCCGCTCTCGGCGATGTCTTTCCAGCGTTCCCCGGGAATCGGCGGGATCTCCGGGGCCCGCGGCGCAGGCTCAGCGGTTCGCGCCGGCAGCGTGACCACCTTGTCGCCGGCCGGGCTGCGGACCGCATCGCGAGCCGAATAGGGATCGTAGGGCGGCCGCTCCCGCCCGGTGCGCCGTCCCAGGACGTTGCGCAGCCGCAGGAATATGAACACCGCGAGCGCCAGAAAGATGATGGTGTAGATGTTATCCTCGAACACGTCTCATGGTCTTTCGACGTTGCACGAAAAGCCGCACGGCTTCCCAAAGGCGGTCCGGGCAAGCAGAACCGGAACAGGAAGCCATTCCCTGAGCAATGTAAGTACGCCCGGGAAACCCTCCAGTGGCCGCTGCTGTAATCATGGCCGTCAAGGCGGAGTCTAAACGATTGGGCGCCTCAGTCCAATATTCCGCAGATAGCATCCTTACCGATTATGGTCGAATTCGCGCGATCCGCGCGGCTTTTGCCGAACATGACGAGTAATTGCGTTACTTTGGGCATCGTCGCGCCTCCCGAACGTTGGACCCAACCCTGAGCGTCCGCGGGCCGCCCTCCATTGGCTCCATTGTTCGCCGCTTTCCGCTGTGTTAGCGAAGCCGCGATACCCGCAGGTCGCGGGCCGGAGACGCGCATGTCTATGACGAACGGCGGGCCCCAGCCCCAGGCGACGATGCCGCAGGTTTTTGTGCTCGCCCAATACGTGAAGGATTTTTCTTTCGAAAATCCAAATGCCCCACGCTCGCTTGCGCCGAGCACCCAGCAGCCTACCGTCAACATCCAAGTCAACGTCGATGCGGCGCCGATGAGCGAAACCGACTTTGAGGTCACGTTGAGGCTGGAGGGAAAATCGGAGTCGCAGGGCTTGCTGCTCTACGGTTTCGAGCTGGTATTTTCCGGCGTGTTCCGCGTCACGAACGTACCTGCCGACACCTTGCAACCGTTCGTGATGATCGAATGTCCGCGCCTGCTGTTTCCGTTTGCGCGCGAAATCATCGCCAGCACGGTGCGTAACGGCGGTTTCCAGTTGCTGCTCAATCCGATCGACTTCGTAGGGCTTTACCGGCAGCGCGTCGCGGCTTCGGAGGCCTCAACGCCATCCGAGCCGATCAATCCAAACTGATATAGTCGCGCCAGATCGCGGCCTCGCCGAGCGTCGCGATGAATTGGCGGTGCGCTTCCTGCTCCGCTGCCGATACGCGCGGCGCAAGCGGTGTCGGCCGCTGGCGGATGGTGATCGTCGCCCCCGGCACAAGGATTGGCGCCGCAGTTTGCGACAGAACGAGTTGCGCCTGCCGCGCGCCGATCAACTCGACGTAAACCTCCGCCAGCAATTCGGCGTCGAGCAGCGCACCGTGCTTGGTGCGTCGGGAATGATCGATCGCGTACCGGACGCAGAGATCATCCAGCCGGTTCGATGCGCCGGCGTGCTTGCGACGCGCAATGAGGAGCGTATCGATCAGCCGCTCGCGCCCGATCGACGGCCGGCCGGT
This sequence comes from Xanthobacteraceae bacterium, assembly GCA_036511795.1. Lineage (GTDB taxonomy): Bacteria > Pseudomonadota > Alphaproteobacteria > Rhizobiales > Xanthobacteraceae > BOG-931. The sequence continues at coordinate 48,437 of DATCBO010000068.1, forward strand.
GCGCTCAAGCTCGGCGTTCAGAAAGCCGATATCGAAACCGGCGTTGTGAATGACCAGCGGCGCTTCGCCGAGGAACCCCAGAAAGGAGTCGGCCACCGTCGCAAAGAGCGGCTTGTCCTTGAGGAATTCCTCGCTCAGTCCGTGGACCGCGAACGCCTCCGCCGGCATGCCGCGCTCGGGATTGATATAGGCGTGAAACGTCTGACCGGATGGGATGCGGTTGACCAGCTCGATACAGCCAATCTCCACCAGGCGATCGCCCTGAAGCGGATCGAGACCGGTAGTTTCCGTGTCGAGCACAATCTCGCGCACTTATGGCTCCATAACCCCGCCGGCGCTGCGGACGAGGGAACTTTGCGAATCAGCGTTTCGTCATTTTAGCGACGCTACGCAAAATGTCGTGCACCTGCGCACGGGCGTGATCGAAATCCTTGGAACTATCCACGATGAAATCGGCACGCCGGCGTTTCTCCGCGTCAGGCAATTGCTTGGAAAGTATCGCTGAAAACTTTTCTTCGGTCATGCCCGGCCGTTCCAACACACGCTGACGCTGGATCTCAGCCGGCGCCGAAACCACGACGGTGGCGTCACAGCGTCGATGCGTGTCGGTCTCGAACAGCAGCGGCACGTCGAGAACAACGACCGATACATTCTTGGCTTTCGCGTCGGCAAGGAACTCGTCGGTCGATTCGCTCACCAGCGGATGCACAATCGCCTCGAGACGGGCGAGCGCGGCACGGTCATTGAGCACCATGGCGGCAAGCTTGGCACGATCCACCTTGCCCCCCGACGTCGAACCGGGGAAGGCCTGCTCGATGGCTGACACGGCTTTCCCCTCATACAGCGCGTGCACAACCGCATCGGAATCGTGCACCGGCACGCCAGCCTCGGCAAAATATCGCGCGGCTGTCGTCTTACCCATGCCGAGCGAACCGGTGAGGCAGAGCACGAATGGCAACATGCCGTCCTTCTCCTCGCTCATGCCAGCAAGCATCCACGACGGCGCAGAAAATCCATTGCGGCAAGCAGCGGCAGGCCCAGAACGGTGAAATAATCGCCGTCCACAGACTCAAACAGCTGCACGCCGAGCCCTTCGAGCTGGTAAGCGCCCACGCTCTCGGTGGCGGCGGCGCCGGCCGCATCAAGATAGGACTCCAGGAACTCATCCGAGAAGGCTCGCATCCTCAACCGCGCCGTACTGGCGTGTTCGAACAGCACCGTTGCATCTTGAACGAACGCAATAGCTGAATGCAGCTCGTGGCTGCGCCCGGCAAGTGCGCGCAGCTGGGCCCGGGCGGTTGCGCGATCGGTCGCCTTGCTGAAGCGCCTGCCGTCAAGCGACAAAACCTGATCAGCGCCGAGCACGAGGCGTCCGGGACGCAGCAAAGCTACCGCCGATGCTTTGGCACGTGCCAGCAGCGCCGCCACCGCCATAGCTGAAACCGACTGAGCATCGCTTTCTACCGCACGCTCATCGACAACCGACGGCACAATCTCCACCGCAACGCCCGCAGCAGTGAGCAACGCACGCCTGATATTGCTCTTCGAGGCGAGCACGAGAGGGTTGGCCGCGCGCCAAAGTTCCATCGATCACGACGCCTTGCGCCGGCGACGCTCGACCAGATGTGCCAGCACTGCCGCGGCTGTTTCTTCGATGGAGCGCCGGGTTACGTCGATCAGCGGCCAGTTGTGCTTGGCACACAGCCGCCGCGACGCCGCAATTTCTTCGGCGACCGCCACCCGGTCGATATACTGATCGTCATCGCGGTGCGCCTTGAGCCCAAGCAGCCGATTCTGTCGGATCTGCACGATGCGCTCGGGCGTGGCGAAGAGACCGACAACCAGCGGATTCTGGAGACGCTCCACTTCAGCGGGCAACGGCACGCCCGGCACCAAAGGTACATTTGCGGTCTTAACGCCGCGATTGGCCAAATAGATCGAAGTCGGGGTTTTTGAAGTCCGCGACACACCCACCAGGATCACGTCAGCTTCCTCCAGATCGTCGGTTTGCTGACCGTCGTCGTGCAGCATCGTGTAATTGAGTGCGTCGATACGGCGAAAGTATTCTGCGTTCAGGGTGTGCTGCGCACCAACCTTATGAGTTGTTTCTGCCCCAAGATACGCCTGGAACAGGTGCAGCACCGGACCAAGAATTGACAGACACGGCAAACCGAGTTCCCGGCACTTGCCTTCCAGCCGTGCAACCAAGCCCTCCTCAAGCAGCGTGTAGAGCACGATCCCCGGCGATTCCTCGATCTCGCCCAACACCCGGTCGAGCTGTTTCTGCGTGCGTACCAGCGGGTGCATGTGTTCGACTGGCATGACCCTGGCGTACTGGGCAGCAGCCGCCCGTGCGACCGTGATCAACGTCTCACCAGTCGCATCGGAGATCAGGTGCAGATGAAAGTAACCCGCGGTTTGCGCCATGGGCCGATCTTTAGGGCTCGTTGGATAAGCTGTCGATAAGTAGGGAGAAGGCCACGGCTTTCACGGATAGGCAAGTACCTTAGCCGTCAAGTCGAAAAATCATCCACACAGCCGCCGCGCGGGACTGGTATAGGGGGTCTTCCTGAAACGTTGTGAAGTGTGAATGAACTGCGGCAGTACCGCAAAAAACATCGATAACTAACGCTCAAATCGCTCCACATGCTGCAAATCGGCGACCTGTGATTAGTGGGAATATGTGGAGAACGCGTGCGTGGGGTGTGAAGATAAAAGTATGAGTCTAATCAACGGTCATATCACTACAACAGACTCTATTTAGATTATTATTTGGATTAGGATAGCGGTGTGCAGAACAATCGTACGGACAAACCACTACTGCGTGTTTTGGCAGGTGAACGTGTCTCCGCTCCGCCAATCTGGCTGATGCGGCAGGCAGGCCGGTACCTGCCTGAGTATCGAAGAATTCGCGAGGAAGCCGATGGTTTCCTCAGTCTATGTTTTAATCCGCGGCTGGCGGCGGAGGTGACGTTGCAGCCGATCCGGCGCTTTGCCTTCGATGCGGCGATTGTGTTTTCCGATATCCTGGTGGTGCCGCACGCGCTCGGTCAGCGCGTCAGGTTCGAGATCGGAGAAGGGCCACGGCTTGATGCGTTATCCGAGCCTGATGCGCTACAGCGGCTGCGACCGGCGATCGATCATGCGGCGCTTGCACCGGTTTATGAAACAATCGCGCAAGTAAAATCGCAATTGCCGCCCGCGGTAGCATTAGTTGGGTTTTGCGGTGCGCCGTGGACTGTCGCAACCTACATGATTGCCGGCCGTGGAACGGCGGATCAGCTTCCAGCCAGGCTGTTTGCCTATCAGCATCCGCAAGCCTTTGCGGAGCTCATCGAGCGTCTCGTCGATGCGTCGTCGGCTTATCTCGTGGGCCAGTTTGAAGCTGGTGCCGATGCAGTTCAGATCTTCGATACCTGGGCTGGAATCTTGCCCGATGATGAGTTCAGGAAATGGTGTACTGAGCCGGTAGCGCGAATTGTAGCAACGGTACGCAGCCGGATTCCCGAAGCGAGGATTATTGGCTTTCCTCGTGGCGCTGGAACGAGGCTTGAAGGATATCTCGCCGCCGTCCCGGTCGATGCGATCGGACTTGATTGGATGGTCGACCTGTCTTTTGCGCGCGAACGCGTGCAGAAGCAGCGTCCAATTCAGGGCAATCTTGATCCGCTGGCGCTGCTTGCCGGAGGCGACACCCTGGATCGGGCCGTGGATGCAATCTTGGACGCGTTTGCCGGGGGGCCTTTCATCTTTAACCTCGGTCACGGCGTGTTGCCGGACACGCCGGTAGCGCATGTCGAGCAGCTCGTCGCGCGCGTTCGGCGGACGTAAGGCCGCGGCAGAAGCTTAGCCTACTGAGGTTTGGTGCCAATGGCTGCGATTTATCTTTGGCTAAAGGCCTTCCATGTGATCGCCGTCATCGCCTGGATGGCCGGTATGCTCTACCTGCCCCGACTGTTCGTTTATCATTGTGCGGTGCAACAGGGCTCGGTGCAGTCAGAGACCTTCAAGGTCATGGAGCGCCGGCTGCTGCGCGCAATCATCAATCCGGCAATGATCGCGACCTGGATTCTTGGCTTATGGCTCGCCTGGATGAGCCCTGATTCTCGGTATGAGTGGTTCTACCTGACGACGGCATGGTGGCTGTGGATCAAGATCGTCATCGTCCTGATGCTGTCGGCGATGCATGGATTATTTGCGCGTTGGGTAAAGGCTTTCGCGGCCGATTCGAACCAGCATTCTCAGAGATTCTATAGGGTTATCAATGAAGTACCGACTATCATGATGATCCTTATCGTGATCCTGGTCGTGGTGAAACCGTTCTGAGCGCCGCGCGTTGCCAGTGCAAAATGTGTATCAGCTCTTGCCTGTTGGGCAGTCTTTTCCTATCTTTGCGTTATCCCACCGAACGTAGGCGGATGCAGTTTAAGTCCTGGCTCCTGTGGACTGGAGCCGATTGATGCATCGGGTTACGGGGCTAAGCCTCCGGCAACCTCACGACCTGCGACCCTTCCCGTCAGCGACGCCGCGATCCAACACCGCGCTGGCGCAATTTCCATAGGTCTCTTTATGCGGGAAATGAAACTCCAAGAACTAAAGGCCAAGTCTCCGGCCGAGCTTGTCTCGTTTGCCGAGGAGCTCGAAGTCGAGAACGCCTCGACCATGCGCAAGCAGGAGCTGATGTTTGGCATCCTCAAACAGCTCTCGGCGCGTGAAACCGACATTGTCGGCGAAGGCGTGGTCGAGGTGCTGCCCGATGGCTTCGGCTTTTTGCGATCGCCGGAAGCAAACTATCTGCCGGGCCCTGACGATATCTACGTCTCGCCCTCGCAGATCCGCCGCTTCGGTCTGCGTACCGGCGATACCATCGACGGCCATATTCGAAGCCCGAAAGAGGGCGAACGCTACTTCGCGTTGCTTAAGGTCAACTCGCTCAATTTCGAGGACCCCGAGAAGGCGCGCCACAAAGTCAATTTCGACAATCTGACGCCGCTCTATCCCGACGAGTGGCTGAAGATGGAATACGAGGATCCGACCAAGAAGGATCTTTCGGCACGCGTCATCGACATCGTGGCGCCGGTCGGCAAGGGCCAGCGCGCACTGATCGTGTCGCCGCCGCGCACCGGCAAAACGGTGCTGTTGCAGAATATCGCGCACTCGATCACGCACAATCATCCGGAATGCTATTTGATCGTGCTGTTGATCGATGAGCGGCCGGAAGAAGTTACCGACATGCAGCGTTCCGTGAAGGGCGAGGTTGTGTCCTCGACTTTCGACGAGCCGGCGGTGCGTCACGTGCAAGTTGCCGAGATGGTGATTGAGAAGGCGAAACGCCTGGTCGAGCATGGCCGCGACGTGGTCATCCTGCTGGATTCGATCACGCGCCTCGGCCGCGCCTACAACACCGTGGTGCCGTCATCTGGCAAGGTCCTCACCGGCGGTGTCGACGCCAATGCGCTGCAGCGGCCGAAGCGGTTCTTCGGCGCAGCGCGCAATATCGAAGAGGGCGGCTCGCTCACCATCATCGCCACCGCGCTGATCGATACCGGCAGCCGCATGGACGAGGTGATCTTCGAAGAGTTCAAGGGCACCGGCAATTCGGAATTGATCCTCGACCGCAAGGTGGCCGACAAGCGCACCTTCCCGTCGATGGACATCACCCGCTCGGGCACGCGCAAGGAAGAGCTTCTGGTGGCGCCGGATCAGCTCAAGAAGATGTACGTGCTGCGCCGCATCCTCAACCCGATGGGGACGATGGACGCCATCGACTTCCTGCTCGACAAGCTGCGCAACACCAAGAACAACGGCGAGTTCTTCGAGTCGATGAATACGTGAAATTCCGTGTGGCGGGATTGGTTCAGCCGTCCGCGCCTCAAATCCCATCGGTCTTAAAACGTCGTGTCCGCGACGAGCGCGGACATCTGGTGTTTTGCGATTTTGTGTCAGCCTTGGGCAGTAGGCCGCGCGCGCATTGTGGGCGTAGGCCGCCTGGTATTGAGCACCAGGTACGGGTTGATGAAGCACATCGCGCCTTTGCCGACCGCGTTTTCACAGCCTTGCAGGCTCGTATAGCCGCACTGGACCATGGCGCCCAGGTGCGGGAGGAAGCCGCAATATTCCTCGGCCTGTGCGCTGGTTGCCGAGATGGCGGCGAATGAGGTGGTCGCGAACGGCATGGCGATCAGCGCGGCCACAAGAACGATTCCGCTTCGCATGTTGGTCTCCCTTGCTCCGCTCAGCGGTGCTTCAATAGCTTCGAATCGGCGCCAAATGAAGGGCTTCGTCAAGTATGTCGCATGGCATCCATGGCGCTAATGAGGCCGGCGGGATCCGTCACGGGCAGCGAACAGGTCTCTCCAGCGCAGATAAAGGCCTGCGGTTCACTCGCCGCGTCGGCCTTGTCGCGCGCCGTATGGCCGGGCGGCAAAGCGGCGGCAGAGGCGGCATGCAGCACGATACGGTTGAGCGGTGGTATTTGCCGCGCGGCGGCGAGCAGGGCGTCGGCGCCGGGTCCCTGCCCGGTTACCACGATCTCTGCGGCGCGCAGCCGCAGGTCGACGGCATTGAGCAGCGCCATGTGCATGTAAAGATTTTCGATCGCTTGCGGCGCGATCGCGGCGATAATCCGATCCGCCTTGTCGCGCCAGGTATCGTCGCCGGCGAGTGCCGCCAGCCGAATTAGATTCTGCGCCGCGACGGCGTTGTGGTTGGGCGTGGCGTCGTCGGCGGTCGCGGCCGGCCGCACGACAAGTCCTTCGGCGTCGGCGGCTGTCAGATAATAGCTGCCGGTGTCGATATTGGCATAGTCGCGGTCGAGCGCGCGCTGCCAGGCGAGCGCCTGATCGAGGTAATCGGGCCGGCCTGTCGCTTCGTAGAGCGCGAGTGCGGCGCGGATCATCGCCGCGAAGTCCGATGCAAGACCGGGGAATTTGAGCTGACCCTGCCGCCAGGAATGGCCGAGCCGATCGCCGCGAACCATGGTGTGCGCGATGAAGCTGAATGCGCGCGCGGCCATCTCGATCCATGCCGGTTCTTCAAACATCAAGCCGGCATTGGCGAGCGCCGCGATCATCAGTCCGTTCCAGTCGGCTAACACTTTGTCGTCGAGGCCGGGGCGCACGCGCTTTTCGCGCACGGCAAGCAGCTTGGCGCGCAGCGCCGTCAATCTTGCTTCGTCGTTCGCGTCTCCCACCGTTACCTCCCCCGTAAGTGGGGAAGGGTTAGGGAGGGGTCGCTCGAGCCGATTGAGAATGTTGTGGCCTTCGAAGTTGCCGGCCTGCGTCACATCGTAATGCCGAGCAAAAAATTCGCCGTCCTCGGTGCCGAGTGTTTGCATCACTTCGGCAAAAGACCAGACGTAAAACTTGCCTTCCTCTCCTTCGGAGTCTGCATCGAGCGAAGCGGAAAACGCGCCTTCCGCGGTCGTCATCTCGCGCTTGAGCCATGCGACCGTTTCATACGCGCGTTGCCGATAGCGCGCGTTGCCGTTGCGTTTGTGCGCAACTGCCAAAAGTTCGAGGAGCTGCGCGTTGTCGTAGAGCATCTTTTCGAAATGTGGCACGAGCCAGCGCTCGTCGACCGAATAACGCGAGAAGCCGCCGCCAAGATGATCGTAGATGCCGCCCTCGCAGATGTGGTCGAGCGTGATTTCGACGGCGGCAAAGTAGCGTGCCGCCTCCCTTCCCTCCGCCGCTTGCGAGGGAGGGTTTGGGTGGGGGCTGTGCGTGCCTGCGCGCCATAACAGTTCGAACAGCGCAGCTTGCGGGAATTTTGGTGCGCCGCGCGTGCCGCCATTGACTGGATCAATCAGCCCGGCGAGCTGGCGGGCGGCGTTATCGAGTTCGGCCAGGCCGAGTGTGACGCTGCCGGCGGGCCGCACCGCGATTTCCAGCCGCCGCATCAGCGCCGTGCGGTTGCGCTCGATCTTGTCCGGCTCTTCGCGAAAGATACGCGATATCTCGCGCAGCACATCGACGAAAGCCGGTTTGCCGTAACGCGATGTTTTGGGAAAATAGGTACCGCCCCAGATTGGCTCGCCGGTGGGCATCAAAAACATCGTGAGCGGCCAGCCGCCGTGCTCGCCAAGATGATGCAACGCTGCCATGTAGATCTGATCGATATCGGGGCGCTCTTCTCTATCGACTTTGATGTTGACGAACAGATCGTTCATCACGGCCGCGGTGTCGCCATCCTCGAAACTTTCGTGGGCCATGACATGGCACCAGTGACAGGCCGCATAGCCGACTGACAGCAGGATCGGCTTGTTGGCCTGCTTGGCCTCGGCCAATGCCTCGGGTCCCCAGGCCCACCAGGCAACAGGATTGTCTTTGTGCTGCAGGAGATACGGACTCGTCTCGTGCGCGAGGCGGTTTTCGGAAGCGGGCGAAGCTTGCGGGGGCGTTGACATGCTTGCACCGTAGCAAGTAGCCCGCGTTGAGCGAAAGGCCGGCTCCAAGCTTCAACGATGGTCATGACAGATCGCTCCACCATCTTCGCCTTGTCTTCCGGCCGCCCGCCGGCCGCGATTGCGGTGGTGCGCATTTCTGGCCGGAGCGCCGGCGTGGCGTTGAAGGCGCTAATCGGTCGCATGCCTGAGCCGCGCAAGGCGGCACTCGCTCGAGTTCGCGATCCGCAGAGCGGCGAGGTCATCGACGAAGCGCTCGCGTTATGGTTTCCGGCGCCGGCGAGCGAGACCGGCGAAGATGTCGTCGAATTGCAGCTTCATGGCGGGCAGGCGGTCATCGCCGGCGTGCTCGATGCGCTTTGTAAGATCGAGGGATGCCGGCTGGCGGAACCGGGCGAGTTCACCCGGCGGGCGTTTGAGAACGGCAAGCTGGACCTGACGAGGGTCGAGGGGCTGGCCGATCTGATCGCCGCGGAAACGCAAGCGCAGCGGCGCCAGGCCTTTCGTCAGCTCAAAGGATTGATCGGCGACCGCGCGGAAGAATGGCGGCGGGAATTGATCAAGGCGCTCGCGTTGATAGAAGCGCGAATCGATTTCTCCGACGAAGCCGATGTGCCCGAGAATCTGGTCGAGCCGGCGCTTTTTGCTGCGCAATTGCTGCGCAGCAAAATTGCAGCATGCTTGGCCGATAGCGGGCATGGTGAGCGATTGCGGGAGGGCCTCGTGGTCGCAATCGCGGGGCCGCCTAATGCGGGTAAGTCGACATTACTCAACCGATTGGCGAGGCGGGAAGCGGCTATTGTCTCACCGCATCCAGGCACGACACGCGACGTTATTGAGGTGCATCTTGATCTCGACGGCTATCCGCTGACGCTGCTCGACACCGCGGGCATTCGCGAAAGCAGTGATCCGGTGGAGCAGGAGGGAGTGCGACGCGCTCGCTCGCGCGCGGCCGCCGCCGATCTGACGTTATGGGTCACTGACGCATCGGTCGTTGGCTCAGCCGTCGTTGGCTCAGCGGTCGGGGAGGTCGGTCAATGGCCCCCTAATGCCGAGGTTTGGCTGCTCAGAAATAAGATCGACCTTGTTGGCGCAGGCGATCCAAGAACTGAATCGCCGCCGACGATGAAGAACGGGATTAACCATTCATTCGCCATGTCGGCGCAGTCCGGTTTGGGGATGGATTCACTTGTTGGGGCGCTCTCCGGTTTTGCTAGCAGCTATTTCGGTGCCACCGAGTCAGCGATCGTCACACGGGGTCGCCACCGGCAGGCGTTCGAGGAAACGATCGCAGCGCTGGATCGTGCGCTCAGCCATCGGGCCAGCGGCAGCGAAGAGCTGATTGCAGAAGAATTGCGCTCCGCAACGACGACGCTCGGCCGCCTGACGGGCAGGGTCGATGTGGAGGACATCCTGGACGTTATCTTTCGCGATTTCTGCATCGGAAAGTGAGTGAGTGGTTAAAAATCATGGTTAACGAATAGCGAACGTTGGCACTCTGTTTCACGTGAAACACGGGGCGCATCGTGCGATGGAGATGTGATGCGATCGGGTCTATATGGCTGCGATGGAAGCGCGCTTCGATGTGATTGTGATTGGCGGTGGCCATGCCGGCTGTGAAGCCGCCGCCGCCGCTGCGCGCATGGGCGCGCGAACGGCGCTCGTGACGCATCGTTTCGCGACCGTTGGCGCCATGTCGTGCAATCCGTCGATCGGCGGACTCGGCAAGGGGCACCTCGTCCGTGAAGTCGATGCTCTTGATGGTTTGATGGGCCGGGTGGCGGACGCCGGCGGCATCCAGTTCCGCGTGCTCAATCGACGCAAGGGACCGGCAGTGCGCGGTCCGCGCGCGCAGGCCGATCGCAAGCTCTATGCCGCGGCGATGCAGCAAGCGATCGGCGCGACGGCGAATTTGTCGCTCATCGAAGGCGAGGCGGACGACCTGGTGATCGACGGACGCATCACTGGGATCCGGCTGACCGACGGCCGCGAGTTCAGCAGCGCGGCGGTTGTTCTCACCACGGGGACGTTCCTTCGTGGGCTGATCCACATTGGCGAGCGGCAAATTCCGGCCGGACGCGTCGGGGAAGCGCCGGCGATGGGCCTTTCCCAGACCTTGGAGCGTCATGGGTTCGTGCTTGGCCGCCTGAAGACGGGGACTCCGCCGCGGCTCGATGGCACCACCATCGACTGGAACGCACTTGAGCTACAGCCTGGCGATGATCCACCGGAGCCATTTTCGGTGCTGACCGAGCGGATCTCCAATCTGCAGGTTCAGTGCGGCATCACACGGACCACGGCGGCAACTCACGACATCATCCGCGCCAATGTGCATCGCTCGCCGATGTATTCCGGCCAGATCAAAAGCCGCGGACCGCGTTACTGCCCATCGATCGAAGACAAGATCGTGCGCTTCGGCGAGCGGGATGGGCACCAGATTTTCCTCGAGCCCGAGGGTCTCGACGACAGCACGGTTTATCCCAACGGGATTTCGACTTCGCTGCCCGAAGAGGTGCAGAGCGCGCTGGTGGCATCGATTCCGGGCCTGACGCATGCGCGCGTGATCCGGCCGGGTTATGCCATCGAATACGACCATGTCGATCCCCGTGAACTCAAGCCGTCGCTGGAGACCAAGCGGCTCGCGGGACTGTATTTTGCCGGCCAGATCAACGGCACCACGGGCTACGAGGAGGCTGCGGCGCAGGGTCTCGTCGCCGGACTGAATGCCGCCGCGCGGGCAGGGGGCGGCAGCGAGATCGTGTTCGATCGCGCCGAAGGCTACCTCGGTGTGATGATCGACGATCTGGTGACGCGGGGTGTGAGCGAGCCCTACCGCATGTTCACCTCGCGGGCCGAATATCGTCTGACGCTCCGGGCCGATAACGCCGATCAGCGGCTGACCGACAAAGGCATCGCGCTCGGCTGTGTCGGCCCCGAACGGGCGCGACTGCATCGCGCGAAGATGGCGGCACTGAATTCGGCGAGAACGATGGTGTGCGAGCTGAGCCTTACGCCGAGTGAAGCGGACCGGCACGGATTGGCGCTACGGAAAGATGGCCAGCGCCGTTCGGCCTTCAATCTCTTGTCCTATCCGGATATCGGCTTTGCCGATGTTGCGCGGATCTGGCCGTCATTGGCGGCCCTGGACAGCAAGATCGCGGCGCAGATCGAGACCGATGCCAAATACGCGGTCTATCTCAGCCGTCAGGCAGCCGACGTCGAGTCATATCGGCGCGATGAAAATCTCGTCCTGCCGGACGATATCGATTATGCGGTGCTTCCTGGACTTTCCAACGAGGTCCGTCACAAGCTGCAGACACATCGGCCGCGCACGGTTGGGCAGGCAGGGCGAATCGATGGCATCACGCCAGCCGCATTGGCTTTGCTGGTCGCGCATTTGCGGCGAGACAAGAACCGCAGGCCGGCCCGCGGGGCGGCATGAGCCGGCAGGCGGGGCGGGAGCATTCGGGTCTGCGTCCGGCCGTCTCGCGATCGCCCATCGTCACCACAGAAGAACTCACCCAAGACCGCGATCGCGCGTTAGCACTCACTCCTGTTTCACGTGAAACATTGAATCGCCTCGATCGTTACGTCGCGCTTTTGCTTGACTGGCAGCATCGTGTGAATCTGATCGCGCCCTCGACAGAGCCGGCGCTATGGACGCGCCACATTGCTGACTCGCTGCAGCTCTTGGCGCTTGCGCCCGGCGCGCGTGTCTGGGCCGATTTGGGCTCTGGCGCGGGCCTGCCGGGGCTGCCGGTTGCCTGCGCGCTCGCCGAGACCCCCGGAGCGTGCGTGCACCTTGTCGAGAGCAGCGCAAAGAAAGCCGCGTTCTTGCGCGAGGCCGTCCAGGCCACCGGAGCGCCGGCTGCCGTCCACGCGATGCGAATTGCGAATTTTGCCAAAGCGCCGCCGGAAAATGTGGAGGTCGTGACCGCGCGGGCGGTCGCTCCGCTTTCCAAGCTCCTGACGGAAGCGTATCCGTTGTTGAAAATGGGCGCCGTTGGCCTTTTCCCAAAGGGACAAGGGGTAGATGCTGAATTGACCGAAGCCGCTAAATGTTGGAGGCTTCAGGTGACTTTGGTGCCGAGTTTGACCGATTCCCATGCCCGTATTGTGGTCGTGCGCGATGCTGCGCCGATAGCCGGGCCGACCGCGCGAACGGAATCGAAAAAGCGATGAACGTGCAACGATAGGCCTGCTGCAATGAGCGATGCACCACTCGTGGAGCCATCACCCGGTGTGATGCCAGAATCCGCGCCGGAGCGAAAACTGCTGACCGGATCAGTGCGGCCGCCGCGAGTACTCGCCGTCGCCAATCAGAAGGGCGGCGTCGGCAAGACCACAACCGCCATCAATCTCGGCACTGCACTTGCGGCGATCGGCGATGAGGTTCTGATCCTCGATCTCGATCCGCAGGGCAATGCCTCGACCGGTCTCGGCATCGACCGCCGCACCCGGGTGCACTCCACCTACGACGTTCTGATCGGCGAAGCGACGCTGCGCGATTCGATTGTGGCGACTGCCGTGCCGCGGCTCCACCTTGCCCCGTCGACGCTTGACCTGTCAGGGCTTGAACTTGAGATCGGGCAGCAGCGCGATCGAGCCTACCGATTGCGTAACGCGCTGGCGCCACTCAACGTGCTCGCGTCAGGCGCGACCAATTTCAGCTACGTGCTGGTCGATTGTCCGCCGTCGCTGAATTTGCTGACGGTCAACGCCATGGCGGCGGCCCACGCCATTCTGGTGCCGCTGCAATGCGAGTTCTTCGCGCTCGAAGGACTGTCGCAATTGCTCAAGACAGTCGATCAGGTGCGCGAAACGCTCAATCCCGGCCTGACGATCCACGGTATCGTGCTGACGATGTACGACTCGCGCAACAACCTTTCCGCTCAGGTCGTGGCCGACGTTCGCGAATTCATGAAAGAGAAAGTCTACGACACGATCATTCCGCGCAATGTGCGCGTCTCCGAAGCGCCGTCCTATGGCAAGCCGGTGCTGGTCTACGATCTTAAATGCAGCGGCAGTGAAGCCTACCTGCGGCTTGCGACCGAGATCATCCAACGTGAAAAAGAATTATGCGCTGGATGATGGGTGCGTGAGCGTGAGTGAAAGTTCTGGAGAACCTGCGGTGGCGGAAGAGGCAGGACGATCGCGATTGGGACGCGGGCTCGCCGCGCTGATTGGCGATGTCGGCGCCGAGACTTCAAACGACCGCCGGCGCGGTCAACGGCACTTGCCGATTTCGGCGTTGCAGCCGAACGCGCGCAACCCGCGGCGGATGTTTTCCGATACTGAGCTTGATGAACTGGCAAGCTCGCTGCGCGAACGCGGCATCATTCAACCGATCGTCACGCGCGCGCTGCGCGGCGTTCCCGACATGTATGAGATCATCGCCGGCGAACGGCGGTGGCGGGCGGCCCAGCGTGCCGGGCTGCACGAGGTTCCGGTCGTCATCATCGAGGCTACTGACGGCGAAGCGTTGCAGCTTGCGATCGTCGAGAACGTGCAGCGGACCGATCTCAATCCGCTCGAAGAGGCGGAAGGGTATCGCGCACTAATCCGCGATTTCAGCCATAGCCAGGACGATGTCGCCCGCATGGTCGGCAAAAGCCGCAGCCATGTTGCCAATACGCTGCGGCTTCAGACGCTGCCCGATCGTGTCAAGGAGCACATCCATTCCGGCCGCCTCAGCGCCGGTCACGCGCGCGCTTTGATCGGCCATCACGATGCGGAGCGGCTGGCGGACGAAATCGTGACGCGCGGCCTCAATGTGCGCCAGGTCGAGGAGATCGCCCGCGAAACCGGTAAGCGAAGCGGCAAAGCGAGCGCCCGCGCAGCAAAAAACGCCGACACGCTCGCACTGGAAAAGCGCCTTGCTGATGCGCTTGGTCTCGCGGTCAGCATTGATCATCGTGAGCGCGGCGGTGCGATCAGCATCCGTTATCGCAGCCTCGATCAGCTCGACGATGTCGTGCGGCGGTTGGAAGGAAGGCGGTAAAACCGTCATGCCCGCGGTTGTCGCGGGCATCTACGTCTTTCTTCATTGACCCGAAGTCGTGGATGGCCGGAACAAGTGCGGCCATCCCCTTAGTGCCGCATCTAATCAAGCCGGCCACAAAACCAATATAGACCGGGCATTTCCTTTGCGTTTACCGTTGCCGTATCTAACCATTGCGGGGGCCATTCGAGGGGCGTATTGTTGGGTCAAATGATGGGTCGATTGACGCGACCCAAACCCAAAAAGAAACCCCATGGCCCGTCCTTCATTCACCGATCTATTACAGCGGCACGGCCGCCACAACCAAGGCGATAGCCTGTTCCTCACAGTGCGCGGCCCGAAGTCTGCACGCTGGGAATTCAAGATGCGGGTCGCTGGCACGCTCAAGTCATTCTGGCTTGGTTCGGCTATCGGCCCGGCCGCCATTGGCTTGACTCAGGCGCGCGAGCTTCGCGCTCAGGTGTGGCTGGAACAGCGCGGCAAGGTCGCCGCGACGGCGACGCCTCGCCAAGCCCCTACAATGGCCGCCGGTCGCACCTTCCGCGAAGTGCTAGAGGCGTGGCTTGCCGCCAACTCGACTTCATGGGCGGCCAAATCCACCAAGGCGCGGGGCACGCTGGCGGCCTTGTCGTTCGCGGACCGGGACATTGCCAAGATCACGCAAGCGGACGTGCTTGACGCGCTCGCAGGCGAGACGCCCCGGCAACACATGGAAAAACGCGGCTGGCTGGCGGCATGTTTCGCCTTCGCGAGGGCGCAGCAATGGCGGACCGGCGACAACCCGGCGACATTCGACAAGGATATGCTGCGCGGCTTCGCCAAGATCGAAAAGGGCAAGCACCATGCGCGCGTGTCGCGCGACGACGTGCCCGCGCTGTATGCGAGCATAGTTGACGGCGACACGGCGCGAGCGTTGCGCTTGCTGATATTGACGGCCGCGCGCGCGGGCGATGTGGAGGGCGCAACATGGTCCGAAATCCATCCGAAGGGCGCGACTTTCGTCAATGCGGACGGCGACGACGAAAAGCTAGTATGCGACGCTTGGATTATCCCCGCTGAGCGTACAAAGGAACGCAAGCGGCGCATCGTGCCGTTGCCGCCGCAGGCAATGGCGATACTTGGCGAGCGCGGTGCAGCCAATGCGCTTCTATTCGGCAAGCTCGCATCAAACGCCATGCTAAACTTGCTGCAAAAGACGCACCCGGACAAAACCGTGCATGGTATGCGTAGCACGTTCCGCGATTGGGCAATCCGGCAATCCGTGCCTAACCTGACTCACGGCGCAACGGTGCGCGACCTTGCCGAGTTGCAACAAGGGCACAATCTGCCCGGCGCGAGCGCGGTTGAAAAGTCCTATGCGCGCGATGGCCTCTATGACTTGCGCGCCCCGTTAATGCAGCAATGGGCCGCATTTGCTACCGGGAATTAACCGCACTTTAAGATCGGCCGCCTGGCCGTTCGCCCGGCGGCATATATATTGACCCCTGCGCACCATGCGCGCGCTCCCGACGCTGGCTCCACGACAGACGAACGCGAGCGGATCAAGGCTCTGGAACGCGAGAACCGCGAGCTTCGCCAGGCCAATGAGATTTTGCGCAAAGCCTCACCTTATTTTGCCCAGGCGGAGCTCGACCGCCGGTTCAGGCCATGATCGGCTTCATTGACGATTATCGCGGGGCTTACGGGGTCGAGCCGATCTGTCGTGTGCTGAAGATCGCCCCGTCCACCTATCACGCTCACGACGCGCGGCGGCGTCGCTCTCAGACAGGAGTCTCCCGATCAGTAGCCCTCCTACAGAGCCCGTGCCGCTATTCCCGCGCAGCGGGTTCGTTGTGTGCTGGGCATGCTCAGCAGCTTGGAGGTGAAAGTCCTCCGCCCAACCTGATGGAGGTGAAGGGCTAGCAAAGTGCAAGGGCTATCGCTGCGAGGCGCGGTCTGAAGGAAGCACCAAGCAAATGCGCGAGTCGATGGACAAAAACCGAATACAAGGCGCGAGCACCGGACGAGCGGGCAACGTACCGCGAAGTCCATAGCCGATGCGCCATCGCGGCGACCGGCGTCGGATTTTCTGGCGCGGGCGGCGCCGTCTCGAAGCGTTCTTGCAACGGTGGATGATGCGGTTGACGGCCGATGGCAATCAGCGGTTCGATCCCCGCCTTCTCGCAAGTCTCGACATTCGCCGTGCTGAAATAACCCGTGT
>DATCBO010000069.1:0-20428 GCA_036511795.1 Xanthobacteraceae bacterium
CGAGAGCCCGGCGCAGGCCGTCGGCATCGGACGGCACCAGGATCAGATGCACGTGGTTGGGCATCAGGCACCACGCCCAGACCGACACGTCCGCAGCGCGCGTGTGCTCGGCGAGAAGGTCGCGATAGAGCGCGTAGTCTGCGTCGGCGAAAAAGGTGCGCGCGCGGCCGTTGCCGCGCTGGGTGACGTGATGCGGCAGGCCAGGAACGACGACGCGAGCGAGACGGGCCATGCGCTATGATGGCGCGGATTGACAGTAACGTCAATTGAATGCACTGTCACCGCAATTCCACACCGCAATTCCAATCCACCGCAATTCCAATCCGCACGATGCCGTGCTGATGACGGCGCTCTCCGAAACGGCTTTCGGATTGGGCCTCCTCAATACGAGCCGCAATTTGCGGTCCCGGCCTAATCCTGAACTACCAAGCGCGCAATTGAGAAAGGCGAAGACTCGAATTTCCCGTTTCGGTTGCAGCACCTTGGAACAAACGCTTAGTTTCGGATGTCCAAAATGAGATTACGGATCACGGTGATGGGATGGACGGCGCCCCATCACCGTAATTCTGATATGATGACGCGCATGAATGTTTTTTTTTAAAGGATGACGATGATGTCGGAAAACTCCAACAAGCACCAGGCGAATGCCGAGTTCGCAAAAGTACAGCGCGCCAACGATGCCAAAAAGGCTACATCGGACTACGAAACCGAGGCGGCGGCAGTGCGCGCGAAAACCGAGCGGCTGAAGGCACTCCGCTTGGCGCGAGACGCCGCGGCGCCCAAGGCGAAGGCCGCCGCTGCCGGACCAAAGGGCAAGAAAAAGAGCAAGCCCGGCCGCCTGTCGGATTGGCTCGATGGAGAGGCGAAAGAGGGTCGAAGCTCTTGAGCCGGCAATTCACTTTCACCGAAATTCATAATTTCAGATGGCGCAGATCGACCGTAACGCAATTGAATGCACTGTCACCTTAATTCGAAGAGATCTAACAGACGGCTAAGCTTCCTCGAAGCTGAACTGCTTGAGCGCCGTTGGGTCGGCCGTGCGCTTCGACGCATCGAGGATTTCGATGCCGACGATACGGCCTTCGTCGTCGTAGTCGACGACGATGCCGTCAGCAACTTCCTCGCTGTCCTTGATCGGCCGATCGGTCAGGTTGAGATAGACCGCGTCGGCCGCATGATCCACTCTCATTCGCATGGTTTGGTCCTGTCGAAATAGGCCGTGATGACGTATTCAGGGTCGTTCCGCGCGGTCACCACCCGGAGCATAACATGCCGCCCGGGCAGACGCTTTAAGAAAGATCGGCGGTCGGATTTAGTTTCCGTTTCGTCTGGATGGAGGAGAGCCTCCTCGACCCACTCCTTGGCAATGCCGCCTTGGCAATGCCGCGACGGGCAATCTGAAATTCCGCGTGCTCGTCGTAGCGGATCATTCCGCGCCCTCACCCGCTCGCGCTAAGGCGCTCGCGGCCTCTCCCCGTAAACGGGGAGAGGCGAATTTTAATTTACAGCGCCTTGTCGGCTTCCTTCCGCCTTCGCTCGCAAGCGAGCTACGGCGCGACAAGTCGCTATCACAGAGCCTTATTCCCCTGTTTATCCGCCGCGACCTTATCGACATAAACCTCCGCGCCCATGTCCATGAACTTCTTTGACATCTGCTCCATCCCCTGCTTGGCGTACTCTTTCGTCCCTGTCGCGCCTGCGGCGCTCCCCGCCTCTTGCGGATAGAGCGCGGCCTTCTCGTTGTCGGTGAGGCCCGCGGCGTAGTCGCGCACGTCGGCGGTGATCTTCATCGAGCAGAATTTCGGCCCGCACATCGAGCAGAAATGCGCCACCTTGTGGGCTTCCTTGGGCAGCGTCTCGTCGTGGTAGCTGCGCGCGGTGTCGGGGTCGAGCGAGAGGTTGAACTGATCGACCCAGCGGAACTCAAAGCGGGCGCGGCTCAATGCATCGTCGCGCAGCTGCGCTGCCGGGTGGCCCTTGGCGAGATCGGCGGCGTGGGCGGCGATCTTGTAGGCGATGACGCCGTCTTTCACGTCGTTGCGATCGGGCAGACCGAGATGCTCCTTCGGCGTGACGTAGCAGAGCATGGCGGTGCCGAACCAGCCGATCATGGCGGCGCCGATCGCCGAGGTGATGTGGTCGTAGGCCGGCGCGATGTCGGTGACCAGCGGGCCGAGCGTATAGAACGGCGCCTCGCCGCATTCTTTCAGCTGCTTGTCGACGTTGATCTTGATCTTGTGCAGCGGCACGTGGCCGGGCCCTTCGATCATCACCTGGCAGCCCTTGTCCCAGGCCACCTTGGTGAGTTCGCCAAGCGTCTCCAGCTCGGCGAATTGCGCACGATCGTTGGCGTCGCGGATCGAGCCGGGGCGCAAGCCGTCGCCGAGCGAGAACGACACGTCGTATTTGCGCATCAGGTCGCAAATCTCGTCGAACCGCTCGTAGAGGAAGCTCTCCTTGTGATGCGCCAGGCACCACTTGGCCATGATCGAGCCGCCGCGCGACACGATGCCGGTGACGCGGTTGGCGGTGAGGTGGATGTAACCGAGGCGGACGCCGGCGTGGATGGTGAAATAATCGACGCCCTGCTCGCACTGCTCGATCAGCGTGTCCTTATAGCATTCCCAGTCGAGCTTGACGGGATCGCCGTCCACCTTCTCCAGCGCCTGATAGATCGGCACTGTTCCAATGGGTACCGGCGAATTGCGCAAGATCCATTCGCGGGTGTTGTGGATGTTGCGGCCGGTGGAGAGGTCCATCACTGTGTCGGCGCCCCAGCGGATCGCCCACACCATCTTTTCCACTTCCTCCTCGACCGACGAGGTGACGGCGGAGTTGCCGATATTGGCGTTGATCTTGGTGAGGAAATTCCGCCCGATCGCCATCGGCTCGAGTTCGGCGTGATTGATGTTGGAGGGGATGATGGCGCGGCCGCGCGCCACCTCCTCGCGCACGAATTCCGGCGTCACGAACAGCGGCACCGAAGCGCCGAAACTTTCGCCGTCGTCGGCCCGTTCCTGCGCCACGTCGAGCATTGTCTTGCGGCCGAGATTTTCGCGCTCGGCGACGTAGATCATTTCCTTGGTGATGATGCCCTTGCGCGCCCATTCGAGCTGCGTCATCGGCTGGCCGGGCAGCGCGCGCATCGGGCGCGGCGTGTTGGCAAAATTCCGCGCGAGGTGCTTGCCCGTGACGTTGCCGTTATCGACCGGCTTGATCGGGCGGCCGTCATAGTCCTCGACGCCGCCGCGCTCCTTCACCCACGCGACGCGGGCGCGCTTGAGCCCCCTCTCGACGTCGATCGCCACATCGTTATCGGTATAGATGCCGGACGGATCGTAGACCGGCAGCGGCGGCTCGCCCGAGGAAGCATCGAGCGCGATCTCGCGCAGCGGCACGCGCAGGTCCGGCGCCGCATCGGGCGTCGAATAAATCTTGCGCGAACCGGCAATCGGGCCGGTGGTCACCTTCGGCGTAGCGAGATCGGCTTCGGACAGCGGCTTGTTCATTGCGAACTCCTTGGGGTCGCTCGATAAATTCGGGCGATCCGGACGCGACGCGGCTAGGGCGGGATTTGGAAGAAGTTTCCGTCCCTTCGCCGGCATGACCCGGATCAGGTTCAAAGGGTCACCACTTACGCGGTCTCTCAGCGCCTGCCAGCGCTCCCCTCGGAACGCTCCTAATCTAGGCCGCCCGCGCCGCGTGTCAACGCGGTGACGCCAGTGCTGGGTTGATGGCTGACCCGTCGTGGACGCAACGTAGGGGCGGCCGTTGTGGCCGCCCGTTGGGGCCGAGGGACCGGGCGCCCACGAGGGGCGCCCCTACACAATATGGCGCGGCTGCTTACGGCGCGGCTGCTTACGGAACACACACCTTCGCTTATCATTTACACTGCCTCGGGTCGCGACTATGCGGTACCCCCTCAAGTCGGGGACCGCAGCCATGGCAGGCGAAACAAAAACGCTGGCAGAATTCGCGACCGCGCTGCGCTACGAAGACATTCCGGCTGCGGCCGTCGTCATCGCCAAGGCCTGCATTATCGATACCGTCGGCGTGGTGCTGTTCGGCTCGACCTTGCCGTGGAGCAGGATCGTCGCCGATTACGTCCATCACACCGGCGACGGGCCGAGCACGGTGCTGGGCCAGGCGTTCCGCCATGCCAGTGCGCCCGGCGCGGCGTTCGCCAATGGCGCGTTCGCGCACGCCTTCGAGTTTGACAACCTGCGCCAGCCGTCGACCGGCGTGCATCCGGGCGCAACCGTGCTGACGGGGGCGCTTGCCGCCGCGGAGGAAGCCAAGGTCAGCGGCAAGGACCTCATCACCGCTTTCGTCGCCGGAGTCGAATGCATGTTCCGCATCGCGCACGCGGCGAAAAGCACGAGCGAAAAACTCGGCTTTCACGCGCCGGGTGTTACCGGCGTGTTCGGCTCGGCGGTTGCGGCGAGCAAGATCATGGAGCTCTCCGCCGTGCAGACCACGATGGCGATGGGGATCGGCGGTTCGTTCTGCTCGGGCCTGATGGCGTTCGTGAAATCCGGCCAGGGCGGCATGGTCAAACGCATCCACATGGGCCGCGCCGCCGAGGGCGGCGTGACCGCGGCGTATCTCGCGGCGCGCGGCTTCGAAGGCCCGGAGGTTATTCTCGAAGGCAAGTTCGGCGCGCTCGACGCATTCGCGCGCGATGCCGATCTGTCGGTGATCCCGGTCGGCTTGGGCGAGCGCTGGGAAACACTCACCATCGCGTTCAAGACTTTTCCCTGTCACGTCACCGCGCAGTCGCCGGTGCAGGCGCTGTTGGCGCTCCGCGCGAAACAGCCGTTCGAGCCGGAAGACGTCGACAGGATTGTGGTCGAGGTTGCCGACAAAGTGCTGTCGCACCACGACGATGTGGCGCCGCGCGACGTGGCGACAGCGCAATACAGTCTGCCATTCACGATCGCGCTGGCGCTGCATCGCGATCCCGGCGACCCGCAGGCATTCCTCGACGGCCCCAATCAGAATCCGGCGATCCTCGAACTCGCCAAGCGGGTGAAGCTCGAACCCTACGCCAAGGACGGCGCCAACGACGACCAGATGGCGTGCCGGATTTTCATCACGCTCAAGAACGGACGCACGCTTCACATCGCGCGCACGGATTTCGAAGGCACCGCCACCTCGCCACTGACGCGCGAACGGCTGGAGCAGAAGTTTTTAAAAACCTCATCGAGCGTGATCGGCGAAAAGCAGCGCACCGAATTGCTGGCGCGGCTCAATAATCTGGAAGATGTCAGGGTGGCGGAGTTGTTTAGAAGTTAACCGTCACCCTGACGTGCGAGCGGAGCGAGCCTCGAAGGGCGACGGCCCCAGCGCCTCGGCCGCTCCTTCGAGGCTCGCGCGGAGCCTGTCATCGGGCCGGCCACTGCGGACCGGACCCGTTGGCGCGAGCACCTCAGGATGACGGGAAAAGGGTTCAATAATCCTTCAAGAGCCGCTCGATGTAATCGAGTTCTTCCTGCGGACGGCCGAGGTCGCCGAAGCGCTTGCGCAATTCTTCGATGATGCGGCGGGCGCGTTGCACGTCGATTTCGCCCGGCACCTTGACGGTCGAGTCGTCGCCGTAATCGCGGCCGCGCAGCGGCCGGCCGAGCGGATCGGTTTCCTGATCGGCGCGCGACTGGCCGAAGCGGCCGAGACGGCCCATCCCCTGTCCCTGGCCCATCTGCCGCTGCATCGATTTCGCCAGCGATTGCGCGCCTTTGCGCAACGCATCGAGCGCGCGGCCTTGCGAGTCGACCGCGCCGTCGGCGTCGCCGCCGCCGAGATCGCCTTCGGCCTCGCCCATCGCCTGACCGGCGCGGCCGAGCTGGTTCGCCTGATCTTGGCCTTCGCCCTGCCCTTCGCCCTGCCCTTCGCCTTTGCCCTGCTGCTCGCCTTTGCCTTGCTGGCTCTGGCCGAGGCCGTGCTGGCGCAACTCTTCCAGCAGTTTATTCAGGCGGTCGCGCAGCGCCTTCTGGTCTTGCTGCAGGTGGCCCATCTGCTGTTGTTGATCGCCTTGTTGGCCTTGCTGACCCTGCGGGCCTTGCTGACCGCCGCGCTGGCCGTGCTGTTGCTGGCCGCGCCGGTAGGTACGGTCGCGCAAATCCTGCTGCTGGCGGATCATGTCCCCCAACTCATCGAGCGCCGACGACATCTGATCGTCGTCGCCGCCGGAATTCGGCGAAGCCATCTGCAGATTTTCCATCATCTGCTCGAGCTGGGACAAAAGCTGCTGCGCGGCGTCGCGCGAGCCGCTACGCGCCATGTTCTCCAACCGATCGAGCATGTTCTGCAGATCGCGCTGGCTTAAGACGCGCGTATTGGGATCGAGCGGGCGCGACGTCTGCCCGTTGTTGCGCTGCTGCTGCGCCAGCGCCTGCATGTAGCGGTTCATCGCCTGGCGCAGCTTGTCCACCAGCTGCTTGATTTCCTGGTCGCTGGCGCCGTTTTGCAGCGCCTCGCGTAACGCATCTTCGGCGTTGCGCAACGCGGTCTCCGCATCGGCCACGTCACCTTCCTCGATGTCGACCGCCATCGACCACAGCCGCTTGGTGACGTCGCGCAGCGCGTCGTCGTTGTCGGCGTGCACGAGCTTCCAGTAGATCGCGCGCAGCCCGAGATAGGTACTGGCATCGGGCATGAATTTGTCGGGCGCCAGCGTCAGCGCGTCGAGCGCGGTGAGCACGACAGGCTTTGCGTGAGCGTCGAGCGCGAGATCGCGGCGCTGCTCGACCAGCGCCCGCGCCAGCGGCTTGGTGAACACGCGCTGCGGCAGGCGGAACGTCACCGGCTCGCTCTTGCCGACATTGCCACCGTCATCGTGGGCAACGAGCGTCATCGTCACTTCGGCGCCGGCCCACGGATGATCGGTCAAATCCTTCAGCGTCTGGCCGACGCCGTTCTTGGTGCGCGCCTGCGGCAGGATCAGCGGGAACTCGGGCGGACCAAACAGCGCATGCGGCGCCTCGCCCTTCGCGGTCTTGTCGTCCTTGCGCGCGAATGTCGCTTCCGCCTTGATGACCCCGTAGTCGTCCTGCAGGTGATAGGACAACAGCAGCGAACCGCGCCGCTGCTCCTGCGGATCTTTGGTCAGCGCAATCGTCGGCGGCAGATCGGGAATGGCGTTGAACGACCAGCTCACGTCATCGCCCGCGCCGCGCAAGGTTGCGGCGCCCGCCGCCTTGATGATGAAGCGGTGCTCTTCACTGCCAGCAGGCGGCGCCACCGGCTCCTTGGACGCGGCAACGCCGCCGGAGCCGGACACGTTAAGATCGACCTTGCCGGTCGCGCGCACCACCAGCGTCGAGTTGACCGGCACCGCAACCGGCGTGGTCAGCTGCGCGAAATTCTCGCCCGGATGAATGCCCGGCAGCATCACCGGCGGTTTGCCGGTGTAGAGCGGCGGAATCACCCAGGCATCGACACGGAAATTCGCCGGCAGCACCACACCCTGCCAGTCGAACGCCGCCGCGATGCGCTTATAGCGCTCACCGCCGGCGGCGAAGAACGTGGCGATGCAGGCCATCAGCACCAGACCGCGAATGGCGTAAGGGTCGCGCCAGGCAATGCGCGGCGCCGGTAACCCGGCCTTGAAGGCGCGCGCCGCCTGCCGGGCGCGTTCGACGTGGGCATTCCACAGCGCGAGCGAGTACGGATCCTGCGCGCTGACCGCCAACGCATCGGCGATCGCGGTTGCGGGCCGATGGGTCAGGCCGCTTTGCCGGTCGAGCCGCCGCAAAGCATCGGGCGCCCCAGGCATGCGCAGAAACGCAAAAGGGATCGCGGCGGCGACCGCCAGAGCGGCAAACCCCGCGAGGCCGATGGCGCGAGCCAGCGGCGGCAGCCACAGCCACACGCCGAGCCAGGAAACCGCCAGGAACAGCCCCATCACAGTGACGAATGCCGCAAGCGGCGGCCACAGCCGTTCCCAGAAAATCGTCCAGCGCGCCCGCTTGAGCGCGGCCTGCAACAGCCCCTCGCTGCCGCGTGGCTCAGACGCCGGATCGGGCAAAGTCGCTTCGGTCACCAGGGTCTCCGCAACGAGGCTAAATGCTCGACAGAATGTCGCAGAATAACACGGTAATATCAGGGCAGGTTCAAGCAGGATCCTTGCCAACATCCTTGCGAACCCATCAAAACCGCGGAAAACCAGAGTTATTCCCGCGCCGTCCGGGGCGGCTTGTACAGGCGCCAAACACGTCTACTTGATCGAATCAAAGAGTCATGTGCCCTCGGGCGGACGCCCAATCTCGCGCGACGGGCGCCGCGCCCGCCCCAATTCTCCTTTGAGCATCAGCGCGACAGCCCGCTGCGCCGTATGCCTCTCGACGCGCACGCAACGAGACCCGGCTGATCAGCCAAGCCGCAAAGCCAATTCGGGCAACGTTGACAATTGCCCCTTGGATAAAATACTACTTAAAATTGTATAAAATATAATTCAACTATAACGGTCGCGAAGGGGAGATGTCATGAAGGAGCTTGACGATTTCGTGCATCAACATCTGGACGAGTCGAAATTTCCGCCGCTGATTGCAAGCGTCGAGAAGGCTTCGCTTGGCAATGCGGGGCCTGAATCCCTGGCCGAAGCGGCCCAGCGCGCGCAAATCGAACGCATGCGCGCGTACGCCAGGGTCCATCTTAACGACCCGCTGGTGAAGGCGAACCAGAATCTGCTGCCGCAGGCGGGCGCCGAGTCATGGACCGCTGGAGGCAACTGCGATTTTACCAGCTTTATCTGGTGGGCGATCGGCGGAGGCATTGCATTCCCAGGCCTCCTCCCTTTAGCCTTTTTGTTCGGCGGCAAAGGTAAAGACTGGGCGGCTTGGGCAACCTTTGTGTCTGTGCTTGCAGGATCGTTCGTCGTCGACCCCAAAAAGATCGTAGGGTCGCCCGAGTTTAAGTTGGAGAAAACCCCTATTGGCTGGGTCAAAAAGGGGCCGGCTCGTTTCTCGCTCACCATGGCGGGAGCTGGGCCCGCTGGGGGCATCTCCATGAGCTTTTCGTCAATCACCGGAACATACTGGGGATTGCTGACAGGCTATGCCCCTGGAATTGGATATGTCGGCATAAATGGCGAGTGTGAGCTGGTGTGGCAGGGCTTCGCCTGAGAGCCGAATTGTACGCTTGCAAAAGTCGCGAACACCAAGGCTTCGGGGCTCCGCACCTCGATGCCGCCAGTCGCGACCACGCCGTGGTTGATGCCGCCGTGGTTGATGCCGACGTGACGATGAGGTCGATGGCCCGCTGAATGGTTCTCAACGGCGAAACCGGAGACGATCCATCGTTGGCGTCGTCACCCGTTTTGTTGCTGACATAACGGGGCACATTTTCTGTTTGCGTTCGCCGCACCGACGCTCCCGGCCTCAATAAAGTAAAATCGAACTGCATGGCAGCCGCGCCATCTTAAACCCCGCCCAGCCACGGCGGCAGACGGTCGAGAGCGATCAGCTTGTCGGCATCGAGCCGCGGCCGCACCAGCGACCAATCCCCGGCCCGCACCAGTACTTCGGGCACCAGCGCGCGGGTGTTGTAGGTGCCGGCCTGGACCGCCCCGTAGGCGCCGGCGCTCATCACCGCGAGCAGATCGCCCGAACGCGGTACGGCGAGCGAGCGCTCCAGCGCGAGGAAGTCGCCGGACTCGCAGACCGGGCCGACCACATCGGCGATGATTCGCGGCGCGCCCGCCGCGGCCTGTCGCACCGGGATGATTTCATGGTGCGCGTCGTACAGCGTCGGGCGCACCAGATCGTTCATACCAGCGTCGACGATAACGAAGGTCTTGGCCTCGCCGGGCTTCACGTAGAGCACGCGCGTTACCAGGATACCGGCATTGCCGACGATCAGCCGCCCTGGCTCGAAGATCAGCTTGCAATCGAGGCCGGCGGTGGCGCGCTTGACGATCGCCGCATAAGCGGCCGGGTCGGGCGGCGGCTCGTTGTCGTTGCGGTACGGAATGCCGAGGCCGCCGCCGAGATCGATATGCGCGATGCTGTGCCCGTCGGTGCGCAACACGCGCACGAAGTCGGCGAGCAGCGCGAAGGCGTCGCCGAACGGATCGAGCTCGACGATCTGGCTGCCGATGTGCATGTCGACGCCGGCAACGCGCACGCCTTCGAGCTTGGCGGCGCGCCCATAGACCTCGCGTGCGCGGCTGATCGGGATGCCGAATTTGTTCTCCGCCTTGCCGGTCGCGATCTTGGCGTGGGTCTTGGCGTCGATGTCGGGGTTGACGCGAATTGAAATGTCGGCGGTGCGGCCTTTCTCGGTAGCGATCGCAGCGAGCTGTTCGATCTCGGCTTCCGACTCGACGTTGACGCAGAGAATGTCCTGGTCGACCGCGAGCGCCAATTCGCGCGCGGTCTTGCCGACGCCAGAGAACATGATTTTCTGCGGTGGAATGCCGGCGGCGAGCGCGCGCTTGAGTTCGCCTTCGGACACCACGTCGGCGCCGGCGCCAAGCCGGCCGAGTGTGGCGATCACCGCCTGATTGGAATTCGCCTTGACCGAATAGCAGACCAGCGCATCGACATCGGCGAAGGCTTCGGCGAACACCCGGTAATGCCGCTCGATGGTCGCCGTCGAATAGCAGTAGAACGGCGTGCCGACAGTCTGCGCGAGACTGGTCAGATTCACGTCCTCGGCGTGCAGCTCGCCGCCGCGATAATCGAAGTGATGCATGGGCGCGTGTTTAGAACAGGATGCGCCGGAGTGGCAAAGGACTTCGTCATTGTTAGCGAAGCAATCCGGGGCCACATGCGACGGTGGCGACGCAACCCGGATTGCGTCGTCGCCCGTGCAGGGCTCCTCGCAATGACGCGGATTACTGAATCAGCGGATCGAGCAGGAAGCCCTTCCGCTGCGGCTGCGCGGGAGCGACCTGGGTGGTCTGCACCGGCGGCGGCGCCTGCTGCGCCTGCCCGGTCGGCGTCAGCGGATCGATCAGGCCGGTGGTCGAGGGAGCGGGCTGGTATTGCTGGGTCGGCGGCGGCGGCGTCGCAGCGCTCGGCGGCGGGTCGAGCGGCCCTTTACGGCCGCAGCCGGCCAGCGCCAGCGGCACGATCAACGCCACGGCAAGCGCGCAGATGACGCTCCGGTTATCGGCCAAGCCCTATTCCCCCGTCCCCCGTGGACAACGCTTCGTCCACGAACCTAGCAGATCACGCGGTAGCGGCGAGATTTTGTCGGCAAGGCGTTGCGGTCCGGTTTACGCCTTGCCCAGGCGTTTAAGCCAGCGTTTGGCCTGAATCCGCACGTTTTTCGGCGCCGTTCCCCCGTAAACAGCCCGGCTCATCACCGATTTCTCGACTGCCAGCACCCCGAAAACCGCCTTGGTGATGCGCGGCTCGATGGCCTGCATGGCCGCGAGCGGCAGTTCATCGAGCGGCACGCCAGCCTCCGCCGCCTTGGCGACGATCCGCCCGGTGGCATGATGTGCCTCGCGGAATGGCAGTTTCAGTTCGCGGGTGAGCCAATCGGCCAAGTCGGTCGCGGTGGCGAAGCCCTCGCCGGCCGCCTGCCGCATGCGCGCCACATCAGGTTCCATGTCGCGGACCATGCCGGTCATGGCGGCGATCGATAATGTGAGTGCGCCGAGCGCGTCGATCGCGCCTTCCTTGTCCTCCTGCATGTCCTTCTGATAGGCGAGCGGCAGCCCCTTCATGACCGTCAGCAGACCGACCAGTGCGCCGAGAATGCGGCCGGTCTTGGCGCGTACCAGTTCCGCGGCATCGGGATTGCGCTTCTGCGGCATCATCGACGAGCCGGTGGTGAAGGCATCCGACAGGCTGATCAGGGCGGCGAGCGGCGACGACCAGATCACGATCTCCTCGGCAAAGCGCGACAGATGCACGGCCGCGATCGACGCCGCCGACAGCGTCTCGAGCACGAAGTCGCGGTCGGCGACCGCATCGAGCGAGTTCGCCGCCGGCCGGTCGAAGCCCAGCGCTTTCGCCGTCATGTCGCGGTCGATCGGAAACGAGGTTCCCGCAAGCGCGCCGGCGCCGAGCGGCGATTCGTTAAGCCGCGTGCGCGCATCGGCGAAGCGGCCGCGGTCGCGCGCCACCATTTCCACATAGGCGAGCAGATGGTGGCCGAACGTCACCGGCTGCGCACTCTGCAGGTGGGTGAAACCCGGCATCACGGTCGCGGCGTGTTCCAGCGCCTTTTCGGCGAGCGCGCGCTGATAGGCGGCAAGGCCCGCGTCGATTGTATCGATTGCGTCGCGCACCCAAAGCCGGAAATCGGTCGCGACCTGATCGTTGCGCGAACGCGCCGTGTGCAACCGCCCGGCGGCCGGGCCGATCAGATCGGAAAGCCTGCTCTCGACATTCATATGGATGTCCTCGAGCGCGCGCTTGAAGGTGAACTTGCCGGCCTCGATCTCTGACAGAATCGTGTTTAGACCGTGAGCGATCTTGCTCGCATCTTGGCGGCCGATGATGCCCTTCTTGGCCAACATCGCCGCATGGGCCTTGCTGGCGGCAATGTCCTGCCGGTAAAGCTTCCGGTCGACGTCGATCGAAGCGTTGATCTCCTCCATGAGCGGATCGGGCTTTCGGCCGAAGCGTCCGCCCCACATTTTATTCGCCATGATGCGTCCGCCGAGGTTTTCTACCGATGCCCGAAGTCAATAACGAACCGTATAATAAGGTGCGCCGCCGCAAACTGGCGATGCTGGCGCTATGCGCAGCCGTCGCGGTCGTGGCCGGGATATACGGGATTGGGCGTCTGCGAAGCAATCCAGCCGATGCGGCCTGCCGGCAGGCGGTCGAGACCGCGACGCGGATCGCGCCCTTGGCGCATGGCGAGATTGCGGCGCTCGCGATGGCACAAACCCCGTTCCACGTGCCGCCGCTCGGCTTCAAGGACGCCGAGGGGCATGACCGCACGCTCGCCGATTGGCGGGGCCGTACCGTGCTGCTCAACCTGTGGGCCACCTGGTGCGTGCCGTGCCGCCGCGAAATGCCGGCACTCGACGCGTTGCAGGCCAAGCTTGGTGGCCCCAAATTCCAGGTCGTCGCCGTCAATATCGACACCCGCGACCCGGCAAAGCCGCTCGCCTTTCTGAAACAAATCGGCGTCACCCACCTCACCTATTTCACCGACGAAAGCGCGCAGATCTTTGAGGACCTGAAAATCGCCGGCAAGGCGTTCGGCATGCCGACGACGCTGATCGTCGATCCCAAGGGCTGCGAGATCGGCGACATGGCCGGCCCCGCCGAATGGGCAAGCGACGACGGCGTGAAGCTCGTCAGCGCCGCAATTCGTACTGGACCGAACTAACGTTCACTCCCTCCGCTGAGCATTTGGCATTTTTTGACTTCACAAAATTAACGCCAGGGTCGCCAACGGAACAATGAAAAATACGAACATCACGGACGCCGCCAAAGTTAGCGGTATCTTTTCAACCTGAAGGAAGTTCCATCCAAATAACCGTGGCATGACGGCTCGAACCGCTGCGGTATAAAGAAGTACAATACAAACGGTGTAAACAAGAAACGTCATAGAAAGCGACGACAATGCAAAAGGTGCAATAAAAATCCGAGAGGTATCTTCTGAAGTCAACATTACCGCTTCTGCATTGAACACAGAAGATCTAATCGCAGCCCACTTAGAGCACTTTTTGAGCTTGCCGGCCAAGTCGGAGCCTGTCTGCGGGATGCGGCTTATGTCGCCGTCGCAAAGGAAGACGAGACTGCCCTCCCCGAGAGAATTAACTTCATCCGCTAAGGCTGGAACAGCATTGCTTGTCTCCATAGTCACCGGGCGTCCTCGTATGATTTCAAGCGAACGAACACCCAAAAGGCTCGTGTAGACAAACGCAATTCTGTACAGACTTGTGATTGGCAATGAATGGAAGGCATCCCGAACCCTAACATTCAGGTCTAATCCGGGGAGATTATAAAAAAACCCAGGCACTTGCGTTTGCTTAGTAATCTCCATGTGCAGTTCTGATCCCCGTTTCTGAATTGCATCACTGATGAAGGCCATCAATTCCGTCGCAGAGAATTTCGCGGAGCTCAAGGCGACAGTAGACATTACCACCGTAGCCCTCTGAGATTCGTTTAGTGTTGTTGTATTGATCTGCCAAACGACCGTTCTTCCGGTATCCTCTCTAGAAAAGCCGTCGGACGTTGATCCGCCGAACGTATAGAATAGCGCCGCTTCCGTTCTGCTTTCAGACTGGGCGGTAGAAATCGGACGATACGAGATTGTTCCCCTATATGTCTGCAAATTCTCGACCAAAAGCGATCCCACCACAACCAATGGAAACGCGAAGCTAAAAAGTCCGAGCGACAGCAAGACATTGCCATAGATCAATACAAATACCTGCCAAACGGCGCCACATTTTCCCACCATTTCCACAAAAAATATCGTCTGGTAGGCCGCAATAAAATCAATAAATAGAGTTGCCAAGAGGTGAATGATAAGCGCGAAGAACACCGTCTTTGTGCTGCCAAAAAGAGCTAGGATTTGGTCTTGGTCATAAGAATTTCCGCTCATGTAAAAATAAAAAAATGCGATGATAATGATAACGATGGAAGCAGCGCCGGAAAGTGACAAGAAGTGCCAAGCGTCCTCCGAACGAAGTATATCTCTAAAGAAGGAGGACATAGTTTTGGCAGCGAACTGCCAGGGTTTGACCGCTTTAGACCTACGATCCGACTCTCCTCCGATTTTTCCTGTCCTTAAAAAGGCCGCTAATCGCTTTCTCCAGTTTTCATCGGTGTGACCATCTAAGAATTTCGCCACCCCAATAATCATCAGCCCCAACGAAAAGATGATGTTAGGTGCCGAAAAAAGTTGCATAACCGCCACACTCATTAAGCCTTATTCTAGCCCAGTATAGCTCGAACAGAGCGGGATGTTAGCCTGAACCGCATGCCCGATGGGCGACTTTTGGCAAGAACCGAATTGCCGTCAGGCGACTTGCGGACCGATCAGCGTCGAAGCCTTTCGGCTGCGAGATCGGCGACATAGCAAGCACCGGCCAGAAAGGCGAACGACGATGGGATGACGCTCGCCCACGCCGCGATCAGTACTTCAAATCGCGCGGTCTCGATATTTCGCCATCGAGGGGTTGGACGCGCTGAGCGCGTGGGGTGAGCGAATCCCCATTAAGAGAACGAATCGCCCGCATTGATCTTAACTGTTTTCACCAATCACCGAGACATTTCCCGTGACCCGTACCCGCGGCGCCAATTTTTTGCTCATTCTTATTCTCGGTGCGCTGTCCACCGTGAGCCCGTTTTCGATCGACATGTATCTGCCGGCGTTTCCGCAGATCGCGCACGATCTCGCAACCACGCCCGCGGAAATCTCGCTGTCGGTGTCGGGTTACTTCATCGGGCTTGCCTTCGGACAGTTGTTTTACGGCCCGGTGCTGGACCGCTTCGGCCGCAAACCGCCGCTTTATGTGG
The DNA here is from genome assembly GCA_036511795.1 of Xanthobacteraceae bacterium. Classification (GTDB taxonomy): domain Bacteria; phylum Pseudomonadota; class Alphaproteobacteria; order Rhizobiales; family Xanthobacteraceae; genus BOG-931. The sequence goes on from DATCBO010000069.1 coordinate 15,435, forward strand.
GGCTCGCGCTATTCGTCCTGGCCTCGATAGGCTGCGCCACGGCGCGCTCGCCGGAGGCCTTCATCGCCTTCCGTCTGCTGCAAGCGATCGGCGGCTGCGGCGCCGGCGTCGGCGCGCTGGCGATGGTGCGCGACTTCTTCCCGATCGACGAGAGCGCCAAGATCATTTCGCTATTGATCCTCGTCATCAGCGTCTCGCCGCTGTTCGCGCCGTCGGTCGGCAGCCTCATCACGTCGCGCGCCGGCTGGCCGTGGATTTTCGCCGTGCTCGCCGGCTATGCGCTGATCCTGATCGCGGTGCTCGCTTGGGTGCTGCCCGAAGGCCACAAGCCCGACCGCGGCATTTCGCTCAAGCCCGCCGCCATCATCGGCGAGTTTCGCACCATCATCGCGCTGCCGCAGTTCTTCGTCTACGCGATTGCCGGCGCGTTCTCGTTCGCGGGATTGTTTGTCTACGTGACCGGCGCGCCGATCATTTTCATCGGCAACTATCATCTCGATCGCGCCATGTTCGGGCTGGTGTTCGCCGGCCTGGCCTGCGCTTTCATCGGCGGCAGCCAGCTCAATATCTGGCTCTCGAGGTGGTGTTCGAGCCAGAAGATTTTTCAGGTCGCGTTGATCGGCCAGACCATCATCATCGCCGTCATCCTTACCGGCACCTGGTTCGGATGGTACGGCTTGCCGTCGAATATCGTCCTGCTGCTGCTTTATCTGCCGTTTTGCGGCATCGCCTATCCAAATGCCGCCGCGCTGGCGCTGGCGCCGTTCAACCGCAATATCGGCAGCGCCTCGGCGCTGCTCGGCTTTGTGCAAATGGTCATCGGCGCTTTCGCTTCGACCGGCGTCGGCCTGCTGCACACCACATCGAACCTGCCGATCTATGCGGTGATGGCGGCGTCAGCCCTCATTGGCCTTGTCATCTCTCGCCAATCAAAAACGTCTGGCCGATAGCACGCCCCCACAGGACGGCGCCACCGCGGTTACGCACTGACGTCGAGATTTGCCCCGCTATTCTCGGCGACATTGGCGAGCGAATTGGCGCTCTGGTCCGCGGCGCCGACCAGTTGGGCGATCGACGAGCCGCTATCGGGATTGCCCATCCGGGACAGCCGCGCCGCGACGGCGAGCTGCATCTCGCCGGTCTGCGCGCCGATCAATGCGGACATCAGGCTGACCATACCCATGGCGAGGCGATTCAAGGCCACCGAGCTTAAGAACGGGTGAATCGCGGCCCGCCATCGCGTCCGTCGTGGTTTGTACACATGCGGCTCGGCACGGCTGAGAAACGGCTATTGACTCCCTGCCCGCCGACCAATACTAAACCATATGGTTAAGTTTCAGGACGCCGCCCTCGATCGCACATTTGCCGCGCTGTCGGACCCGACCCGGCGCGCGGTGGTGATGCGGCTTGCCGCCGAGCCTGATCTGTCGGTGAGCGAACTGGCCGCGCCGTTTTCCATGTCGCTGCCCGCCATCATGAAGCATCTCGCGGTGCTGTCCGACGCGGGCCTCGTGTCCCGCACGAAAACCGGGCGTGTGGTTGCCTGTCAGCTGCGCGCCGAGCCGATGCGCGACGCGTTCGAGTGGCTTAACGCCTATGAAAAGTTCTGGTCCGAGCGGCTTACCAGTCTCGCCGCGTTTTTGGAGGAAGAAGAGTCATGTCCACCCAAACCGCCGTCAAACCCAGTCTCACCCTCAAGCGCCGGTTCAAGGCGTCGCCCGCCAAGGTCTTCGCCGCCTGGATCGACCCGCAAAAGGTGATGCGCTGGATGGGCCCCGGCGAAGCCAAGGCGGTGATCGCCGAATGCGATGCCCGCGTCGGCGGCCGTTATCGCTGGCTGATGCGCACGCCGAGCGGGGAAGAACATGACGTGAGCGGTGTCTATCGCGAGGTGGTGCCTGACGAAAAACTGGTGTTCACTTGGGCCTGGAAAACGACACCCGAGCGCGAGTCGCTGGTGACGGTGTTGCTCAAGCCCGACGGCGACGGCACCCTTCTCACCATGACGCACGAACAATTCTTCGACGAAGATGCGCGCGATCGGCATCAGCACGGCTGGACCGGTGCGCTCGACAAGATGGAGCAATTCCTGTCGTGATTTTCACCGCTTTGACGTGAAGCACGGATAACGGAGTCTGCCATGCAACCGCACGAGATCGTATCGCACGACGAATGGATCGCTGCGCGTAAGGCCTATCTGATCGAGGAAAAAGCGTTCAGTCGCGTACGCGACGCGCTCGCCAGAAAACGGCGCGAACTGCCGTGGGAAAAAGTCGAAAACAACTATGTCTTCGACACCCCGGACGGCAAGCGAACGCTGGCCGCGCTGTTTGTCAACAAGAGCCAGCTCATCGTCTATCACTTCATGCTGGGGCCGGGCTGGGAAGCCGGTTGCCCGAGTTGTTCGTTCCTGGCCGACCATTTCGACGGCGCCGCGATCCATCTCGCTCAGCGCGACGTTTCATTCGTCGTGGTGTCGCGCGCGCCGCTCGCCGAGATCGAGAAATTCAAAAAGCGCATGGGCTGGAAATTCACCTGGGTGTCGTCGTTCGGCAGCGATTTCAACCATGACTATCAGGTATCCGCCTCCCCCGATGAACGCCCCGCCGGCAAGGTCATGTACAACTACGAAATGACGACGTTCCCGAGCGAGGAACGGCCGGGCGCCAGCGTGTTCTCCAAGAACGCCGCCGGCGAGGTTTTTCACACCTATTCGACCTACGGCCGCGGGCTCGACATGTTTCTCGGCGCCTACCACTTCCTCGACATTGCACCCAAGGGCCGCGACGAGGACAACCTCGCCCGGCCGATGGCCTGGGTGCGCCATCATGATCGCTACGACAACGCGGCGGTCGATACAAAAGTGACATATCAGGAACCCAAATCCGCCTCATGCTGCGAATAGCGATCCGTCGCGGTCCGGGTTGAGCGCAGCGAAACCCGGTACATTTGTGAGGCCGGTCAGCAGCTCCCGGATTTCGCTTCGCTCAGTCCGGGCTACAAACAGGAGTCGATCATGAAACTCTATGGCTTTTCCGCTTCACCGAATACCTGGAAGGTGCGCGCGCTGGCCGCGTATCTGAAAATGCCGCTCGAATTCGAATTCGTCGATCTGATGACGGGCGAGCAGCAGAAGCCGGCCTATCTGGCGCTCAACTCGACCGGCCGCACGCCGGTCTTGGTCGATGACGATTTCAAGCTGTGGGAATCGAACGCCATCCTGCAATATGTCGCGAGCAAGACCGCAACGCCGCTCTATCCGAGCGATGCGCGCGGTCGCGCCGACGTCACGCGCTGGCTGTGCTGGGATCTGGCGCACTGGGGCGCGCAGGCATGCCAGCCGCTGATCTTCGAGAATCTGGTGAAAAAATTCGTCAACATGGGCCCGCCCGACGCGGCCGCCGTCGCCAAAGCCACCGAGGCTTTCCACAAGGAAGCCAAGATGCTCGACGCCCATCTGGCGAAGCAGAAATATCTGGTCGGCGATACGCTGACGATCGCGGATTTTGCGGTCGCAGGACCGCTGTTCCATGCCGAAGGCGGCCAAATCCCGCTCGGTTCGTATGCCAATGTGCGCGGCTGGTTCCAGCGCGTCTCGGCACTGCCGTGCTGGGGCGAAACCGCCCCGCAACTGTCAGCGGCCGCCTGAGCCGTACCCGAAACACCGCGGTTCGAAGGGCGCCGCGACTTCATCGCCGCGGCGCTCTTTTTATTTCGTCAGTCAATCTTCGTAGCCACAGGCCTACAAGCCGCGCTATTTGCTCGCCTGAGCGAACATGACGTCCAGGTCGAAGCTGCCATCGGCGCCGATGTTGAAATAGTGCGTTACGCTGGCCGACATGGCGGTTTGCAGGGCGCGGATCGCGTCGCACTGCAGCTTCGGCGTACTCATTCTCTCGACCCAGACCTGGAAGATCAAGCGTATCCGGTGCCGACTGGTCGCCGTGCAGACCAGACCGGCACGCGCGATCGCCGCGTCCCATTCGGCGCGCGAGTAGCTGCGCACGTGCGAAGGGTCGCGCAACAGCTCGACGCTCTGCAGGTAGGTGTCGAACAGCGCCACGCCTGGGCAGATACTATCGACGAACGCGGCCGTGCCTCCGGGTTTGAGCACCCGCGCCGCTTCGTGCAACCCGGCATCGAAATCCCACCAATGATGGGCGCTGTACCGGCTGAGGACGAAGTCGAAGCTCGCGTCCGCGAACGGCAAATGCTCGACCATGCCTTTTTCGGTGCGGATGTTGTTCAGGCCCCGCTCCGCCGCCGCTTGGGCGACCACACCGAGCATCTCGGCGGACAGATCGTAGGCCACAACGCTGCCGGCGTGCGGCGCCACCGCGAAGCTCACGTGTCCGCCGCCGCAGCCGAGGTCGAGCACGCGCGCATCGGAGCTGCCGCGGACGAGATTCGCGAGCGCTTCGAGGTCGGCGCCCTGGGCATGCACGGCGCTGTTCAGATAGGCCGTGGCCCGCGCTCCGAATTGCTGGCCGAGCAACGCCTCGTGAGACTTCTCTTGCATCGTCTCTCTCCTCTACGATCGGGCAGGATTCAGGTTTGCATTACCGCAAGCTATAAACTGGTATAAGAAGGCCAGACATCCTAGTATAAAAGCCACCATGGGAGCCGTCCGATCCTCCGAACAACGCCGCGCGCTCGGCGATTTCGTCCGCGCGCAACGCGAACGCACCGCGCCGGAGTCACTCGGCCTCCCGCCGGGGAGCCGCCGCCGCACGCCGGGTCTGCGGCGCGAGGAGCTGGCGCAGCTTTGCGGACTCAGCACGACCTGGTTCACCTGGATCGAGCAGGGCCGCGACGTCTCGGTTTCACCGAGCGCGCTGGCGCGTCTTGCAAGCAGCTTACGGCTCGACCGTGCTGAACGCGCCTATCTGTTCGATATCGCCGGCAAACGCGACCCCGATCAGGCAGCGGACGACGCCAACGCTTCGATTGCGCCTGCCGTGTTGGCCTGCGTCGAGACAATCCGTTCGCCTGCC
>DATCBO010000070.1:0-24846 GCA_036511795.1 Xanthobacteraceae bacterium
CGCGCGTCCGGCGTGCCCGCCTCGACCGGCGTGCGTGCGGCGATGGAAGCGCTGCGCCATCTCGGCGCGCGGCGCATCGCCATCGCCTCGCCCTATCCGGAACGTCATAATCGCGCCATGGCGGACTATCTCGCCAAGCACGGCTTCGCGATCGCCAGTGCCGAAGGCATGGATGTGCCGTTCAAACGGCTGCAAGCGGCGACGCCTGCCGACATCAGAACATTCGCCGACGGTGTGCTGCGCCGTGCCAAAGACTGCGACGCACTCTACCTGCCCTGCCCGCAATGGCAGGCATCGCAGATCGTCGATGCCATGGAGCGCGACACCGGCATCCCGATCGTCGCCTATACGCATGCGAGTTTTTTCGTCGCCTTCAAGGCGCTCGGCATAATTGATCCGATCAAAGGTCATGGGCGGCTGTTGGCATCGCTCGCGGCCCAATAAGGTTGCGGGTTAAAAAGCTCGGGGAGGACCTATGGCGTTTTCGAGTTGGCGCGGCACCGTCGGCATTGTGCGGCCGACGCTGCGCACCGGCGGCTTCGAGGATCTGGTGCGCATGCTGCCTGAGGGCATCGGCGTCATTCCGCTGATCCTCAATGTACGCCGCGGCGCGGTCGATGAGTTCAAGACCGTCATTCCGGCCTACGAGGAAAAGGTCGCGGAGCTGGCGCAGGCCGGGTGCGATGTCGTCAACCCATCCGGTGCTCCGCCCTTCATGGTGCTTGGCTACGACAAGGAGCAGGCACTGATCCGCGACTGGCAGAAAAAATACAACACGCGCATCTTCACCTCAGGCACCAGCCACGTCGACGCGCTGCGCGCGCTCGGCGTCCGACGCTTCATCGGCGCCACTTATTTTCGCGGCGACATCAACCGCATCTACGCCCGCTATTTTGCCGACGCGGGATTTGAATGCCTCGCCATGGCGGGCATGGATGTGGATTTCGACAAGGCACAGGAACTGTCGAGCTTCGAAGTCTATCGTTTCATCAAAGCCGAATTTCTGGCGCGGCGCGGCGCCGAAGCGATCTACATGCTCGGGCCAGCCTGGCGCACGCTCGACATTGTCGCGATGCTCGAACAGGATCTGGGCGTGCCCGTCGTCCACGCCATCCCGGCGCAATGCTGGGATATCCAGCGTCATCTCCATGTACGTCAACCCGTCGAGGGCTTCGGCCGCCTGATGGCTGAGATGCCGGACGGCCCGACCATGTCGGTGCAGCGCACCCTGCCCAAACGCGGCGCGAAACAAACGCGGCGCAAATAATGAGGACAAAAGCTTTGCGACGGTCTCTGCTGTTTTTCGCGCTTGCCCTCGCGTCGGCGTTTCCGCCTGCCGGCTCGCACGCCGCCGACTTCTACAAGGGCAAGCAGATCACCATCATGGTCGGCTTTTCCGCCGGGGGCACTTACGACGCGACGGCCCGGCTGTTCGCGCGCCACCTCGGCCAGCACCTCGCCGGCAATCCGACAGTCATCGTGCAGAACATGCCGGGCGCCGGCAGCATGGTGGCGACCATGAATCTGTTTCACACCGCACCCAAGGACGGCACGACGCTCGGCGTTATCGGCGGCGGCACCGTGCTTGAGCCGCTGTTGGGCAATCCCCAGGCCAAATATGACGCCCGGCAATTCGCCTGGATCGGTGGCCGCTCGCGCGACGATTTCCTCTGCGTCGTCTGGCACACCGTCCCGGTCAACAGCATCGGCGACGCGATGAAGCGGCAGATCGTAGTCGGCGCGACCGGGCCGGGCTCTCGCACGCAAACCTACCCGCAGGCGCTCAACGACCTGGCAGGCACCAAATTCAAGATCGTATCCGGCTATCCGGGCGGCAACGAGATCACGCTGGCTCTGCAGAAGGGCGAGGTCGAGGGCTATTGCGGTTGGGCAGTCGGCAGCATCCGCCAGCGCGCGCCGCAATGGCTCACCGACGGCACGCTCAAGGTGCTGGCGCAGTTCACCGCTGGCAAGCCGGAACTGCCCGATGCGCCGGTCGCGACTAACCTGGCGAAGACCAAAGATGGGCGCGCGGCGATCGAGATGCTGTCGGCAGATTCCGTGCTGGCGTGGCCGCTCATGGCGCCGCCCGGCCTGCCGGCGGATCGCGTCCGCGAATTGCGCGCGGCGTTCGACGCCATGATGGCCGACCCGGCGCTGCTCGCCGACGCCAAGAAAGCCAAGCTTGACATCGATGCCGTGAGCGGCACCGAGATGCAGGCGCTGATCGATCGGCTATACGCGGCGCCCGCACCGGTGCTCGACCTGGTGCGCAACATCAATGCGGGGAAGTAATGTTTCCTGTCATGCCCGCGGAGGCGGGCATCCAGTAATCACGACGCTTTCCGCGAAAGGCGATCCACCTGAAGCCCCGTGATTACTGGATCGTCCGCCTTCGCGGACGATGACAATGCTGTATGATGGTACCGTAAAGCCGCAACCACGGAGAACAACGTGCTGGCGCCTGCTGCTTCGATGCAAAACCGCATTGCCATGTACAACGGAAATGCGCTCAAGATCGGCCTGTTCGGCGCCAATTGCTCATCCGGCCGCTCGGCCACCAAGGTGCCGGAGCGCTGGTCGGCGAGCTGGGAGGATTGCCTGGCGCTGGCGCGGCTTGGCGACGACGCCGGCCTCGATTTCATGCTGCCGATCGCGCGTTGGAAGGGCTATGGCGGCGACACCGATTTTCACGGCGTGACGCTCGAAACCATCACCTGGGCGGTTGGGCTGCTCGGCGCCACTAGGCATATGACCGTATTCGGCACCGTACACGCCCCGCTGTTTCATCCCCTGATAGCCGCCAAGGAATTCGTCACCGCCGATCACATCGGCCAGGGCCGCATGGGCATGAATATCGTGTGCGGCTGGAACGAAGGCGAATTCGACATGTTCGGCGTCAACCAGCGCGAGCACGACGAACGCTATGACTACGCCCAGGAATGGGTCGACATCGTCAAGCAGGCCTGGACGCGCGACGACACCTTCGACTTCGACGGCAAATATCTGCATCTGCAGGCGGCGCGCGCTTTTCCAAAACCTTACGGCGGGACGCAACCGCTGATGATGAACGCCGGCTCATCCGATGTCGGGCAGGCATTCGCGCTGCGCAATTGCGATGCGTTCTTTGTCGCCACCGCGGGCTCACGAAAATCGCTCGCCGGCAATGCCACCAAGGTGTCGGAGATCAAGGCGCAGGCCCGCAGCCTCGGCCGCGAGATCGAAGTGTTCACCGTTGGCCAGGTCGTCTGCCGGCCGACGCAAAAGGAAGCCGACGATTACTATCAGCACGCAATCATCGACAACGCCGATTGGGGCGCGATCGACGGCATGCTGGCGAACAAAAGCATCACGCCGCAGACGATTCCGCCGGCGGAATATGAAGCCAAGCGCCGCTATTTCGCCTCCAACGCGGTCGGCGGCTACCCGTTCGTCGGCACACCCGACAAGGTGGCCGACGAATTGTCCACCATCAGTCAGGCCGGCGTGCGCGGCATCGGCTTGTCGTTCGTCAATTATCTCGACGAGGTGCCGTATTTCTGCGCGGAGGTCCTGCCGCGCCTGGAGCGTGCTGGCGTGCGCGTGAAGCGGTAACGCTCGCAATCAATCCACAAGCTCGGTCACGCCCCGCATGACCAGACGATCGACCGTCAGCGTCGGACCGATATTGCCGGCGCCCCGTTCTTCGTTGATGAGATTTTGCAGCTTTAAGCGCGACACTTTGCTGGTCGGTTCGAAATAGCCGGTACGGCGCAAAAGATCGTAGCTTGCCGCGGCGTCGTCTTTGTTGGAGTGCGCGGTCTGCACCAAAAGTGCGACCGCCTCGTCGCGGTGCGCCGTGTCGGCGAACCAGGCGATGCTGGCATCGGTCGCCGCCAGCACGCGCTTGACCACGTCCTTGTGCGCGCTCGCCCACGGCCGGAATACCGCCATGCCGGTAAACGGCAGATCCTTCACATAATCCGGCGCGAACGCGATGGTGACGAAGCCCGCCTTCTCGGCCTGAAAGTTGACCGGCGGTAACACCACGGCGGCATCGGCGACGCCGGCCTTGAGCGCGGCATAGCGCGCGGCGCCGACGCCGGCGGAAAGGACATTATAGTCGCCGTCTTTCAGGCCGCCGGCCGCCGCCATGCGCTTGAAATAGATCGTCGTCATATCGGCGGGAGAGCCAATGCAGACTGTTTTACCTTTCAGGTCGGCAATGGTTTTCAGTCCCTGCTTGCCGATCAACACATAGGGCGCGGCGTTGCCGACGATGCGCACGATCGCCACCGACGCACCCTTGTCGATGGCATGGATCGGATCGTTGATGCCGACGCTGAGCGCGACGTCGAACGAGCCAGCGGTGAGCTGCTGCGTGACCGCGGCGCCGCTTTGCGCGAAGCTGATTTCAACGTCGAGATTTTGCGCCGCGAACAAGCCCTTGTGGGCCGCAATGTAGAATGGCCACAGCGGTGCCTGGCCGCCGAGCGTGCCGGCCGCGACTTTGTCGGCGGCGAAAGCCGGCCGCACCAGCGCCGCGGCGCCGGCGAGACCGATGAAAAGCCGGCGAGGAATTGTCATGCGTCACCTCGGAAATCGCAGGCCCACGATAGAGCCAGCATAAATCATCTCGGAGGCTCTTGCAGCGCCGGCCGGCGCGACATGATGTGCCGCGCGGATGTGGAAAGGACCACATCCATGGGTTATCGTCGCGCCATCATCGGCAATTTCACAGGAATGCTCCCATGAACACCCAAATCCGCCCGCCACGCATCGGTCCGCAGCCGTGGGAGGCGGTGCGGGGCAAGCTCGATCAGTCGCTGCCGTTCGCCAACATGCGCGACACACCGTATTACCGCGATGCGGTATGGGAGCAGTTCTCCAAGGCCGAATACGAGCGTCGCTACCGCGCGCTGCGCGCCAAGATGCGTCAGGACAAGCTCGACGTCGTGATCGTGCCCGGCGGTCCAAGCCACTGGAGTTTTGGCGGCGGCATGCTGTGGCTGACGGGCCACTGGGAATGGCACGCGCTATCGAGCTACGTGCTGGTGCCGCTCGAAGGCGAGCCGACCATGATCTATTCGATGGGCGGCACGCACGCGGAAGCGGTGCGACGCCAGGTCGAGGTCGCGGTCAAGGACGTGCGCCACAGCCGCAGTGGCCGCTACGCCGACATCATGGTCGAGCGCATCCGCGAACTGAAACTCGAGCGTGGCCGTATCGGCCTGATGGAAATCGACCCGCGCCACGGCGACTACATGCCGGTCAACCAGTACCACGTGCTGCGCGACAACCTGCCCGATGCCGAACTGGTGTTCACCAAGGGCTTTCTGCACGAGCTACTGTCGATCCACAGCGCCGAAGAACTCGACTGCGTGCGCAAGGCGGGCGTGCTGTGCAAGAACGCCATGGATGCCATGGTGGCGCGGGCCGCGCCGGGCGTGAAGGAATATGAGCTGCGCGCCGCCGCGGGGGCGGCGATTCTGGAAGGCGGCGGTGACATCGATTTTCTGATCATCGGCTCAACGCCGATGGACAATCCGGCGATGATCTTCGGCAATCCTCGGCCATCGTCGCGCGTGCTGAAAAAGGGCGACATCATCAACATGGAGCTTGCCGCCGGCTATCGCGGTTACACCGCGCAGGTCGGCTCACCGATTTGCGTCGGCGAGCCGACCGAGATGGTGAAGAAATTCTGGAATGAGGTGACGCTGCCCGGCTATCACCGCATCGTCGCCGAGATCGCCCCGGGCAAGCCGCCCGAAGCGATGCGGCTTGCCAGTAAGTTCTTTCGCGACAACGGCTACCAGTCGCGGCCGACGCAATGCCACGGTATCGACCTCGTCACCGACAAGCCGCATGTCGTCGCCGAGCACGTCGCCGCCGAAGAATTCGAGCAAATACTGAAAGCCGGCATGGTGATCATGGCAGAGCCCAACCCGATCACGCCGGACGGCTTGTTCGGCATTTTCCTCGGCCACACCTTCATCGTCACTGAGAGCGGGCACGAAGTGGTCGATGACTTCCCGCTGGAGATAGCGGTGGCGGCGAACAAATAACCGTCAGCGGTCCTCAAGCCGCGCCGGCGCCGCCGCGCAATATCGCCTTATGTCATCACCAACTTTCGACCGCAGCGACGCCCGACGAGGTCTATGCTACGCACGCAAACGAGGAGAAATTGGCGGCGTAACGCAACCCAGAATCCATCTTAGCCAAGCCGCCATTCCGTTCCGGAAAACGGGACCACCTCTCTCGTGTTCGCGGCGCCCTGACCGCGCGCGTCGAATGGACAGGAGGCGCGAGAGAGAAATTCCATTGCTGCGTCTTGCGCACCGTGGCGCACGCCCCGCTCAAGGGCTTCAACCGCGCTCAGGCGGCGGTCATCGAAGCGGCGATTTTGGTGAGCCGGTTGCGGCTATTGCTGCGCGAGAAGATCGAGCGCGAAATGCACTACTTGGAAATTGCCGTCGCAAGACGGCTTCCGCTGACGAATTTGAAGCGTGGAATTGGCTGGTGGACGCCGTGACAGGGGTTTACGCTGGCGAGGCACACAAAACCCCACGGACGGCCCGTAGGACTGTCCGCCGAGGTTTATCGTTCCGAGTTTTGCAGACTTGCGTCGAACTTCTTGCGCCGAACTTAGATTTCGGACGGCAGGTAGCCGTTGATCTCATTACCAGCGCAGACTTCAACGAGAACGGGCGTTGTCCAAGCCATGACATTTCTCCGTCTTGCGGCATTCTTTTGTAAGCGCAGCAAAAGATATTATGACGGAAAACCGTTCAACCGCAAGGTCCAGTTGCGCGGCTTCCAGCGCAAGTCGGCCGGTTGTCGCGATCGCCCACCGGTGTGGGTCGTCACCGATGTGGGCAGTCTCAGGCCGCTCAACCGATGGAAAATACCGAAAATGGCGGCGAAAATGGGATTATAATGCTCCGCGTTACCAAGTGAGCGGCAACGCTCCTGGGGCACCAGCCATTTGGGGGAGGACGAGCATCACAGCGCACCCCGCGTCGGCGATTGCAGCCCTGCGGGTGGCCGGCCCGCGACGCGGCCTGCTGCCGGCCCTGTGGCATGCGCGTTCGGTTCGTTTCCAGCTGCTGCTGGTGTTCGTTCTCATTGACTTGGTGGCGATACTCGTCGCCGGCAGCGTCACGATCGTGCGGGCGCGGTCGCAAACCCGCATCGAGATGGCTTCGTCCATGCGCCTTGCCGAACTCCTGGTTGGCGATGCCGTCAAGTTTTTCCATCGCCAAGTCTCGGCCGAACATTTCCTGGCCGCGTTGCCGGACCAATTGCGTCCGATGCGCCACGTCCGGATTGCGGTGAGGGATGCCGCGGGCATTGTGCTGGCGGCGCCGCCCTCCGCTCGTCCGATTGCCGAACGTGACCCGGCGCCGGCCTGGTTCACCGCGCTGGTCGCACCCGTGATCAAACGCGATGTCGTACCTGTGATCGTCGATGGGCGGACCGTCGGGCAAGTTGAGATCATCGGCGAGCCGGCCGATGAGATCGCCGAAGTTTGGGAGAATCTGGTCGCGATCGGAACGGTCGCCGCCGTGCTCAACATCGCGATGATCGGCATTCTCTATGTCTTGTTCGGCCGGGTGCTCAATCCGCTTGCCGTGCTCGCGTCCGGTTTGTCCGATCTAGAGCATCGCAGCTATGACGTGCGCCTGCCGCAGTTGCGTGCGCGCGAGCTCGCCGGAATCGCCCGCCAATTCAACGCCCTGGCCAGCGCGCTGGAAACAACGAACCTGGAGAATCAGTGGCTCAATCACCGGCTGATTACGGCGCAGGACGACGAGCGGCGGCGTACCGCCCTTGAGCTGCACGACGAAGTCGGGCCGTGCCTGTTCGGGCTGAAGGCTTATGCGGCGTCGATCGCCGGCGCCACCGCTACGCTTTCAAATGAAATCGGACTGCGTCTATCGGAATGCGCGCGCGAAATTCTCGCCATCACCGAACATCTTCAGTCGATCAATCGCAGCATGCTCGACCGGTTGAGGCCCATGGCGCTTGGCCACGTGCCGCTCAACGAAATGCTCGGCCAACTCATTCGCGAGCGGTCGCGGCAGCACCCGCAGATTGCATTTGATTTTGCCGCCGATGCGCTCGCCCGCAGCTACGGGGATTCGATCGATCTGACTGTGTACCGCTGCATCCAAGAAAGTCTGACCAACGTCATTCGTCACGCCGAGGCAAAGCACGTCGCCGTCGAGACCCGGCATGACACCGCCGCGGGGCTGCTCGAACTCACCGTGCGGGATGACGGGCACGGTATGCCCGCAGGCACTCCAACCGGATTTGGCATCAGCGGCATGCGCGAACGCGTCGCGGCCCTGGGCGGCAATCACCGAATCGCGAGCAATCCCGGGCAAGGCACCTGCGTGAGGGTCGTTATTCCGTTGGTTCAGCCGCCCGGCGGCGGCGCGGCGCAGCACCGAGCGCCCGCATGACCCGTGTGCTTGTCATCGACGATCATCCGATCGTGCTGCAGGGCTGTCGGCGAATGCTCCAGGACGCCGGGATCAATGACGTGTTCGAGGCCCGCGATCCAGAAACGGGCTACCGGCTCTATTGCAGCCACACCCCCGAAGTCGTCGTCGTCGATCTCGGCATGCAGGACAAAGGTCTTAGCGGTCTGGAGCTGATCCGCCGTATCCGCGGGCACGACGCGCATGTGCGCATCCTGGTCTTCAGCATGCACAGCGATCCGGTCATCGTTGCTCGCGCCCTGCAGGCCGGCGCCACCGGTTACGTGGTCAAGGACACATCAGCGGAGAAATTCATCGAGGCATTCCAGAGCGTGCGGACCGGAACACCCTACCTGAGCGGCGAGCTTGCCATGCAGGTTGCGCTGGCCAATACGCCGGCGCGGCAGAATCCGCTCGCCGAATTGACGCCGCGCGAACTGCAGGCCCTGTCGCTCTTGGCCGAGGGCAAGCCTTACGGTCGCATCGCCGAGGAGCTGAACGTCAGTTACAAGACCGTCGTTAATTTGAGCGCACAGCTCAAGCAGAAGCTCGACGCCCGCAATCTGCCGGAACTCATCCGCACCGCGGTGCAGTTGGTTTCGGCCAGTTGAACCGTCGCCGCTCGAGGCGGCGCATTGGCCGACACCCGGCCATTGCCAAATGTTCCCGGCTCGATTTAGCAAAAGCTTTCGTGACAACGCCGCTGGCGGGTCTCAGAATTGAAGCCGGCCTGAGGTGGGGCGGCCATGTGTCGGATAGTCGGTGTAGCAGTCGCAAGGGTGGCGTTTCGACGAATGGCGGCGTGTTGCGCCATCGCCGCGATGCTGGCGCCCGCCGCCGCGCTGGCGCAGGCCAATGGCAGTTCGTCGGCCGCAGGATCGAGCGTCGCGCTTCCTGAAATTCAGGTGATCGGCACCACTCCGGTGCCGCCGCCGCGTCGTGCCGCTCGGCGCCCAACGCCTGCTGCAGCGCGCGCGGCAACGGCGCCGGCTGCGGCGCCTATCGCCACACGGGCCGCCGCGGCCGAGCCCGGTTCCGTGGACCGCGACAAAATCCCATCGAACGTCCAGACGCTTTCGGCCGCAGACTTCGACAAGGGGACCGCACCCGATCTGCTGAGCGCGTTGTCGCGCAGCGTACCGGGCATCTCGCTCGGCGATCAAACCGGCAACGAGTTTCAGCGCGACCTCAATTATCGCGGCTTTATCGCCTCCCCCGTCGTCGGCACGCCGCAAGGTCTCGCGGTTTATCAGAACGGCGTACGCATCAACGAGGTGTTCGGCGATTCCGTCAATTGGGACTTCATCCCGGAAACCGCGATCAGCGGCATGACGCTGGTGCCAAGCAATCCGGTCTACGGGCTCAACGCCATCGGCGGTGCGCTGTCGTTCGAGATGAAAAACGGCTTCACCTACCACGGCGTCGAGGACGCAACCTCCGGCGGTTCGTTCGGACGCATCGGTACCTCGATCCAGGCAGGCGGTCAGAACGGCAACATGTCCGGCTATATCGCCGCCGACGCCATCGACGATGCCGGCTGGCGGCAGGATTCGCCCTCGCAGTTACGCCGGCTCTATGCCGACGCTGGCATCCGCGGCGGCGACAATACCGAATTTCACCTCACGCTGACCGAGGCCGACAATCATTTCGGCGCCGCGGCGGCAGCGCCGGTAGAAATGCTCGGCCAGGACTGGTCGAGCGTCTACACCATTCCGCAAACCACACATGATCAGCTCACATTCCTCACCGGCAGCGCGAGCTGGAAGCCGAGCGACACGCTGACCTATCAGGCGGTCGCTTACTACAGGCACTTCCAGCAGGCCCATGTCGACGGCAATGGGACCGATGCGCAGAATACCGGGTGCACCGACCCGACTGTGCTGTGCTTTCCCAACCTCGATGGCAGCCTGTCAAATCTGATCACGACGGGTGGACAGACCGCGCCGGCAACCGGCGCGCTCGCCGCGCCGTCGATCCTCGGCGAAATCGATCGCACCTGGACCAACACCAACAGCTTCGGCGGCTCGGCCCAGGTCGCGTCATCGGCCGATCTGTTCGGTCACGGCAACAACTTTGTGCTCGGCTTGAGCGTCGATCGCGGTCTAGTGCAATTCTCCACGACCAGCGAACTCGGAACGGTCAATGCCAATACGTTCCCATTTGTGGTTGGTTCAGGCCTCTTCATCGACCAGCCGTCCGGCGACGTGGCGCCAGTCGGATTGGGTGCGCAGACGCTCTATACCGGCGTTTACACCACCGACACGTTCGACGTCACCAAACGGCTCGCGATCACCGCGGGCGGCCGCTTCAATGTTGCCCAGCTTACGTTGACGGACCAACTCGGCAACGATCCGCTGCTTAACGGCAGCCACGAATACAGCCACTTCAATCCGATGGCAGGCGCCACCTACAAACTCACGCCCAACCTTACGGTCTATGGCGACTACGCGATCGCCAACCGGGCGCCGACTCCGCTGGAACTGGCCTGTGCCGATCCGATGCGGCCGTGCCTGATCGACAACGCACTGGTCGGCGACCCCGAGTTGCAGCAGGTCGTCACCTACACGGGCGAAGCCGGTTTGCGCGGCCATTTCGATATCGCCCACGGCCAGCTTAACTGGACGCTCGGCGCCTATCGCGCGCTCAACACCAACGACATTATCAGCGTCGCAAGCCCGATCCCCGGCCATGAATACTTTCAGAACGCCGGCAATACGCTGCGGCAAGGCATCGAGGCCAATGCCTCGTACAGATTGGACCGCTGGAACGTCTACGCCAATCTGACGACCGTCGACGCCACGTTCCGTAACTCCCTGACCTTGTCGTCGCCCTTCAACCCGTTCGCCGACGCCAACGGCAACATTTTCGTCGTGCCCGGCGACCACCTAGCCGGCATTGCCGATTACCGGTTCAAGGCCGGTGCCGAGTATCAGATCACCGATCCGTGGAAATTCGGCGCCGACCTCAATGTTACCGGCAGCCAATATCTGGTCGGCGACGAATCCAACCAGAACCCCAAAGTGCCGGCTTACTGGGTGGTGAACCTGCACTCATCGTACAAGCTGTCGCAACACGTCGAGATTTTCGGACTCGTGAAGAATCTATTTGATCAACACTATTACGTTTATGGCACGTTTTTCGACGTGACCTCGTTTCCATACTTGAATTTGACAGACCCGCGCACCTTCGTTCCGGGAATGCCGCTCGCCGCCTATGTGGGCGTGCGCGGGACGCTGTAGCTTCCGCAATGGGCGTAAGCCGCCCCTTTACTGCGGCCCGGTCATCGCCAGAAAAGCCTGCTCGACCGTGCTGACGCCGGCCTTGGCGATGAATTCTCCCGGCGTCGTATCGGCCAGCACCTTGCCGCGATGCAACACGATCACGCGATCGGCGCCGGTCACCTCGTCGCAAAGATGCGTCGCCCACAGCACCGCGACCGAACGTTCCGTCCGCATGCTCAACAGCAGCTTGAGCAGATCGCTGCGGCTCGCCGGATCGAGTCCGACCGTGGCCTCGTCCATCAGCAGCACCCGCGGATCGTGCAGCAACGCACGGGCAAGTTCGACCCGGCGCCGATTTCCGCCGCTCAACTGCGAAGTCTTATCATGGGCTCGCTCGGCGAGGCCGAGCCGGGCCAGTTCGGCGGCAATGCGCTGCTTCGCCATCGCGCGCGGAATTCCGTGCAGGCCGGCGTGAAACAGAAGGTTGCCGGTCACGGTCAATTCCAGATCCAACGTCGGTTGCTGAAATACGATGCCCAGCATGGCCAGCGCCGGAACCGGGTCGCGCAGCATATTTTGGCCCATGATTTCGATACGGCCGGCATCCGGCACGAACAGTCCGGACAGCAGTTGGAACAGCGTCGTCTTGCCGGCGCCATTGGGACCGAGAAGCGCGATGAATTCGCCTGGCGCGGCGCTGAAGCTCACACCATCGACAGCGCGGATCGCCCCATAGGTCTTGACGACATTATCGAGAAGAAGCGCCGGTGCGCCTGGTTGGATGGTCATTGAGTTTCGGCTCGGTTGGCTTGCCCGCCGGCCAGATTAAGCCGTAGGCTGACGATGGCGTCCATGCGGACCAATGCCCCAAAATCGAAAGACCGTCCATGCCGCTGATCCACGTCCTGCGCGCGCTACGCGCCATCACCACGCGCGAGGTCCTCAAATTCGTGCAGCAGCGCGGACGGCTTCTTTCGGCACTGGTGCGTCCGCTGATGTGGCTCGCCGTGTTCGCCGCCGGTTTCTACAACGTGTTCGGCGTTTCGATCATTCCGCCGTACAAGGTCTACATCACCTACCAAGTCTACATCGTCCCCGGCCTGTTAGGCATCATTCTTCTCTTCCATGGCATGCAGTCCTCGCTGTCTATGGTCTATGACCGCGAGATGGGCGTGATGCGGCTCTTGCTGACGGCGCCGCTGCCGCGATGGATCCTGTTGGCGTGCAAGCTCGCCGCCGGCACCTCGCTGTCGGTTCTCACCTGCTATGTATTTCTCGCCGTCTGCATCGCGTTCGACGTGACCTTCGATCCAATCGCTTGGCTCGAAGTGCTGCCGGCACTGATCATTTCCGGCTTGATGCTCGGAGCCTTGTGGTTGCTCCTGTCGGTTTACATCCGTCAGGTCGAGAATTTCGCCGGCGCCATGAATTTCGTGATGTTTCCGATGTTCTTTTTCTCGTCGGCGCTTTATCCGCTGTGGAAGCTGCAGCAGAGCGGCTCGGTGTGGGTCTACTACGTCGCGCTCGGCAACCCATTCACCTACGCGGTCGAACTTATTCGGTTTGCGCTTTACGGCCAATTCGAGCCGGTCTCGGCCTGCGTCGTGACCGGAGCGACAGTGCTGTTCTTTCTGCTCGCCGTCATCGGCTATAACCCGCAGCGCGGCATGATCCGCCGCACCGCCCAGGCGCAGCCGGCATGAGGAGAGAGGCGGCGTTATCGTTGCGCCGCGGCGCTCTTAAGCCGGTCGCGGACGATGGCGAGTTCAGTTGCTGAACGGGCGCTGCGCGGATGTTCGACCGGAACCTCGGAGAGCACGCGGGCCGGCGACGCTGACAACAGGATCACCCGATCCGCAAGGCCGACAGCCTCGTCGATGCTATGCGTGACCAGCAACGTCGTGGTCGGTCGACGCGACACCAATTCAATCAGTTCTCCCCGCAGTCTTTCGACCAGCGCGGCATCAAGCGAGACGAACGGCTCGTCGAGGACAAGCAGGTCTGGCTCGATCGCGAACGCCCGCGCAAGGGCGACGCGGCGGGCAAGACCAAGCGATAATTCACCCGGATAATGACGGCGATGCTCGGCGAGGCCGAGCGTCGTGAAAAGCACGGTCAACGCAGCTTCACTCACATGTGGCGCGACAAGCCGGACGTTCTCCTCCACCGTGCGCCAAGGCAGCAGCCGGGGCTCCTGAAAGACCATGCCGAGTCTGCCATGCGAAGGCAGCGCGACGCTGCCGTCAAAATCGCGATCCAATCCGACGACGATGCGCAAAAGCGTTGTTTTGCCGCAACCGGAAGGGCCGACCAGGGCGGCAACTTCACCATGCGCCAAACTGAACGCTATCTCGCCCAGCACATGCAGGCGGCTGCCCGATGCGGTGCGATATGACTTTTGCCTGATGTGAAGCTCAAGCCGGCTTGAGCCGCCAGCGGGAGACATGTCGTTCAAGTGGCTGCACCAAGAAACTTTCGATCGCGAGCATGACGCCCACGAAGGTCAAAGCATAGGCCAGGATGCGCGTAACGTCGAATAACTGGAAGGCAACCCCGATCTCGAAGCCGACCCCATTGGGCCGGCCAAGCAACTCGACGATCAGCACGATCTTCCACACCAGCGACAGTCCGGAACGGGCCGCCGCAGCCAAGTAGGGGGCAAGCTGCGGCAGCATGACGTGCCGCAGCCGAACCCAACTGCCCATGCGAAACACCGTCGCCATTTCGTCGAGGGTCGGATCGAGCGCGCGCGCCCCCTCGCGCACCGTGACGATGGCGATCGGCAGTTTGTTGAGCGCAACGGCGATAATCGCCGCGGTTTCCGTGAGCCCGGCCCAGATATAGGCGAGCACGATGATCACCAGGGCCGGCAAGTTGAGCAGCACGATCAACCATGGGTCGGCAATCCGGTTGATGGCCTGGCTGCGGCCCATTCCAATCCCGATGAATGTGCCGAGCATCATGGCGATGGTGAATGACACCAGGACGCGCAGCAGCGTGATGCCCAGGTTGAAGCCGAGTGCGCCAGTGCGCGCCTCATGGACGATCGAAAGGACAACGGCCTGCGGAGCGGGTAACAGCCGCGGGCCGAGCAGATGCGAACCCGCGATCCAGGCTGCAAGCAACAGCGCGATCGAGCCAAGGCGCAGGGCGAAATTCATTCGCTCGATCCCGCACTGTAGAACGTGCCGGGAGCAAGCTCATGCGCCGGACCGACAAGGTCGGCGCCACCAATGTCGGCCAATACGCGATAGAGCGCCCGCGCGTCGGCGACTTCATCGGCGAGCGGACGGCCAGGGATGCCCTCGATGTAGCGTCGGCGGTAGATCCCCAGTGCGGCGTCACTGTGTACGCCGATGCGGGGCGCGAGCTGCTGCCATTCGGCCGGCGAATCGGCGAGAATTGTCTTTGCTTGACCGGTTACGGCAAAGAAGCGCTCGAGCGTGGCTCGGTTGCGTTCGGCCCAGCCCTGATGGAACGCGTAACCCACCATGGCGACCGGCCCGGCCGCACCCAGTTGCTTCATCACGTCTGCCATGGCGATGGCGCGATGCATTCCGTCTGCCTCAAGGCCCGCACAGAAATTCCAAAACGTCAGTGTCGCGTCAGTCTTGCCTTGCAGCGCCATGGCCGACAGCAGCGGCGGCGCCCCATAGGAAATGTCGGCATCTGTCTTGAGATCGACGCCAGATCGACGCGCCAAGGCCCGCAGCAGCAACCAGCTCTTATCGAGCGGCCCGCCTGCCACGCCGAGCTTTCTACCTTTAAGGTCGGCAATGCCTCGGATCGCCGAATTCTCAGACACCATCACGCCGCCGAGCGTGCTCGAATAAGGGTAAAATACCAGATCGTCGCCAAGCGCACGTTCGCGCGCGACCCATAGCCAGTCCGACAGAATGAGATCGGCCGACCCGCCCCGCAGTGCGATTTGTCCGGCTTGAGTGCTGGCGAGCTCGGTCGTTTCGAGATTCAGATTGGCCTTGCGATCGAGGCCATGCTGGCGGGCGACCTGAAGCTCCCAGGCGAACGTGCCGGTCTTCTGTGCCGCGATGCGGATGCGATCGGCCGCGACCGCGCCGGAAGCGGCCAGCATCAGCACGGTGACCAACAGGATGCGCAGGCCGAGCACCGAGCGCGCAGCCACGCGACCATCAGATCTCATGGCTAAGTGTCCGGCGAATAGCGCGGGGCGACCAAGGACCAAACCTCAATGCAGCCGATGGACGGCATACGCGACACATGACTTTCCTCCCTCGGGCAGTCGCCCAACGCGCTGCCCCGTGCATACCGAGCAGCATTACTGCGGAAATCTGGCACAAGTGTGCGGGACAGAAAAGCCGAGCGGGGACATAGGGGGCCTCCAATCCGCATGCTTGCCACGGCGCGCCGGCTGAATAACAATCGATGAAACGGCTGCCGGCAAGGTGGCCGACAACACGGGGAGGACGCGACATGATGCGATCGATGATCATCATCGCCGCTGCGCTGAGTGCGGCATTGCCGCTGGCGGCGCTTGCGCAATCATCCGATGATCTGAAAAACGCCGAGAAGAATCCTGAGAATGTGCTGATCTACGGCATGGGTTATTCGGCGAACCGCTATAGCCCGCTCACGCAGATCACCAAGGAGAACGTAGGCAAACTTGTCCCCACATGGTCGTATTCGTTGAGCGATCTGAACGGCGGGGAAGCTTTTCCGATCATCGACAACGGCGTCATCTATATCACGACCCACGACAGCACGGCCGCCGTCGATGCCCTCACTGGAAAGCAAATCTGGCGGGTCAAACATGAATATCCGCCGGCGACCCTGCGCGTTGTGTGTTGCGGCATCGTCAATCGTGGCGCCGCCATCTACGACGGCATGATCATCCGCGGACTCATGGACGACCGGATTGTCGCGCTCGATGCCAAGACCGGCAAGCAGGTCTGGGAGGCAAAATCGCCCGATCCCGCGACACCGGCCAACGGCTACGCGATGACCGGCGCGCCGCTTATCGTCAAAGGCATCGTCATCGTCGGCGTGGCCGGGGCCGAATTCAGCAACCGCGGCTTCATCGAAGCCTACGATGCCAAGACCGGCAAGCATTTGTGGCGCGACTACACGATTCCCGCCAAGGGCGATGAGCCCGGCGCAGAGACCTGGCAAGGCGATTCCTACCTGACCGGCGGCGGCAGCAGCTGGGTCACCGGCTCCTACGATCCGGATCTCGACTTGGTGTTCTGGGGCGTCGGCAACCCGGCGCCGTGGAATCCGCGCGCGCGTGCCGGCGACAATCTGTTCACCAACAGCGTCTGGGCCATCCGCCCGGAAACCGGCGAGCGCGTCTGGTACTACCAAGCCTCGCCGCACGACCCATTCGACTTCGACGCAGTGGGCACTCCAATCAACGCCACCGTCAATGTTGGCGGCGAGCCGAAGAAGGTGGTGATCCAGGCCAACCGCAACGGCTTCCTTTACGTGCTCGATGCCAAAACCGGAAAACTGCTCGCCGCCAATCCGTTCGGCAAGGTCAACTGGGCGAGCGCCATCGACATGAAGACCGGGCGACCGGTTTATACCGATGTCTACAAGGGCGCCGTCACCGGCGAAAAAGTCACCGTGTGGCCCTCGGTTTCCGGCGTCACCAACTGGCAGAGCTTTTCCTACAGCTCGCGCACCAAACTGGCCTACATCAATATTATCAATGTCGGCATGACCTACCAGGCGCCGGAGCCGCCGAAGCTCAAGCCCGGTCAGCCATCCGGCGTGCCGACTGTAAAGCGGAGCGTCGTTACCGAAGATCCTAACGTGCGCGGCTATCTCGAGGCGGTTGATCCGCTGACCGGAAAGGTAAAGTGGAAGACACCGTACCGAAGCCCGAATTTCTCATCGACCATGGTGACCGCGAGCGATCTCGTGTTCACGGGGGTCATGACGGGTGAGTTCCAGGCGCTCGACGCCGATACCGGGAAAATCCTCTGGAGCTTCCAGACGCCGTCAGGCATCGTCGGTCAACCGGTGACGTGGGAAAAAGACGGCAAACAATACGTCACTGTGCTGAGCGGGTTGGGTGGCGTCTATGCGCAGCATGGCGGCGATCCCAATCTCCAGGACCTGCCCACCGGCATGACGCTGTGGACGTTCGCGCTGTTCAACAAGTAAGGCTCGAGCCTCGTCGCTCTATCATGCAACGCGAGAGGCCGCCGATCGCGGCCTCTTTCATTCCGGGAGCATCGATGTCGCCGCCAACGATCCGCCAACTCCGGCGCCAGGGCGTGCCTCTGCGCACGACATTCGCACTGGCTGTCATCTTATCAGGCGCGGCGACCGGCTATGCCCGCGCCGCCGACGACGACCAGGCTAAAATCGCGGCCGGCGAGCAGGTCTACAACACCTATTGCGCGACCTGCCATGGCGACGATCTGGTCAATGGCGGTCAAACCTTCGACCTGCGCCGCTTGCAGGCCGATGAACGGCCCCGGTTCGAACACTCGGTGCTCAACGGCAAGAACCAAATGCCGCCGTGGAAGGGCGTGCTCAACGAGGAGCAGCTCGACCAGCTCTGGCACTACATTCGTGCGCACGCCTACCAAAAATAGCGGGCACCGATCCTTCAGTTCCAGCACCGTCGCGTCACGCTACCCTGAGCGTTCGAATACCCGATACGCATACGGCGCGTCGTTCCGCGCGGCCGCAAGGGCGACCACTCGGTCGTGCAGCGGCGAGAGATGACAGACCGGATCGGCATCTCGCGCATCTCCGGTGATGGCAAGCGCCTGACACCGGCAGCCGCCGAAATCGACCTCCCGGCGCGCGCAGCTACGGCACGGCTCTTTCATCCAGTCGGTGCCGCGGAAGGCGTTGAATGACGGGGAAATTGTCCAGATGTCGGCAAGTGAACGGTCGCGCACCGACCAGAACTCCAGGTCCGGAATGGTTTCCGCCGCGTGACATGGCAGCACCCTGCCGATCGGCGTCACATTGAGCGAACGCTGGCCCCAACCGCCGACGCAGGGTTTCGGAAAGCGCGCATAGTAATCCGGCGTGACTGCGTCGATCACGATCTTGCCGTGATGGCGCTGGCGCAATTCCTCGACGGTCTTGACGGCAAATGCCGTCTGTTCGGCCGTTGGCATCAACACCGCGCGATTGCGTAAGGCCCAGCCGTAATACTGGACATGCGCGATCTCGACCCGGCTGGCGCCAAGAGCGATCGCGAGGTCGACCATGGCGACCATGCGCTCGACATTGGCGCGGTGGACCACGACGTTCACGGTCAACGGAATTTTCAGCCGCACCACTGCCGCCGCCAGGTCCTTCTTGCGGGCAAATGCACCCCGATAGTTGGCGATGTGGTCAGCGGAGGCCGGTTCGCTGTCCTGAATCGAAATCTGCACGTGGTCGAGGCCGGCGTCGGCAAGCTCGTCGAGCCGAGCCGCGTTAATACCCACCGCCGATGTGATCAGATTCGTGTAAAGCCCGCTCGCATGCGCCGCCGCCGTGATCTGCACGAGGTCGCGCCGCGCGCCGGGCTCACCCCCCGACAGATGAACGTGCAGGACGCCGAGCGCCGCCGCCTCGTCAAACACGCGCGTCCACGTCTCCGTGTCGAGTTCGCTGTCACGGCCATCGAGAACCAGCGGGTTGGAGCAATAGGGACAGCCGAGCGGGCAGCGATGAGTCAATTCGGCGAGCATGCTGATCGGCCGCGGCAAAGCCGGCGCCGCCGCCTCTCTCGCCTCCGGCGAATCATGCATTTGGTTTCGAGCTCGGCTCGAATCTTTTGTCATTCGACAACAAGTTCCAGCAGCTTCTTGTCGGCGAGCCCTTGCAGGAGCGCGCTGACGTCGGCCAGGATGCGCTCGCGCGGCGCCGAATAGGTGCCCGCGAGATCATCGACGACGGAGCCGACCGTAGCGTCGCCGGTGCAGCGTTTGAGTATCTCGGCAGCGATAGCGTCAGCCTTGAACAGACGCTCTGGCGCCAACAAAACCCATCCGCCGTGGGCTTCATTATGCACCAACCGCACGCCGCGCGGCAGTCGCGGCCGCGCGTCCAGAGGAACCACGGGCGTCGCGTCGCTCACCCCGGCTCCTTTTCCTGTGGCACGAAAGCGCCGGGCGGTATGTGCCCCGGTGCCACGTAAGCATGATTCAGCGCGTCCAGCATCGCCCAGAGCACATCGCATTTGAATTCCAACGCGGCCAGCACGCTGCGCTGGGCTTCGGCGGTGACGGCATTCGCCTTCACGTAATCAAGGGCGAAGCGCGAATCGCGCTCCGCCTGCGGCGGGCGCTGCGAAAAGTAGGCCAGCGTCTCGGAATTTACGAAGTCGTAGTGCTTGAGCATACCCTCGATGCGCTCACTGATGATCTGAGGCGAGAACAGCTCGGTCAGCGACGATGCGATGGCTTCGAGCAGCGACTTGTCGCGGACGAAATGCACGTAGGCGTCAACGGCATATCGCGTCGCCGGCAGCAGCCCGCGGCATGACACGACGTAATCGCGGTCGAGCTGCAGACCGTCGGTGAGCTTGAGCCAGCGCGCGATGCCGCCTTCGCCCTGTGTTTCGCCGTCGTGATCGAGCAGACGACCGCGCCACTCGCGGCGGATATCCGAATCCGCGCAACGCGCGATCAAACTCGCATCCTTCAGCGGGATCATGGCCTGATAGTAATAGCGGTTGAGCGCCCAGGCCTGCACCTGACCCTTCGTGCATGTTCCGCCGTGCAGCATCTTGTGGAACGGGTGCAGCCGATGATACCGCGCGGCCCCGATCTCGCGCAGCAGTGATTCAAGCTGGTCGGGAGACACGGCGTTCACAACACGATCTCCATACCGTCCTCGGCGATCTCGAACCCGGCCGCTTCAACTTGGCGCCGCTGCGGCGAACCATCGATCAGGATCGGGTTCGTATTGTTGATGTGGGTCAAGATCCGCCGCGCCTTCAGCCCGCCGAGTTGTTGCAAAGTCCCGTTCGCCCCATCGATCGGCATGTGCCCCATGCGCCGGCCGGTCTTCATTCCAGTGCCGCTGACGATCATCTCGTCATCATGAAAGAGCGTGCCATCGAACAGCACGGCATCGGCGCGGCCGAGACGCTTCATCAAACTCTCGGTCATCGCGGCCGCTCCCGGCACATAAACAAGGCGCGTCCCGCCGCTTCTGATCTCCACTCCCACATTGACGCCAGTATCTGCCTCGGGCTCGGGCTCGCCCTTTTCCAGATAGAGCGCGACCTTGCCGGGGACCGAGAACACTTCGGCCTCGAGCCCGTTTGGCAGCACAAAGCTCTGCGCCAGCGTGACCGCCTGACGATCCACGATATCGGCGGCCAGCACGCCGAAGATCGGATTGTTGGCGACCGCCGCCAATGTGTCGCCGGTGCCGTAGAGTGTCAATTTGCCACGCTCGCGCAGCGTCAGCAGGCCGCCGACCTGATCGACCTCAGCACCGGTAAGGATCACGCCCGCGATCGGGCTGCCGCGCGGCGTCGTATGCGGTTGCAGCGCCGGAACCGCCTGAATCTGCGCCCGCAAATCCGGCGAGGCGTTCAGCAACACCCAGTTCTGCCTGTCAGCCGAAACCGCGAGGCTTGCCTGCGTGCGAGGCTTGACCCGCGGATCCCTCTCCCACGCCAGCCGGCATACCGCACAGCAGCAATTCCACTGCGGAAACCCGCCGCCCGCCGCGGCACCGAGAACAATGGCGGTCAGGCGATCCATTCGCGGGCCACGGTTTACTTCCTACACGGTCATCGCTCTCGGCGGGCTTTTCAAAGCTCAGTCTCAGCCCTCGTTCCCAGCGAGCACGACAGTCAACAGCCTCAATATTGCGGGCACAAGGGGCGTTTTCTAGCCGCCGCCCCTCTTCGTCTTTGAACAAACCAGATGCCAAGGCCAATCGCGATGCCGATGCCGATGCCCAGTCCGTAACTGTGGACGCGACGCCGAACACGATGCCCAGTGCGAGCCCGACGCCGATGCACTTTGACTTGTCCACGCCTGCTCTCCACCGCGGCGCCACGCACTGCGCGCGGTTTGCGTGCCATGAACCGGACCACGCTCGCAAGGTTGTCCCCAACGGCGAGGCTCGATCGCGACCGGAAGGAACACCGCCCATGATCCGCAAATTGTCGACCGGCAAATACCGGCTCTACTCGCGAAAGATAAATCCGAAGACCGGCAAGCGCCGCAATCTCGGCACCTTCAGCTCCCGCGCCGCGGCCGAAAAGCACGAGCGCGCGGTGCAGTATTTCAAACGGCATTGAGCCGTCATTTCACGGCAAATGACGCTGTCGCAGTTGGCAGAAACCACACCGTGACCTAGCGTGCTTCCAGTCGGCGGGCTGGAAAGTACCATGACACAACAACGCGAGGTCGATCTCCTGGTGGCTGGCGCCGGGCCGGCCGGAATGACGGCCGCCTTGGTGGCAAGCCTGCAAGGCCTCACTGTCCTCATCTGCGAGAAATCGGGTCAGGCCGGCGGCACCGGATCGACCTCGGCCGGCACGCTGTGGATTCCCGGCAACCATCAAAGCCGTAACGCCGGCTTCGACGACAGCCCGGCGGAGGCCGAAGAATATCTCGACGCGCTTATCGGCGACGCTTCGGGTCGCGAATTGCGCACGGCGTTCCTGAAAACCGGGCCGGCCGCAATCGATTACCTTGTGCGCAACAGCGCGCTGAAATTCGTGCCGTGCGGGCGGCATCCTGACTATCGCAGCAACATGAAGGGAGCCGCAGTCGTGGGCCGCGCCATCATTCCGGAGCCGTTCGACGGGCGTCTGCTCGGCGCCGACTTCGCGCGACTGCGGCCGCCGATCCCCGAATACATGCTGTTCGGCGGCATGATGATCGCCAAGGCCGACATCCTGCCGCTGGTCGGCCGATTCAAATCTCTTGGCAATTTCGCCCACGCGGCGCGACTCATGGCGCGTTATCTGACCGATCGGCTGCGCCACCCGCGCGGCACGCGCCTGACGATGGGCAACGCGCTGACCGCGCGGCTGTTTTACAGCCTGAAGACGCGCGGCATCGAAATTCTGTTCAACACGCCGATCGCTTCGGTCGATTACAATGACGGGCGCATCGCCGGCGCGACGATCGGCACGGCGAGCGGCGAACTTTGTATCAAGGCCCGAAAGGGTATCGTGCTGGCAACCGGCGGCTACGGCCATAACGCGCGCTATCGCGCCGCCTTCATGGCGCGGCCCACTCCGGCGCATTCGATGGCGAGCGAATTCAACACCGGCGACGGCCTTGCCCTCGGGGAAAAACTCGGCGCCCGCATCGCGCCGCAGGAGCATCGCCGCAGCGGGCTGTGGACGCCGGCGTCGGTCACGCCGCGCGCGGATGGCAGCAAGGGCCTCTATCCGCACCTCCTGCTCGACCGCGCCAAGCCGGGCCTGATCGCGGTGAACGCACGCGGCGAGCGCTTCGTCAACGAAGCCGTGTCGTATCACGATTTTGTCGAAGGCATGTTCGACGCCAACGCCAATTCGCCATCGATCCCGTGTTATCTGATCTGCGACGCGGCATTCATCAAAAAGTACGGGCTTGGCCTCGTCTATCCGGGCGCCGGCAACCTGCGGCACCTGCTGCGAGCCGGATACCTCAAACGCGGCGATACGGTGGACAACCTCGCCGGCCAGTTCGGCATCGACGCGTCGGGCCTGCGCCGGACGGTTGCGCGCCACAACGGCTTTGCACAGACCGGCATCGACGAAGACTTCGGCAAAGGCGAGACCGAGCTGAACCGCTTCAACGGCGACGACGCGCACAAGCCGAACCCGTGTATCGGCCCCCTCGCCGTCCCGCCGTATTACGGCCTCAGAATCTGGCCCGCTGACATCGCGGTCTCGACCGGCCTGTCGACGGATGCGGACGCACGCGTGCTCGGCAACGACGGCCGGGCCATCCCCGGCCTTTACGCCTGCGGCAACGACATGGCCTCGATGATGCGCGGATCCTATCCTGGACCGGGCACCACGCTGGGTCCCGGAATGGTGTTTGCCTATCGGGCGGCAATGCACGCCGCCGGGCGGCAACCGCTGGAGGAGCCGATCACCGCCGGCAGTTGCGAATCCAGCGCTTTTTCGCCCGCACCATGACGCCGCCTACACAATGAAAATGGCCACGAAATCGTGAAGAGGCTGCCCCCACATTCACCTTTCCCGCCGCATTTCATTCACCATTTCGCCAGTGCGTACATTTACGGACTTGAATTGAACCATTCGGCCGGCCGAAGCTTCTAACGGAGGGGGCGCACCTCTGGACTCTCGGCAGTCACCGATCCCCATCGGTTCCCCATCGCAGGTGTAAAAAACAATGCGTCCGCAACACATGTTCTATGCCACGCTCTGCGCGGCCGCCCTGGCGCTGCCTTGCGCGTCTGCGGCTTCCGCCAACATCATCATTTCCATCAATCAGAACATCCAGCACATGCTGGTCACGGTCGACGGCGTGACGCGCTACGACTGGCCGGTGTCCACCGGGCGCGCCGGCCACGGAACGCCGAACGGCGTATTCAAAGTCAACCGCATGGACGCCACGCACCACTCCAAGGAATACGACAACGCGTTTATGCCGGATTCGATGTTCTTCGACCTGAACGGCCACGCCATTCATGGCTTCAACGACGTTCCGCACCTTGGCATGGCTGTGTCGCACGGCTGCGTGCGGCTGGCGCCGTCCAATGCGGCGGTGCTGTTCGGCCTGGTGAAACAGGAAGGCATCGCCAACACCACGGTGCAGATCAACGGCCGCATTCCGGCTCGGTATCCGATGGTGGCGCGGCAGCAGACGCCGACCCAGGAGGCCTCCGCCCAACCGCCGACGCAGAGCGCGCCGCGGGGTTACGCGGCGGCGCCAGGCTATGGACAGCCGGCCTACGGACAGCCGGCTTACAGTCAGCCGCAGCAATATAGCCAGCCAGCCTACAATCAGCCCCAACCGGGTTATGCCCAATCCGGGCGGGCATTCCCGCCGCAACCGGCGCCCTACGGCCAGCCGGCCTACAGCCAGCCTTACGGCGGCGGACAGGCCTACAACCAGCCGCCGAGCTATGGCCAGTATCCCTATGGCGGCAGCTACGGCGGGCCGGTGTACCGGCAGTACTGAGCGCGCCGATTTACTGTCATGCCCCGCGAAAGCGGGGCATCCAGTATTCTCAAATCCAGA
>DATCBO010000071.1:0-41159 GCA_036511795.1 Xanthobacteraceae bacterium
GGCGGTCACCCGAGCGACAACATTCCGGTCGCGCTGGCCGCCGCCGAGCTGTCAGACGCCAGCGGCCGCGAGCTACTCGCCGCAATCCTGCTCGGCTACGAGATCTATGGCCGTGGCAAGACGCTGATGGACGCGCACTCGCCCTGGGACGGCATCAGCATTTCGGGCTTGGCCGCACCGGCGATGGCGGGCCGGCTGCTGCGGCTCGATGGCGAAAGGCTCGCGCATGCGATTGCGCTCAGCGCCGCGCGCGCGCCGACGCCGGTTGGCGTGCGCGAGGGCGCGATCTCGGCGGCAAAATCGCTTGCCAACGCGCTGATCGCTCAAAACGGCATGCAGGCGGCGCTGCTCGCAGCGCGGGGCGTCACCGGCCCGCTCGATCTGTTCGAGGCCGAGCGCGGCTTGCGCACGGTATTTACACATCGGCCCGATACTGCGGCCGAGATTTTGGGCGCGCCGCTTACGGCCGACAGCTTCATCGGCAAAGTCGCGGTCAAAGCCTACCCCTGCTTTGCCGGTGCGCAGAGCGCAGTGGCAGCTGCGCTGGCGCTGCATCGCCTGATCGAGGGCGACCTCTCCCGCCTCGACGGCACAATTCGCGTGACGCTGGCCGACCTGCCGATCGTGCGGCGGCAAATGTCCGACCCCGGCCGCATCAAACCGCGATCGCGCGAAGCCGCCGACCATTCGCTGCAGTATCTTATCGCCATTGCCCTGATTGACGGCAGCTTCGGACTTGCGCAATTCGAGGGCGAGCGCTGGAACGATCCGGCAGTCCTCGCGCTGATTGACCGCCTCGACATGACGACGGATACCGAACTGGCGCGTCGCGCGGGTGAATTTTATCCGTGCGCGTTGCAGGCGGCAGATCGAAGCGGAGAACCCCATCGGGTCGAGGTCTTGCGGCCCCCGGGGGTGTCGCCAGACGGCCTTGACGCCACTGGGATCACAGAAAAATTCGCGAGTCTCACTGAAGATTCGCTCACGCCGGGGCAGCGCGATCGCATCGTCGACGCCGTCATGACTCTCGACACCGCGCCTCGCTGCGATCAACTCATGCGGACCCTGGTCGGAGACGCGCACGCCAGCCGCGCCAAGCGCTAGCATTACGCCGGGGGGCTTACTCAGCTACCGTCGGCGAAAAGGGAGGACAAAAAATGAATCGACGCCAAACATTCGTGGCCGTTCTGGCCGGCGCCACGCTTCTGGCAACCGCCCCGCTCACGTCCGCCGCGGCACAGGACTGGCCGTCCCATCCAGTGAAAATTATCGTCGGGTTCGCGCCTGGCAGTAGCGCCGATCAGCTCGCCCGCCTCGTTGCGGAGGGTTTGACTGCGTCGCTCAAGCAGAGTTTCGTCGTCGAATACCGTCAGGGCAACAGCGGTAGCATCGCAGCGAGCTTCACGTCGCGCGCCGCGCCCGACGGCTACACCCTGATGCTGGCCGGCTCCGGCCCGCATATCACCATCCCGACGCTGCATCCGGACATTGGCTACGATCCAATGAAGGATTTTACGCACATCGCCATGATTGCGGGCGACAGCTATGTGCTGGCGGCCAATCCCACGCTCGGCGTCCACGATCTCGCCGGACTGATCAAGCTCGCCAAGGCGCGCAGCGCGCCGCTGACCTCCTCGTCCCCCGGACCCGGATCGCTCGGCCAGATGCTGCTGGAAGAATTCAAGCGCAAAGCCGGCATCGACATCACGCACGTGCCGGCGCCGGATTCCGGCCTCATGGAGGTGCTCGGCAATCACATCAACATGACGCTCACCGTGCCGCTGACCGCGGGCGAGCAGATCAAGGCCGGCAAGGTCATCGGCCTCGCCATGTCGTCGCGCACGCGCAACCCGGCCTATCCCACTATCGCCACCTTTACCGAGCAGGGCTTCCCGGAAATCACCGGCGCCACTTGGTTCTGGCTCACCGCGCCAAAAAACCTGCCGCCCGCGATTGCCCAAAAGCTCAACCGGGAAGTCCGCCGAACCTTGCAACTGCCCAAAGCTCGCGACTATTTTGTCCAACAGGCCTTATTGTCAGAGGATCTGGACTTGGCCGGCACCACCGCGTTCGTCGGCAACGAACTGGCCCACTGGAGCGCCTTGGCCAAAAGCATCGGCATGACCGCACAGTGAGAGAAACAAACCGAAGGTTTTCACCATGGATGCCATCGTCGAGAAGGACAAAGGCGCCCCAGCGCTGACGGAGCCGCGTGCGCGGATCGGCCTGATCATTCCCTCGGTCAACCGCATGACCGAACCCCAATTCAACCACTATGCGCCCGAAACCCTCGGCATCCATGTGGCGCGCGGCCGGGTTGCCGGCCAGCCCAATCGCACGGTCGCGGAATTGACCGACGAGATCGCGCATGCAGCAGGCACGCTCGCCGACGCCAGTCCCGACCTCATCGTGTTTCACTGCACCCACACGTCGATGAAGGAAGGCGCCGACGGCGAGGCGCGCATTATCAACCTCATTCGCAAGACCACCGGTATTGAAGCGCTGTCGACGTCGAGCCTCGTGAAAGACGCCTTGGGTGCGCTCGGGCTCAAAAAGCTCGTCGTGCTCAGTCCCTATCAGTCGAATGCCGACATCATTGCCTATTTGGGCGCGGCCGGCTTCACCGTCGTCAAAGACGTCGCCCTCAAGTGCAAGACCGCCGCCGATTTCGAAGCGATCACGCCGCAGCGCTGGCTCGAGCTCGCCCGCGAAAACGACACGCCGGAGGCCGACGGCATCTTCTTGAGTTGCACAAACACGACGCAGATCGAGGCGGTCGGGGCGATCGAGCGAGAGCTCGGCAAGCCGGTGGTCAACAGCAATCAAGCCGTGCTCTGGGGCTGTCTCAAGCGTCTCAAGAGCCGCCTGGGCGAACCCTTTGCACCGCCGAGCGATCTTGGCCGGCTCATGAACGACCTCGAGGGTTAAGCTCGCGCTGCGCCACCCCAGCCCGCCGAATTGAAGACCCGCAGCGTCGACGGCGGGTCGGCAGCAAGTTTTGCTGCCGGCCGGATCGGCCGCGGCGCGAAATTCCCGCCGCAGTTCGGGCAGACGCCCTTGAGCTTGGCGTCAACACAATCGCGGCAGAACGTGCATTCGAACGTGCAGATCATCGCCTCGGGCGCGGCAGGCGGCAGATCCCTGCCGCAGCACTCGCAGTTGGGA
The DNA here is from genome assembly GCA_036511795.1 of Xanthobacteraceae bacterium. GTDB lineage: Bacteria > Pseudomonadota > Alphaproteobacteria > Rhizobiales > Xanthobacteraceae > BOG-931. The sequence continues at coordinate 3,166 of DATCBO010000071.1, forward strand.
CGAAGTTCCAGCATCGCTATCTCCTCTCCACCGCGCCCGATGAGCGCGCCGATCGTGGTGTTTGACGGGGCCACAGCGCCAGCAAAGCGAATGCGAGCAGCGGCAGGCACGCAGCGTTCACGACCGGCCAGCCGTAGGATGCCATCAGCGCGCCGGCCGAAAACGACGCCAAAAGATTGGCGCTGTAGACGAACAGCGAGTTCAAGCCCTGCGCTCTCGTTTTACGCGCCACCGGATAGGTGCTGGCGAGCAGCAGCGTGCCGCCATTGAACAAAAAATTCCAGCCGATGCCCGAGAGTCCGAGTTCGACGATGTAGAGCGGCAGCGTCTGTTCGGCCAGCACCGTGAGCACGCAGCCCACGCCGCTCGCCACCGCGCCGAGCGCCACCAATCCACGCAGACCGATCCTCGACACGAGCGCTGGATTGAACAGCGACGGCAGATACATCAGTGCAAAATGGACTTGCAAAACGGTCGAGGAGACCGGCAGGGAATAGCCGCACATCTGCAGCGACAGCGGCGCGGCATTCATGGTCAGCGTCATCACGGCGAAGCCGATGGCGCAGATGGCGCTGGCCTTCAGGAAACCAGCATTGAGCGCGAAGCTCGCGTCGGCTGGACGCGCGGCGTCGCCGCCGGTATCGCGGCCGAGATCGGCAGAGAGCAGAGCCTGAGACGCCGCCAAGCCGGCGCACACCAAGCTGAGCACCACGAACGCCCCAACATAAGGCACCGCGGCGACGCCGGCGAAATGACCACCGAGAAACGGTCCGGCCACACCGCCGACCACCCCTCCCCCGGTCACGATAGCGACCGCCGATGTTCGTTCCTCCGGGCTGCGCGATGCATCGATCGCGGCAAAGCGGTAGTACTGACCGAACGCGCTGAACAGACCGAGTAGGAACGTGCCGGCAATGAGCAGCAAAAAACTCGCCGCAACGAGCGCCAGCGCACACACCGCGCCACCCAGAATGCCGATGCCGGCCTTGAACATGAAGCCGCCGCGCCGGCCCAGCCGCCCCATCAGCGTCGACGCCGGATAGATCATCAGTACCGTGCCGAGCACAGAGGCGGTCACCGGCACCGTGCTGAGCGCCGGCGACGGCGCGAGATAAGCGCCGGACAGGCTCGAGACCGAGGTGAGGAGCGACAGCACCGTGCTAGTCAGCGCCTGGCCGGCAGCCAGCACGAGAATGTCGCGATTGGGCATTGGCATTGCACCACCGGGATGCGGTTCCGATGCGGCCCTTGTCACCTCACAGCGGCTGTGGCAGCAATGTCAATATACCTGCTATTTACTGCCAAATGGCGGAGGCTCGATTGAGAAGGCTCGATTGATGCGCACCGCGGAGCCAAAGCAGCGACTGATCGTCGTGCTGGCGTTCGAGCGCGCCCAGCTCCTCGACTTGTGCGGACCGTTGCAGACTTTCGCCAGCGCCAATGAGATCGTCACGGAGTCCGGCGGCGAGGCGCCCTACCGCATCGCTGTCGTGTCCCGGCACGGCGGCCCGGTTTGCACCTCGTCTGGGCTGCCGCTGGTGACGCAGCCTGCCGGTCGAACCATTGGCGCGGCACGGATAGATACGCTGATCATTCCAGGAGGTCCTGGCGTGCACGAGGCGCTCAAGGACAAGCGTAACATCGCCTGGGTGCGGCATCAGTCCGCAAAGGCGCGCCGCGTCGCATCGGTCTGCACTGGCGCGTTTCTGTTAGCGGAAACCGGCCTGCTGGACGGACGCCGAGCTACGACACACTGGAAATCGTGCGGACGGCTACAGGAGCGCTATCCAGACGTTCGCGTCGAACACGATCCAATCTATCTAAACGACGGGAAAATTTGGAGTTCCGCAGGTGTCACCGCGGGCATCGACCTTGCGTTGGCGCTGCTCGAAGCCGACCTCGGGCGCAGCATCGCCATGCGGGTGGCCCGCCAGCTCGTTGTGTTCCTCAATCGGCCCGGCGGCCAGTCGCAGTTCTCCGCACCGCTTGAGGCGCAGGCCGCAGCCGCCGACGGCAATGCCCCCAATCATTTTGCCCCCCTTCACGGCTGGATCGCCGGGCATCTCACCGGCGATCTGCGCGTCGAACGGCTCGCCGAGCAGGCCGGCATGAGCGCGCGCACCTTCGCACGGATCTATGCCGGCACGATGGGCGTCACACCGGCACGCATGGTTGAGAAAATCCGTGTCGAGGCAGTCCGCCGCATCCTGGAAGAGACCGACATGCCGATCAAAAGGATCGCGGCGCAATGCGGGTTCCACCAGGAGGAACGGCTGCGCCGCGCCTTCGCCCGGCAGGTTGGCACGACGCCGGCCGAATACCGCGCGCGGTTTTAGCGGCGACTAGCGAACGACCTGAAAGAGCCGGTCCCAGCGCACGCCGCTCTGGCTCGAAAACACGATAAGTTCGGCGCGGCCGATCATGTTCTCGACCGGAACGTAACCGACCTGATCGAGCATACGGCTGTCGACCGAATTGTTGCGGTTGTCGCCGAGCACGAAATAATGGCCGGCCGGCACAGTGTATTCGGGCGTGGTGGCGTAAATGCCGTTGTCGTCGAGTGAGAGCGTTATGTAGCTTACGCCGCTGGGCAGCGTTTCTCGATAGCGCGTCCCGTGCTGATTGCTCCCCTCAATCGTGGTGTCGCCGATGCGCTGGCGCGGAACGGCAACACCGTTGATGCTGAGCACGCCTTTCGTCATCTGGACGCGGTCGCCGGGACGTCCCACCACCCGCTTGATGAAATCGACCGCGGTCTTGCCTGTTACCCGAAACACGACGACGTCGCCGCGCTCCGGCAACCAGCTGGCTGGAATTCGATGCGACAGGCCGGCCGTCGCGAGCGGCAGCGAGTAAGGACCATAGCCGTAGGAGATTTTAGAAACCAAAACGTAATCGCCGGGAACCAGCGTCGGCACCATCGACCCGGATGGAATGCTAAATGGCTGGAATACAATCAGCCTCAGGCAGACAATAATGGCCCCTTCCGCAACAAGAAGCGCAATCAGCAAAGCGTCGCCGGAGGTACGCCGCTTCTTTGAATTTGTTTTGACGTCGGGAATAGCCACGGTTTGCCCCCGGGTTGTCTGCGTTCTTTTCACTCAACAAGAACTTCTTTTCAATCAAAGAACTTCCTTTCAACCAGCAAGAATCTGGCTGATTAAATCAATACGCCGTCTGAAGAAGCTCGCGCACATCGTCGGCCGACACCGGCCGCGGCAATTTGATCGCCTGTGCGGCAATTTCGCCGGCGGCAAAGTCAATTTTGCCGGCCTCGAAGCCGATGTCGCGCAACCGCTGCGGAATGGGAAATTGCTTCAGCATGTCCGCCAGCCCGGCCGCCGGATCGCCGCTGCCGAGCGCTTCTGCCAGCCGCGCCTTCGCCTCCGGCGCAGCCGCAAGATTAAAGCGCGCGACGTGCGGCAGGATGATCGCGTGCGCCGCGGCGTGCGGCAGCCCGAGGCCGCCGAGCACGTGCGCAAGCTTATGCTGCAGCCCGTTGCTGACGCTGAGCACCGTGCCGGATAGCCACCCGGCAACGAGGCATTCCGCGCGGGCGTCTTGATCAGTGCCGTCGGTGACGACCGCGGGCAGATTTTTGCTGAACCGCCGCATCGCCTCGCTCGCCAGCGCCAGCGTCACCGGCGTGCGGCCGTCGGCCCAAAAGCTTTCGACGCAATGGGCGATGGCATTCATGCCGCTTGCCGCACTCACTGCTGCGGGCAGGCCAAGCGTCAAGGCGGGATCGTAGATGATCGTGCGCGGCATAACCTTTACGTCGCGCCCGGTGACCTTGCGCGCACCGTCGGTGATGCCGAAGATCGAGGTCGCCTCCGAGCCCGAATAGGTTGTCGGGATGGCGATAATCGGCAGGCCCGTCTCTCGCGCGATCGCCTTGGCAAGCCCGATCGCCGAACCACCACCGGCGGCGACGAGTCCGTCAGCCTTCGCCGCGCGTGCCGCGGCGAGACCGCGCTCCGCCACCGCCCTCGGCACGTGAATGACCGCTTCGGCATGCAGTTCCGCGGCGCGGTTGCCGAGAATTTCAATCACCTTCTGCCCAAGCCGCGCGCCGCTGCCCGGAGTCGCCACCACGAGCGCCCGCGACAAGCCGAGGCGCTCCGCCTCCTCGCCGACCCGCGCCAGCGCGCCGACGGCAAACACCACGCGTTGCGGCGGAACGTCGTGCGTGAAGAAGACGGTCAAAAACGTTTCCTGGATGCGGTGCAGCGCGCAGCGGTGCACCGCTGATCCGGGACCGTCGCGAACATCGAGTATGAAACGATCCCGGGTCTGCCGCGCACCACTTCGTGCTGCGCCGCGCCCCGGAAACTGAAGGCTATGTGGCCGCTTTCACTTCCCTTCCCGCCAGATCCCGAGCGCCTTCTGCGCTGGGCGGTCGGAGATCGAGAACAACACGGTCTCTTTGGCGACGTTATGCGAATAACGCTTCCATGGCGGCACGACGAACACGTCGTTCGGGCCCCACTCCAGCACCGAGCCGTCAACGTTGGTCGAGCCCTGTCCCTCGACGCAAACGAAAATTGTGCCGTCGGTAGCGCGGTACGGCTCTCCCTTAAACCCTTTTGGGAACATCGCGAGCCAAGCACCCATCGTCGGCAGAACCGGGCCGCCGGTGACCGGGTTCGCGTAGTGCACGCGTGCGCCGTGACGCTTGTCGACGTCGCCCGACGCCAGCATGCGCTCGACGATCGGCCGGGTGCGCGCATAGGTGTAATTGATGACCGGCGTGTAATTCTTGGTCCAGCTGCCATCGGGAAGAACGCCCGAGGCATAGAAGCTCAGCGAGTCGCCGTCCTCGCGCGTAGTCGACTGGGTCGGCGCGTCGAAATGCTCCGCGAACGACGCCTCGTAGAAATTAACCGCAGGGAAATCGAGCACGTCGAGCCACAACATCGGTACATCGGAGGTATTGCCGTGATCGTGCGGCGCCCAATTGGCGGTGATGACGAAATCGCCCGGCGACATAAGCGACTTCTCGCCATCAACGGAGGTGTAAGCACCCTTGCCGTCAAGCACGAAGCGGATTGCAGAGGACACGTGGCGATGCGCTGGCGCGACTTCGCCAGGCATGATCATCTGCACGCCGGCAAACAGCGTGTTCGTGGCCTTCGATTCGCCGTGCATCGCCGGATTTTCGAGGATCAGCACGCGGCGCTCGGCTTCTTCCGCCGTGATCAGGCCGCCGGATTCCATGACCAGCGTCTTCACGTCGTCGAAATGCCAGACGTGCGGTGCGACACGGGTCACCGGTTCCTTGGTCACCACCGACTTCATCACCTTCCACAGCGGCGCCATGTCCTTCTTGGCGATCCGATCGTAGAAGGCCTGCCGCACCGCCTCGACGTTGTGCTTCGGGCCTGGTTTGCCGTTACTTGCTTGCTTTGCGGTGGCGACCGCCATGGCATCCTCCATAAAAGCGCGGAATCCGGTTGCTTTCATTCAATATAGTCAAAGCATTGCCCGGCCGAAATAGTCCATTTTGCAACCAATGACCGGCTGCCATGCGGCATCTGCGCGGCCGCAAAGGTCGAGATTTCAAGGCAATTTGCGGCGCAATCGGCGGCTATGATAGCTCTCGCACGATGGAAAACACGGTTTACAACGTGCGCGCCGTTCTGGCCGGACAGGCCCCGGCGGATACGCCGGTCACTGTCAAAGGCTGGGTGCGCACCCGGCGCGACTCCAAGGCCGGCATTTCGTTCGTGCACCTCTCCGACGGCTCAGCGTTTCATCCGCTGCAGGTGGTCGCGCCCAACACGCTGCCCAATTACACCGACGAAGTCTTGAAGATCACCTCCGGCTGCGCGGTCGAGGCCACCGGCACGATCGTGCCCTCGCCTGCCAAGGGCCAGCCGTTCGAAATGCAAGCGAGCGCCATCAAGGTGATCGGCTGGGTCGACGACCCGGATACCTATCCGATCCAGCCCAAGCCACACACGATGGAGTACCTGCGCGAGGTCGCGCATCTGCGGCCGCGCACCAATGTCATTGGCGCCGCAACGCGGGTGCGCCACACCCTGGCGCAGGCGATCCATCGCTATTTCGACAGCAACGGTTTCTTCTGGGTCAATACGCCGATCATCACCTCATCCGATGCCGAAGGCGCCGGCGCGCTGTTCCGCGTCTCGACGCTCGATCTCGCCAATCTGCCGCGCACCCCCGCGGGCAAGATCGATTTCGGCAAGGATTTCTTCGCCCGCGAGGCGTTCCTCACCGTATCGGGGCAGCTCAACGTCGAGGCCTACTGCCTCGCGCTCACCAAGGTTTACACGTTCGGCCCGACGTTCCGTGCCGAGAACTCCAACACCAGCCGCCATCTTGCCGAATTCTGGATGATCGAACCGGAGATCGCATTCGCCGACCTGTCCGATGATGCCACGCTGGCGGAACGTCTGCTCAAGTTCATCTTCGAAGCCTTGCTGAAAGAGCGCGCCGAAGACCTCGCGTTTTTCGATGAGCGCATCGAGAAGGGCCTCGTCGCGAAACTCCAAAACATCGTTACATCCGAGTTTGTCCGGATAGACTACGGTGAGGCCGTCGCGGTGCTGGAACGGGCACAGGAGAAAAAAGAGAAGTTCGAATTCCCGGTGCGCTGGGGCATCGATCTGCAATCCGAGCACGAACGCTATTTGACGGAAAAGCACGCCAAAAAGCCCGTAATCGTCATGAACTACCCGAAGGACATCAAGGCGTTCTACATGCGATGCAACCACGACGGCAAAACCGTCGCCGCCATGGACGTGCTCGCGCCCGGCATCGGCGAGATCATCGGCGGCAGCCAGCGCGAGGAGCGGCTCGACGTGCTCGACGCGCGTATGACCGAGCGCGGCATCGATAAGGAGCATTACGGCTGGTATCGCGATCTGCGCCGATACGGCACCGTGCCTCACGCCGGCTTCGGTCTCGGCTTCGAACGCACCCTCGCCTATGTCACCGGGCTGTCAAACGTGCGCGACGCCATCCCGTTTCCGCGCACGCCAGGGCACGCGAAGTATTGACGCGCGCCATTGCAAACGGCCTTGAACCCGCGTTGACCGCGCCCGCTGCAACCGGCAACATCGCCGGCCTTAAGCTCAATAACGTGCATATTTTCAAAGGCGGGGGAGACCACACCATGAAGCGGATTTTGACATTGCTTGCAGCCGGCGCCTGCGCCGCTGCGCTCGCCGGACTGAACAGCGCGGCGCAGGCGGCGCCTGACATGTCGCTGACGCGTCTGGATTGCGGCACGCCGCCGCCGCCGACCGCCGTCAATGAGCGTTTCTCCGACACCTTCTCCTACGGCGATCTGAAAATCCAATTCGTATTCAGCTGCTACCTGATCAAGCACGGCGATCAGTATTTGCTTTGGGACACCGGGCACGCCATGACCATGCCGAAAGTGGCGCCCAAGGTGAGTTTGGTCGATCTGCTGGCCAAGATTAACGTCAAGCCCGAGCAGATCACGTACGTGGGCATCAGCCACTACCATGCCGATCACACCGGCCAGGTCGGCTCGTTCGCCAAGTCAACGCTCTTGATCGGCAAGGGCGACTGGGACGCGATCTCGAGCCTGAAGCCAGGCCCAGGTGTCAACTTCGCGCCGTTTGCGCCCTGGACCAAGGGCGGCGCCAAGGTCGAGCCGCAGCCGAACGACAAGGACGTATTCGGCGACGGCAGCGTGATCATGCTCAACACGCCCGGACACACGCCTGGGCATCACAGTCTGCTGGTCAAGCTACCGTCAGGCAACTTCGTGATCAGCGGCGACGCCGTGCATTTCCGCGAAAATTGGGACAACAACGGGGTGCCGTGGTTCAACTATGATCGCGCCGAGACGTTGGCGTCGATCGCCCGCCTCAAAGGGATCGTGGCGACTTTCAAAGCGACGCTGATCATCCAGCACGATGCACGCGACATTGGCAAACTGCCGGCATTTCCGGCCGCCGCAAAGTAGCAACCATCGCAAAGAAGGACGATGCAATGGCCAAATATCTTCTCGTGAGCTTCAAGACCTGCCCGTGGGTGCAGCGCGCGGCGATCGCGCTGCGCGAGAAAAACGTGGCGTTCGATTTCCGCCACATCGAGCCCGACAACCGGCCCGACTGGTTTCTCGCCATTTCGCCGCACAAGAAAGTGCCGGTGCTGCGCATCGACGATAAGGTGTCGCTTTTCGAGTCCGGCGCCATCGCCGAATATCTCGACGAGACGATCGCACCGCGCCTGCATCCCGAGGACCCCATTCAGCGCGCCATCAACCGCGCCTGGACCGACTATGTGCCCACGTTCTCAAGCTCCGTAACCGGCGTTGCCTATGCGGCCGACGAAGCGGCCTACAAGACGGCGGCGGAAAAGATCGGGCCGGCATTCGCGCAGCTCGAGCGCGCACTGCAAAAGCAAAGCCCGGCGGGCCCATTTTTCAACGGTGCCAAATATTCGCTGGTCGACGCCGGCTACGCGCCGTTCCTGCAGCGCTATTTCTTCCTCGACCGCATCGAGCCGCTCGGCGTCATCGAAAAATATCCGAGGGTGAAAGCGTGGGCGGACGCGCTGATGAAGCGGCCATCGACGCATTCCTTCCCCGAGGGTGAATTCGAGGCCATGTACCGAGCCAACGTGAAGCGCCGCAACGCGTGGGTTTCCCAATTCATCGCCGACGTGGCGGTGGCGGCGGAGTAACACGGGCAGGGTCGAATCTGGTTGGGCGGCGCCGGCCATCGTGACGGCGCCGCCGCCTTTATAGGTTACGCCTTCACCATGGAGCGGTAATCCATCTGTCTGTGGAACCAATAGACGTAGCCGCTGATATCCTTCCGGGTGGCGACGTATGCCGACGGCTGATAAATCGGGACGTTGACCGCATCGTCGAAAATGGCCTTGATGTAGTCCTTGACCATTGCGTCGTATTTGGCCGGGTCGCGCTCGAAACGCGATTGCTGAACCATCGCCATCACTGGCACATTGTTGTAGTCGCCGGAGTTGAAAATCGACGTCTTTCCGAGCGCCATCTCGAAATAATAATTCGGATAATTGAGCCAACCGGCAAACAGGTTGGTGAGGAACGGCAGCTTCCTGCTGGCGAAGTTTGCCCGCCAATTAGCGCCGGCGATCTTGTCGAGCGTTACCTTGACGCCGATCTTGCCCAGGCTTTCCTGGAGCAGCACGCTCATCGGCTCGATGATGCTGGCAGCGCTGGCATCGTACGCAAAGGAGGTTTCGAAGCCATTGGCCAGTCCAGCCTCCGTAAGCAGTGCTTTCGCCTTTGCGATATCCGTATTGTAAGGCGACGGCTGCGGCCACGAGGCTTGCCTGATCTCCCCCGATCCGCCGAACAGCGGTCGCGCCTGGCCGTAAAGCGCCACATCCATGATCTTCTGGTAAGGGATCGCGTAAGCAATCGCACGCCGCACCTTGACGTTGTCGAACGGCGGCATTTTGTCGTTCATGGTGATGAACTGCACCGCGTTGTCGATTGGCGTCTCATAAACCTTGAGCTTGCCTTCGCGCTTCATTTCAACAATGTCGGCGGGCGGAAAGTCGTTGGAAACGTCGACGCTGGCGCGTTCAAGAAGAGCTCGTCGCGTTTCAGAGGAAGGCACTATGCGCCAGACCACGTGCTTCATTTTCGGCAGCGGGCCGGATTTCCAGCCGTCGAAGCGAACGTACGCAATCGCATCCGGCGTGCGGTGGGCGATGGTATAAGCCCCGCCGCCGGCAAGATTGTTCTTCGACCATTCAAATCCCCAGGGATCGGTCGCCGTCACGTGCTTCCTGATCAGCTCGGAATTGAGAATATTCGGCACGCAGAAAGCCAAATTAGGCAGCATTTGGCGGTCGTAACGATCGTAATCGAGACGGAAGGTATGGTCGTCGACAACGACGCTCTGCTCCGGTTTGGTAATTGACGCGACGCTCATCTGAAATTTGGGATTGCCACCGGCGCCGATAGCGCGATCGATCGACCATTTCACGTCCTTGGCGGTGACCGGCGCGCCGTCATGAAAGGTCGCGTTCTTGCGCAGGCGGAATGTCAGGGAATGGCCGCTATCGTTCCATTCCTCGGCGAGTTCGGGCGCAGGCTTGGTGGCATTTGCATGATTGACGCCGTTTTCGTCCTTCTCGATTTTCAGCGACAACAACCGGTCGTAGCAATTCCAGGCCACCTCGTAAGTCCCCCGATTTGCGCCCGGGACATGGGGATCGACGCCGTTGGCACCGGACTCCGATATCAGACTGAGCGTCTCGGCTTCCGATTGCGCGCGGACAATATGCGGCGCGGCGAGGCTGACTAATCCCGCGGTTGTTCCCTGAAGGAACCGTCTGCGCCCTATTCTCATTTTTCAGTTCGCTCCTGCAAGCCGGTGATGGACGACCGGGCGGTGCAAGATCGAGGCCAAGCCCTGCGTGAACACGGCATGTCTTCCTTGCAGGCGCAGATTGTCGCGGCTCCTGAGAGCGGCCCGTCGCGATCCGCCGGCGCGCTCGACAATGCGTCGCGGGCGCACGCCGTTGCGGCTGCTTGCGAGCCCAGGTCTTGCAGCGCCCCGCGCGCTCGTGTGAAATCACGTGCTGTCGATAGAAGGACACTTGACCGATGCCGGACGCCAAACATTACGAGACTGATGTTGCCATCGTCGGTGGCGGCGGCGCCGGCATTGCCGCCGGCATTGAGGCGCGCGACGCTGGTGCGCGCGCGATCACATTCGAGAAGGACTCCGGACCGGGCGGCGCTGCCATCATTTCGGGCGGCGGCTGTCTGATCGTCGGCTCGCCGTTGCAGAAACAGCATGGCATCGAAGACACGCCGGATCTGGCGTTCAACGACTGGATGGCGTGGGGCGGCCCGTCGGTCGACGAGGTGTGGGCACGCTATTACATCGAGCACAGTCTGCACGATCTCTATTACTGGGCCGAGAGCCTCGGTGCCCAATGGTCCGATCTGAAGGAGCAGGAAGGCAACACGGTGGTGCGCTGGACGCGAAGCGACCGCAACGGCCTCGGCCTGATGACGCATCTGATCGACAGCTTCCGTCAGAAAGGCGGCGAGATCGTCACCGACACCGAGATCACGGCGCTCACGCGCGCCAACGGCAGCATCACCGGCTTTGAAGGGCGCAACACCAAGACTGGCGAGCCGGTGTCGGTGAAAAGCAAGACGGTCGTGATGACGACCGGCGGTTTCAACTCGAATCGCGACATGGTGATGGAGTTCAATCCAGCGCTGGGCAACGACATGATCCTGGAAGGTTCGGGGCGCAATTCCACCGGCATCGGTCATAAGATGGTGCAGAAGGCCGGCGGCTATCTCACCCACATGGATCACATCTGGTTCTACGTGTACGCCACCCCCGACTACCGCGATCCCGCGCAGCGTCGCGGCTTGGTTTTCCGCCTCGTGCCCGGCAACATCTGGGTCAATCAGCAGGGCCGCCGGTTCCACAATGAAGCGCGCTCGGGGGGCAACTCGGCGACTCCCGCGCTGATGGCGCAAAGCCCGCGGCACGCCTGGGCGATCATGGATACGCCGATGACCACCACCATGGAGATCGCCGATCCGTACTACCGCGACGGCGATAAGGTCGCGCGGAACAAGGTCCTTGAGCTGCTCAACTCCTCGCCCTTCATTCGTAAAGCCGACACGCTCGCCGATCTCGCCAACAAGATGCGCGTCGATCAAGCGGCGTTTCTGAGCACCGTCGAACGCTACAACAAGGCCTGCGCACAGAAACTCGAAACCGAGCCCGAGTTCGGCAAGCCGCTGCAATCGTCCAAGGCGTTCGACACCCCGCCCTATTACGCCGTGCAGATATTTCCGCTGGCGCGCAAGAATTTCGGCGGTGTAAAAACCGACCTGCAATGCCGCGTGCTCGACAAGCATTTCGAGCCGATCGCAGGTCTTTACGCGGCGGGCGAGCTGTGCGGCATGGCCGGCGGCCACATTAACGGCCGTGCCGGGTTGGAAGGCACCATGCTGGGTCCGTCAGTGTTCAGCGGCCGCGTCGCTGGCGGCTGGGCCGCCCACGAGGCAGGCCACGGCAGCGGGTTCGCGGGCAAGCCGAACCGGGGCTGAGCCTACGACGTTGCAAGCCTGTGCGGCGGCGGACGATTGCCGCCGCGTCAGCCTTGTGACCCAAGCCGCCGAATAGGAATGCCCATGAGCAAGCCAACCCTCGACCAGATAAACCTCGTTTGTGGCGATATGGACGCATCGCTTGCGTTCTACCGCAGGCTTGGTGTGGAAATTCCCGACGCTGCGGTCTGGCGCACGCCGACAGGTGCACATCATGTCAGCGCCGGCGACCGGACAGCGGATCAAGCGATCGATTTCGATCTCGACTCCACCGCATTCGCCCAACGTTGGAACAGCGGCTGGAAGAACCGAACCGACTTGAGAGGCCGCGTGGTCGTCGGATTTAGCGTGCCCACCCGCGCGGCTGTCGATGACGTTTTCCGCGACATGATCACTGCGGGATATCGCGGTTTGCAGGAACCCGTCGATGCGTTTTGGGGCGCCCGCTACGCGATCATCGAAGACCCCGACGGGATTGCCGTGGGCCTGATGAGTCCAATTTCGCCGGATCGAAAGTCGCCGCCCCCGAACGTATGATCGCGCCGAAATCTAATCGAGCTTGATGCCGAGCGATTTGATGACGACGCTCCAGCGCGCGATATCGGCCTTGAGCCGTTGCTCTAGCTCCTCGGGCGTCGAGCCGCCGGCCACGTAACCCGCGTCCACGAGTTTCTTCTGGATCGCCGGATCGGCCAGCGCCGTATTGGTATCGGCGCTCATCTTGCGCACGATCTCAGGCGGCGTCTTCGCCGGAACAAATAACGCCTGCAAGCCGGTCACCGCGTAACCGGGCACAGTCTCGCCAACGGTGGGCACGTTCGGTGCCGCTGGATTGCGCTTGGCCCCCGTCACCGCGATCACGCGCACCTGACCGGAATGCGAATACGACAGCAGCGTGCCGCTGCCGAAATAGCAATCCACGCGGCCCGGAATCAGATCGGTGAAGGCTGGCGCCGCACCGCGATACGGGACGTGCGTCATCTTCAGGCCGGCCATCTGCAGGAAACTCATTTCGGCCAGATACGGCGCGCTGCCAGTGCCGGGCGACGCCATCGTCAGCTTGCCGGGGCGGCTTTTGACGTAGTCGATGAACTCCTTGAGCGTGTGCGCCGGTGAGGAGTTCGGCACGAATACGAAATAATCGACCAGCGCCACCATCGACACCGGCGCGAAGTCCTTCACGGCGTCGTAGGTGAGCTTGCCGTAGAGGCTCGTGTTCGACGCCATGGCGCCGGGATCGAATAGTACGGTGTAGCCGTCGGGATCCGAGCGCGCGACATATTCGCAGCCGAGATTGTTGCCGGCGCCCGGCTTGTTCTCAATGAACACCTGCTGCTTCCACATCGCCGACAGCTTGTCGGCGAGCGTGCGCGCAACAATGTCGGTCGGTCCGCCGGCTGCGACCGGCACGATGATGCGCACCGCTTTGGTTGGATAACTTTCCGCTCGCCCTTCGCTCATGAAGAGTTCGGGCATGACAGTCTGGACGGCTGAGAGCACAATCAAGTCGCGACGGCTGAGCATGGCACTCCCCCCGCTATCTCGATAGCGCGCCATCTTACCGCTCAGCGTGGGCTGCCGCCACAGCCGAAATGGCCGTATTTCAGTAGCGGAACGTGTTTCAGTAGCGGAAATAGTCCTGCCGCTCGCTCCGCCAGGCTTCCTCGTCCGGCAGCGCCAGCGCATCGAGGTCGGCCGGCGTTGCGGCCGGATCGTCGACCCACTCGCGCAGCAATGGCCCCCCGTTGATGACGTCGATCGCGAGCTTGCCATGCTCGTACTCGTAGGCAAAATCGCGCCACAGCGGATAGCCCGGCTGAAGACGGCGGATGGCCTTTAGCGCCAGCGCCACGATGCGCCACGGCCGAAACGCGGCGTGGTCGTAGCCCGGACCTTCGGTGTGGATTTGAATGCCGTTGCACAGTGCGCCGGCATGTTTATGGAAGGTCGGCTCAAACCAGCATTCGCGCAGGCGGCAGCCCTCAAGCCAGTGCGGCGCCAGACGGCGCATCTCGGACAGGATCCGGTCCGCCTGCAGATCAGGCGCACCAAACAATTCGAGCGGCCGGGTGGTGCCGCGCCCCTCCGACAGCGTCGTGCCCTCGACCATGACCGTCCCCGCATAGGCGCGCGCCATCCAAAGGTTAGGCGCGTTCGGGCTTGGGTTGATCCAAGTGCGTTCGCCCAACGGCCAGCCGAAACCCGGTGCCGCGTCAGGTTGCCAGCCCTGCATGGTGACGATGCGATACTCCACATCCAGCTTCCGCGTTTTCACGAACCAGGCGCCCAATTCGCCGACCGTCAGCCCATGCCGCATCGGCAACGGCCCGGCGCCGACAAAGCTTTCCCAGCCCTCGCGCAGTCGCAATCCCTCGGCTGGACGCCCGACCGGATTGGGCCGGTCCAATACCCACACCGCCTTGCCGTGCTGGGCGGCGGCTTCGAGCACATACCGGAGCGTAGTGATGAACGTGTAGATGCGGCAGCCCAAGTCCTGCAGATCGACCAGGATGATATCGAACGTATCGAGCATGGCCGCCGTCGGCCGACGCACTTCGCCGTACAGACTGAACACCGGAATGCCGTGCGCCGGATCAAGAAAATCCGGCGACTCGATCATGTTGTCCTGTTTGTCACCGCGCAGACCGTGCTGCGGACCAAATGCGGCATTGACGCCGCCGCTCGCGGCGAGCGCATCGAGCGAATGCGTCAGGTCCGCGGTGACCGACGCCGGATGCGCCAGCAAGGCAATGCGCTTGCCCGCGAGCGGTACCCGCAGCGCGGGATCGGCGATGAGGCGGTCGATGCCGAATTGCATGACCCGTACGCTCGTCAAATTTCGCACGCAAAGCAATCGGCATGATGGAAATCCGGCTTGCCGGACGGATGCGCCAGCGCCCAATAGGACAAGCGGCCGCTGCTTTCCTCGATCACGGCCGATAGCCCTAACCGCCATGGGTCGAGCGGGAAGGACTCCAGCTCAAGAGCGGCCCGCAGCGTGAAAAGCCCAGGGGACGATTCTATCTCGACGCGCGGCGCGCCGACCTCGGCTGTGTGCATACTGCTGCGATAATCGTCGAAGCGGTAGGCCGCCCACCGGGTCGATGGCGCAAAGTTGAATTCGAAATAGCTCGCTGCCACCGCGGGACGGATGAACACCTCGAAACAGGTGTCGCGCCACAGTTCGTCGGCGCGCGTTGGGGCGGTGACTAATGGCAAGTGCAGGCCGCCAATATTGCCGGTCGCTTCATAGGACAAAACCAGCGCGCCCGTCCGCGGCCGCGCCACGTCCACGCCGATCGCGGTTACCGCGTCGCAGCGTGTGTCTGGATGCCTTTTAAGGGCTAGGCGCATGCCGGATTGTACCGCGCCAACTAACCGTCTCAGGTGTTATTCGCCCCGCCGTCGACCGCGATGGTCTGTCCGGTGATGAAATCACTCTCGGCGGAGGCGAGAAACGCCAGCGCGCCCAACAGGTCTTCCGGATATTCGTCGCGCTTGATGGCGCGGCGCACGAGCGACGGCGCCTGTGAATGAGCGAGATGGTTGGGGTTTTCGCTGATCACGCTCTCGGACAGCGTGAACCCCGGCGCCAGCGAGTTGACGCAGATGTTGTACTCGCCGAGTTCGCGGGAAATCGAGCGGGTGAACGCCGTCACCGCGCCCTTTGACGTTACATAGTGCGAAAAATTCGGGATACCGCGGGCGACAGTGCCTGAGGTGATATTGATGATTTTGCCGTATTTCTGCGCGATCATGTGCGGCGCGACGTGCTTCGTCATAAGAAACACACCGCGAATATTGATCGCCATGACGCGATCCCACAGCTCGACGTCGATATCGAGGACTTTCTGCTCCCGCAACGGCGCGAACAAAGCAGCATTGTTGACCAGGATGTCGATCTTGCCGAAGCGGTCGACCGTGTCGGCAACGAGCTTCTTCACCGCGCCCTCGTCGCTCACGTCTGCGATGGCGCTGGCGACCGAATTGGCGCCGTGCTCGCGCGCGATCTCGCCGGCCAAATCCTGGCCATCGGCAATGTCGGCGATCATCAGGCGCGCACCCTCGGCGGCCAGCTTCTTGGCGTAATGCCGGCCGATGCCCTTCGCGCCGCCGGTGAGCAGCGCCACGCGCTTGTCGAGCCGTGCCATCTATTTTCTCCCGTTCATCCGCCGGATGAATTTCTCGAAACTGGCGAGCTGCTGCTTGACGATGTCGACCGTCGGCTGATCGGTCAGTTCAAGCGTCTTCTCATCGAATTTCTTCGCCGAGAAGGAGACGAAAATCTCCGGCTTGCCGAAGATGAGTGCGTCGATCGCGGTCAGACTCTGCCGCAAATGATACTGCATGCGCGAGCCGCCAAGCGCCCCGCCGGCGCACGACTGCAGCGCTACCGGCTTTTCCTTGAACGGCACCTCTTTGAAGCGGGAGACCCAATCGATGGCGTTCTTCAACCCGCCCGGAATACTCCAGTTGTATTCCGGCGAGACGATGATCACGCCGTCGGCTGAGTGGATCGCATCTCCCCAGGCGGTCACCTCAGCCGGGAATTTTCCGTCGGCGTGCAGATCGTGATTGTAGACGGCCATTTTGTCCCAGCCGGGCGCGGCTTTGACCGCCATGCCGGGCGGCGCCAGCGCCGGCAGCGTGCGCGCCAACGCCGCGTTATACGATGCCTTGCGCAGGCTGCCGCAGATCACAATGACGTTGAGTTGATTGTCGGACACTGACTTTTCCCTCCCCTTCGGATTAACGTTTGCCGCCGTAGCTGGCGATAAATTTGGCGAACGCAGCGAGCTGCTGCTTGATGAAGCCGATGGTCTGCTCGTCGGTAATTTTTCCGGTCTTTTCGTCGATACGCTGCGCGCAATTGCCGATGAAGATTTCCGGCTTGTTGAGCGTGAGCGCGTCGAGAAACACCATCGCCCTGCGCAGATCGTATTGCACACGGGCGCCGCCGAGTGGGCCCGGCGAAGCCGATTGGATTGCGATCGGCTTGCCGACAAACGGCTGGTTAGGCACCCGCGACACCCAGTCAAGTGCGTTCTTCAGCGGCGCCGGAATGCCGAAATTATATTCCGGCGTGTTGAAGATCACCCCATCGGCGGCGCGGATCGCGTCAACCAACGCGTGCACCGAAGCCGGAAATCCAGTCGAGTTCTGGATATCGGCATTGTACAGCGGAAATTCGGAGATCGGCGGCGCCTCCTTGATCTGCATGCCCTCGGGCGCGAGGCCGGGCAGCACATTCATGACGATGCGGTTGAACGAGCCTTTGCGCAGGCTACCGCAAATCGTGATGACGTCGGTCACATCGTCCTCCCGCGATTACGTTGGTCCCGGCACGCGGATACCGGGCCTCAAGATAGGCGAGCAAGATCGCGCCGCATAGGTCATCGGCGGCCCGCTGTCGCCGCGGGAGTTTCGCGATTTCCGGGAAATCGATTCGCCTTAATTGTTCAGGATGGGAAAATTCTTCGGCGAACTTGGCCCTGGCAGCCCATGCACGAAGACGTAGATGTCGGCAATGTCCTTGTCCGACAGCACGGCGCTCGAATAGGCCGGCATGTCGTTTATCGGGTTGCGGACCTGACCTTTGAAGGCGTCGAACGGCAGGCCGGTATGGGCGAGGATCGGCGCCGGGCCGTTGTAGGCCCCGCCCTGGCCAACGCGGCCGTGGCAGGTGAAGCAAGCCTCTTTGAGAAAGATGCGCTTGCCGTTGGCCGCATCGCCCTGCGGCGCGTCCTGGGCTCGCGCCGACTGCGCCCCAAGGCCAAGCACGACCGCGGCAACCGTTGCGACGGCAACACCTTTGAATTTATGCATAACGCTGCTCCTCAACGCGGATCGGTCACGACATCGATGACGGCCGGCCCGCCTGCCTTGACCACGGCAATAGCGCGCTTGAGCGCCGCCGCGAGATCGTTCGGATCGGTGATCGGACCTTCGCCGTGGGCCCCCATGCCGCGCGCGATCGTGGCGTAGTCAATGTTGGGGTCCTTGAGCGTGGTGCCGATATCCATGCGGTCGACGCCGCGGCCGTGACGCGCCGCCATGGCCGTCAGGTACATGTATTCCTGATGGTAGGCGCGGTTGTTGTGGACGATGTAGAGGATCGGGATCTCGTGGTGCGCGGCCGTCCACAGCGCACCGGGATTGAACATGAAATCGCCGTCGCCGCCGAAGGCGACTGTAAAGCGGCCATGCTTCTTGTTGGCGAGCGCCGCACCGATCGAGGCCGGCAGATTGTAGCCGACACCGGCGCCCCCGGATCCGCCGTTCCACTGGTACGGTTTCTTGATGTCCCACAGCCGGTGCATCCATGACAGCCGGATCGCGGTGCCGACGACCGACCAATCCTCGTCCTTGATCTGGTTATAGACTTCGGCGCACATCCGCGCCGTGGTGATCGGGCTCGCGTCCCAGCCGATGGTCGCGTCGACTTTTGATCGCTCGACCATCGCCTGATGCGCGGTCGCGAGTTTTTTGCCGCGCTCGTCGAACGCCGCCTTTTGCGCCGGGTCGGTCAGGCGCCGCACTGCCTCGGTCAGTTCCGGCAGCGACGCCTCGCCGTCGCCCGCGATGTCGAGATCGACATCCTGCCAGCGGCCGAAATCCTGATAGTTCGATTTCAGATAGAGGTCGCGCATGCCGAGCGTGATGATCTTGGCGCCGGGCTTGGTCGCGGGATGCGAAGTCCGGTCGATGCGGTCGCGGAAATGCGTCAGCGTGCCCCACAGATCGTTCATCTCGATGGCGAGAATGACATCGGCCTGGCCGATCAGCGCCCGGCGGAAGCTCTGATTGAGCGGATGCCGCGACGGGAAGTTCATGCGGCCGTAATTGTCGATCACCGGACATTGCAGCGCCTCGGCGAATTCGACGAGGTTTTTCATGCCCGCGGGCGTGCGCGCGACGCGATCGCAGACGATCAGCGGATTCTTGGCCGCAACCAGCATCTTGGCGGCTTCGACGATCGCCGCCGAATCGCCCACTGGCGGAATCACGGGTTCATACTTGGGGATGCGCAGGCTGCCACGGTCGCGGATCGGGTTTTCTTGCAGCTCGCCGTCGAGCGCGAGGAACACCGGCCCCATCGGCGGCGTGGTGGCGATCTTGTAGGCGCGCACCATGGACTCGCCGAAATGCTGCAGCGAGGCGGGCTGGTCGTCCCACTTGGTGAACTCTCGCACCAATTGACCGATATCGACGCCAGCATGCAGCCATTCGGCGCCCGGTGCGCGCTTATCGGCTTCCATGATATTGCCGCCGAACACGATGACCGGCACGCGATCGCACCACGCGTTGTACATCGCCATGGTGGCGTGCTGCAGACCGACCACGCCGTGGCACGCCATGGCAATCGGCTTGCCCGCCATCTTGGCATAGCCCTGTGAAATGTGGACAGCGATGTCCTCGTGCACGCAGGTGATGATCTCGGGCTTGGTGTTGCCGCCGTGGTTGACGACCGCTTCGTGCAGGCCGCGGTAACTCGACGCGCAATTGATCGCCATGTAATCGATGTCGAGCGTCTTGATGACGTCGACCATATAGTCGCCGCCGCTTGACGTCTGATTCACCGGATCGGACGCTGGCGGCATGGTTTCGGCCGCGATCTGCCGCGGGCCCGGCAGCGCCGCCTTGGCTTTGCTCAACGGCGCAGCCGGCATCGCGCCGGCGGCGACAGGAGGCGCGACCGCTGCGGCAGCGCCGACGAGGCCGGCGCCCTTTAGGAAATTACGACGGCTGGAATCGGCCTCTTGGCGGCGCTTCGGCATGGACACCCTCCCACGAACGGCCGGCGGATTTCGGCTCGATTATGATTTGCGGCCGATTGTCGCGTTCGGCTGCGCGAGCGTCAAGCTAATGCCGCCACCGGCCTGCCATGCGCAGGCTGAGTTACCATCAACGTGGTTACTACGTGCTCGGAGAATTCAACAGCGCCGGGGCAACGATATCCTTCCAGCTCTTCGGCGGCGTTTTCAATGCCCCGCGCCACGACAGAAAGTCGGCGAAAGCCTGGATACCCTCGATCGCGCTGCCGAATTCGTCCTTGTTGTCCCGGAGCACGGCATCGACTTCGGCGGCGTCGAGCGCCTTCGAGGGCTCGTGCGCCAGATAGATTTGTGCCGCGCGGCGCGGATCGTCGCGGATAATGCGCGCCGCCTCATCCATCGCCTTGTCGATGACCTCAGGGATTTTCGGATGCACAGTCACATAGGTGGACATCGCACCCATGAGAAGAAATGACGCCTTCCCGCCTATCACATCCTCCGAGCGCAAAATGGGATGAATAGCTTCATCCTTCAGCGCTATTTCCGTGTAGGGCGGCGACGCGAAAGCCGCTGTCACTTGTCCCGTGCCGGAGAGCAGCGCTGCGACTGCATCCGCCGGCGACAACATGACCACCTGACGCCGCAGTTTATCGTATTTGCCAAATGTCTTTTGCGACTGCATGTCGAGAAAATACATCTGCGGCGCGGTAAGCGTCGGCATGGCAATCCGATCCGCAGCGCGCAGGTCGGCAATCGAGTGCACCTCTGCCCGATCGCTGAGCAAAACCACGGGCAAGGTGGAAATTCCTGACACGACAACGATCTGCCGCGGCGTGTTTTTCGTTTTCTCCCACGCAAGCAGCAGCGGCGCCGCGCCAAACGGCGCCATGTCGATGCTGCCAGATGCAAGCGCGTCTTGCATTGGTCCCGCACCCTGAAAACGCTCATAGCTCGCCTTGACGTCGAGATGCAGCGTCCTGGCATACTTCTCGACCAGTTTCAGATCCTGGCAGATGTAGTCCGGCAGGAAGGCAAGCCCATAACCGATGCCGATCTTAACCTGCTCCTGAGCCGACGCCGGCGCGGCCGTGAGAGCAAAGAGCGCCACAGCAGCACACAGCGCCTTGCACAGGCATGCGGCTGCCCTGCCCCTGCAAGCGCCCCGCGTGTTCCCGTTACGCGCCTTGATCAAATGAACGATCCCCGATGCGAGACTATAACGGACGCATGGCGGCGGTTCTACCGGCGTCCGCTGTCGCTCTTGCGCAAACCGATATCAGCACACCGCGACGCCGAAATATTGCCTAAGCCGCTCCCGCGCGGCGAGCGTTCCGTCGAGATCGTAACCATTGACAACGGCCAGCCGAAAACCGCCGGGCGGCATGGCGTGGCGCTCCGGCGCGCGATCCTCGTGGAAGGTGATCTGCACGCTGGTAACGCCCGGCATGCGCCTTATTTCTTGCAACAGCGCCGGCGGCGGATGCTGCCAGGCGCGACCAGGCGGCCCGAACAGCACCACGCTGTAGCCTTCGCTGCGGTCCTCATCGTAAAAATCCCATGTGCGGCTCTCGTAGAGTCCGACAAGGGCATCAACCCAGCCCGACCCATAAAGGTCGGGCCATTGATCGGCGAAGCGTAGATGCGCCTCGATGATCGTGCCGCCGATCGTTTCAAGGTTGAGTATGCCGTTATAGCCGGCAAGATTGTTTTCGATCCAAGCGCCGCAACGCTGCTCGATCTCTGCATCGGGCTCGGCGTGCACAATCCAGTAATCGAACGTACCCTCGCCTGCTGGCTTTCCGGTGACGTGACGCCACCAGCATGGCGCACCCTCGACCACGGCGACGTCGGTCGAAACGTGACGGCCGTCAAGCAGCGTCATCCAGAAGTGGCCGGGCGCGTAATGCCGCTCGTAGTCTTCGGCCGTTTGCAGAACGCGGCTGCCGACCCCCATGCCTTTGAGGTTCACGATCGGCTTGGAAAACACCGGAAAATGCGGCGGCGTCGTGCCGTGCGGGCCGGCGTCAAGACGCTGCGACAAGGCGATCGCGAGCTTGTCATAGACCCAACGATGTGCCGGATTCCATTGCCAGGCATCGGAGTCTTCGGTCGGAATATTGGCCGCAGTCTTGACGTGCGCAAAATATTGCAGGCGCCAGGGATCGGCTTCGCAGATGGGCATGGTCGAACGACAAAGCACAAATGACGGAGGACAGATAGCACAGACGCTATGCTGTTGTCCGGCCGGAGCTATCGGTCATCCGCAGTGCGTGCACACAGAATAGACCATCCGTGAACACCCTGATCGGCGACCAGCCACTGTCCCGCGCCATGGCTCGAAATGACTCCACCGTGTATTTGTAGCTGCTTTCGGTGTGAATGGTTTCGCCGGCCGCAAAGTCGATGGCCGCGCCGTCGATATGCACCGTCTGCCGCCGTGTGCTCACAAGATGCATCTCGATGCGATGCAGATCTCGATTAAAGAACGCTTTGTGCTCGAACGCCGCAAGATCGAAATCGGCGTTAAGCTCACGGTTCATGCGCACCAGGAGATTGAGATTGAATTTTGCGGTCACGCCTTCGGCGTCGTTATAAGCACGATTGAGGGCCGCCTCGTCCTTGATCAGGTCGATACCGACAATAAGCAGCGCACCGGCGCCAAGCACCGTGCCGATATGGCGGAGGAAGCGCTTTGCGTCCTGCGGCTCGAAATTGCCGATGGTCGAGCCGGGAAAGAAGCCGACGCGGGGCAACGCGGCGAGGCGAGCCGGAATCTGGAACGGCTGGGTGAAATCCTCGACCAGCGGATACACCAGAAGATGAGGCAGGTCGCGATGCAGCTCTCGCAAGTCCTGCTGCAGAAAATCGCCCGAAATATCGACCGGCACGTAGGATCCGATTGTCGCCGCCGCGCTGAGCAAGATGCGCGCCTTGCGGCTCGACCCACTGCCGAATTCAATCAGCGCCGAACCCGGCGGAAACATCGAAGCAATCGCCGGCGCGTTGTCCTGGAGAATACCGATCTCGGCGCGCGTCGGATAATATTCCGGCAAACGCGTGATCCGCTCGAACAGCGCCGAGCCGGCGAGATCATAAAAGTATTTCGGCGACAGGCTCTTCGGCGAGGCTGTCAAACCGGCGATCGCGTCGGCGAGAAAGGCATCGCGCGCCGGTGTGGAGTGAAATGCGCGAAAAACGCTTCTTACATTCATGGCGATGACTCTAACTCTGGTATTCGGCGAGACGCAGGCCGGTAAACTGCCAGCGCGCCGGCGGGTAGAAGAAATTGCGATAGCTGTGGCGGTAATGGTTCTGCGGTGTCGCCAGCGAGGAGCCGCGCAGTACCATCTGATTGATCATGAACTTGCCGTTATATTCGCCGAGCGCGCCCGGCGCGGCACGATAACCGGGATAGGGTGAATAGGCGCTCCGGGTCCACTGCCAGACGACGCCGAAGGCATCGTCGAGGGCGCCATGCTGCTGCGCCGCGACCTCCCATTCTGCTTCCGTTGGCAGATCCTTGCCGGCCCAGCGCGCAAACGCGTCGGCCTCGTAGTAGCTCACATGGCAGACCGGTCTTTCCGGCTCAACCTTGCGCAAACCGGCGAGCGTCATCGCATACCAGTCGCCGTCGATGTGCTGCCAATAGCCGGGCGCGTTCCAGCCCTGCGTCTCCACGGTAGCGATACCTTCCGACAGCCAAAGAGCTGGCGTCGTGTAGCCACCATCGGCCATGAATTCGAGCCATTCGCCGTTGGTGACGAGCCCGGACGACACTTTCACCGGCTGCAGCAATACCTGGTGCGCGGGCCGTTCGTTGTCGAAAAAGAAGCCGCCGCCGTCATGGCCGATGCGATGAATGCCGGCAATCGTTGCACCGCCTGCGGCACTTTTCGTATTGCGCTCCGGCCATTGCCAATGCGGATCGTAAGCCGGATGGGTCGTGTTGAGCGAGAACGCATGCAGGATGTCGGTGAGCAAAAGCTCCTGGTGCTGCTGCTCGTGGTGCAGGCCGATTTCAATCACAGGCGCAATGGAGGCCAAGTCGTTGGTCGATTCGATCAACCCTGCCACGGCGCGATCGACGTGCTCCCGATATTCCGCCACCTCCGCCGCGTCAGGACGCGTGATCATGCCGCGTTGCGGCCGCGCATAGCGTGGGCCGGCCGAGACGTAATACGAATTGAACAGGTAGGCGAAGCGCTCGTCGAAGGGTTCGTAGTTTGGCGCATGCTTGCGCAGCAAGAACTCCTCAAAGAACCACGTTACGTGCGCGCGATGCCATTTGGTCGGGCTGGCATCCGGCATGGATTGGACCACCTGGTCCTCGGCAGACAGAAAGGCAGCGCGCCGCTCAGTTTCGGCGCGAACCGTGCGATAGGCGTTAAGCCAATATTGTCCCGGGTCGTCGCTCGGCGCCTGTTCTTTTGCCGCCATCGACGGAGTGTGGTGGGACGACGGGGCTACGCGAACACGCTTGGAAGCGGCGGCTGGCATCGCAAAATCCGTAAGTGTGCGCGATCAATGGCGAATATGGACGGCCTGGAAGGTAATCTCGCCCCCTCCCTTAGGTTCCATAGATGCTCTATTCGCCGCGAACTGCAATGCGGTTGGAGGCAGGCTAACGGGGTTGTGATCGGGTCGAATACCCCGACCGAAACCGGATAGAAGTTGTCGATTCGCGGTGGCCAAAGTATGGTCGCGCGCCTTGGGTCGCGCGCCTTGGGGGAGGGATGGGCGGCATGAAGAAACGCACGATCCGCAAGAAAGCCGCGGCCAAGTTGATGCTACCACGCGAACGCGCTGACTTTTCAGCCATTGTCGACCGGCCGCCGCTCAAGCTGCCCGACGGAGCGCGTCTCGTATTCTGGACCATCGTCAATCTCGAAGTCTGGGACATCGGCAAGCCGATGGCGCGCCAGGTGCTGGGCCCGCCCGCCGGGCAGACGCTACTGCCCGACGTGCCCAACTGGAGCTGGCACGAATACGGCATGCGGGTCGGCGTGTGGCGCTTCTTCGAGCTATTCAAGCGCCTCAACATTCGGCCGACTCTCGCGATCAATGCGCGCGTCTGCGAGGACTATACGCGCGTCGCCGAACAGGCCCGCACCGATCGCTGGGAGTTCATGGGTCACGCCTACCAGCAAGGACCCATTCACCTCGAGCCGAACCAGAAAAAGATGATCACGCACGCGCTCGACGTGATCGAGCGCTTTTGCGGCAAACGCCCGGTCGGCTGGCTCGGTCCGGGGCTGACGCAGACGCTGCAGACGCCCGAGATTCTGGCCGAAGCCGGCGTCAAATATATCGGCGATTGGGTCTATGACGACGAGCCGACCACGATCCGCACCGCCAAGGGGCCGCTGGTGACGCTGCCCTACACGATGGAGCTCAACGACATCCCGATGATGATCGTGCAGCACCACCAGAGCGATTACCTTTTGCAGCGGGCCATCGATCAGTTCGATCGGCTCTATGCCGAGGGTGAACGGCGCGCCAAAATTTTTCCGCTCGCCATCCACGCCTATATCAGCGGCCAGCCGCATCGCATCAAATATCTTGAAGCGATATACGACTACGCCCGCCGTCACGAAGGCGTCGTGTTCTGGAACGGCGAGGAAATTTTAGACTGGTACTTGAAATCCGCCTCATGACGCCCCCCTTTGAACTCGTCCGCGCAGGCGGATGATCAACTATTCACGGAGATCGACGGTGGCCCTACAGCTCATTCGAGGGATACTCGCACGCAACGGTTTCGCCATCACTGCAATGGCGCTGGCAGCGCTGGCAGCCCTGTCCGCGGTTCCCGCTCACGCCCAGACCGTGCCTTGCCGCACCTCAGGCTCGTATGAAGCATGGCTCACCGCGCTTGAGCACGAAGCGGCGGCGCAGGGCGTTTCGCAGCGTGCCATCGCCGAGGCCGCACCGTACCTGAAATATGACCAGCGCATCATCAACATCGATCACGGCCAGCGCGTCTTTACACAGACTTTTCTGGAATTCTCGAGCCGCATGGCTGCCGCCT
Organism: Xanthobacteraceae bacterium; assembly: GCA_036511795.1. Classification (GTDB taxonomy): domain Bacteria; phylum Pseudomonadota; class Alphaproteobacteria; order Rhizobiales; family Xanthobacteraceae; genus BOG-931. The sequence goes on from DATCBO010000071.1 coordinate 29,039, forward strand.
ATCGCATCAGCGGTGCCCAGACGCGGATCAAAAAATACGCGCCAGTGTTCGAGCGCATCGACAAGCAATACGGCGTGCCGGCGGCAGTCATCAGCTCGTTCTGGGGGCTGGAAAGCGATTTCGGCGCCAACCAAGGCAAATATCCCTCGCTCAGCTCGATTGCATCGCTCGCCTACGATTGCCGCCGCGCCGACAAGTTTCGCCCGCAGCTCATCGACGCGCTGCGCCTGATCCAGCGCGGCGATCTCACGCCCGCCGAAATGCAAGGCTCCTGGGCCGGCGAACTCGGGCAGACACAGATGATGCCGTCCGAATACAACAAATACGCCGTGGACTTTGACAGCCACGGCAAGCGCGATCTCATTCACGACGTGCCCGACGTGCTCGGCTCCACTGCCAGCTACCTGGTTGGGCTCGGCTGGAAGCGCGGCCAGCCATGGATGACGGAGGTGCACGTACCGGCACAGCTGCCGTGGGACCAGGCCGACCTCGACATTCAATTGCCGCGATCCAAATGGGCGTCCTGGGGCGTCACGCTCGCCGACGGCCGACCGCTGCCTGATGACAGTCTGCCGGCATCGCTGCTGCTACCGATGGGGCGTCTCGGGCCGGCATTTCTGGTCTATCCGAACTTTCAGGTCTATCTGCAGTGGAATAACTCTCTGGTCTATTCCACCACCGCCGCGTATTTGGCCACACGCATCACCGGCGCACCGCCGTTGCATCGCGGCAACCCGCCGCCAGCGCTGCCCTTCGAACAAGTCAAAGAGTTGCAGACGCTACTCGTTCGCTCCGGTCACGATGTCGGCAAGATCGACGGATTTTTGGGTCTGAAAAGCCGGCAGGCGGTCAAGGCCATACAAATGAAATATGGCTTGCCGGCGGACTCGTATCCGACCGCAGAGCTGCTCGCCCGCATGCGGTCGGGACGATAAAGAGAGCGACAATGCCCAAACAGATACGCCGCGTCGTGACCGGCCATAACGCTGCCGGAAAATCGATCTTCATCACCGATGCCCCTACCCCGCACGTGTTTCAGCGCACCAAAGGCAGCGCCATCGTACACGAACTGTGGGAGACCGCCTCGACGCCCGCCGACAATGGCGGCAACGCGGATGCGATAGCCCGCGGCCATCGGCTAGCCCCGCCGAAGCATGGCTCGGTACTGCGCGTCATCGAATATCCGCCGGACTCCGAGCGCCTTGCCGCCATCGCTCATGAAAGCGCTCTCCCCGACGACAGCTCCGGGCGCGCTGCAGCGACCGATCACAACAATCCGCGTCATGCCGGTTTTCATAAGACTGCGACGATCGATTACGCCATCGTCTTATCCGGCGAAGTCTACGCCATGATGGATGATGGCGAAGTGCTACTCAAAGCCGGCGATGTTCTCATCCAGCGCGGCACCAATCACGCCTGGAGCAACCGCACGAACGAGACGGCAGTGGTGGCGTTCGTGCTTATTGATGCGGCGCCGGTGTAAGCCCGTCACTCATCCAGTTCCGGCACCTTGTACTCCTCCCAGCCCGGCACATCGGCGACGTCATAAAACTTCTCGCCGAACGGGCGTGTCGCGTCGATGCCGATCATGGACGCGGTGCGCATGGTGCGGTCGCGGGTGAGATCGACCGACGGATCGGACGGGCCGGCCGGCACGTTATCGACCGTGATGACGTCCCGCGCGGGCTGGACGCGAAACGCCATTGCCCATTCCACCTCGGTCGAGGAATGCACGTTGATGTCAGGGTCGACAATGACTGTCCATTTCGGCCGTATGTTGCTCGACATCATGGAGAGGATCACCTGCCGCGCCTCGCCAGCGAAGCGCGGCTCCATGGCGATGACGACATAGAACGACACGCCCGCGGAGGCGCGCACCGACACCGCCTTGATGGTCGGAAACTGGCGCTGCAGCATGCGCAGGACCGAGGCCTCGAACGGCACCTGCTTGAGGATATGGTTTTCGGTCACCGGTTTGCCGGTGAGCAGGCCCTGAAAAATCGGCTTCTTGCGGTGGGTGATCGCGGTGATGCGCGCCACCGGCTTCTGCGACGGCCGCGTGTAATATCCGGTATATTCGCCGAGCGGCCCTTCAAGCACGGTGGTGTTGAGGTCGACCTCGAATTCGATCACCACTTCGGCGGTCGCCGGCACCTTCACGTCGCAGGTCTTGCATTTGACGAGTTCGATCGGCGCCCCGCGTAACCCCCCGGCCAGCGCCCAGTCGTCGGTCGTGTCGGGCACCTGCACTTGGCAGGTATAGGCGATGATCGGATCGACGCCGATTACCAGCGCCGCCTTCGGCACGATGCCAAGTTTTTTGCATTTGGCGAGATTCTTGCCGAAGCGGTGGAACGGCTGCGCCGAATAGGACATCGTGTCCTTGCCGAGGATCAGAAAACGGTAATGGCCGACGTCGGGCACGCCGGTCTCCGGGTCCTCCGACACCACGATGCCGGGCGTGATGTAGGGCCCGCCGTCCTTCGGGCTGTATTGCGGCACTGGGAAATTGCGAATGTCGATGGCGTCGCCGGTAATGATTTCTTCCTGGCAGACGGCGCCGTCGGCGACAGTCACGGGCGCAATCGGGTGATCGAGCCCATGCAGGACCTTGTCGAGAATGGTGTCCTCGTCCGCCTCGAACGCGAGCAGCGCCTTGTCGCGGTTCGAATAGACACCGGCGACGAGCGGATGATCGGTGCCGTTGTTGTTGAACATGATCGCCGGCCCATTGCGCGCGTAGCTCTGCTTCATCGCCTTGCCGACGTCGTTGAGCGCGACCGGGCGGTTGATGTCGATCAGCTCGCCGTGCTGACGCAGCACATCGAGAAACTGGCGGAAGTCTTGAAAGGGCATTGCTGGGTTCCTCAACAAAGAACCGTCACCCTGAGGTGCGAGCCAACGGGTCCGGCCCAAGTGGCCGGCCCGATGACAGGCTCCGCGAGCCTCGAAGGGCGACGGCCCGGACGCTCGGGCCGCATCCTTCGAGGGCCGCTACGCGGCCACCTCAGGATGAGGGAATATCTACATCACGTCGCCCATCACCACGTCACCTTCGGCCGGCGGGCGCTCGTAGAATTCGGGCTTCATGCGGCTCTCCAGCCCTTCGCGCTTGAGTGTGGCGTCGAACTCGGCGCGGATCGCCGGATCCTCCTGGTGATAGCCAATGGCGCTGCCACCCTTACTCAGCTCGATGGCGCCATAGTCCATCAGCTGTTCGCCGGGCACACCAGGCTTGCGCGCGCGCTGATTGTTGGGCCCGTGCCACGCGGAGATGCGCAGGCCCTCTTTGCCGATGCCGAAATGCTGATGGTACCAATCGCCGGCCATTGGCGCGGCCGAGACGAGCCCGACCGGCTCGTAATCCTGGCGCTTGATGAACTCGGCCTTGCCGTTCTGCCATGGCGTGGTGCCGAGCGCTTCCGGCCAAGTATAGGTGTAGCCTTTGCCTTTGACGCAAACGAGCACCGCGGCCGACGCGTGCTTATGCGCTTTGGAATAACGGCCGGTCTCGTGCTGGCCGATCCAAAGATAGAAGCGGTTGCGCGCCATCGCCGGCTCGACGCGGCGGTAGCCAGGCGAGCGGCGGTTATCGAGCGGCAGGTCGCAATTGACGATATCGGGGATGAGATTGGTGCGCCGCATCGCAAGCCCGCGGATCGGATCGGGCTCGAGATCGTCGTTCGGCTTGAAGAAATCTTCGGCGCCGGAAAAGCGCTCGCTGAATGTGTAGGGGCAGTCGAACACGAAATCGAGATTGTCGAGCACGTTCATAACATTCGGCGCTGTGGTGCCGCACAACAGCAGCGCCGGGGCGCTGCCGGCATTGATGATACGATGCAACGCGTTGAGCGGAATGGCGAACAGCGAGCCCTTCTGCCATTCGAACACGTGGCGCTTGTCCTGCCCCTCCTGCCAGACTTCGGTGGTGCCGCGGCCTTCGACCACAAGCACGACTTTTTCATAGAGGTGCCGATCGACGTTAAGCGCGCCGGCACCGGGCACCTCGACAACATACATGCCCCATAGACCCTCGGTGCCAAACAGCTGGATGAACGAGCCGCGGCCGCCGAGCCGCTTCCACGGCACCAGCGGCAGATCCTGCACCTTGCGCACGCCGATGCCGCGGTAACACGGCACGCCTTCGGCCTCCATGAACCGGTCGTAAGGCAACGGCTGGCGCATGAATTTGCCAAAGCCCGCGTTCTCCCCCGCTTTCGGCTCATGCCAATGGACCTGATCGGGCGTGTCATGCATGGGTTGACCTCCACTTGTTGTCGTGCGGGCGGAATCTACTTTTCTAAAGTCCCTTGGCAAAATCGCCGCATCGCTGTTCCAAATGAACCTCGCGCGCGAGCAGGCATGACATAACAGCGAATAGGTCGTGCTGTCACCTTGTGATGCCGCGTTTCAGCGCCACCGCGCGCGGAACGCGGCCGGAGGAGATTACCCATGCTCGCCACGCTCTTGCGTGCCCTGTGTGTGGGTGCTTGGACACAGCGTGGGCGGACTGGTCGCACTCGTGTCCGCGCAAAAGGCTCCCGACATTTGCGGGCTGGTGCTGGTCTCCGCAGCCGGACGACCGCTCGGCAAAGTGCTGCTCGACGACACGAATCATGTGCTGTAAACCGTCACGTCTGATGACCGGCGCGCAAATGGCGCAACGTATGCCAATCCACGACTGCCTTTGGCGCCGGGTGCGGTCGACGCGGCGCCGGTTTCGTCGACAGCGCGACGAAGAAACCTTAGCTCAAGCTATTGCTTCTTTGCCAAAAGCTTCTTCAGCGCGTCGCGCAATGCGGGCGGCGTTGCCGCCAAACGGCCGATCGCCGCACGTGCCGCGTCGCCGCCGACGGGGCTGACATCGACGTTGAGCTTCGCGGCGTCGGCCAGATATGCCGGGTCTTTGTGCACGGCGAGAAAGGCTGCCTCCAGCGCCTTGGCGCGCGCCGCCGGCAGGCCGGGCGGCGCCGCGAATGGCCGCGACAGCAGATATGGCAGCTCCGCAAGCGCGATCAGCGCCCGCGAGCGCGCGTCGGGAGCAAGTTCGCGCGCTGTCGGCACGTCGGGAAAATCCGGCAACCGGGTCGCGCGCCCGAATTGCAGCAGCACGCGCATATCACTGTTCGGCGCCAGCCATTGCGCATGCGCCGAGCGCACCGACGAAAGGCCGACGGTGCGGCCTTCGACTTCGTTCTGGTCGATGGCGAGAAACAACACGCCGCTGTCGCGGTACCCGGCAATCAGCTTGATGTGCAGACCGAGCAGTTCGCGCAGCAGAATCGGGATATCGTCGCTGGTCGAGCCTTCGGCGGTACCGCCCAGAACCATCGGCGGGCCGCCAGGACGGCGCGCATCGGCAATCGATTTCACCGGCGCGTCTTTGCGCAGCATCAGCACATACGCGTCGTTGGCGTAGCTCGATGACGAGCCCAGCCAAGTGAACTTCTTCGGATCGAACTGCACATTTCGATCGCCGCCGAGAAGCGCCACCAGCGCCATGTCGCGGGCGAACAGTCCGAAGGTCGAGCCGTCCTTCGGCGCAACGGTGTAGATGTAATTCGCCGCACGCAGACTGCCGGCGCCGGGCATGTTCTGCACCACCAGGTTCGGATTGCCAGGAATGTATTTGCCGATGTGACGGGCCAGCAGCCGGGCATAGATGTCATAGCCGCCGCCGGGGCCGAATCCGACCACGAGGTCCACCTGTTTGCCGCGATAGAAATCGGCAACCTCATCGGCGCGCGCGGCCGGAAGCGCCATGACGAACCCAAACAAGAGTGCGAAAGCGCAAAAGCCGCCCGCAACACGCGCCCGCAACGCCATGGGCATCCCTCCGCAGGTGCCCCTCGCCTCGGCCGCGCCCAGGGCACAGCCGCATCATACAGCAGGATGAGACGCGCATTACCAGCGCGGCCGCACCGGGGTGGCCGACCGCTGCTTTTTTCAGTAATGCCAGCTTGCCTTGGCGTAATAGGTGCGCGGCTCGCCAACGTAACCGCCCGCGCTTTCCGCGATGCTGAAATACTCGACGTTGGTGATGTTCTTGATCCCGACCTGCGCGTCCCAGTGCGTGCCGAAATACCCGAACATGGCATTGACCACGGTCGAGTCCGGAATCCACGCCGTGTTGCCGGTGTTCGCGTAGGTCTTGCTGTTGTAGGACAGCCCGGCGCCAGCCCGGAAGCCGTGCACGCCGGCGATCGAGAAGTCGTAGGTCGACCACAGATTGAAGATATAGGCCGGAACTCCGACCGGCCGGTTGCCGACCTGCGAGGGCGTGAGCGGGACCCCCGTCAACACCGCCTTCTGCGCAATCGCATTGGCCAGGATCTTCCATTCTGGCGTGACCGTCACTTGCAGATCGGCGTCGACACCGCGCGAAGTCTGCGCGTTGAAGGCGATCGTGTTCGTCGTCGTGTTTTCAGTGAAGACGTTGTTACGGAAAATCTCGAACGCCGCCGGCGTGAACACGAAGCGGCCGTCCGGCGTTGAGAACTTGACGCCGGCTTCGTATTCGAGACCCGATTCCGGCGCGAAGACGCCGCTCTGCGTGGATTCCGAATTGAAATTGGTCAGGTAGCTTTTCGACGCGCCGACAAATGGCGCCACTCCTGGGAGTATCTTGTAGAGCGTGCCGACGCTCCAACTGGTCGGCGTGTCAATCTCAGTGTCGGTTATGCCGGGTTCGAGCGGGCTGCCGTTCGGCTCAATGCGGCCTGGAACGAAGGCAACCGGGTTCAATTGCTCATACCAATGATCCTGCCGCGCCCCGAGACGTACCTTCCACTGATCGGTGACGTCGATCTGGTCGGTCGCGTAGGCACTCAGATACAGCGCGCGCAGCTGATCCTGCATGCCGCTGAGCGCCGCGGTGCGCATGAAGGCGAGGCCGCTGGTCGAAGTCTCCGGGATCACCGGGGCGAAGATGTTGGCGATGTTCGGCAGCGCTGCGGTGGCGCGGTTATCGTCAATGCTCTGCCATTCGACCTGCGCGCCGGTCAGCAGCGTATGGCTGATGCCGCCGGTGCGGAATTTCCACACCGGTTCGAACTGGTACGTGGCGTCGTAGTCGTTGTCGGTCTGCTCGCGGAGCTGGCGGTTGGTCATGGCGAATTCGCCGTTGACGAGCGTAATGGCGCCGCCGGAATTGCGCAGAATATCGACGTTGCGGTGCATGAACGAGAAGCGGTTATTGACGGTGAGGTAGTCGGCGATCCACCAGGAATCCGACACCGTGGTCCGCTCGAAATCCTGGTTACCTTCGCTGAACGGCGTCGAATATTTCGCGCTGTTCGGCACATTGGTCAGCGGCGTGCCCGCGAGGCTCGCACCGTTGAAATAAAGGATGCCGTAGCTGTCGGGCGTGCGTTCAATGTGACGCAGGTCGACCGCGACCGTCGTGACATGATTGTCGTGCTTCCAGCTGAACTCTGGACGGAGTTCGTAATCCGCGTTCTTGAGATCGCGGAAGCCGTCGGAATGCTGGAACAGGCCGTCGACCCGATAGGTCAGGCCCGGAACATTGGTCGGACCGGTGGCGTAGACGCTTGTCGTCCAAGAGCCGAACGAGCCGATCTGCTGGCTGATCCCGTAACCCGGCACGGCCGACGGCATGAAGTGAATAAGATCGATGGTGCCGCCCGGCGTGCTGCTGCCGAACAGGGCGGAGCCCGGCCCCTTCAAGACTTCGATGTATTGGACGCCGTTCATCGAATGCGGAAAACCGTTGAACTGGTCGCCGTCGGGGAACTGGTCGCTGAAGATGCGCGCGTCCATGCCACGAATGGTGAAGCGATCGAAAAAGCCGTAGCTCGACGAACCACCAAGGTTGATGCCGCTGACATTGTGGACGGCGTCATTCAGATTGGTACCGCCCTGTTCGGTGACCACGGTGCGCGGCACGACCACCACGCTTTGCGGCAGGTCAGCGAGCTTGGTGCCGGTCTTATCAGACGCCGGAGCCTGTTCGAGCGGTGCCGTTGAATTGACGTTGCCACCGACGCCGGCGGCTTGCGCCGCGACGCCCGCGGCAGGCTGTGCAACCGTGGCGGTCGCCCGCGCGCCGGCACGGCGGCGGGAGCGGGTGACGGCGCGCTTCGGCTTGGGCGCGGAGACGACGACTTCAGGCATCGTCGTTCCGGCACGCGGCGCGGGCGCAAGGGACGGCGCGCCCGGCTGGGCCGGAGCCACGCTCGGCGGAGTGGTTGGTGCGCTCGGTTGGGTCGGCGGGGCGCTCGGCGCAACAGAAGGTGTGTTCTGTGGCGCCGGTTGCGTACTCTGCTGCGCGTGCAGCGTCCCGCTTGCCGAGAGCGCGAGCACTAGCGCGATCGCGGTGGCCGTTGTGTTGCGCGGGCCCCGGCCGTGTCGTCCGCGCTCAAGGATGTTTGACATTGACGCCCCAACCCAGTTTAGAATTGTATAAAAGTACCGCGTTATCAATGACTTATAGAACAACAAGTATTCTTGATCAAGATATAATAGTTATTATGCAGTATTACCGAATTAGAATAATTCGAATGTACCATCTCGCACTAGTTTAAATCGTTTCTAAACGCGCCAATATTGTATTGGAATGCCTTGCACTTGGCAGGGTGACAAAGCGGCAGGCATGTACCCGGCAGTCCGCTGCCGGCAGTACGCTGCTGGAAATTCGACCCCACTCTCCGCTTCATCAAGCCGCGCGCATGGCGCGTTCTCCCGATCGGAATATTGGAAGTTGCCGCAACGGCACTGCAACGCGATGGCTCGCGGATTTGCCAAGTTCAACTTGACCGCGCTCGGCGCTCTGGCCTATAGCCTAACTAGCTGAAAACACTGTAGTTTTTAGTCATTCCAAAGTAAGCGACCAGCGGCGCCCGGTGCGAGATCGAACTCGGACGCCGAGCTGAGAGGTGGGTCATCGGAAATGCAGAGTCCGCAACGGAAAAGACGGATGGATTTGCAGCGGTGTTCGTCGCGTACGGGCCTTTATGCTCTCGGCGCGCTTGTCGTTCTTTTGCTGCTCGCGCACCCGGGTACCCACGCCGCATGGGCGCAGAGCGCCACAGCGCCCGCTCCGACACAGCCAGTGCCGCAAAGTGTAACCACACCGGCCAACCAACCGACGTCGCCGGCCCCAGCCACTGCGCCATCGCCTTCCGTTCAACCCGCAACGCCTGAGCCGGCGACCACTGCGCCTGCGGCCGCTTCGAGTCCGCCGCCACCCGCGCCGGCCGTTGCGCCGCGGGCTGCCGGCGAGCCCGCCATCGGCGGCGATCTGTTGCCGCGGCAATTATCCTACACCCGCATGTTTTTGGACGCCGATTGGGTCGTCAAGGCGGTGATGATCGGACTTGCCTTCGCCTCGCTCGTGACCTGGACGGTATGGCTCGCCAAAACCTGGGAATTAACAAAAGCGCGCCTGCAAGTGCGCCGCGACGTGCGAATGCTGCTCGATGCGCCAACCCTGGCCTACGCCCATGAGCAGCTGCGCAAGAGCGGCACGGCGGCGGGACAGTTGATGCAGGCCGCCGCGCAGGAAATCCGGCTGTCGGCCAATGTGCGCGGCGACGGACTGAAGGAACGCATCGCCTTGCAGCTCGAGCGGCTCGAAATGGCGTTCAGCCGCAGGATGTCGCGTGGCACCGGTGTATTGGCTACCATCGGCTCGACAGCGCCGTTTGTCGGGTTGTTCGGCACAGTGTGGGGCATCATGAACAGCTTCATCGGCATCTCGAACGCGCACACCACCAATCTTGCGGTCGTGGCGCCGGGCATCGCGCAGGCGCTGATGGCAACCGCGATGGGATTGATCGCCGCCATTCCGGCGGTGATGATCTACAACGTGCTGGCGCGCCAGACCGCGCAATACCGCGCGCTGCTTGGCGACGCCTCGGCGCAGGTCATGCGGCTCGTCAGCCGTGATCTAGACCGCGCCAGACTGCCGCTCGCCCAGGCCGCGGAATAGGTAAGCGACGTAGCCATGGCCATTCGTCTCGATCACGGTGAGGACGAACTCACCGAAGTTCACGACATCAACGTCACGCCGTTCATCGACGTGATACTGGTGCTGCTGATCATCTTCATGGTCGCGGCGCCGCTCGCCACCGTGGACACGCCGGTCGATCTGCCCTCCTCCACCGCGCAGCCGCAGCCGCGGCCGGACAAGCCAATTTATCTGACGCTCAAGGCGGACGGCAGCATCACGCTTGGCGATGACCCGGTGGCGCGCAGCGCGCTGCCAGCGGCGCTCGACGGAGCGACTGGTTCCGACAAAGATAAACGCATTTTCTTGCGCGGCGATCGTGCGGTGCCCTACGGGGATGTCATGGGGCTGCTCAACGATCTGCGCGGCGCTGGCTACCTTAAAATCGCCCTGGTTGGACTCGAAGCACGCACCGCACAATGACACCGTTTGCACTTCACTGGCTCGACGACGATCCGCACGCCCGGCGGCGCTGGGTCATATCGGGCGTAGCGGTGCTTTGCGGCTACGCGGCAATCGCCGCCGGATTGCTTTTGTGGTGGCCGCAGCCCGACCGCATCGGCGACGATTCATCTGTCATCACCCTTGAGCTTGCGCCAATCGACAGCATCGCGGACGCCAAGCAGGCCGACGTCGCGCCGGCGCCCGAGGAAATGGTTGAGCAGAAAGCGACGCCGGTGCAGCCGGAAAAACAGCCGGAGCAGCCCAAGGTCGAGGAACAACCGCCGCCCGAGCCGGCGCCATCGACCGTCGTGCTGCCGGAAGAGAAAAAGCCGCCGGTGCAGGTCGAAGAACAGCGGCCGCCGGCGCCAGTCACCGCCGCCCCGGTCAGGGGCGGCGCGCCTCGGATCGAGCCGTCCTGGGAAAGCCGGCTATTTCGCAAGCTGCAGCAGTCCAAGCGCTATCCGAGCGAAGCGCGTTCGCGTGGCGAAGAGGGCGTCGTGCTGCTCGCCTTCAGCATCGACCGCAATGGTCATGTGACGTCACGGCACATCGCGAAGGGTTCGGGCCACGCCGCGCTCGACGACGAGGCGATGACGCTGGTCATGCGCGCACAGCCAATGCCGGCGTTTCCGCCGAGTATGACCGAGACCGAAATCAGTCTGACGGTGCCGATCCGCTTCTCGCTAAGGTGACGCGGCCAGCACCCCCATCCTTCACGCGCGTCAGGGCGGCAGAACGATGCCGCGCCCCAACAAGGAGATCTTCATGCGAACCAAGCAGAGTCTGACTTTGGCGGACGTCAAGACAATGATGGCGGCGTGCGAGGCCAAGGCCGCCGCGAGCAAGTGGGCAGTCGCTATTTCGATCGTCGACGACGGCGGCTTCCTGCTCGGCTTTGTGCGGATGGACGGCGCGTCCGTCATTACCGCGGAAGTGTCGGCGGGCAAGGCGCGCGCCTCGGCGATGACCAGGCGGCCCAGCAAGTTCTTTGAGGACCGCATCAAGGAGCGACCGGCGTTTCTCAACTTTCCGGCCGGCATTTTGCTGCAAGGCGGCGTGCCGGTCATGTTTCAGAACGAATGCGTCGGCGCGATCGGCGTGTCCGGCGTGCAATCGCATGAGGACGAGGAAGTCGCGCAAGCGGGCGCCAGCGCGATCGGATAGAAGCGCGGCGCAATATTCGTCAACACGCAGAAGTGCTGGTACGCAGCCGCCACGACCGACGGCACTCAGACGTGGCGCGGGTTCGCGACTACCATATAGGCCAAGAGGCTTGCGCAGGTTGCCAACAAACCTACGACAAGCCACAAGGCGTATGTCCCTGATTCGACCGGCTTTGCCGGAGGTGATTGCGACCGGTCTCTGGCGTTCACCACTTCGGGGAGGGCAAATAATCGCCACGCGTTGATCGGCAACAGCACCATGTGCAGCAAGAAGACGGGATGAATGTTCTGCAAGTAGCCAAATGCTGCGAACAAGATATTACTCAGAATCGCAACCAGACGCAGCGGCACCATGGTTCGCATGAGAAATGAGGCGAGCACGGCGCAGGATGCGGCATAGCCGAGTATGTTTGCCATGACTTCGCCTTCGCTCATTCCGATCGTGTGATCAGCCCCTCCAAAATGGTTTGCGTTTTTCCGCCTCGAGCCCAGCCGGATAGCCGAGGTCCTTAACATCGAGAGCTGTTAGCGCGGCGAGTTCCCGCCG
>DATCBO010000072.1:0-3876 GCA_036511795.1 Xanthobacteraceae bacterium
CTCGCGCAGCGCCAGCAATTGCCCGAGCGCGGCCTGCTCCATGCGCCGGAACCCTTCCTGGCCGTAGAGCGCGATGATTTCGGCGACCGACAAGCCGTTCTGCGCCTCGATCTCCTTGTTGAGCTCGACAAAACTCCAGCCGATTTGCTTCGCCAGCATCTTGCCGAGCGTGGACTTGCCGGCGCCGCGCAGGCCGATCAGGGCGATGCCGGCAAACGACATCCGCTGATGCGAAGCGCCGTTGCCATGACCGGCGAGAATGTCTTTGGCCTGGGCGATCTGGGCCGGCGTCGCCTTGCGCACGAGGTCGCGAATCACCGGCCAGTCCGGCGCCGGCTCGGCCGAGGGAATGAGGTCTTCGAGATGCGCGCCCATCGCGTTCGACACCCGGCGCAGCAGCACGATCGAGACGTTGCCCTTGCCGCTTTCGAGCTGGGCGATATAGCGTTCGGAAATGCCGGAGACTTTTGCCAGAACCTTGCGCGACATGCCGCGCAGCGCGCGCATGGTGCGGACGCGCTGACCGAGCTGTTCGAGAAAGCTGGTTTCGGGATCGAGGTTTTCCGTCATATCCCAAGTTCGGTAATGGCTGACAATGCGGCGCGTTCGGAAACATAATGCCGAGACGGATTGACAGCAAGCGCGCGTGGTGCCTTTCTATGAATTATAATTCTTGAAACTGGGGAGAGCGCGTCGTGACAGGTTTTGCCATGGAGAGCGCGGCATGAGCGGGGACTCCGGCTCCTACAATGCGGTGACCTGGCTGCTCGACCGCAATGTCGACCAAGGGCGGGTAGAGAAACTCGCCTTCACCGACACCGTCTCCGAGCTGACTTACGGCGAGTTGCAACGGCAAAGCCGCCGTCTCGCCAACATGCTGCGCCGGCTCGGCGTCCGCCGCGAAGAGCGTGTGGCGATGATCATGCTCGACACCATCGATTTCCCGATCGTGTTTCTCGGCGCGATTCGCGCCGGCATCGTGCCGGTGCCGCTCAACACGCTGCTGACCGCGGATCAATATGCCTATGTGCTGGCCGATTGCCGGGCGCGGGTGCTGTTCATCTCCGAAGCGCTGCTGCCGGTCGTGAAGGACATCGTCGGCCGGATGCCGGACCTCGACCACGTCATCGTCGCCGGCAAGGACGGCCACGGCTACATGCGATTGTCCGACGAGATCGCGGGTGAAAGCGATAGCTTCGCAACCGCGGCGACCCATGCGGATGAGCCGGCATTCTGGCTGTATTCGTCGGGCTCGACCGGCATGCCCAAGGGCGTGCGGCATCTGCATGCCAGTCTCGCCGCCACCGCGGAGACCTACGCCAAACAGGTGCTCGGCATTCGCGAGGACGATGTCGGGCTGTCGGCGGCAAAGCTGTTTTTCGCCTACGGCCTCGGCAACGCGCTGACCTTTCCGATGTCGGTCGGCGCCACCACGGTGCTCAATTCCGAGCGTCCGACCCCGGCGCTGATGTTTTCGCTGATGAACAAATACAATCCCAGCATCTTCTTCGGCGTGCCGACGCTGTTTTCGGCGATGCTCAACGACGAGGCGCTGAAGCGCGAGCGCGGCGGCTCGCGCCTGCGCGTCTGCACCTCGGCCGGCGAAGCGCTGCCGGAATCGGTCGGCAACAGCTGGAAGTCGCGCTTCGAGGTCGACATTCTCGACGGCGTCGGCACCACCGAGCTGTTGCATATCTTTCTGTCGAATGCGCCTGGCGATATCAAATACGGCACCTCGGGCCGTCCGGTGCCGGGCTATCAGGTGCGGCTGGTCAACGAAGCCGGCGGCGATGTCCCCGACGGCGAGGTCGGCGAGTTGCTGGTCGATGCGCCCTCGGCCGGCGAAGGTTACTGGAACCAGCGCAGCAAGAGCCGCCGCACCTTCGAGGGCCACTGGACCCGCACCGGCGACAAATACATTCGTGACGCCGACGGCCGCTACACCTTCTGCGGCCGCAGCGACGACATGTTCAAGGTGTCCGGCATCTGGGTGTCGCCGTTCGAGGTCGAGAGCGCGCTGATCACCCATCCCGCGGTGCTGGAGGCCGCTGTCGTGCCCGAAGCCGATCCGGAAGGCTTGCTGAAGCCGAAAGCCTTCGTGGTGCTGCGCGCGGACGCGAAGACCGACGGCCTGCACGAGGCGCTGAAGGAACACGTCAAGCAGAAGATCGGCCCGTGGAAATATCCGCGCTGGATCGACGTCGTCGATGCTTTGCCCAAGACCGCGACCGGGAAAATCCAGCGCTTCAAGCTGCGGGAGAATTAGTCGTCATGGCGGGGCATGACCCGGCATCCACGTCTTGACCACGAAAGAAAGACAAAGACGTGGATGCCGGGATCATGGGCGAGCGGAAGCGACGCCGTCCTTCAGACGGCTATGCCCGGGCATGACGAACGAGAGAACCAGTCGGGTACAGAAATAATGACCGTCCTCGCACCCACCGGCTTCATCCGCATCGGCGCCGCCGAACTGGAATACCGCATGATCGGTCCGACGCCTGATGCGGCGCCTACCATCGTCATGCTGCACGAGGGTCTCGGCTCCGCCGCGCTGTGGGGCGACTTTCCGGACCAGCTCCAGGCCGCGACCAATGCGGGTGTGTTCGCCTATTCGCGCGCGGGCTATGGCGCTTCGAGCCCGGTGATGCTGCCGCGTCCGCTCGACTACATGCACGTCGAGGCGCTCGAGGTCTTGCCGAAGTTGCTCGACGGGATCGGCTTTCGCCGCGGGCTCCTGCTCGGGCATTCCGACGGCGCCTCGATTGCGGCGATCCATGCCGGCGGCGCCGGGGATCACCGCGTCCGCGGCGTGGTGCTGATCGCGCCGCATTTCGTGGTGGAAGATATTTCGGTGACCTCGATCGCGGCGATCAGGACGGCCTTTGAGACCACCGACCTCCGGTCGAAACTGGCGCGCTGGCACAGCGATGTCGACAACGCGTTTTACGGCTGGAACGGCGCCTGGCTCGACCCAAAATTTCGCGACTGGGATATTTCGGAATATCTCGCTTACATCAGGGTGCCGGTCGCCATCCTGCAGGGCGCCGACGACCAATATGGGACAATTCGCCAGGTCGAGATCGCCCAGGAAGAGTGCTATTGTCCGGTCGATGTGACGATGATTCCAGGGGCTGGGCATTCGCCGCATCGCGAAGCGCCGGAGGCGACGCTCCATGCGATCTCGGAATTTGCAAGGTCGATTTTGGACATTCATGAAGGCTCGCAGGGACGGGCGGCGTAACGCGTCGGTGGCGGCGATGCCCCGATGAGCATCCCGCCCTCAGGCGCTGCCCCGCTGGCGCTGCCACGCTGGGCCTATGTCCCCGGCGAGAGCGCCGAGGCCGAGGCCGACCACGATACGTTGTGGCATGCCAAGGCGCTGGTGCCGTCGCGATTTGCCGGTTTTGTGCCGGCGCGGCATCCGGCGCTGCGCTACGGCATCGCCCTCAACGACGCAGGCTATTTCTGGGAAGCGCAGGAGATCCTGGAAGCGGTGTGGGCCGCGGCACCCCAGGGCGGACGCGAGCGGATCCTGCTGCGGGCCTGCATCCAGATCGCCAACGCCAATCTGCGCTTGCGGATGCAGAAACCCCATGCGGCGGCGCGGCTATTGGGCGAGGCGCTGGGAGAACTCGATGCGCTCGGCGCGCGCCGGGCCGCCGCCGACGGCTTTGCCGACGGCTTCCCGACCGCAGCACTTGCGGCGCTGGTGAGGGGCAAATTGACGCAGTCGCTGCTGTCCAAAGCTGATTGGGTGCAGATCGGCGCCGCCGGCCGGATATGAAACAAAATGCAGATTTTTGGCGTATTTGGCTGGACGGTCGTAAAAACATGCATTATTATGCATACTCAGCTCGAGTAATCAGACCCAAGCAT
>DATCBO010000073.1:0-87680 GCA_036511795.1 Xanthobacteraceae bacterium
GACGGTGCCCGGCGTCACGGGCGCCTGGAAGGACCTCACCGACACCGTCAACGTCATGGCCGCCAACCTCACCGAGCAGGTGCGCGGCATCGTCAAGGTGGTGACCGCCGTCGCCATGGGCGATTTGAAGCAGAGCCTGACCGTCATCTCGAAGGGCGAGGTCGCGGCGCTCGCCGAGACGATCAACAACATGACTTATACGCTCGCCACCTTCGCCGATCAGGTGACGACCGTGGCGCGCGAAGTCGGCGTCGAGGGCCGCCTCGGCGGCCAGGCCAACGTGCCGGGCGCCGCCGGTACCTGGAAGGACTTGACCGGCAACGTCAATCTGCTTGCCGCCAATCTGACCACCCAGGTGCGCGCCATCGCCGAGGTGGCGACCGCCGTGACGAAGGGCGACCTGACGCGATCGATCCAGGTCGATGCGCGCGGCGAGGTGGCCGAGCTGAAAGACAACATCAACACCATGATCGACAACTTGCGGCTCACCACGGACCGCAATACCGAACAGGATTGGCTGAAGACCAACCTCGCCAAATTCACCAACATGCTGCAAGGCCAGCGCGATCTGACCACGGTCGGCCGGCTGCTGCTGTCGGAGCTGACACCGCTGGTCAATGCGCATCAGGGCGTGATCTACCAGATCGAAAGCGATGACGAATCGCAGAGTCTGAAGCTGCTGTCGGCCTATGCGGACGACGGCGTCAACGGGCATCGTCCGTTCCTGCGGCTTGGTGAAGGGCTGATCGGACAAAGCGCGCAGGACAAACGGCGCATGCTGATCACCGAAATGCCGGCCGGCGCCGTTCCAATCAGTTCGGCTTTGCTGAAGACGCCGCCGCGCAATCTGATCGTACTGCCGGTGCTGTTCGAGAGCCAGGTCAAGGCGGTGATCGAGCTTGCCTCGATTCACGAATTCACCACACTGCAGACAATGTTCCTCGAACAGCTGACGACCTCGATCGGCATCGTGCTTAACTCGATCGGGGCAACGATGCAGACCGAAGGGTTGCTCAAGCAATCGCAGCAGCTGGCCGGCGATTTGCAGACGCAACAGAGAGAGCTGCAGCAGACCAACGAACAGCTCGAGCAGAAAGCTCAGCAGCTGGCCGAGCGCAACGTCGAGGTCGAACGCAAGAATCAAGAAATCGAGCAGGCCCGCCGCGCTCTGGAAGAAAAGGCGACCGAGCTTGCGCTGACGTCGAAATACAAGTCGGAATTTTTGGCCAACATGTCGCACGAATTGCGCACGCCGCTCAACTCGATCCTCATTCTCGGCCAGCAGCTGACCGATAACCCCGAGGGCAACCTTAGCGCCAAGCAGGTCGAATTCTCCCGCACCATCCACGCCGCCGGCACCGACCTGCTCAATCTGATCAGCGATATTCTCGATCTGTCGAAGATCGAGTCCGGCACGGTCACGGTGGATGCCGAGGACGTGTTCTTCGCCAACCTGCTCGACATGATGGCGCGGCCGTTCCGCCACGAGGCCGAAACACGCCAGTTGACGTTCGAGGTGAATATCGATCCGACTCTCAACCGCACCATCACCACCGACACTAAGCGGTTGCAGCAGGTGCTGAAAAATCTGTTGTCGAACGCGTTCAAGTTCACCGCGCAGGGCGGCATCCGCCTCAACGTCAATGCTGCGGTTGGCGGTTGGAGCACCGATCATCCGGTGCTCAGTCAGGCGCCGGGCGTGGTGGCGTTCGAAGTGTCCGATAGCGGCATCGGCATCCCTCTGGAGAAGCAGAAGATCATTTTCGAGGCGTTCCAGCAGGCCGATGCCTCCACCAGCCGCAAATACGGCGGTACCGGCCTGGGGCTCGCCATCAGCCGCGAGCTCGTCAGCCTGCTCGGCGGTGAAATCCACCTGCGCAGCACGCCGAGCTCAGGCTCGACGTTTACGCTTTACCTGCCGATCAAATATGTCGGCCCGAGTTCGCCGATCCGGGCCGCGGCGGCGACGACGGCTCCGGCCGCGCAGCTCGCCGGCCTGCACTTGTCGCCGGAGCGTGTCGTCGAGCCGATTCCCGACGATCGCGTCGATGTTCAGCCGGGCGACAACATCCTGCTGATCGTCGAGGACGACCCGTACTATGCCCGCATCATGATCGATCTGGCGCGCGAGAAAGGGTTTAAGGCGCTGCTGGCGATGCGGGGTGACGACGCTATCAATCTTGCCAAGCAGTATCAGCCGGCCGCCGTGTCCCTCGACGTGTTCCTGCCCGACATGCTGGGCTGGACCGTACTCAGCCAGCTCAAGCAAAATCCGCTGACGCGGCATATCCCGGTGCAGATCGTCACGCTCGACGAAGACCGTCAGCACGGACTGGCGCGCGGCGCGTTCTCCTTCGTCTCCAAGCCGACGACGCGGGAGGGGATCGCCGAGGCGCTCGCGCGGATCAAGGCCTACGCCCAGCCGCGCCGCAAGCGGCTCATGGTGATCGAGGACAATCCGGCCGAGCAGATGAGCATTCGCGAACTGCTCGGGCACGACGACATTGAGATTGTGAGTGCCGCGACCGGCGCCGAAGCGTTGACCGCGTTGCGCGAACGGCCGTGCGACTGCGTGGTCCTTGACCTGCGCTTGCCCGACATGTCCGGCTTCGAGGTGCTGGAACGGATGCGCTCGGATAACGCGCTCGTGGACGTTCCGGTCGTGGTCTTTACCGGCCGCGAACTCTCCGCGGAGGAGGATGCCCAGCTGCACACCATGGCGCGCTCGATCGTCGTCAAGGGCGTGGAATCGCCGGAGCGCCTGCTCAATGAGACGGCATTGTTCCTGCATCGCGTCATTACCGATCTGCCGCCGGAGAAGCAGCAGATGCTGGAACAGCTCAACTCGTCCGATGAGGACCTGGTGGGCCGCACGGTGCTCCTCGTTGACGACGATCCGCGCAACATCTTCGTGCTGTCGAGTGCGTTGGAGCGGCGCGGCATGAACGTACTCACCGCGACGACGGGACGCGAGGCGATCGAGCTGATCGAGCAGACCCCGTCGCTGGCGATCGTGCTCATGGACATCATGATGCCGGAGATGGATGGTTATGAGACCATCGGAACCATCCGGCAGAACAAGGCATACCGCCGTTTGCCGATCGTTGCGCTTACCGCCAAGGCGATGAAGGGCGACCGCGAAAAATGCCTGGAGGCCGGTGCTTCGGATTATCTCGCCAAGCCGGTCAATACAGAACAGCTGCTGTCCGCGCTGCGGATGTGGCTGCATCGTTAGGTGCTTGGTAATGATCAACAAAGTCAACGTCCTTCTGGTCGATGACCAGCCGGAAAAGCTTTTGGCCTACGAGGTCATTCTCAACGACCTCAACGAAAACCTCGTCAAGACATCGTCGGCGAGCGAGGCGCTTGCGTTTTTGCTCAAGAACGACGTTGCGGTCGTTCTGATCGATGTTTGCATGCCGGAGCTGGACGGCTTTCAGCTCGCGGCAATGATTCGTGAGCATCCGCGGTTTCAGAAAACCGCGATCATCTTCATCTCGGCGATTCAGGTAACCGAGATGGACCGCCTGCGCGGCTACGAAATGGGCGGGGTCGATTACGTGCCGGTGCCGGTCGTTCCCGAAGTCCTGCGCGCCAAGGTGCGGATCTTCGCGGAGCTATTCCGTAAGACGCGCGAGCTTGAACAGCTCAACGCCGAGCTCGAGCGCCGCGTCGCCGAGCGCACCGCGGAGCTTGAGGCATCGAATGCCAGGCTGCATGACAGCGAGCACCAGTTGCGGTTGGCGACCGAGGCCGCTGAAGTCGGCATCTGGGACGTCGATATCGTCGCCGATACGCTGTTTTGGCCACCGCGCGTCAAAGCCATGTTCGGCATCTCGCCGGATGTGCCGGCGTCCATAACTGATTTCTTCGCCGGGCTGCATCCCGACGACAAGGAGGCGGTGCGCAAGGCCTACGAAAGGGCCTGCGACCCGGCCGAGCGCGCGATGTACGATGTCGAGTATCGCACGGTCGGCAAGGAAGACAGTGTCGTCCGATGGATCGCGGCCAAAGGCCAGGGCATCTTCGACGTCAACGGCAGATGCGTGCGGATGATCGGTACCGCCCTCGACGTCACGGCCCGCAAGGAAGCCGAGGAACACCAGAATCTCCTGGCCAGAGAGGTCGATCACCGGGCGCGCAATGCGCTCGCCGTGATTCAATCGATCATCCGGTTGACGCGTGCGAGGAGCGTGGATGATTACGTTGCGGCCATCGAAGGCCGCATCAAAGCGCTGGCGCGCGCACACACGCTGTTGTCGGATTCGCGTTGGCATGGTGCCGATCTCGCAACCCTGGTCGGCGAAGAGCTGGAGCCGTATCGCAGCGGCGACAAGGTGAGCGTCGACGGTCCCGGCATTTCGCTGCAGCCGTCGACTGCCCAGGGCTTGGCGCTGGCGCTGCACGAACTTGCCACCAATGCGGCAAAGCACGGCGCGCTGTCCTCGGTTGGCGGCAAGGTCAAGCTGACCTGGCGGTTGCAGCCCGACGCCTTGATCTTCGTCTGGGCGGAGAGCGGCGGTCCGCAGATCGCCCGGCCGACGACGCCGAGCTTCGGTCTGCGGGTCATTCGCGCCAGCATCGAGCAGCAGCTCAGCGGCAGGACGAAATTCAACTGGGATCCAGGCGGATTGCATTGCAGTTTCTGGATTCCGCGGCAGGCCACGGTGAAACCGCGGGAAGTCTCGGGCGCGTATAACGTGGCTGAGTTGCGCGCGCCGGTGAGCGCCGCAAAAATGACTGGCGGACTGCGCGTGCTCGTGGTCGAGGACGAAGCGCTGGTGGCCATGATGATCCAGGAATGCCTTGCCGAATTCGGCTACCAGGTCGTCGGTCCGATTTCGACCACGACCGAAGCGGCGGCGAAGGCCAGGGACGGCCAGTTCGAGGCCGCGGTGCTCGACATCAATCTGGGCGACGGCGCGGTCTACCCGATCGCCGACATGCTGGCGGCCCGCGGCGTCCCATTCGTTTTTGTGACGGGTTACGAGGCCGACAGCATCGACAGCCGCTTCCGCGAGATTCCAATTCTGCAGAAGCCGATCGAACGGGAAATGCTGCGAAAGATATTCGCGGTTACCGCGAAGGTTTCGGCTACGGCCTGACAGCCGCAGCAGCAGTGGATTGAATCAGCTCGCGCGGCGCACCGGGGCGGGCGCCTGCGCGTCGTCGGGAAACAGCCGATCCGAGATGCCGGCGTAGCGCTGCTCGCCATCATGCAGCTTGGCGTTGTTGGTTTCGCGCAACGCCGCATCGGCTTCGCCATAGAGAAATGCTAGAAAGGCGTAGCGACGGCCGCGCGTGACCGGCGTCACCTGATGCAACGCGCCGCAGGAAAACACGATGGCGCCCCCACAGGGTGCGCGGTAGGCGCGGCGGCCGAATTCCGGAAACACCAGATCGCAGCCGTCGTAATCGGAGTTGAGATTCATGCTGATGGCAAAACGCCGATGCTGGGCGCCGGCGTTGACGTTGTCGCGATGCCGATAAAAATGACCGCCGATCGCGCTGTCGTAACAGGCGACGATGTAGCGATCCATGCGCGTTGCCTGGAATTGGAAGAAGCGGTCCACGGCGGGCAGCAGGCGGCGCACGATCTGGTCGCGGATCACCTCGCGCAGCTGCGGCGCGGCAATCGGAAGATCGGTGCGGCGCTTGATGCGGTAATCGACCACCGTCGAGGTCTTGCCGTCGCTGTCGAGCAGAAACCCGGAATCCTTGCCGCCAAACTTCTCGTAGAAGCCGACGAGAAAATCGCATAGCGCAAAATCGAACACGCGCGGTACGATCAGTGCCGGCGCAGTCAGCGGTACGCCGGCCGAGTCGTCGACCGGGGGCAGGCCGGAAAGCACTTTGAGCACCGCCGAAGCGTGCCCATCCGGATGGTCCCACGGAATGTCGGCGACCGCGCGGAGCATGGGGTCCAGCACGACGGTACGCGGCGTGCCGGCGGCGCCGTACTGGCGGCTGATCTCGCCGTCATAGTCGGCGAGAAAGCCGACCGCAGCCGTGCCGAGTGCGCAATAGTGTTCAGGATCTTCGGGCGGAGCAGTGAGTACGCCGTAGAACACCAGCCGGTCTTCGTCGAACTGCGGGGCGTCGCATAACAGCGCGACAATTTCCTCTTTCACGCGCGGATTGCCCGGTGAGCCCAGGAAACTCAGTACGATCCAGCGGCCGGCGGCGACCTGCAGATTGAAAGAGCCTTCGCCGATCAGCGGCAGGCCGAACCAGGGCGCCGGGTCGCCGAGAATGATCGCTTTAGTGCCGGCTTCGCTTGCCGCCATATCATCCGCCGTATCGCATCAGGTCTGGGCTCGTGGCGCGGTGCGCCCGGCGGGAGCATGCTGCTTCATGGTAAATTTTGTTCTAACTGAACGATGCGCTTGATTCGCGGCGGGAAGCAAGGCTGCCACTATGAACAAGGCTGCCACTATCGTGAATAAGACTGCGAACGAGGTTGCGCCGCGTCACATGTGCCAGGCACGCGTAGCGGAACTCGATCGCCTGCTGGAGCGCGAGCCAGACGCGATCGAGGCTCGCTACGAGCGCGCCGGTTTGCTGCGCGAGCTAGGCGCGTTCCAAGAGGCAAAGCGCGACTATCTCGAACTGCTCCGCTGCAAGCCGGATGATTTCGGTGTGCTGAACGATTTCGGCACGCTTGCACTGGATGCCGGATACGGCAGCGCCGCGCGTTCGTTGTTCGAGGAGGCGGTGCGGCGTCATCCTGATAACCCGATGGGCCGCGTCAACCTCGGCAATCTGCTGTTGCTGATGGAGGAATACGACTTGGCGCGGCCGCATTTCGAAGCCGCGCTGCGCGCCGATCCCGGACACATTCATGCGCATCGCGGGCTGGGCAATCTGCTGGCCGACATGGGTGATGCGGACGGCGCCCGGCGCCATCGCGATCTGGGATTTCGTAGCGACTTCCTCACCGCGCTGCCGTATCGCGGCGCCGGTACCCCGGTCAGGGTTCTGCTGTTGATTTCCGCCATGGGTGGCAACACGCCGACCGCTTCGCTGCTCGATGACAGCGTCTTCGCGACGATTGTCCTGGTTGTGGATTATTACGACCGCAAAATCCCGCTGCCGCCGCACGACATCGTGTTCAACGGCATCGGCGACGCCGATATCTGCAGCGACAGTCTTGCCGCGGCCGCCGCGATCGTCGCGCGCACGACCCGGCCTGTCATCAACGATCCGCGCGCGGTGGCCAGAACCGGGCGCCTCGGCAATGTGGAGCGGCTGCGCCGTATTCCAAACCTCATCGTGCCGCGCATGGTGAAGGTGGCCCGGCGGCGTCTTGCCGGTCAAACGGCCGCGCAGACTGTCGCCGCGCAGGGTTTGGAGTTTCCGCTGCTCGTACGCGCGCCGGGCTTTCACACCGGCCGGCATTTTGCGCGCGCCGCGACGGCGGAGGCGCTTGCCGCGGTGGCCGAAACCTTTCCGGGCGACGAAGTATGGCTGATCGAACAGCTTGACGCGAGGGATGGGGAGGGATCGTTCCGGAAACTCCGCGCCATGATCGTGAACCGCAAGCTCTATCCGTTGCATCTCGCGATCTCGCGCGACTGGAAGGTGCACTACTACACAGCCGACATGGCGCAATCGGCCGACAATCGCATCAAGGAAATGCCGTTTCTCCAGGACATGGCGAGTGCCGTTGGTGCGCGCGGCATGGCGGTATTGCGGCACATCGCCGATACGCTGGAGCTCGATTACGGTGGTATCGACTTCGCGGTGAATGCGCAGGGCGACATTTTGTTCTTCGAGGCCAATGCGACGATGGTCATGGTGCCGCTCGCGGCGGATGAGAAATGGGATTACCGGCGTCAGGCTTTTGACAATGTTTTTGCCGCCATACGCACGATGCTGGTGCGCCGGGCGCGCGGAGCAGAGGCGTTGCTTTCGACTATCAGCGGTCCTGCCGGAAATACGGCATGGTCTTGATCTTGAGCAACACAATGGGGCTCGCCATCAGGATGGCGCCCAGCATCAGAGAGCCGATCAAGGTGCCGGCGCCGAGCGCGCCATCGGCCGCGGTGCGCCAATAGCAGGCAATGCCGACCGGCCAAAACAGCACGATGGCGGTGAATAGGCCCGGCGAAAAACGACCATGAGTCCGGATCACAGGAAGAATGTGAAAAAAAGTGGCGTTGATAAGCATCACGGCTGGGAAGGTCAGCGCCAGCAACGGCCAATGCGCGGCGAGATTGGCGGCGGCGATGCCGAACACGATCACCAGCGCGTTCATGACGTAAAAGTCGCTCCATTCGACCGGTAGTTTGATGACCGCGCGCGCCCAATTGCGCCAGTCGAGCTGATATTCCTCCAGAATGTGCAGCCCGTAGCATGCTACCGCGAGCCACAGAAGGTCGGTCAGTGTCATTGTGGTCTGGTCCCGCCTGCGGGCAGCCGCCGATAGGGAGCATAAACCGGCTCCCACATGTTCGACCGCACCGCCGCGGCGATCTGCGCAGGCGTTATCGGAGCCGCGAGTCCTTCGGCGACCGCCTGGCTCGCCACGGCGAGTGCCACGTCGAAGGAGATTTGCCGCAGTTCGACAAGTGGCGGGAGCAGGTTAGCCTGCGGGTCGCGGCGCGCCGGCGACAGTTCGGCGACTGTGCGTGCGGCGGCAAGGAACATGTCATCGGAGATGGCGCGCGCCTGCACCGCGATCGCGCCAAGCCCAATGCCTGGATACACATAGGCATTGTTGGTCTGGTCGACGCGGGCATCGCGGCCGTGGCGGCGTACCGGCGGAAACGGACTGCCGGTGCCGATAACGGCGCGGCCATCGGTCCATTCCAGAAGGTCGTCCGGTGTCGCCTCGGCGCGTTCGGTCGGGTTCGACAGCGGAAAGATGATGGGGCAGGGGACATGGCGCGCCATCGCGCGCACGATGTTTTCGGTGAAGGCATGCGGTTGCCCGGACGTCCCGATCAGCACCGTCGGCTGCGCGTTGGCGATGACGTCGGCAAGCCCGATGTGTCCTGGAGTCTGCAATGTCCAATCGGCGACGCGGTTGCGCGGCTGCGCAAACGGCGCCTGAAACGGCTGCAGTCCCGGCATGTCGTCGGTGAGCAACCCGTCGCGGTCGACCAGGTAGAAGCGGTCGCGGGCGTCGCGCTCATTCTCCCCGGCTTCGATCATGGCGCGCAACAGCAGCGCGCAGATGCCGGTGCCCGCGGAGCCGGCGCCGAATACCGCGATACGCTGGCTGCGCAGCGGCTCGCGGGTCACATTGACGGCGGCGAGCAGCGTGCCGACCGCGATCGCAGCGGTGCCCTGAATGTCGTCGTTGAAGGTGCACAGCCGGTCGCGATAGCGCGCCAGCAGGCGGTTGGCGTTGCGAAACGCGAAATCCTCCCAATGCAGCAGCACGTGCGGCCAGCGTTCGCTCACGGCATCGATGAATGTCTCGATCAGAGCATCGTATTCGGCGCCGCGTACGCGCTCGTGCTGCCAGCCGATATAAAGCGGATCGGCGAGATGCTCCTGATTGTCGGTGCCGACATCGAGCAGAATCGGCAGTGTGGTCGAGGGGTGCAGGCCCGCGCAGGCGGTATAGAGCGCGAGCTTGCCGATCGGAATCCCCATTCCGCCGGCGCCCTGGTCGCCGAGCCCGAGGATGCGCTCGCCGTCGCTGACCACGATGGCCTCGACGCCGTCAAACCGCGGATGGCTGATGATACGGCGGATGGCGTCCTTGTACGGCAGACTGAGAAACAGGCCGCGGGGTTTGCGAAAGATGTGGCTGAACAATTGGCAGCCGAGACCCACCGTCGGCGTATAAACGATAGGCATCATCTCTTCGATGTGCCGCGTCAGCAGCGCATAGAACAGGATCTCGTTGCTGTCCTGCAGGCCGCGCAGGAACACGTAGCGGTGCAGGTCGCTGGTCTGGCTGCGAAAGGCATCGAGCCGGCGTCTGACCTGCATATCGAGGGACGCGACGCGCGGCGGCAATAGTCCATGCAGGTCGAATGCGTCGCGCTCGGCGTCGGTAAAGCCCGTGCCCTTGTTGAGCAGCGGATCGTTCAGGAGTTCGTAGCCGCTGAGCGCGGTTTCGACGGTGCGCGGCGGTATTGCGGCCTGCTCTTTCAGTGACGACATCTCGCCAGCGCCATTACGTTGCCGGGCTTGCCGCGGCGCCCGCACCAAGCGGGCGGCCGGTCCCGAACGCCACGCCCTTGGCTTCCACGCCCAGTGCGGCCAGAATCACGATCGCGACCGCCACAATGCCAGCAACCAGCGCCAGGGCGAAGCCGTAATCGTTGCCGTAGTGTATGGCGATGCCGGCCTGCAGGGTGGCGTTGATCGAGGCGATCAGGTTGCCAACCTGGTAGGTGAATCCTGGAAACGTTCCGCGCGCCTCGTCGGGCGACAGTTCGTTGAGATGCACCGGGATGACACCCCAGGCGCCCTGGACCATGACCTGCATCAGAAAGGCGCCGATCGCGAGCCACACGGCGCTGGTCGAAAACGCCCACAAAGGCAGCACGACGAGCGACAGCACGGCGGCAAGAATGATGGTTCGCCGCCTGCCAAAGCGTTCCGACAGCGAGCCGAACGAGATGCCGCCAATGATGGCGCCAATATTGTAGATGACGGCGATCAGGCCGACCTCATGGGGTGACATCTTGTGCTGGATCTGCAGGAACGTCGGATAGAGGTCCTGCGTGCCGTGACTGAAGAAGTTGAACGCGGTCATCAGCACGATCGCATAGAGGCCAAGACGCCAGTGTGACTGCAGTACCGTCCAGGTATTGCCGCTGCGCGCTGTGGTCGGCCGCCAGCTCGGCGATTCCGGCACGCTGCGGCGAATGTAGAACACCAGGAGCGCGGGAACGACGCCGATCATGAACATGCCGCGCCAGCCGATATACTGAAACAGCAGCCCGTAGACGATCGAGGCGAGGAAATATCCGGTCGGATAGCCCGATTGGAGCAGGCCGGACACGAAGCCCCGCGCGTGCGGCGGAATCGACTCCATGGTGAGCGAGGCGCCGACGCCCCATTCGCCGCCCATGGCGATGCCGAAGACCGCCCGCAGCACCAGCAGCACCGTCAGGTTCGGCGAAAACCCGGAGGCGAATTCGATGGCCGAATAAAGCAGCACGTCGACCATCAAGGTCGGGCGGCGCCCCCAGCGGTCGGCGGCGCGTCCGAAGATGTACGCGCCGATCGGCCGCATCGCCAAGGTCAGTGTGATGGCCCAGGTCACGGCGGTAATGTCCGTCGTGAATTCCTTGGCGATGTCTCTGAGCACGAAAACAAGAAGGAAAAAGTCGAAAGCGTCCAGCGTCCAGCCGAGAAAGGTCGCAGCGACGACGTGTTTTTGTTCGCTGGTCCAGCCGGACAAAGCTGCGATGCGCATGGTCGATCCTCCAATCGCTTTTATTGGATTTATAGATCGTAACGTCAGCGTAGGGCCGGATGTTCCGGCGCACAATATTGCAGCGGCGATTACTCGTCTGATGCGCGATTCCGCTGTGAAAGCCGTCTACGGATGATCCTGCGCCACGTCGATCAGCGTGCCGTCGGGATCGGCCAGTTGCAGCGTACCATGCGGGCATTTCTGCAAGAGCTTGAGCCGTGCGGCGCCTTCCTCGTCGAACGGGATCGGCTTCGCCCCGAGCTGGATATTGGTCTTCGTCACCATCGCCATGTTGTCCGAAAACGCTTTCAGGTCGGGCACGCGAAAGCCGATGTGATCCATGCCCGGCTGCTCGATGCCGGCGCCGTTGAAGGACGATATCTTCCACGGCACGATTGCCATGGTCATGCGGCCATCGGTCAGATGGTAGCCACCTTCTTCCGAAGGCAGGTTGCGGGCTTCCAGCTCGAATACGTCGGTATAGAAGTTGGCAAGCCGCTCCGCCTCGCGGGCGCGGATGGCGAAATGGCTGAATGTCGTGTCCTGCTTCCATTCGCCCTTGGAGTAAACTTCGGCACGGTTCTCGTGACCCGGCTGGGACAGGTCGAAATAATTGCCGGCCGGATCGTGCGCGCTGTAGCTCGCGAATGGACGGTTGCCCGGCCGCTTGACGATCTCGATGTCGGGATATTTCTTCGCCACCTTCTGGCGCACCTTTTCCAGGTCCTCGACTTCGATGCCGAAGTGATCGAGTCCGGCCTTGCGCCCGCCGCGGCGCGGAATGAGGGTCATGCCGACATAACCGTCGCCGACCGAAATGGCGCCGATTTCGCGCGCGGTGTCGCCCGACGCCTTGAGGCCGAACATGGCGCGATAAAACATGCCAAGGAGCGTGTAGTGGTCGCTGGTGATGGCGAGATGGTTGAGCTTGCCGAACATGATGTCTCCTGGATGCGTTATGCGCTAAAGCCGTAATTCAATTGACGAGATGCGCAAGGCTCGGCATCACGATGCGGTCCGGCGTGATGGTGCCCTTGCCGATTTTTATGCATTCGCAGCAAGCCTAGCACGGGGTCGGTGGGCTGTCGTGCGGGGGCGTTGCGCCTATTGCGGCGAGGGATGTCGCGGCACGATCAGGTTGCCGACGAAGCTTTGCACGTCTTCGTCATTCTGATTGTAGGTCGTCGTCCGCACGCGGATCAGGCCGCGGTCGGGACGCGATTTGGACGGACGCACGTCGAGAATTTCACTCTTGGCGTGCAACTCATCGCCGGGCCGTACCGGCCGCGACCACGACAGTTCGTCGAAGCCGACGCCGATGATGCCGCCGGCCGGCTTGAAGTCGCCCTCCGCCATGAGCCGCATGGTCAGCGCCGCGGTGTGCCAGCCACTCGCAGCCAAACCGCCGAACACCGAATTTTTCGCCGCCTCCTCGTCGAGATGGAACGGCTGCGGGTCGAATTGTTTGGCGAATGCCTTGATCTGATCGGCGTCGATCTTGAGCCGGCCCGTGGCAAATACCTGGCCAACGGCGAAGTCATCCAGATAATAAACTTGGCTCATCGCTCGGTCGACTCCTGCCGTGACGCGCGCGCCGGGACCTATGCGTTGGTGTCGCGAAACCACGCTCCGCTAGCAACCGCCGCGGCATTGATCAGCCCGAATGCTGCGAGTGCGACCGCGAGCGCAATGAACACGCCGGTCAAACTGCCGGACCATCGCAGCGCCAGAAGGCCGCCGGCCGCCGCAATGACCAGCCTGGCAAAATTGCCGAGGAGCGGCCACAGCAGCCGGCCGGCGCCCTGCGAGGCGAAATAGAGCGCCATGCCAAGGCCGAACAGGCCATAGACCGGGCCAACGGCGTGCAGATAGCGCGACCCGGCATCGATCATTGCGGGGTCGGTGTCGAACAGCGACAGCCACACGCGCGGCGCGGCGGTGGCGCATAGCCCGATGGTTTCACACAGGCCGGCGGCAATGGCCGCGCCAATCCAGGCGACGCGCAGGGCGCGGTCGCGACGGCCGGCGCCGATGTTCGTTCCGACCATGGCAACGAGCGGACCGCCCAGCCCGAACACCAGCGGAATGAGCAGATATTCGAGGCGCGAGCCGGTGCCGTAACCGGCGATCGCGGCTGCGCCGAACACGCCGACGAAACCGGTGGCGATGGCGATGGTGAGATTGGTTTGCACGGTGATGAGGGCTGCGACCAGACCGACGCGGAGAATATCGCGGAACAGCGCCCAACGCAGCCGCGCACCGGCAAAGTTCAGCCGAACGACACTGCGGCTCGAGCGCAGGTAGGCCAAAAGCGCAGCACTGCCGATCGCGTAATAGAGCAGCACCGCAACCGCGCCCCCCGCGATGCCGAGCTTTGGAAACGGGCCGAACCCGAAGATCAGGCACGGCGACAGCGGGATCAGGACCAGCACGCCGGCGCAGGTGACGATAGCCGGCGTCGCCATGTTGCCGCTGCCGCGGATGATGTTGGCGAGCGAATTGAACAGCCACACCAGGATTGCGCCGGCAAAGACAACACTCGAGTAGGTCATCGCCGCGGCGAGCGAGGCACCGTTGCCGCCCATCGCCGCGTAAAGCCAGTGCCCGCCGGCGAGTAGCGCGGCGGTAAAGACGAGTCCGAAGATCAGTCCGATCACCAGCGCATGGATCGCGAGCGCATCGGCATCGGCGCGGCTGCCGCGACCCAGGGCGCGCGCGATCGCCGAAGAAATTCCGCCGCCCATGGCGCCGGCCGACATCATCTGCATCAGCATGACCACGGGAAATACCAGCGCCACGCCGGCAAGCGCCGCGGTGCCGAGCTTGCCGACGAAATAGGTTTCGACCAGGCCGACGGTGGACTGCGCCAGCATCACCAGCATGTTCGGCGCGGCGAGCCGCACGAGCGTGGACGCGATCGGTCCGTCGATCAGCGCGGCGGTGCGTGGATCGTAGCGCGGCTTGTCAGCACTGGCGATGGCGGCAGGCTGATCGGGCTGCGCGACGGAGACGGTCAAACTTGCGGATGACATGGGTGCAATCCTCGGGGGTGACCCTGACCCTGATGCCGGTTGAGAAGACGACGCGGTTCTATGTTTCTCAGCGGATTTGAAATTGACCCTGGCCGAAGTCGCTGGTGACGACGGCGCGCAGCATGCCGCGCAAACTTGACGCGCGCTTGGCGCCGAAGGTGTGCTCGAAACGCGCCTGCGCCTGCGACCAGGCCTTGCGTGCCTCGTCGAGGCGTTTCGTCCCAGCCTTGGTCAGGTGAAGCTCCTTGGCGCGCCGGTCCGAGGCGGATGTCTCGATGGCGATCAGTCCGTCACGCTGCAGCGGCTTGAGATTGCGGGCAAGCGTGGTGCGGTCGGTTACCATCGCCTCGGCCAGCGCATTGATCGTCATTGGGCCCAGCCGATCGAGCTTCGCCAGGATCGAGAACTGGTTGCCGCGCAAGCCCAATGGCGCCAGGAACCGGTCGTAGAGCTGCGTGACATGTCGCGCCGCCGAGCGAACGGCAAAGCAGTTGCAGTCGGCCGTTGTGGGAGTCATTGGCAAGTTGCCCCGTCGGTCGTTTAACAGCGGCTCTCGATACACGTGCATATACGCATAATTAGGCGCAATTACACCTATGTCAAGACCGTGGTCACGGCCGAGCGGGGCGACCGCGATAGACATAGCCGACGAGGGATGGCGGCGGTTCGCGCCGCGGCGCCTGGCTTATTTTGGCGTGAGGCCCATCACAGACGCGATGTGGGCGACCTGCGCATACTGCTCCTTGAGCGCGGCGGTGTACGCGTCAACGTCCAAGGGCGTGGCCGGCTGTCCCGTGAGGGTCAATCTCTCACGCGTCGTCTTGTCGAGCGCGGCGAGGACGTCCGCGGCGATTCGCCGGCGCAAGTCGAGCGGCATGCCGCGCGGCCCGAGCAGGCCCAGCACGGGACTGGCAAGCAGCGACGGGTACCCTGATTCCACCACGGTGGGAATGTCCGGCGCGATGGGCGATCGCTCGCGAGCGTTGATAGCGATGAACTTGATCTTTCCTGTCTGCGCATAGCTGCGCATTGCGGCGAATGACTGCATCGACAACTGAATTCGATTTTCGCCGAGGTCGAGCGGTGACTTCGTTATATCGCGGTAGGGCACCTTGGCGATCGCGAGTCCGTTTTCCTTGACGAATCCGTCCAACACGAATTCGGAAAATCCCGGCGCGACCGCATAGCTCGTGTCCTTTGGCTTGGCGCGCGCCAGCGCCACAAATTCGCGGAGTGTGGAGATGCCGAGGCTGGTCGGCACCGCCATGGCGATCTGGACCTGGGCGACGCCTGCGATCGGGGTCAGATCGGTCTCGGGATTGAAGGCAATATTCGGGTGCAGGTAGCGCTGGACGACGAACATGCTGCTCGGTCCGAAGAACAAGACATCGTCGTCCTTGGCCGACACGACGGTTTGCAATGACAGTAAGCCGTCGCCTCCCGGCTTGCCGTCGACGATGACGGGTTGGCCCCATTTCTTTTGCAGACTGTCGGTGATCAGCCGGGCGGCAGTATCCGCTCCGGAGCCTGGACCGAACGGCAGCACGAGGCGCACCGCATGCGTGGGCCACTGCTGAGCGAAGCTTGCGGTCGAAGCGAGCATGGGGATCGCCAGCGCGAGTGCGGCGACCATGGTGAGGCGAAAGCAACCCTTGAGCATGATTTTTTCCTGTGCAGTACCGTTATAGCGCCGCCACTGCCTCAACTTCCAGCCAGTAGGCTTCGTCGGCGAGACGGCTGATGATGAGCAGCGTGTGCGGCGGATAGGCGCCGTCCGGGAACATCGCCGGATAGGCCTTGGCGCGCCAGGCTCGATAGGCGTTGGCGTGTTCGGGCCGCAGGATGTAGGTGCGAAATTGCACGACGTTCTTCCAGTCGGCGTTGACCGAACGCAGCGCGATGTGAATGTTTTTGAACACCTGCACGCATTGCGCCTCGAAGTCGCCTTTGCCGACGACGGCGCCCGTCGCGTCGATCGGCGTCTGGCCGGCGAGGAAGACCAGCTCCTGCGTCTTGGCGTACGCGACGTGGCTGTAGGGCGCGGGCTTGCTCATCCCATCGGGATTGAAAATCTTGATCTCGGCCATCGGTGTTTTCCTTCTTTAACGGTGTTGCTATACGAAATTCGTCTAACGGTCCGCGAGCCCCATCGCGGTTTTGGTCTTGGCGACGATGTCGTGCGGGGTCGTGACCGTGTCGTGAACGATTTGCGCGACTTCATCAGCGCTCATCGGTTCGATGCTGAAGCGGATTTTAACGGCGTCCGCCAGAAACGCGGCATCCTTCATTGTCGCGGCAAACGCATCGCGCAGGGCCGCGAGCCGGTCCGCGGGCACGCCGGGCGGCGCCACATAGGGCTGGCCGAGCGCCGGCGATGACGAGATCAGCTTGAAAATCTGGCGTTGCTCGCCGGTCTTGGCGAGCTCGGTCAAAAGCGGCACGTCCGGCAGCGCCTTGTCGCGGCGCACGCCGGCCTGGACGAGAAAATCAACCTTGTGGCCGCTGATCCAATCGGGGTGCTGACTGGTGATCGAGCCGATGCTGAAGGCGCGCGCCTGCACTTCGCCGCGCTCCATGCCGAGATTGACATCCTCGGACGTGCGATAGCCGGTCACGATCTTGAATTTGGTGTCGAGCAGCTTGTTCACCACCATGGGCAGCAGCACGATGCCCGCGCCCGCGCCGGTGCCGCCCAGCACGATCTGCTTTTCCTGCGCCTGCGCGATGCTTGTGATGCCGGCCGTATGCCAGACGAGAATGACTTCGTTTTGCGGGCCGGTCGAACCAAGCCAGTTGAATTTGTCGGCGTCGTAGCGGATGCCGCCGGAATTGAGCACCTGCTGCAGCGGCATGGCGCTGTGGATGGTGGCGATCGCGGTGCCGTCTTTCGGCGCGATGTTGTACATGTAGTTGGTGGCGAGCACGTTGCCGCCGCCCGGCATGTTCTCCACGATCATGGCGGGGTTGCCGGCAATATGGCGCGGCATGTGGCGCGCAAACAATCGTGCCACCGTGTCGTAAGTTCCGCCGACGCCGGTCGACGTAATCAGCGTGATGGTCTTGCCTTTATAGAAGCCGGAATCGCCTGCCGGCCGGGCGAAAGCGCGCGCCGGCAGCGCCGCAATCGCGGCGGCGCGCGTCAGCCACGCGCGTCGCGAGATTTTGCTCGTCAGCTCGCTGGCCACCGACGCGTCCGTCCCGGACGCGATCAAGTGTAGCGCGAAAAGTCGTGGCCTTCTTTGACCACGAATTCGAGCAGGAACGGTGAGCCTTTTTCGGTCACGTCGCCCGCCTCCTTGAGCGCGCCGACGATGTCGCCGGGCTTTTCCACGCGCCGTGCCGCGACGTTGAGGCCCTCGGCGACCTTCTGATAATTGCCGCTGACCGTCATGGCGCCGTATTTGGCGTCGGAAATCTTCAGCACATCGCGTTCGGCGCCCATGACGCCGTTGTTGAACACGACGGTGAGAATGGCGATGCGGTTGCGCGCGGCGGTTTCGATGTCCATGCCGGTCATGCCGAACGAGGCATCGCCCATCACGTTGACGCAGAGCTTCTTCGGCGCGGCGAGTTTGGCGCCCATGGTGATGCCCAGCCCGTAGCCGAGCTGGGTCGACTTACCCCAGCCCATGTAGGAGCCGGCAGCAGTCGTTTCCCAGAACGGGATCATCTGCTCGCGCGGGCTGCCGGAGTCATGCGTCATGATGACGTTGTCGCGGTCGAACGTACGCATCATGTCGCGGATCACGCGATACTGGTTGAGCGGCATCTCCTCGGAATTCAGATGCTTGCCCCATTCGTCGAGCCACGCCTTCTTGCCGGCGGCGATTTCTTCCTTGAGCGAAGCGAGCGCATTGCCCCCGCCCGGACCTTTCTGACGGCCGACTTCGGCGATCAGCGCATCGATCACCAGGCCGGCGTCGCCGATCACCGAAAGGTCGGCGCGATAATCCTTGTTGATATCGCCTGCATCATTGGTCGAATGAATGACGGTTTTGCCCTTGGGCACCGATGGACCGAAATTGGTGACCGTCAGGCTCGACCCGATCGCCATGATGACATCGGCTTTCTTCAGAAAATCGGCGTACATCTTGGAGCGCGAACGCGTCGCGCCGCCGAGCGCCAGTGGATGGCTGTCGGCGATCGCGCTTTTGCCCGGATTGGTGGCGACCACCGGCGCCGGCAGCATTTCGGCCAGTGCCGCGAGCTTTTCGCCGGCTTCCGCGTAGTGCACGCCCTGGCCGGCCCATAGCACCGGGTTCTTGGCCGCGAGCAGCATTTCGACCGCCTTTTTGATGGCGTCCGGATCGGGGGCGCTGCGCTGCATCGGAACCGGCGTGTAGTCGAGCGTGCCTTTGAACTCAGCTTCGGCGACTTCTTCGGGCAGTTCGATCAGCACCGGCCCAGGCTTGCCGGACCGCATGGCATGGTAGGCGCGTCGCATCAGATCGGGCAGCTCCTGCACATTGTGCGCCAGCGCCGACCATTTGGTGACCGGACGATAGACATCGGCGGCGCGGAACACCGGACGCACATACTGCCGCGCCAGAGGCAGGGCGCCGGCGACGATCAGCATCGGCACGTTCTCTGAATATGCCTGCGCGATGCCCGGAAACGCGTTCTCGATGCCGGGCCCGGCCTGCGCGCCGAACACGCCATTTCGTTTGCCGCGCTTGATGCGGCTGTAACCGTCGGCAATGCCGACGCCGACGCGCTCCTGCCGGCACAGGATCGGGCGAATGTCGATCGCCGCGCACGGCTCGATGACGGCATTACGCGGATAGCAGGAGAAAAACTCGGTGCCTTCGCGTTTGAGGATGTGGGCAATGACTTCGGCGCCGTTCATGACTGTTTACTCGCTGTGTGTGAAAGCTGCCAACGATGCGGCGTGGCCGCGCGGGGAGGGCCAAAATTTTATTCGGCGGCGATCGGCGTGTCGCGGCTGATGAATTGTTCCATTGCGTCGCCAAACGGTACGTCCTTTCGCGCCTCGAAGCGGCCGGAGCGGACCCGGTAGCTCGCTGGATTTATTCCGGGCAGCGGCTTGCCGGCGGCGTGATCCTTGAGCGTCTGCAGCAACAGCCGCCTGATCTTGACGATGGCGGCATCGGAGGCGAGCAGGTGTTCGCAGCTGCGGTCGGCGATCGGGCCCATCGACTCCTGAATGGCGCAGTCCTGTGTGCCGAAACCCTTGAGGCCGGTATACGACTTGCCGCTCGCCTGCAGCTCGCGGTCGATCAGATAGTCGTTGCCGCGGTTGCGCACGGCGTGATCGGCGCCTGGGATGTTTTCGGTGTGAATGCCGAGTCCGGCTGTCGTGCGCGCGAGGTCTTCCACAGTGAGCGGCCGCGATGGATGAAAATCGACGCTGTAGAGCATGGTGTTTTCATCGTCGACCGGCGCCCACACATGGGCGGCGTGCGGAATGGACGAAATGATCTTGTGGAATGGAGACAGCATCACATTCATGTTCCACATGACGATGCCGTCGCCGCGCTCGCGCCCAGTACCGACGACGAAACCGAAATCGGTCGGGACAACTTCATAAAGCGAGGCGACGATGCGGCGGCTCGGATCGCCTTCGGCGCCGTGCAGGAAGCTCAGATGCGTGGCGTCGAAACCGCCCTCCAGTGCCTGCAGCCAGTTGCATTCCTGGATGTGACGTGTCGAATAACGCTGTGTCGCCGGCAGCAGCGTCCATTCCAGGTCGGGAAATTCCGGTTTGTGTTCGGCCGGTCCCATATAGGTCCACACCACGTCGCCGCGCTCGATGCAGGGATAAGCTTTGACGGCGAGCTGCTTCTGCACGTTGACGCGATGGACGTCGCTCATCTGCGGCACGCAGGGCAGGTCGACGCAGTTGCCGTCGACGTCGAATTTGATGCCGTGATAGACGCAGCGCAGTCCGTGCTGCTCGTTGCGGCCGTAAAACAGCGAGGCGGTGCGGTGCGGGCATTTCTCGTCGACGAGCCCGATGCGGCCGCCAGTGTCGCGGAACAGGACGAGATTCTCGCCGAGCAGCCGCACCCGCAGCGGCGGGCTGTCGGGTTTGGCGATCTGCGCGGAAAATGCCGCCGGAATCCAATAGCGGCGCATCAGCCCGCCCATGGCGCTCCCGGGACCGACACGCGTCAAAAGCTCGTTTTCGTGCTCCGGTAGCAAGGGCGGACCTCCATGAAATCGTTGTGCGAGCTTGGCTTGGCTTCGGCTTTGGCCAATTGTGGCGCGGCCTGCCAGGCATTGCAATTCGTCGTCCCGCACGGCTGCCTCCCGAGGCGATCAGGGCACGCGCCGTCCCAGCAGTTTGGCCGCCTTGCGGGCAACGTCCGCGGGCGTGCGATAGACCGCATCGATGAAAGTTGCGATCTCGCTGCCACGCATCGGCGAGAAACTTAAGCTCGATTTGGCGAGGTCGGCGCGGAATGCTGGATCGGCCATGGTCTCGTCAAAGCCGGCGCGTAAAGCCACGATCCGCTCTGGCGGCGTACCGGGCGGCGCGGCAAGCGGGCGGTCCATCACCAGCCAGCCGAAAATGAGCTGCATGATCTGCCGCGTCTCGGCGGTCTTGGCGTAGTCGGCGATCAGGGGCACGCCGGCGAGCCGCGGGTCGCTTTTGAGCGAGGTCTGTACCAGGATGGTGGCGTTATCCTTGCCGATGCCGAGACTGTGCAACGAATCCAGGCCGAGACCGCAGAATCCCTCGATCTCGCCGCGTTCGAATGCGAGCCGCAGACCGGAACTGCCGTTATAGCCTTTCACCAGCTTGAATTTCGTGCCCAGGAGGCTGTTGAGCACGACCGGAAAATCGTAGGTGCTGGTGCCGGCCGCACCCGTGACCATCTCGCGCTTGAAAACATCGTCGAAGGTTTTGATCGCCGATGTTTTGGATACAACGCAAACGTCGCTTTCGGCCGCCGGCGCGCCGATCCAATTGAATTTTCGCGAATCGTATTGGCTCGGCACGCCGCCGATCACCGGATCGACCGCAATGCTGCCGGCGAACAAGCCGATCTCGGAGCCGTCGCGCGGCGACACGTTGAACAGGCGGTTGGCCGCATTCATGCTGCCGGCGCCCGGCATGTTGTGGACGACGATATTGGGGTGGCCCGGGATGTGACCGGCGAGATGCTTGGCGATGATGCGCGTATAGAGATCGGCGCCGCCGCCGACATTGAAGCCCTCGATCAGGTTGAGGTCGCGTCCCTGGTAAAACGCGGCGGCATCGTCGGCGCGGGTCGAAGGGGAGGCGAGCAGCGCCACGGTGAAAGAGCAGATGGCCAAAGCGAGGGGCCGACAAGGAAGCTTTCGCATAGGGTTTTACGTGCTGTCGTTGTAGGAAGCGGCGCGGGCCGGCCTTGGGGCGGGGCAAGCCTAGCACGGCGAAGACCGCATAATGTACACGGCATTCGGTCAGCCCTGGTTTCTTCCCCACGCCAATTCGACTATCATCGCCGGCGCACGTGGCGCCGCTGGACGCAATGTCGAGGCTGGACAAATGACGCGAATTCTTACCCTGTGCGCTTTCGCTTACCTCGCCTTTATGGTGACGCCCGCGGCGGCCGGCTGCGATCTACACAGCGAGCATTGCTGGCTGCGCGCGCACCGCGTCATCACTCACAAGGAAAACCACATCGCTTTCCTGGAAGCCAATCCGGACGCCGACGACGGCATCAAGGGCCGGATTATTACGCGGCTGCACCACAAGGTTCTGCACATTCGCGCCTATATTGAGCCGCGCTGGCCGCATTGGCCGACGCCTTGCTGCTACAGCCGGCCGACGCTCTACATCCGCTGAGCAATTTTGCCGGTACGGGTTACTCGGCCGGCGCCGGAGGCGGCGCGCCGAACAGCCCCGGCATGAAGCGGCTGCGCTGGCGCTCCGTCCACTGGCCGAGCCGGTCGAGATAAAGATACAGCACCGGGGTGGTGTAGAGCGTCAGAAGCTGGCTGATGATCAGACCGCCCACGATCGAGATGCCGAGCGGGCGGCGGATTTCGCTGCCGGAGCCGAAGCTCACCGCCAGCGGCACGGCGCCGAGGATCGCCGCCGAGGTCGTCATCATGATCGGGCGGAAGCGTAACAGACAGGCCTGATAGATCGCGTCGTATGCGCTCAAGTTCCGCGACCGCTTCGCATCGATGGCGAAGTCGATCATCATGATCGCGTTCTTCTTGACGATGCCGATCAGCAGAATGACGCCGATGGTGCCGATGATGTCGAATTGGGTATGGAACAGCATCAGCGCCAGAAAGGCGCCGACGCCGGCCGACGGCAGCGTCGACAGGATGGTGATCGGATGCACATAGCTCTCGTAGAGGATGCCGAGCACGATGTAGACCGCGGCAATCGCCGCCAGGATCAGCACGATCTCGTTGTTCGCCGACTGGGCGAACAGCTGCGCGGTGCCGGCGAGGTTGCCGTGGATCGACGCCGGCATATGGATATCGTTCACCGCGGCGTCGATGACCGCGGAGGCTTCGCCGAGCGTAGCGCCAGGCGCCAGGTTGAACGAGATCGTCGAGGCAACGAACAGCCCCTGGTGGCGGACCGCGAGCGGGGTGTTGCCCGGCCGGTAGTGGCTGACCGCCGACAGCGGCACCATCGTTTCCTTGGTGGTGCTCACCGCCGCGCCTGACGACGTCGCCCCTTTGCCAGTGTTGGCAAGCGCATTGATGGCGGCATTGCGCGCGGAGTTGTTGTTGGCCGCGGCGGCCGCGGCCGCGGCCGCACCAGCGGCGTTGCCGGCGGCCGATGCGGTCACGTTGCCGGCCGGCAGGTTCGACGTCGCCGTGCCCGAGGCGTTGCCGCCCGACGTCGAGACATAGATGTCGTCGAGCGACTGCGGATCGTGGGTGTAGCGCGGATCGATCTCCATGACGACGTGATATTGATTGATGGCGCTGTAGATAACCGACACCTGCCGCTGCCCGAACGCATCGTACAGCGTGTTGTCGATCTGCGCCGGCGTGATGCCCAGCCGGGACGCGGTGTCGCGATCAATCACCAGATCGGTTTCCAGGCCCTTTTGCTGCTGATCGGAATTGACGTCGGCGAGCAGGGAGCTGCGCTCCAACGCCTGGACCAGCTTCGGCGTCCACGCTTCCAGATCATCGGGACTGTCCGACTGCAGCGTGTATTGATATTGCGCGTTGCTCTGCCGGCCGCCGGCGCGGATATCCTGCACTGGAATGAGAAACAGGCGACCGCCGGGGACGCGCGCGAGCTGCGGCCGAAGCCGCGCGATCACCTGATCAATCGGCGGCCGCTGCGTGTTCGGCTTGAGCGAGACGAACACCGAACCGGTATTGATCTGGCCGAAGCCGCCGCCGCTGCCTACCCCGGTGTAACCGACGACGTGGTCGACCGCCGGATCGGCCTGCACGATCGCCATCATCTGCCGCAGTTTCTGCGTCATCGCCTGGAACGATACGCTCTGATCGGCCTGCAATGCGCCGATCAGACGCCCGGTATCTTCCTGCGGGAAGTAGCCCTTGGGAATAATATACGCGAACAGAAAGTTGAGCGCGATTGCCGACAGAAAGATCACGAACACGATCCGGCTGTGGCGCAACGCCCAGGCCAGCGAGTACTCATAACCTTCGAGCACACGGTTAAAAAACCTGTTGCGCTGCTGCGCATGCTCGCGCGGCCGCGGGCGCAGAAACAGCGCCGACAGCATCGGGGTCGTGGTCAGCGAGATGCACAGCGAAATCACGATCGCGAGCGACAGCGTCAGCGTGAATTCGCGGAACAGCCGGCCGAGAATGCCGCCCAGCAGCAGGATTGGCGTGAATACCGCGACCAGCGACAGGCTGATCGACAACACCGTGAAGCCGACCTCGCGCGCGCCGCGCAAAGCGGCCTCCATGCGAGGCACGCCCTCGTCGAGGTGACGCGAGATGTTTTCCAGAACCACAATGGCGTCGTCGACAACGAAACCGGTCGCGATGGTCAGCGCCATCAGCGACAGAATATCGAGGCTATAACCCAACAGATACATCGCGCCGAACGTGCCGAGCAGCGAAACCGGCACCGCGATGCTCGGGATGAGCGTGGCGCGCAGATCGCGGAGAAACAGATAGACCACCAGGGTGACCAGGATGATGGCGATCACCAGCGTGGCTTCCGTGTCGTGGAGCGAGGTGCGGATTGTGGTCGAGCGGTCGATGGCGATGTCGACATGCATATCGCCCGGCATCGCTGCTTCCAGGTTCGGCAATTCAGCCTTCACGCCATCAATGGTATCGATGATGTTGCCGCCGGGCTGGCGGAACAGGATGACGAGGACCGAGGGCTTGCCGCTGGAAAGGCCCAAATTGCGCACGTCTTCGACGGAATCGAAGACGTGGGCGACGTCGGAAAGCTGCACCGCGGCGCCGTTACGATAGGCGATGACGAGCGGCAAGTAATCCGCCGCCTTGCTCGCCTGATCGTTGGTGTAGAGCTGATAGCGTTGCGTGCCGTCGTCGATCGAGCCCTTGGGGCTGTTGGCGTTGGCCGAGGCGAGCGCCGCGCGCACGTCTTCCAGTCCAATGCCGTATTTGAACAGCGCCTGCGGATTGAGATCGACGCGCACTGCCGGCAGCGTCGAGCCGCCGATAATGACTTGGCCGATGCCGGATAGCTGCGACAGCCGCTGCGCCAGCACGTTGCTGGCCGCGTCGTACATCTGGCCCTGGGTGAGCGTATCCGAGGTCAGCGCCAGGATGAGGATCGGCGCGTCGGCCGGATTGACCTTGCGGTAGGTCGGATTGGTCCGCAGTGACGACGGCAGATCCGCGCGCGCCGCATTGATCGCTGCCTGCACGTCGCGGGCGGCGCCGTCGATGTCGCGGTTGAGGTCGAACTGCAGCGTGATGCGGGCCTGGCCGATGCCGCTCTGCGACGTCATCTCGCTGACATCCGCGATCTGCCCGAGATGGCGCTCCAGCGGCGCGGCAACGCTGGTGGCGACGGTCATCGGACTGGCGCCGGGCAGCTGGGCGCTGACCGAAATCGTTGGGAAGTCGACTTGCGGCAGCGGCGCCACCGGCAATCGGGAAAAGCCCAGCACTCCGGCAAAGGCGATGCCAAGTGTCAGCAGCGTCGTCGCCACCGGCCGGGCGATGAAAGGGGCTGAAATATTCATTCGGCCGGCTCACCGCGGGCCAACGGACCAGCGGCGGGGCGTCCGGTCAGACGTAGGGCCAACCGGTCGAAATAGAGATAAATGACGGGCGTCGTGAACAGCGTGAGCAACTGGCTGAGGATCAGTCCGCCGACGAGAACAAGGCCAAGCGGCTGGCGGAGTTCCGAACCGGTGCCCGTGCCGAGGAGCAACGGCAACGCACCGAGAATGGCGGCCATCGTGGTCATCATGATCGGCCGGAAGCGCAACAGGCACGCCTGATAGATCGCCTCGCGCGGCGGCAAGCCCTCGACGCGCTCGGCTTCGAGCGCGAAGTCGATCATCATGATGCCGTTCTTCTTGACGATGCCGATCAAGAGGATGATGCCGATGATCGAAATGACGTTGAGATCGTAGCCAAGCGCCATCATCGACAGCAGCGCGCCGACGCCGGCGGATGGCAGGGTCGACAGAATGGTAATCGGGTGAACGAAGCTCTCGTAGAGCACGCCGAGCACGATGTACATCGCCACGATGGCGGCGAGGAACAGAAACACCTCGTTGCTCAGCGAGGATTGAAACGCTGCGGCTGTGCCTTGGAACGCGGTGATGAAGCTCTTGGGCAGGCCGATATCGGTTTCGGTCTGCTGGATCGCGGCAATCGCCTTGTCGATCGAGTAGCCCGGACCGGTATTGAACGAAATCGTGGTCGCAGGGAACTGGCCATAATGGGTTACCACCAGGGGCCCGGTGCGCTGCTCGATATGGGTGATCGCCGATAGCGGCACCTGACCGTTGGTGGCCGACGACGACGACGGCAGATAGATGCTCGACAATCCGGCGAGCGAGCGCTGCAGCGCCGGGTCAAGTTCGAGGACGACACGATACTGGTTGGATTGCGTATAGATGGTCGAGACGATGCGCTGGCCGAAGGCATCGTAAAGCGCGTTGTCGACGGTGGCCGGCGTGATGCCGAAACGGCTGGCGGTGGCGCGATCGATGACGAGATCGACCGCTAGCCCCTGCTGCTGCAGATCGCTGGCGACGCCGGACAGCTGCGGCTGCCGGTTCAGGCGATCGACCAGTTTCGGCACCCAAGCGGCGAATTCGGTAGGGTTGGCGTCTTCGAGCACGAAATTGTAAGGCGCGCGCGTGATCGTCGAATCGATCGTCAGGTCCTGCACCGGCTGCATGTAGAGGGTAATGCCGATCACGCCGGCGACCTCACGCTGCAGCCGCTGGATGATTGTGCTGGCCGACAGATTGCGCTCGTCGTGCGGCTTGAGCGTGATCAGAAACCGCCCCGTGTTGAGCGTCTGGTTGGTGCCGTCGACGCCCACATAGGAACTCAGGTTGACGACGTCCGGATCCTTGAGCACCGCCTCGGCGAGCCGGTTCTGCAGCACCGACATCTGCTGATAGGAGACGCTCTGCGACGCTTCGGTGATGGCCTGAATGAGACCGGTGTCCTGCACCGGGAAGAAGCCCTTGGGAATCTCGTAATAGAGCAGAACGGTGAACACGAGCGTCAGTATCGCGACCAGCAACGTCAGGGGCTGACGGTCCAGCACCCAGGTCAGCGCGCGGCCGTAACCGGCGATCATGACGTTGAAAGCGTTCTCGGCGCTCACGTCGAAGGCGCCGCGCTCGGATTGCGGGCGGTGCCGGATCAGCCTGGCGCACATCATCGGCACCAGCGTCAGCGACACGACGGCCGAAATCACGATGGTGATGGCGAGCGTGATGGCGAATTCGTGAAACAGCCGTCCGACCACGTCGCCCATGAACAACAGCGGAATGAGCACCGCGATCAGCGAGATGGTCAGCGAAAT
Organism: Xanthobacteraceae bacterium; assembly: GCA_036511795.1. GTDB lineage: Bacteria > Pseudomonadota > Alphaproteobacteria > Rhizobiales > Xanthobacteraceae > BOG-931. The sequence goes on from DATCBO010000073.1 coordinate 27,356, forward strand.
GATGGTGAAGCCGATTTGCTCGGAACCGCGCAGCGCCGCATCGAGCGGCGACATGCCGCCTTCGACATAGCGCGCGATGTTCTCGATCATGACGATGGCGTCGTCGACCACGAACCCGGTGGCGATGGTCAGCGCCATCAAGGACAGATTGTCGAGCGAAAAGCCGAGCAGGTACATGGCGCCAAACGTACCGCCCAGCGACAGCGGCACCGAAAGGCTCGGAATGATCGTGCCCGGCAGCGTGCGCAAGAACACGAAAATCACGATCACCACCAGGACGACCGCAAGCGCCAGTTCGAATTCCACGTCGGCGACCGAGGCGCGGATCGTGACGGTGCGGTTGCTGATGATGGTGAGGTCGACGGCGGCCGGCAGCGTCGCGCGCAGCGCCGGCAACAGCGATTGGATGCGGTCGACGACCTGGATGATGTTGGCGCCGGGCTGGCGCTGCACCGACAGGACGATCGCCGGCGTGGTGTTGTACCAGGCGCCGAGCTTGGTGTTTTCCGGTCCGCTGACGATGCTGGCGACGTCCGACAGCCGCACCGGACCGCCGTTACGATAGGCAATGATCAGATCGCGATACTGATCGGCGCTGGTGAGCTGGTCGTTGGCGTTGATGGTCGAGGCCTGTGTGGTACCGTCGAAATTGCCCTTCGGCGTATTGACGTTGAGGGTGCCGATCGTGGTGCGGATGTCGTCGATGGCAATCCCGTAGGCGGCGAGCGATTGCGGATTGAGCTGAATGCGCACCGCCGGCCGCTGCCCGCCGCTGATGCTGACAAGTCCGACGCCGTTGAGCTGCGAGATCTTCTGGGCGAGGCTGGTTTCGCTCATATCTTCGAGCGTCGTCAGCGGCAGCGTCTTCGACGTTACCGCGATGGTCAGGATCGGCGCGTCCGCCGGATTGACCTTGGCGTAGATCGGGGGCGTCGGCAGGTCGCTCGGCAGCAGATTGCCGGCGGCATTGATCGAGGCCTGCACCTCTTGTTCGGCGACGTCGAGCGAAAGATCGAGACTGAACTGCAGCGTGATCACCGAGGCGCCGGCGGAACTCGCCGACGTCATCTGGTTCAATCCGGGCATCTGGCCGAACTGACGCTCGAGCGGCGCGGTGACCGACGAGGTCATCACTTCCGGACTCGCGCCCGGATAAAGCGTCTGCACCTGGATCGTCGGATAATCGACTTCGGGGAGCGTCGATAGCGGCAGGAACGTGTAGGCGATGATGCCGGACAGCATGATCGCCACCATGAAAAGCGTGGTGGCGACCGGACGCAGGATGAAGGGTTCGGAGACGTTCATCTCATCGAGTCATCGTTGCGCCTGGATGCGGACGTCGGCAGCCGTCCGCTGCCCGCTACTGGCCTGCAGAGCCGCCGCCCTGGCGGTGCGAATGGCCGCCGCCTTTGCCCTTTTGTCCGCCGCCTCCTGCGGGAGCGGCCGCCGGCGCGACTTGTTTGCCGTCGACGCTGCTGACGTTGACGTGCAGGCCGTCGCGCAGCCGGTCGGCGCCATCGGTGACGACCTTGTCGCCGGCCGCAAGCCCGGTTTCCACGGTCGTCATGCTGGAGCCGTGCGGAGCCACGAAGGCCGGACCGACGGTGATCTGGCGCACCGAGACGGTGTTGTTGGCGTTGACCAGATAAACATAAGTGCCCAGCGCGCCGCCCGGCGTGGCACCCGGTGCGCCGCGCTGGATCGCCGCGGTCGGAACCGTCAGCGCATTCTGCAACGTCTTCACCAGAAGCTGAGCGTTGACGAACTGATTGGGAAACAGCGCGTTGTCGGCATTATCAAACTGCGCGCGCACGTTGACGGTGCCGGTGGTTGTATTGATCTGACTGTCGACGGCGATGACGGTGCCGACGGCAAGCTTTTTGACATTGGAACGGTCGAAGATGGTGACCTGCAGCTTGGTGCCGGCGTTCAATTGCGGCATGATATCCGGCAGATCATCTTCGGGAATCGCGAAGATCACGGTAATCGGCTGCAGTTCGGTGACGACGGCGAGCCCGGTCGCGCTGCTCGACTGCACGTAATTGCCCGGATCAACCAGACGCAGCCCGATCCGGCCGGTGACCGGAGAGGCGATGTGACAGTACGCGATGTTTAGCGCCTGGGCGTCGATCAGCGCCTGATCTTGTTTCACCGTGCCTTGGTATTGCTGCACGATGAAGACCTGATCCTCGGCCTGCTGCTTGGCGATCGAATTTTGTGCCGCCAGCGTCTGATAGCGCTTGAGGTCCATTTGCGCCTGGCTGAGCAGGCCTTGATCGTGCGCAAGCTGGCCTTCGTACTGGGCTTTCAAGATCACATAAGGGCGGTCATCGATCTGCGCCAGCAACTGGCCCTTCTGCACCGTCTGGCCCTCGGTGAATGCGACCTTGGTGAGGTAACCGCTGATCTGGGACTGCACCGTGACAGTGGCGATCGGCGTCACAGTGCCGAGGGCGTTGACCACGACCGGAACGTTATTGGTCACGACCGTCGAAGCGCCGACGGATTGCGTCGCGCTCACTGCCACGCGTCCGGTCGGCGCCTTGCCCGCCGTCACCCAACGCGCGATCTGATAAGTGCCGAGCGCGAGAAGCGCGACAACGATCAGCCCAATGCCGATGCGCGTCGCGGTGAACCGGCGCGCCTTGACGGCCGGCTCGGGCGCGGTTCGCCGCAGGCTCGGCGCCAAGTCCGGCGCCAAGTCATCGTTCGTAGTGCGCGTTCGTTCGTCCATCTTGCGCGTTCATTCAGCCAGCAGGTGACGCCATATGCAGGTGACGCCATATAATGTGAGCCGGACGGGTAAGCCTAATGAATCTTTGCCAACATTCGCGGCGGTGAGGTTCAAAGGCGGTCCAATTCCGGACTGAAAAAATTGCAGGCACGTCCGCCGCCAAATCGCTCCCCGGGGACCAGTCTCCTAGGAATCGGCCTAAAAATCAAGGGTTTGGGCGGAATTCGTCGCTTCGGAGCTGCCGCGGTACGGCTTATTGTGTGGGCAGTTGCGGCAGCAGTGAGAACGACTGCTGGAGTTCCTTCTGGGTCGGCATCAGCGTCGTATCCCAGGTGCCGCCGAGGTTCTCGATCAGGGTGACGCTCGCCTGGAACAGGTTCTGCCGGGTGGTCAATGCCGCTTGCTCGTCGCCCAGCAGCGTCACCTCCGCGGTCACCACCGTGGTGAACGCCACCGTGCCGGCCTGGAACTGATTCAAATACACGTTGACCGCGATGCGAGCGTTTTTAACCGCGGATTCCTGGACTGCGAGCTGTTGCGACAACAGACGCATGGCGGCGAGTTGATCCTCGACGCCCTGGAACGCGGCGAGCACGGTCTGGCGGTAGGTGGCGACGCTTTGCCAATAGGCTGCCCGCGCTGCATCAAGCTGTGCGGAGTGCAGGCCGCCGTCGAAGATCGGTTCGGACGCGGCAGCGCCGAGCGACCAGACTTCGTTGGCGGCGCTGAACGGCAGCGGGTTCTTGCCGATCCATTGCAGCACGCCGGACAGGCTGATGTCCGGAAAGAACGCCGCCTCGGCGACGCCGATCAGCGCATTCTCTTCCTGCATGGTGCGTTCAGCCTGCGCGATATCGGGCCGTCGTTCGAGCAGCGTCGAGGGAATAGTCACGGGGACCCGCGGCGGCATACCGATCAGGGCGTCATGCCCAACGGTCAGTTCGGCGGGCGGCCGGCCGGTGAGCATGGCGATGGCGTGTTCGTATTGCGCGCGCAGCACACCGGAATTGATTTCCTGCGCTTGCGCGGATTCGACCTGGGCCTGCGCCGTCGCCACGTCGCCGCTCGTGACCGAATAGCCTGCGTTGTACTGATTCTGGACGATCTGCAGAGTGTGCTTATATTCCGCGACCGTGCGGACGAGTAGATCGTGCAGCGCGTCCGCCGCGCGCAGATTGAAATAGGCAGTGGCGAGTAAGGCCTGCTGGGACAGTTTGACGTTGGCGAGGTCGGCGGCGCTGGCCTGTGCCGCAGCGGTGTTGGACTCGATCTGCCGCCTGATTTTGCCCCAGACGTCGAGGTCCCAGCTTCCATTCAGCGCCGGCGTGTAGGTCGTCGAATAGGTGCCGCCGCCACCTCCGCCGCCGCCTCCGAAGCCCGATCCACCGCCGCCGCTGACGTTCGGTCCGCGCCGCGATCGCGTGGCCGTGTAAGTGCCGGTGAGCATCGGAAACAGTGAGGCCTGCGCTTCTCTAATGAGGGCGCGGGCCTGCTCATAAACCGCAGCCTGCACGGCGACGTTCTGATTCGAGATCTCGACTTGCCGCATCAGGACGGCGAGTCGCTTGTCGCGATAGACGTTCCACCAATCGCCGCGGTCGAGCGCGTCGCTTGGCCTGGCAAGCTTCCAGCCTTTCAATTCCTTGAATTTCGCGGGCACCGGCGCCGCCGCCGGCGTGTAATTCGGGCCGAGCGCACAGGCGGACAGAAAGAATGCCAAACTCGACGCGGCTAAAGCGGTCGTGGCGATCGGGCGTGCGCGGATGACGCGCCGCACCAAGCCAACGCCACGCAACACCGCATGGGCCAACGCCTGCACTGTTGAAAACCCGCCGCTAACGAACCCCGACTAAACGCAGATGCTACGCTAGCTACAAACCAATCTGGCCGCGTCCCGCTGGACACCGCCGAACTTGGTCACTTTGTGCCGGCTTCAGTATCGATTCCGGCCCCAGGCGATCACGTTAACCATAAGCATGCTGCCCCACGCATGGGTGAATATCAACAGCGGTGCGCCGGCGCGGCGCTGCCGCGCTCCTTTCTGTGTGACAATGTGGTTTTCGGGCGACAGTGGACTTGTCGGACAGGGTAATAAGTGGCCGGCTCGGCTGTGACCGCGCGCGTTTGGCGACGACGGCCAGCCAAAAAGCGGAAATCGGTAAGGAAATTGCCCTCCCGCGCGGCGCGCAAAACGACGTGGCGGCAACGCGCGCACCGTTGACGAAACCTTCCTCTGCCGGGCGTTTGTTGGTCTGCAACTTGCTTTACAAAATCTGGCGAAGCGACAAGGGAGCGAAAATTTCCATGCGCGAGTCATGCCGCGGCATCGCCGCTTCGACTTTGCTTTTCTCGCGGTGGCGCTGTCGGTGTTTCAAGCGCCACGCGCTGTTGCGCAGACATGGCCCGCCCACACGGTCAAAATCGTGGTGCCCTACGGCCCCGGCGGCATATCGGACGTGCTGGCGCGCGTCACGGCAGACCGGCTCGGTGCGATGCTCGGGCAGCGCTTCATCGTCGAAACGCGCCCAGGCGCCAGCGGTGCCATTGGCACCGAATACGTCGTGCGCTCTCCGGCGGACGGCTACACGCTTTATCACGCCGGCGGCGCCGAGTTTTCCGTCGTGCCGCTGATGCAGAAACTCAACTATGACCCGATCAAGGATTTGACGCCGATCAGCATGACGGCCGTCAACGGCATGGCGTTTGCCGTCAACCGCGACCTGCCGGTGCGCACGCTGCGCGAGTTCATCGACTACGCGCGCGCCAACCCCGGCAAGATCAACTACAGCTCGGTCGGGCGCGGATCGAGCAGCGACCTTTCGCCGGCCGCGTTTGCGGCGCGCGAAGACCTCAAACTCGTCGGCGTGCCCTATACGGCGGCGCCACCCGCGATCCTCGCTCTGGTCAGCGGCACGATCCAGTTGTTCTTCGGCAACGTCTCGGACGTTGTCGCTTCGGTCCATTCCGGCGAAGTGCGGCTCCTAGCGGTGTCGACACCGAAACGCATGCCGCAATTTCCGGACGTGCCGACCGTTTCCGAGACCGTACCGGGCTTCGTCATGACAGCCTGGAACGGCTATTTCGCACCCGCAGGCACGCCGCGCCCGATCGTCGAGCGGCTGTCGAAGGCGCTCGCCGTCATATGCGCCGAACCTGACATCAAACAAAAAATGGCCAATCTGAGCCTCGACGCCACCAGCAGCACGCCCGAAGCTCTCGCCGCAGCGATCGAGGCCGACCTGCCGATCTATCGCAAGGCGGCCGAGGCGGCTGGGATCATCAGCAGATAATTCTGCGGCTAAGACCAGTCGAGACTCGCTCGCGCCCACGATCGCGCGTCGCGGCAAGGCGTGCGTGTGCTATAGCTAAATGCAAGGATGGAGCGGGGTGGGGTTGGCACCGCGATAAGCCGGTGAAACAGCGGTGTGACGATGACAAACGAGCCGGCACAGTTGAGCGTTTTGATGTCAGGCGGTTTCTCCGGCGCGTATGAGCGGCTGTTGCCGGAATTCCAACGGGCGACCGGCATCGGCGTCACGACCGGGTCGGGGGCATCGCAGGGCGCCGGGCCGCAGACGATTGCCGCGCAGCTCGCGCGCGGCATACATGCTGACGTCGTCATCCTTTCCAGAGAGGGCCTCGGCGACCTGATCGCCGAGAACAAAATTGTCGCTGGCACCGGCGTCGATCTTGCCCAGGTTCCGCTCGGCGTGGCGATACGCGCCGGCACGGCGAAGCCCGATGTGCGCACCGTCGAAGGTTTCAAGCAACTTCTCCTGAAAGCGGACACCATCGCCATGCCGGCGAGCACCAGCGGCATTTGGATGACGACCGATCTGTTCCCGCGGCTCGGTATCGCCGACAAGGTCCGCACCAAGCTGGCGCCGCGCGGCAGCGATGCGACCCGCATGGTCGCTGCCGGCGAGGTCGATCTTGCGGTCATGCCGGTGAGCGAGATCCTGGTCGCGCCGGGCGTCGCGTTCGCCGGCGCCATCGCGCCGGAGATTCAATTCGTGCAAACCTTTTCGGCCGCGATCGTCGCCATGTCTAACGCGGTTGAAAGTTCCAAGCGGTTGATCGGGTTTCTTTGTTCTGCCGGTGTCGCCTCGGCCATTCGAGACAGCGGAATGGAACCGATGGCAGCGGCAAAGTAGCCGCGCACGGCGAAGAAACATTCGCGCGTCGTGCTGCCGCGTTGACGACCCGAGTTGATGCATGTGATGTTTGCGCTGACGCCTCAAACCGTCAACGCAAACCTCAACGCGCGGCCGGGGCTATCTCAGGGGAGAATGTCGTGAAAACGAGCTGTATATCGCAAGTCATGTTTGCTGCACTCGCCGCGGGTGCCTGCCTCGCACTGCCGTTGTATGGCGCGACCGCTGCCATGAATCATCGCGAGTACGGTGCCATCAAGCATGGTGCGCCGACGAAGTCCGCCCGTTCGGCCGTGGAGCGAGGAAAATATCTGGTCACCTTCGGCAGCTGCACGGACTGTCACACACCGGGCAGTTTCTTTGGCAAGCCGGACATGACCAGATTCCTCGGTGGGTCGGATGTCGGTTTCGCTATTCCCGGGCTCGGAGTTTTCGTCGGGCCGAACCTGACGCCAGATAAAAAGACCGGGCTCGGCAGCTGGACTGACGAGCAGATCGTGACCGCATTCACGACGGGAAAGGTCCCCGGTGGCCGCATCCTCGCACCGGTCATGCCGTGGCACGCTTACGCCGACCTGACAAAGTCCGACGCACTGGCGATCGTCGACTATCTCAAGAGCCTGCCACCCGTGTCGCATCAGGTCGGCGGCCCTTATGGGCCGGACCAGACACCGGCAGAATTCGTCATGGTCGTGATACCGCCCGCCGTTTACAGCGGGCTGCCAAAACCGGGCGCTCCGGCGCCTGCCGCACCGCCGGCACCCGCGGCCGCGCCGCCCGCCGCACCTGCGTCCCCGCCGCCAGCTGCGCCGGGCAAATGAGTCAGGAAACGAACTCGTCATTGCGAGGAGCCTGAAGGGCGATGAAACAATCCAGCGCGGCGCAAAGGACTGGATTGCTTCGCTCCGCTCGCAATGATGTTTCGATCTGATCTCCCACTCGTCTAATGCAACAAGTTCTCGCGCAGCGTCGTGCCGGCATATTGCTTTTTGGTCAGCCCGCGGCGCTGCAGTTCGGGCACGACGTGATCGACAAATTCCTGCAGGTTGCCGGGTGCTGAAAAGCCGCGCGCCAGCATGAAGCCGCCGTTGGCGCCGGTTTCGAAATGCCATTGTTCGAGCTTGTCGGCGATCTGTTTCGGCGTACCGCCAGCGACGAGGACACGTTCTGTCATGAAACGCCGGCCGAATTGCTCGACGGTGAGGCTGGGATCGGTGGTTTTCAGAATCTCCTCGAAGCTGCCCCAGTGCACATTCTGCGCTTTGACTTCGGCGGCAACGTCGGACAATCGCATGTCGCGGCGGAAGCGGGAGAAATCGAGCCCATACATTGACGACAATTCGATCAGGCCGGCTTCCGGCGGAATTGAATCCAGATAATGCTCTTCCATCGCCTGGGCCTCGGCTTCCGAGCCCGCGACCTGAACGCGCACCGACCACAGGATACCGCAGTCCTGCGGCTTGCGCCCAAATTTGGCGAGCCGGCCGTCAAGCTCCGTGCGGTGCGCTTTCATGCTCGGCAGCGTGCGCCGCGTCGAAAATTGCAGGTCGGCGTAATGCGCGGCGAGATCCATGCCCGGTCCGGACTGGCCGGCCTGAATGATTACCGGGCGGCGTTGCGGTGACGGCAGCGCGGGCAGGGGACCGCGAACGCTGTAATATTCGCCTTCGAAATTGAGCAGATGCACCTTGGCGGGATCGCCGAAAATCCCGTTTTTCCGATCGAGGACGATCGCATCCGGCTCGATACTGTCCCACAGCATGCGGCAGACCTGGAGATGCTCCTGCGCGCGCTCGTAGCGCACGTCGTGCTCGATCATTTTCTTGTAGCCGTAGTTCGCGGCCTCGTTCTTCGAGCGCGAGGTCACGGCGTTCCAGGCGATGCGGCCCTTGGTGACGTGATCGAGTCCGTTGAAGACGCGTGCGATGTGAAACGGGTGATGGTAGGTGGTCGACATGGTGATGCCGAAGCCGACGCCTTCAGCAACCCGTGACATGCAGGGGATCATCGGCATCATGTCGTGGCGCGGCCATTTGGTGCCGTAGCGCACCGCGGCGTGATGATTGCCGCCGTAATCCTCCGGTGTGCCACCGGAGTCGCCGAAGAACAGCATGTCCATGACGCCGCGCGCCGCGGTGCGCGCGATGTCTTCGTAAAATTCCGGGCTCGAGTAATACGGATAGCCTTCCCAGGATCCGGGCATCTTCCACAGATAATCGGTGTGGTAGTGCGACAGGTCGGCGGCGAGATGGATGAGTTTGGATTGAGACATGACGGCAACCTTCGCGCGGCGTCGGCCTAAACACTAATGATAGAGCGCTGGCGCCGTCTACTGCGCGCCGGTCGAACGGCTGCATCGAAGCTGTGCAAATCGGCGGCGCGTCTGCGCGTTAATGCGCCTTGTTTCGGCGGGCCTTCTATGACTCAATTGCAAGCCGGCCGATGCTGCAGTGGAGACGGACGTGCGGAAAGTTGTGATCGGCGCATGGCGCGCTGTGGTTTGGCTCGCTGTGGTTTGGCTCGCTGTCGTTTGCATTATGTCGGCGCAAGCCGATCCGCATGGGGTTGCGGATTTTTATCGCGGCAAGGTCATCACCCTGTTCGTCGGCTACGGTCCCGGCGGCGGCTTCGATGTCATGGGCCGGTTGCTTGCCCGCCACATGGGCAAGCACGTTCCCGGCCATCCGGCCATTGTCGTGCAGAACATGCCGGGCGCCGGCAGCCTGTTGCTGGCAAACTATCTCTATAATCGCGCCCCTGCGGACGGCACCCAGTTCGGCATCATTGCCCGCAACCTGCCGCTGATCGCTCTCGTCGGCGGCGATGGTAACGTGCGGTTCGATCCGCGCAAATTCACTTGGATCGGTTCGTCGTCCGACTTTTCCGACGACGCCTACGTGCTGATCGTGCGCAAGGATTCGCCGGTCAAGACGCTGGCCGACGCGCGGCGTACCGACGGGCCGCCGCTCGCTATCGGCGGAACGGCCGAGGGCTCCGGCAGCGCCGACGTGCCCAAGATTTTGCAGGACACCCTCGGCATCCAGATGAAGCTCATCCTTGGCTACCGCGATTCGGCGGCGCTGTTTCTCGCCATGGAGAACGCCGAGATTGCCGGGCGCACAGTGGAATTGTCATCGGTGCGCGCCACCCGGCCGCAATGGCTCGAACCTGATAGCGATTATCGCTTGCTGTTGGTGTACGCGCGCAAGACACGCTATCCGCAGTTTCCCAACGTGCCGACGGCGCGGGAGCTGGCGCCAAATGCCGCGGCGCGCGAGCTGATCGAGTTCACCGAGTCTCCCTTGCTGAGCATGGCGTGGCCGTTTGCGGCGCCGCCGGGCGTGCCGGCGGACCGCGCCGCCGCCCTGCAGCAGGCTTTCATGACGACATCGCGCGACCCGGATTATCTCGCCGACGCCGCGACGCTGAAGGTTCCCATTGAGCCCGTGAGTGCAGCGGACATCAGCAGCGCCATCGACAAGCTGTCGAAGGCGTCTCCGCAAGTCTTCGACTACGTTCGCAAACTGATGGTGACCAAGAAAGGACGCTGAGCGGCAGACCGAAATATCTCGTCACGCCGCGAAAAAGCTTTCAACCGGCGCGCTGCGGGGCAGGCGGCCGACCTCGACGAACATGTCCATCTGCCGTTGCGCCAGCCGCCGCTCATTCTCCGTAAAGGTGAACTCCATGCGCGGGTAGCGCGCCGAGATCAACAGCGTCTCGCGGTCGCCGCCGTACGATTTGATGAAGATGTCGGCGACTTCCTCGATGTTGCGCTCGCTGTAGGCGAAGGATTTGCGAAACGCGTCGAGCAGCGGTTCGCGCAGACCCGGATTCTTTTGCAGCAGCGACCGGTTCGCGGCCACCATGTGTTTGATCATCTCGTCGAAGCCGGTGAGCAGCTTCCAGGCATCGCCATCGGTGTAGAGGCACTGCGCGTCGCTTGCTTGTTCGCCGTGGAAGAAGAACTGATCGAGCAGCACCACCGCGTCGGCATCGCCGCGGCGCAGGATGCCGAGCAAGGTCTCCTGCGGGCTCGCCGCCCATTGCAGGCGCTGCGGATCGACGCCGTAGGAATGCTTGAGCAGATACTGATGAATAGCGTGACGGCCCTGGTGGGTCGCGATCGTCTTGCCCTCAAGCACGTGGGGCTGTGCGAACTTCCCGCGCCGCACGAACAGGCCGTTGCCTTTGCCGGTCGATTTCCACTCCGTACACAGCCCGACGATCGGCGCGCCGGCGAGCCGCCGCTCCAGAAAATTCGGCAGATACACGTTGGCAAGATCGACGTCGCCGCGGATCAGGCACTCTTCCAGTTCGCGGCTCGGCGGGTCGGGCACCTCGATCACGGACCATTCAATGCCGTGATCCTTGATCAGCCCCGCACCGAGCGCGTAATAGATCCGGAACATCGTGAACCGGTTGCGGTAATGCGCCAGCCGCAGCCTCATGAAGCGGCATGCCCCGCAAGCAGCCGCTTGGCGTGCGTCTCAGCCTCGATGTTCTGATCGATGACCCAGCGCGCGATCTCGTTGTGCGAGGCGAACCACACATCCGGGAACTGGGCGAAATATTTCAGAATTCTGTCGAACACCGCGCACACCAGCGGCCGGCCGCCGAAATGGCAGTGCAGCGTCAGGCCGAGGAGAGCCGGCGCTTCGCGCAGATACAAATAGTCGAACGTGTCCTTGTAGACGTCCCACAGCGTGGTCGGGCTGGAATGCGATACACGGCTGTCGGTGAAGTCGCTCGCCGGAATCATCGCGATGGGTCCGCTCTTCGTGCTCTTGACGCGCGGCAGGTCGATGTCGAGCGAGTCGCCGTGCCAGGTAAGGCCCTCGGTGGCGAGATTCTCGGTGGTGTGCTCGGTCCACGCCAGCACCGGGCTGATCCAGCCATGAGGCCGCGCGCCGGAAATCTTCTCCAGGATGGCGAGCGATTGTTTGATGCTGTCTTTTTCCTCTTCCGGCGTCATGTAGGCGAGCAGCTGATCCTGCAGATAGCCGTGCCCGGCAATGTCGTGGCCCTGCTTGACGATCGCCTTGGCGGCGTCGGGCCAGATCTCGGCGCAACGGGCGTTGACGCAGAACGTGCCGCGCACGCCGTTGTCGCTGAGCAGATTCATGATCCGCCACACGCCGGCCTTGCCGCCGTAGGTGCCCCACGCGATGCGGCCGCGGTCGAGCGTGCCGGGCTTCAGTCCAGTGCCCTGCACGCCCCATGGCGGCGCTTTGCCTTCTGACCATTGTTCGAGCATCACCGTCACCGCGACGGCGACGCGCTGGCCCTTCGGCCAGGCGAATGTGCCTTTTTGCATGATTGGGATCCCCGTTAAGCCCCGCCAAGTCAGGCGGCATCCATAGCAAGTCGCGCAGGCGCAATCGAGCGCGTTGCGCACATCGGGCCTGTGCATCGCAGCATCACGGCGATGCGCCAATTGATCACCTGATCGAGACCGGCGCGGCCGGAACCATCGCGGTAAGCAGCACTTGCGGGCCATGCCGCAAGCGGTGCAGGCGATTCGCCCGGCGCTGGCCGATTTCTACAACGCGCTCTCCGACGAGCAGAAGGTCCGGTTCAATACTGTGGGGCGGCAGTTGTTTGCGGCGAGATAGCGTGGCATTCCGGTCCCGTGGGCGATTGGTCGCGCTCCGGGACCGCACTCAATGCCCCCGGCGCGCCACAATAGCGGACTATTGCGGGCCGTTAGGAGCATAGATACCCATGAAAAGTCTTTATTACGTCACGATCAGCGTCACGATCAGCGTCGCGACCGGCGCCGCTTTGGCGCTGCTGGCGACCTCGCCGAGCGTGGCGCCCTGGCTCTCCCGGGTGACGATCTCCAGGGCAACCGCCTCGCCGTCGGCCGACGCCGCGACCACCTATCATGAGCTCGAGGTGTTCGGCAAAGTGTTCGAGGCCGTGCGCCAGGACTACGTGGACAAGCCCGATCCCGACAAACTCATTCAATCGGCCCTCGATCGGATGGTGGGCGGCCTCGACCCCCATTCGAATTACATGGATCCCAAGGACTTCGAGGAAATGCAGGTCGACACGACCGGCCAGTTTGGCGGTCTCGGCATGGAAGTCACGACGGACAACAACCTCGTCAAAGTGATTTCGCCGATCGACGGCACGCCAGCGTCGAAGGCGGGCATCCTCGCCGGCGACATTATTATGCAGATCGATGGCAAGCCGATTAAAGACGTTCCGCTCGACAAAGTCGTCGCTCAATTGCGCGGGCCAGTCGGTTCTAAAGTGACCCTCAACATCCAACGTAAGAATGCCGCACAGCTGATCGTCGTGACCCTGACGCGGGAAATCATCAAGGTCCATCCCGTCAGCTCCAGCGCCGAAGGCGACAATGTCGGCTATCTCCGCATCAAAGAATTCAACGAACTGACGAACGACGAGCTGAAGAGCGCGATCGCCGACCTGTCGGCGAAAATTCCAGCCGACAAAATGAAGGGCTATATCCTCGACCTGCGCAACAATCCGGGCGGCTTGCTCGATCAGGCTGTCGAAGTCGTGAACGACTTCATGAGCGCGGGCGAGATCGTATCGACGCGCGGCCGCGACCCCGGCGATGACGAACGGTTCTTTGCCAAGCCCACGGCGGGCGATCTGACCCACGGCAAGCCGCTCATTGTCTTGATCAACGGCGGCTCCGCCTCGGCCTCGGAAATTGTTTCCGGCGCCTTGCAGGACCAAAAGCGCGCAACGATTCTCGGCACACGGTCGTTCGGCAAAGGTTCGGTTCAGACGATCATGCCATTGGGCGCCGGCAACGGCGCGCTCCGCCTCACGACGGCGAAGTATTTTACGCCGTCCGGCCGGTCGATTCAGGCCGAAGGCATTACGCCGGATATTACGGTGCTGCAGAACGTGCCGAAGGAACTGCAAGGTAGCGGGGCCGAAGTCAGTGAGGCGAGCCTTCCCGGGCATTTCCACGCGCAAGGCAAGGAAGAAAGGGGCTCGCAGGCGTACGTGCCCCCTAAGCCGCAAGATGATACCGCCCTGCAAACAGCGCTTGCGCTGTTGCGCGGCAGCAAGGTCGATGCTGCCTTCCCGCCGAAGCGCCAGCAGGCGCTGGCGCGGCAAGCGCATTAATCGGCGAATAGCGAACGTGCAGGCTGATTCCGGGCTCGGCCCCTTGGGCCGACCCGGAATGACGATTCAATGAAACAGCTTCGGAAATTTCGCCCGCAGTTTCGCGCGCAGATCGCCGCTGACGTCGACCGTCTCCGGAAAGGTGTTTTTCAGTTTCATGTCGTAGGGAATGCAGGCGTCGATCAGGATGCGGTTGTTGAAATTGCCCGGCAAAAACAACGGATCGCGCTTTGACGCCCACGCCTTCTGCACGATGTCGATGTCGGTCTTGGGATCGAACCGCGTGCACATCGCCCACAACACCTGGTCGAGGTCGCCGGCGTCGATGTCTTCGTCCACCACCACCGTCCATTTGCCCGCATAGGCGCCGCCCTGGCAGGCGCAGGCGACATGCAGCGCCTGGCGCGCATGGCCGGGATAGCGCTGGCGGAGCTGGATCGCGGTAAAGCGTGTCGCCGGTCCGGCTTCGTGGTTCCAGACGCCGAGTACTTCTGGGATGCCGCAGGCGTCGAGTGCGCGCCAGATTTGCGATGCGCCGGCGATGCCTTTGAGCAGGCCGGTCTCGTCGACCGGCTTGTGCTGCGGCGCGCAGGTCAGGATCGGGTCGTTGCGGTGCAGGATGGTCTTCACGTTCACATAGGGTCGATCCTGGGTGTCATCGGAATAATAGCCCATCCACTCGCCGAACGGGCCTTCAGGCCTTGTTTGCCCCGGCACTGTCTCGCCCTCGATGGCGATTTCACAATCGGCCGGGATCGGAAAGCCGGTGAACGGCCCGCGTACCACGTCGATCGGTTCGCCGCGCAAGCCGCCGGCAATGTCGTATTCGCTGACTTCCGGCAGCGGGCTTGACGACAGCATGAACAACAGCGGGTCCTGTCCGCACAAAATCACGACCTTCATCGGCTCGCCGCGGGCAAAATATTTGTCGCGGTGGATGCGGCCGTGTTTGCCTTCGGTGATCTGACAGCCGACGGTTTTGCCGTCATAAACCTGGCTGCGGTAGGCGCCGAGATTGAACCAGCCGTCGTCCGGATCCTTGGTGACGACCGCGCAGGCAGTGCCGATGAAGCGCGACTTGTCGGCCTCGTGATGGCGCGGCACCGGAAATTTCAGCACGTCGATGTTGTCACCCTCGATGACATTTTCGAAGACCGGGCCGTCGTTGACGAAGCGCGGCTTGAGCGGCTTCATCTCCGCCATGCGCTCGTGATAGCGCTGCACGATATCGACCTTGCGCTGGTATTCGAGCGGCAGCCCGAGCGTGAGCGCGATGCGCCTGATTGAGGAGAGCTGGCCGTACAGCGTGCGGTAGCCTTTCGGATAGCCCGGCACGTCGTCGAACAGCAGCGCCGGTGCGTTGCCGCGGCTGTTTTCGGTGAGCATCTGCGTGAGGCCGCCCATCTCGGCGTCCCAGCTCGCGCCCGACACGCGCTCAAGCTCGCCGAGCTTGTCGACCTGCTCGAGCCAGCCGCGCAGGCCGCGATAGCTGTGGCCCTGATCTGTCCCCGCCGTTGCCTCGGCACGCGCCATGCTCGTCTCCGTGTCATAGAATAATGTGCAGCAGAACAATTCGCTGCGTCATCGATGCTGTCAAGCACGTCATGGCCAAGCTTGTCCGCACAAGGCCGGGCATGACGAGTCGGAATCGAGGTGTCGCCGGTCTTACTGCGCCGGGGCGTGCCGGCCGCCGGAATAGCCGTGCTGTTGCACGTGCGTGTTGATGAGGTTGAGCGCTTCCGGTGTTTCATCCAAGAAACCCCAGCTTCGCATCCAGTCGTAGGTGCGCTGCAGTTCGGCCTCCGGGATCGGCGCCGGATCGACGACGTAGATGCGGCTTTCGCGCAGGTCGTCGATCGAAAGCTTGGCGATCTCCGGGTCCTTCGCTTTGTAGTAGTCGATGAAATAGTGGAGATACGCGCGCTTGTTGGCGTTGATGCGGCGCACGGCCTCGCGCACCGCGCGGTTGAACGCGCTGTAGGTCTCGGCGTCGACGCGGTCGGAGGCGACCTCGGTGCCGTGATGGAATGCCGAGATGATCAGCCGGCAGCCCTTCTTCTCGGCGAGCGAGATGTACGGCTCGGTCAGCGTGGTGGCTTCGATCTGTCCGGTCATCAACAAGTTGAAGCGGTAGGGCGAGCCGTTCGGCACGCGGCCGAGCTTGATCTCTTCGCGCGGCACAAAACCTTCCAGCATCTGCAAGGTCAGATAATGAGTGCCGAAGAAGAACGGCACGCCGATCTGCCGGCCGGCGAATTGCTGCGGCGTCTGTACCGGCGAATCGCCGCGCACCACGAGCGCCGCGAAGGTGACGATCGAGCGGCGGCCGATCTGCCGGCTACCGACCTTGGTGCTCTCGACACGGCAGTAGTTGCCCCATTCGCAGGCGTTGTAGAGATCGGCCTTGCCCTCTTCGAGCAGCTTGCCGTGGCTGGCGTAACGGTTGATGCCCTTGCCGGTGACGTCGGTGACATTGAGCTGCGGCGTCTTGTCGACGCCCTTTTCGCGGTCGGCCCATTCGATCTTGAGGTCTTCCTTGTCGAACAAGCCCTCCTCGTAGGCGACGAGTTCCGCCAATCCCTGGAATGGCGCCGTCGTCTCAAGCCGCAACGTCTTCATGGCGATCTCCCGAATGGACAATGGTCGGAGTTTAAATCGGGCCAAACGGCATTTACGTCAATTGAATAACTTGAAACGCAGGTCAGATTTCCTTTAACCTCGTTTCCCGGGCGCAGCGCAGCATGAAGCGAAGCGAAATGGTGCGCTGCAGACCCGGGACCGTTACGAACTCAGAGTCTTTGACGATCCCGGGTCAGCGATGCACCGCTGCGCGATGCACCGCATCCGGGAAACGCGCTCCAAGGCAAGCCAATGCCCGCCAAAGTCCACGACCTCGATCTCGGCAAGCTGCGCGCGTTCGAAATCGTCGCTCGCAACGGCACCCTGCAGGTCGCGGCCGCGCGGCTCAATCTCACCGTCTCGGCCATCTCCACGCAGCTCAAGCGTCTGGAAGAACTGCTCGGCGTCGAGCTGTTCCGCCGCACCCCGAGTAAGCTCGTCATCACGCCGGAAGGCGAGCGCTTCGCCGCCGACGTCACGCAAATCCTCGACATGACCGAGCGGGCGCTGATCCGGCTGGATGAGCGCGGCAGCCATTCCGGCCACGTCAACATCTCGCTCGGCGGCGACTACGCCTGGCTGTTCATGCCCAAGATCAATTCGTTCTCGGCGCAGCATCCCAAGATCACGACGACGATCAAGATTCACCGCGGCACCGAGTCGATGACCGCGGTACAGAAAGGCACGGCCGACTTCTCCATCGGCGCGTTTCTGCGGCGGCCGAAGGGCCTGCGCTTTCGCACCGTCGCGACCTCGACCATGTCGATCATCTTCAACGAGCGCGACAGGCCCAATCCGGAAGCGCCGTTGAGCGCGATCGGCGACCGGCTTCTGGTGGCGCCGCGCAGCGCCACGGTGCGCACGCGCCTTGGCAGGTCGCCGCAACTAAAACCGGCGATCAATTACCTCGAATGCCCCACCTGCCATACCGCGATCGATCTGGTGCGGCGCGAATCCGGCCCGGCGATCGTGCACACCCTTTGTCTTGATCAGGTCGAAGCCGACGACATCCGTGCCGTCGATCTGGGCAAGTCGTTCGGCGTCGAGCAATTCGTCATCGCCTACAAGGCCTCGACCGTGAAGCAATCGGTGATGCGCGATCTGTTGGAGTGGCTGACGAGGTGAGGGGCTTATTACTTATCTCTTGAGGGGATCAACAGGATCGAATTCGCACCCGGTTAGCGTTGGGCCATAGCCACGGCCGATGAGCTGCTGTCGAAGTCGGTGGTTAAACGGACATCGGGGACGTGTCCAAAAATGACGTTAATGACCCACAGCCGACCTCGTTAAGTTCGCTAATATTACGTCTCGATATTTGCGGTTGCGCTGGCAGCCCTTGCTGGAGCCGTGCTAACCGTGTTCCACTCAACCCGGTTGTCGGACGGTAATAACGGGGACTGAGGCCTTTGGTCGGCCTGAGGCGCGGGACCGAGATCGGGGAGGCGATCATGAATTTTTTCGAGCTGATCGGATCAGGCCTGCAAAATTACGTGAATTTTTCAGGACGAGCCACGCGACCTGAATATTGGTGCTGGATTGTGCCCGTCGTCATGATCAACGTTGTGCTGGGCATCGTCGACCAGACGCTCAATCCGGGAACTCAGATGGGTACGCTAAGCTGGGTGACCATGGGGGTCTTCTTCGCCTCGATTCCTCCCACCTTGGGCGTCTCAATCCGCCGCTTGCACGATATTGATCACGATGGCTTTTGGCTTCTGCTGTGGTTCACAGTGGTTGGCGGCGTCGTGGTAATCTACTGGGCTTGCCAACAGGGTACAGCCGGCCCCAACAGGTTCGGCGAGCCTCGTGCTCGATAGCTGAATTGCTCCGCGTCATGCGGTTTGAACACATGGAAGCGGCGGCGGTCATTCATGCGCAAATGTCGATTTTTGTGCACCCAGAGACGTGGATCCACATCGGGCCTCGTTGACGCGTTCGGATCAGCAGCCGACATGACGTGCGCGCCCGAAATCGGGCGAAGTTGACCCATCACGTCATTTCTGCGCGATCATTTGCTGTGATGCACAAGAGCCCTAATCCGACCTGATGGCGACATGACGGTGCATTCGCCTAACGGAAATTATGGAAGATCGGACCGACAGCCCCCCCGGATCAATCCGGCTTGATATTCGCCGCCCGGATCACCTTGCCCCACTTTTCAGTTGCCGCAGCGATGAATTTCCCGAATTCGTCTGACATCATCGGCATCGGAACCGCGCCTAGGTCGGACAGTCGCGCCATTATCCTAGGATCGGCAAGACCCGCAATAATCTCCGTGTTGAGCCTGTCGATAATCTCGGTGGGCGTCTTCTCGGGCGCGCCTATCCCATACCAACCGCTCGCCTCGTAGC
The DNA here is from genome assembly GCA_036511795.1 of Xanthobacteraceae bacterium. Classification (GTDB taxonomy): domain Bacteria; phylum Pseudomonadota; class Alphaproteobacteria; order Rhizobiales; family Xanthobacteraceae; genus BOG-931. Next base: position 46,324 of record DATCBO010000073.1, read on the forward strand.
CTGGTACAAATTCGGCCACAGCGGGGATATCCGGCAGCGCCTCCGAGCGTGCCGCACTGGTTACTGCAAGGGCGCGCAGCTTCCCTGTCCGGATATGCGCAATCGCTACCGGTATTGGACCAAATACGACTTGCACCTGTCCGGCGAGCAGATCAGGCAGGAAACTGCCGCGGTACGGGACGTGAACCAAGTCGATGCTGGTCATCATCTTGAACAGTTCTCCGGCGACATGGCTTGCGCTCCCATTTCCCGCCGATGCCATGTTAATCTTGCCCGGATTGGCTTTGGCATAAGCGATGAACTCGGGGATCGTTTTGGCCGGAAGGGATGGATTGACCACCACGACATTGGGAACGCTGCAAATGCTCGCGACCGGCGCGATGTCGCGCATGAAATTGAAATTGAGCTTGTCGTAGAGCGTCGCGTTGATTGAGACTGATTGACCAAAATTAAGGAGCGTATAGCCGTCCGACGGTGCCTTCACGACGACTTCGGTGCCGATGTTGCCGCCAGCACCTGGGCGGTTTTCGATGATGAATGATTGACCAAGCCGCTCCGACAGGCTTTGAGCCGCGAGGCGCGCGATGGTGTCGGATGCATTGCCGGCCGGAAAGCCGACGATAATGCGCACCGGTCGAGACGGGTAGGTATCCGCGTTCGCAATCCGTGATACGGCTGGAAGCGCGGCGGCGCTTGCTGCCAGATGCAGAAATTCACGGCGGGGAAGTTTCATCATGACGCCCTCCCAGTAACCTCGGTGAGGGGTAGGCTGCGTTGCGGCGCAAAATGAAGCAATTGGCACTTTGCTTCGTTTTTGGAATCTCGGTTTTCCGTCGTTGACGGGAATAGCGGACATAGCGAAATTATGAGCGCGCGCGTAGACGGCGCGCTTGCGCAGGCCATGAACAGCAAGCCTGAGGCTTGCGCGATGACCTTTTTGATTCGCACGATTCGCTTCCTATGCCGCCGCGGCGCAAGCAACGAGCGCAGCAAACCGCCGTGAAATCAATGGCGATTATCCGGTACTTGACTGGTCGGGTAAGCCGTGCTACTTTGCCTCCCCGATCAGGGAGGGAAGGCCATGGCAACCAAGCGACCGAAGCCGGTCCACCAGATGACCGAAGGCCAGTTTGAGGCGGCCTTTCCCGATGAGGATGCTTGCAAGGGATATCTGGTCGCCCGCCGATGGCCCGATGGCGTGGTTTGCCCGCGCTGTGGTGCGGTGAAAACCTTCCCGGTGGGTTCGATGCCTTTCAAATGGCAGTGCTATCAGTGTGCGCCTGACAGCGGCTATCGCTTCTCCCACCTTACCGGCACGGTCTTTGAGAATACGAACAAGCCGTTGCGCCAGTGGTTCAAGGTCGTTCACCTGATGACGGTCGGCAAAAAGGGCATTAGCTCCCTGCAAATTCAGCGGCAGATGGGCTTTGGCTCTTACGAAACCGCCTTGACCATGACCCACAAAATTCGCGCGGCGATGATACAGCCGCAAGAGAAGCTTGGTGGCATTGTCGAAATTGACGAAACCTACATCGGCGGAAAAGAAAAGAACCGCCACTGGGATAAGAAAAAGGGTCGTTACGGCGATAAAACGCCGATCATCGGTGCCGTGCAGCGCAAGGGCAATGTCGTGGCGCGTGTTTTGAAGAGCGTCACGGCCGATGCCGCCTATGAGTTTGTCAAAGAGGTCGTTTCCAACAAGGTCAGCTTGCTGGCGACCGACGCTTGGTCTGGTTACGATGGGCTGCCCCATACGCTTCCGCACAAGAGCGTTGACCACCACAAACATCAATACGTTGTCGGCGCGGTCCATACCAACACGATTGAGGGCTTTTGGAGCATCTTTAAGCGTGGCGTTGTCGGCACGTTCCACAAGGTCAGCGCCAAATATCTGCCGCTGTACGTGGCTGAGTTTCAGTTCAGATATAATAATCGAGCCAATGCGGATATTTTCGGCGCGGCGACAGGCGGATGCTAAAGATCGCGCAAATAGTCGCCGCAGTAGCGGTAATTGCACTCTTGCTCTCATTGGCGGGGGTTGCGTATCTGTCATCGCCACCACCCGGTAATCCAAGCCAGCAGCAGTCCGCCGCTGAAGCAAAAAGCGGCAAGCAACCCGAAGAAAAGCGCTCGTTACGGGGCTTTATCGGCTTCCTGTTCCCCGATTCGATTGCGTTTTTCACTTTCTGGCTGATGTTGGCGACCGTCATTTTGGGAATCGTCGCCGTCGTTCAGATAGGTTACTTGAGTAGAGCGGAATTTATTACGGCGGCCACGGCCAAAGCCGCCAAAGATCAGGCCAAGGCTGCCGCTGATGCGAACATTGCCGCGACGAAGGCCCTTCAGCAGAGTCAACGACCGTGGGTTATTGCTGACAGCATCGTTTTTGCTAGGCCGATCTCCTACACTGCCGATAGATACGACATCCAACTTAATTTGATGCTCAAAAACACCGGACCTTCGATTGCCACAGATGTTTTTACCGTTATGCGGTTGGAGGAAAATTTGACGACGACTCTCGAAACGAATTGGAACAAAACCGACGAAGACCTTCGGGATAGGAAAGAGAACGTCATCAAGCAATCCAAATGGCCGCTGGGTATCGTATTGGCACCCGGTCAGTTCACTCCTCAGCCCTTCGGTTTTGGCGGACCTGCGGACAAGCCGGGCTCCCCCCCCGCCGTAAAGATTAGAGGAAGGGCTTATTATTTCCTTGGATTGATCGAATACAAAGATCAGTTCGGCCTCACCCATAAAACCAGATTTGCCTTCAATCCCGACCCATGGGGCGGCGGAAGCCTTGTCGTTTCCGGCGGCATGCAAGAAGCCGACTAGCGCCAGCGTGACAAGGACGCGGCGGCCAAAGTCGCCAAGCCCCCAGCCGGGGGCTTTTTTATTGGCCGGAGTGGGACGGCGCCTGTCACGCTGGGAATGATATTTCATAGTCATCGGGCACCAGCCAAGTCCCGGATAATCGCCAAATCAATGGGTGGTCACGTGTGCTGCGACAAAATCTTTACAATTCCGGAGACAAGGAATAAAAGCCTAAATATGTACTTGACTCCACAGACCGCTAGGGGTAGTAATCCCTTGAAAAGCCCCGCAGTCATGGGCATTTCTGGTGGGCCATGATAACAAAATCGAATACGGAAAATAGTCCTAATAATGTAAATGTCACGCCGGAGATGTACGAAGCCGGACTGATGGCTATGGTGCCGTATACTCTGACTACAGACGGGTATGATTTGGAAAAAGCATTGCCTGCGGCATTTAAGGCAATGATCGAAAAATATGAAGAATCTCGATTCCGAGATCAGAAAAATTCCAAGTAGCTTCCCAAATCTCGTGATTGAGATTTTGAAGCTCTGTAATTTCTATTCGCTTATAGGCGTGCTCTAGTTTTGATTTAGCGGTCTTTTGCAAGCGATAAATCCTGCCGGAAAGGTTTGGATCATGGGGCGCAAATGAGGATAACCATGGATCGTGCGCAACGCGATGGCGACGTTCTCCTATACCTCGTATCCGCTCCTTAAATTTATTTAACTTGGTGATCTGTATTTCTGGAATATTTCGAAGGTGAGCAAGAGAAATTAATGCCTCCATTCGTGGAACAACGGCACCAATCTGAGCGGTAAGACATGCCCCAATATCAGGATTGTCTGCTAGACCAGCTAGTTCCCATATAATGATATCAATGTCATATTCTAATTGTGCAAAGCCAGAAACGATTCGAGCAATTTGTTGCGCATATTCATTTGGAATAAGACCCGGCAGCAGAACCTCACCTGGTGGCTGTTCCGGAGTGTGAACCATGGCACGTCATCCTCAACACGATAATGAGCCGTATAGCGAAGAGGAAGCGCAACGGCGCTTCCTCGCTGCGGTCAAAGCCGGACTGCAAACGAAGCCCAAGCCCCTAAGGAGTATCACGCCTAAAGGCGTCCTGGCGCAATCGAAGAAAAAGCGGCGGACTAGGTGACATCGCGGCCTCCAAATACTGATCTATTTTTCATCGTTCCAGAGAGGCAATTCTAGCTGCCGCCCCGCACGAAGGCGACGCCGATTTTTGCGACGCCAGCGCATGAACCGCTTCGCCTGATGACTGAAAACCGGCTTAGTGAGATTGCCGGTATGTTAGGCGCTTCCCTTCAATACCCTTGATCGCGGCGAGCGTCCGATCACTATCGTTGAAGCCGAGCGCCGTGCGGTAATTGTAGCGGTGATCAAACTCGGCAAGGTAGCGGTGTAAATGCTTCTCTTTGCAATGCTGATAAACGCCGCGCATTCCTCGTTTGAAGATCGAGAAATAGCCTTCCGCTGAATTGGTATGCACGATTGCATCATTGTCGTAGCGGACGTACTCACCAGCAGTGTGCTTGACGGTATCATGCCGCTGGAACCACTTTCCGGCAATATCGGGATAGAGGCTGCTTTCGTCGGTGTGCAGCCGTGACTCGCGGGCGATGTTTTCGCGCACGATCTTGCCAACTGACTCACCATCGCAAACCGGAACATGGAACGAGCGTACGTTGCCACCACGTTCGACCAGTGAGACGATCGGGCGCTTGTTCGCGGCGCGGCCCTTTTTGAGGTACGGCGTACCATCGGTGCGCTTGGTGCGCGGATTCTGAACCGGGCCGTAATAGGTTTCGTCGGCTTCAACGATCATGCCGCCGCCGCCCATCTGGCCAAGGCTGCCAGCGCGCATTGCTTCGCGGATACGGTGCGCCATGAACCACGCCGACTTGTAATCGAGGTCTAGCGCCCGGTGGAGCTGGTGGGCGCTCATGCCCTTCTTTGAGGCGTTCAGCAGGTGGAAGCCCATCAGCCACTTATTCAGGGCGATATGGCTGCGCTCCATGACGGTGCCGGTCGTGACCGTGAAATCCTTACGGCACTCTTTCTCGGCGCACCGATACCAGCCGAGCTTTTTCGTCTTGTAGGCGTGGTTGATGACGCCGCAATGCGAGCAGATCGGCCCTTCGGGCCAGCGCAGCTTTTCCAGCCATTCGCGGGCGGCTTCGGGGGACTGGAAATGCGGGGCGACAAAGGCGTTCGACATGGCTCAATTCCTTCAAATCCGAGCCAATTACTAGCATTTGTGCCTTGTGGAGTCAAGTCCATAATTGGGAATAAAAGCCGAATCCTCGCTCTTCGTAAAGGACGTCCGCCGGTGACTCCGGCTGGCGGGGGCGGGTGCGGTGCCCGCGGGCAAAGGGTTCGTCCCCTGTGCACTCGGGCGGCTCGGACATCATGTCTGCCGACACTATGACCGGCATGCGAGGTGCTCGCTGGAACCGGGGCGGACGCCGGCGGGATACCCCCGCCACCTACAGGCGCTTGCTCCGCGAAGCCTGGTCCGGGTTGCACCTTGGGATGCGTGAGTCCCAAGGGAAGAGCCGCCGTGGAACGCCGACAGGCGAGCGCGCCCTGCAGGGTGCGCGCTGCGCCTCACGGTGCAGCAGGTGAGACCGCGTCTGTCGGCGTTCCGCTTCCTTTGTCTCCGCGTAGCCCGGGTTGAGCGAAGCAAAACCCGGGAGCGGCAGTGAAAGCCGCAAGATCGTCCCCGGATTTCGCTTCGCTCAATCCGGGCTACAGCGTGCGCCGCATCCGATCGTGATGCTTCGGGCTTTCCACTGCCCGAGTCATCTGACGAAGGTCGGGGTAGCGGCGTGGTTATTGGGAATGGCGTGCCTCATAGCTCGGATGCGAACAAAAAACGCATCGCGAGAACGAGAAGGCTTGCGTTATTGCGGCAAGCGATCGACGACTATACGGTTCCATCGACATCCAAGGAGCCCGCCGTGCCGATCCTGCAAGCGAATGACAATCCACCGTTCAACGTGACTCGCGCCAGTTATGCGGTGCTGCGGGTCAACGGATCCGGCCAGAATCCGATGACGCTCGAACGCTACATCGGCGCGGCATGACGGGTCGGGGAGGGGGCGAGATGCCGGGTCGTGTCATGCAACGGTGGATCACCGTGCCCGCCGCGCTTGTCGCGCTGCTGCTCCTGCCTGGCGCAAAGCCGAGCGTGTTCAATCCGAACGCGCTATGGAAAATCGTGCACGAGCAATGCGTGCCGAACCAACAGCAGCACGGCGACCCGAAGCCGTGCGCCGAAGTCGATCTGAAAGACGGCGTCGACCGGGGCTACGCTGTTTTAAAAGACCTCAACGGCCCGACGCAGTATTTGCTCATTCCGACGGCTCGCATCGTCGGCATCGAAAGCCCCGAACTGCGGGCGCCCGGCGCGACTAATTATTTCGCCGCCGCGTGGGACGAACGGCGCCTCGTCGAAAAGACGCTCGGACACGAGCTGCCGCGCGACAATGTTGGGCTCGCGGTCAATTCGGTGCTGTCGCGGTCGCAAACCCAGCTGCACATCCATATCGATTGCATGCTCCCCGACGTGCGCAACACGCTGGCGCGGCTGCGCTCATCGATCGGCGACACGTGGGCGGCGTTGAGCGAGCCGCTGGGCGGGCATCCGTACTGGGCCATGCGGGTGATGGGATCGACGCTCGACGGCCACAATCCGTTCAAGCTGCTCGCGGACGGGATACCGCGGGCGCGGACCAACATGAAGTGGCGCACACTGGTCGTGGTCGGCATGCAGTTTGACGGCGATGCACCGGGTTTCGCCCTGCTCACTGACCGCGTCAATCCGCTGCTTTTCGATATCGCCGCCGGCGCGCGCTTGGAGGATCACACCTGCGGGGCGGCGCACTGACGGTCACACCCGCGGATTCACACCCGCCGGTGCAGGCGGTGCTCGATCCACAGCAACAGGCCGTTCGCCATGGCCGCGAAGGCAAACAGCACGATCGCCACCATCATCATCTCCTGACCTTGCAGCAGCTGCATCGCGTTCATGATCATCGAGCCGAGGCCCTCTTTCGATGCAAACATTTCGCCGAGCAGCACGCCGAGCAGCGTCACGGTGAAACCGATGCGCAAGCCGGTGAATATTTCCGGCAATGCGGCCGGCAGCAGCACATGCGTGATCGTCTGCCACGGCGTGAGCTGCATGGTGCGGGCAGAGCGCAGATAGACCGGCGGGATCGCCCGGATCGCGCCGATGGTGAGCAGCGCCACCGGCAGGATGCCGTGCAGCGCGCCGAACGCCACCTTGCCGGAAATGCCGAGCCCGAACATGAGCAGCACGACCGGATAGAGCGTGATTTTCGGCAGCGAGTAGAGCGAGACCAGGATCGGCTCGCCGACGGCGCCGGACAGCCGATGCGCGCCCATCCATACGCCGATGGCAAGCCCGATGCCGTAAGACAGGATCAGCGCGTAGCCGAGTTCAAGGCCCGTTGTCGTCAGGTTGGCGAGAAAGCGCGGCGTAGTCACGTTGTGCATGAGGTAGACGAGTGTCGGCAGCGGCGCCGGCAGCGCCGTTTCGCCGGCGATCTTGTGCAGAAGCTCCCAGCTCACGAGCAGCGCGAACAGAATGACCAGCGTGTCGGCGGCGCGGCGTGTCGCGGTCACGCGCGGCCACCGCTGCGCCGTTCGGCTAAGCGCATGTCGAGACCGTGAAGAACCGCGTTGACCAGCGTGGCGACGATGAGCAGGAACAGGATCAGCGCATACATGCGGCGGTTGTCGAAATCCGCATACGCCTCGGCGATGTCGCGGCCGAGGCCGGCGGGCGAAAGAATGAATTCGGCGGCGATGACGGCGATGAAGCCGTACGATACCGAAAGTTTTACGCCGGTGAACAGATACGGCGCCGCGGCTGGAAGCTGCAGCTGCAGTGCGGTGGCGATGCGGCCGAGGCGATGCACGCGCGCGACCTTGGTCAATACGTGCGGCACGCGATCGAGCCCGTTGAGCGTGGCGATGATCATGGCGACAACGGCGGTGGCGACGCCAATCACCACGATCGGCATGATCGAGAGGCCGAAGATCGCGATCAGGACCGGATAGAAGATGAAGACCGGAACCGCGTAATAAGTGGCGAAGAACGGATCAAGCGCCTCGCGCACGCGCTGCAGCGCATGGATGACACAGCCAAGGGCAAAGCCGAGCGCGATGGAGATGGCGATGACCAGCGCGATCATGCCGAGCGTGCGTTCGATCTCGGCGGTAAGCGTGCCGGAAGCGAGCAGCGTCCACAGCGCGCTCGCCATTTCGGACGGCGGAATGATGACGTTGTGGTTGATGAGGCCGAGGCGGCAGGCGAGCTCAAGCGCGCCGACCGCCACGACGACCACGATGAGGCGGATCAGGCCGACGCGGCTCATTGATTGTCCTGTCGTTCCCGCGCACGCGGGAACCTATAATCGCCGGCCGCGCAGAATTTGCTCCGATCGTGATTATGGGTCCCCGCTTGCGCGGGGACGACGCAGCGTGCTTGTCGATAACAGATATTCATTCCGCAGCCAGCGCGCCTTGGCCCGAATGACCGAGCGCTTTGAGCGATTCGCCGCGCAGGCGCTCCCACAGCCGGCCGGTGATTTCGCCGAAGGCTGCGTTGCCGACGACTGTCGAGTCGCGCTCGCGCGGCCAGCCGGTTTCGATGATCTCGATGAATTGGCCGGGCCGCGCCGACATGGCGCCGACCCGGTCGGACAGCATGGCGGCTTCGTCGAGCGCATGCGTGATCAGCAGCACCGTCGCGCCGGTGCGCCGCCACAACCGCAGGACTTCGTCACCCATCAAAAGCCGCGTCTGCGCATCGAGGGCGCCGAATGGCTCGTCGAGCAGAATAAGACGCGGCTGCAGCACCAGCGTGCGCGCGATGCAGACGCGCTGGCGCATGCCGCCGGACAATTGCGACGGATAAGCCTTGGCAAAGTCCTTCAGCCCCATGAAGGCGAGCGCATCGTCGACGCGGCGGCGAATTTCAGGCGCCGCAACGCCGCTCCGCCGCAGTCCGAATGCGGCGTTGTCCCACACCGTCAGCCAGGGGAAGCTCGCATCCTCCTGAAACACGACGCCGATGCCATCGGCGACTTCGCCGTGAATCGGCTTGCCTTCGAACGTGACCGTACCGGCGCTCGGCGTCTGCAGGCCGGCGAGCAATTCGAGAAAGGTCGACTTGCCGCAACCGGACGGCCCGATCACGGCAAAGAACTCACCCTTGCGCAGGTCGAGGTCGATAGGGCCCAGCGCATGCACCGGCGGATGGCCGCCGGCGCCCGCGTAAACCCGCGTGACCTTGTCGATCCGCGCATGAACTTCGCCGGGCATCGATGACACGCTCACTTCTGCAGGTCGGCCGGCAGGAACGAAGGATCAATCATCTTCGTCAGATCGACGTCCTTGTCGAGCATGCCGACGAGGCGCATGACGTGCGCCGTGGTTTGCAAAAGCGGCATCTCGATCCGGCCCTCGCTGTAAAACTTCGCCGCGACCAGCTGGTGCATCATGGCGCTGACGTCTTTGGGCGGCAGCGGCGCGTACACCTTCTCCAGAACCTTGCTGGCGTCGTCGGTATGCTGGTCGATGAACTGAACCGCCTCGCGCCGCGCGATGAGGATGGCGCGCAATTTGTCGGGATGATTCTTGATCAGGTCTGTGCTGGCGATGCCGGCCGCGGGCGGCAGTTCGGGCAGTTCGCTCGGTCCCATGATGACATGGTACTTGCTCTCGCCGCCGCGCATCATGAACAGGATGCCCGGAATGGACGTTGCGTCGACGACGTGGTTCTCGAGCGCGGTCAATGCGCCGGCCAGATTGCCGAGCGCGACGCGCTGAACGTCGCCGGGTTTAAGCCCGACTTTTTCGGCGGCCGCCACGATCGTCATCTCGCCGAGCGATTTCGGATTGCTGATGGCGAATTTCTTGCCCTTGAGGTCCTTGACCGATTTGATCGGCGAGCCCGGCATGACGATGATGACGTTGTCGGCGAGCGAGCGAGTGCCGATATTGACGATCTTGAGGTCCTGGCCCTGGCTGATGGCGGCGATTGCGGCCGCCGGCGAGGTTTCGCCGAAGCCGAGCGAGCTTGCGATCACCGCGCGTACCGAGGAGCCGCCGCCTTCGCCGGAAATGACGCCGGTGACGTCGACGCCTGCCTTTTTGAAGAAGCCCTTCTCGATGGCGACGCCGTAGGGCGCGCCGGACGGATCATTCTTATACTGGGTGACGAGAAGATCTTCGGCCGCGGCCGGCGACCATGCGGCAACGCACAATGCACTGACGCAGACCGCAAGCGCCGCAAATGAGGATTTCGGCTGCAACATATTCATCTCCTTGGCGTTATACGGAAGCTCGATCGTTTGACCTGCCTCCGGTCCCGGCGTCTGAGCGCCGCGAAACCGCATTATCGCCTGACCCGCCGCGAATGGGAATGCGGCGTGTTTTGCCAGATGTTTACTTTGCCCACCCTATACTCGCCCACCGTCCATCACCGCTCCGGCCCCCCAAGTGCGGCCTCGCTGCGGAGGATCGAGATCATGACGCTGGTCACTGAAGCCGTTCGAGTACCCTTGCCGGCGCGCGGCGCGCCTGCCACACGCGAGCCGGCCTGGTTCGCGTCCTATCCGGCGGGCGTACCGCGGACAATCGACACCGGCGCCTATCCGTCGCTGCATGCCATGCTGCTCGAAGCCTGCCGCGATTTTGCCGAGCGGCCGGCCTTCGAATGCCTGCGCGCGCGTATCACCTATGCCGAGTGGGAACAGTTCAGCCGGGGCTTCGCGGCATTCCTTGTCGAACAGGCCGGCTGCCGGCCTGGCGACCGCGTCGCCATCATGCTGCCGAACCTGCTGGCCTATCCGGTCGCGTTTCTCGGCGCGCTGCGTGCCGGCATGACCGCCGTCAACGTCAATCCACTGTATACGCCGCGCGAACTGAAAGAGCAGCTCACCGATTCCGGCGCCACAGTCATCGTCATTCTGGAAAACTTCGCCCACAAGCTCGAAACCATTATCGCCGAGACGCAGATCCGGCACGTCGTGGTGGCGCGGCTCGGCGACTTCGCGGCACTGTTCAAGCGCTGGGCGTTCAATCTGGCGAATTCGTACGTCAAGCATGCCGTTCCGACCTGGCATCTGGCAAAATTCACGATGCTGCTGGATGCCTGCAACCACGTACCGAGCGCGCACTACGTTGACGCGGAGCCGGGAGCGGACGCGGTCGCGCTGCTGCAATATACCGGTGGCACAACCGGCGTCTCCAAGGGCGCGATGCTGTCGCATCGCAATCTGATCGCCAACACGCTGCAGTGCTCGGCCTGGCTCGGCTCCGGCGTCCATCTGCCGGAAGAGCGTGTCCTCACGCCGCTGCCGCTTTATCATATCTTCTCGTTGACAGCGAACCTCCTGGTGTTCGCGCATTTCGGCGGCGTGAATGTGCTGATTCCCGATCCGCGCGATCTGCACCGGCTCATTCGCACTATGCGCGACGGGCGCATCACCGTGGCATCCGGCGTCAACACGCTGTTCAATGCGCTGGTCAACCGGCCGGACTTCGCGGCGCTCGATTTCAGCGGCTTGCGCGTCACTATCGGCGGCGGCGCCGCGGTGCAGACGGAAGTTTCCCGCCGCTGGCGCAAAATCACCGGCCGAGACCTGGTCGAAGGCTACGGTTTGACCGAAGCGTCGCCGGTGGTCTGCATCAATCCGCTCGACAGTCCGAAGCTCGGCACGGTCGGCTTGCCGGTACCGTCGACCGAGGTCACGGTCCGCGACGACATGGGCTCGATACTCGGTCCGGGCGAGGAGGGCGAAGTCTGGGTACGCGGTCCGCAGGTCATGCGGGGTTACTGGCAACGGCCCGAGGAAACCAGGCGTGTGCTCACCACCGACGGCTGGCTGCGCACCGGCGATATCGGCACCTTCGATCCGCGGGGCTTTCTGCAACTGCTCGACCGCAAGAAGGACTTGATCATCGTGTCCGGCTTCAAGGTCTTCCCCAACGAGGTCGAGGATGTCACGATGCTGCATCCCGGCGTGCTTGAAGCTGCGGTGATCGGCGTACCGGACGCGCGCACCGGCGAGGCGGTGAAGCTGTTTGTTGTCAAGCGCGATGCGGCGCTCACCGCGGCGGATCTGACGAAGTTTCTGCAGGCGCGTCTGGTCAACTACAAGCGGCCGCATATCATTGAGTTCCGCGACAGCCTGCCGAAGAGCAATATCGGCAAGATTCTGCGCAAGGAGCTGCGTTAATTCGCACCCAAGTCAGTCGGCGCGGCGCGCTTTCGCGCATCGCGGCAAGCGCGGTGTTCGTGCCGGCGGTGTTCTCGAGCCGTCGCGCCTTCGCACAACCGCTGCCGCTGCCCAGCGTCGCGCCGAGCGACGCGATGCTGCTGCGTCCCGGCGACGCACAGTTTTCGACATACGAGGCCGCCTTCAATGGCCGCACCATGCTGACGCCGCAGCTGCGGGCGATGTGCAAGACCGCCAACGGCGTTGGCGTCATGGTGGATTGGTGCCGGTCCAACAGTCAGGCGTTTGCGCTGCGGTGCGGCGGGCATTCCTATGAGGGCTTCTCGCAAAGCACGAGCGTCGTCATCGACACCCGCATGATCAATGCGATCAGCGTCGATAAGGCCGCCAAGACGGTGACGGTCGGTGCCGGCGCGTCGCTCGGGGCCATCTACAAGGCCGTTTGGCCGCATAACCTGGCGTTTGCCGCCGGCAGCTGCCCGACGGTCGGCATATCCGGCCACGCGCTCGGCGGCGGTTACGGCAATCTCGCCCGGCCGTTCGGGTTGACTTGCGATAACCTGCTGTCGATCGATCTGGTCGACCCGCAAGGACACCAGTTGCACGCCGACACGCAGCAGAACCCCGATCTGTTCTGGGCCTGCCGCGGCGGTGGCGGCGGTAGCTTCGGCTTTACGCTGCGCCCTTTGAACAGCGTCCTGGTGTTCAAGATCGACTGGTCTGGGATTTCGCTGGCCCATGCAGTTTCAATCATGAAACAATGGCAGGCCTGGGCCCCGCAGGCTCCGGCCTCCATCAATGTCAATCTGGTCATCACCCGGCATACTGGCGGCGGCATTGATCTGCGCTGCTCCGGCCAGTCGACTGGCTCGCTCAGCGAACTCAAGCGCGAGCTGAAACCGCTATCATCCGCACCGCAGATCAGGTCGATGCCGTTTTCCGCGTCGATCAATTATTTTGCCGGCGGAGCGAGCGGCTGGGCCTATCAGTCGGCGCCGATGAAGGGGAAGTCCGACTTTGTCACGTCGCCAATGGGCGATACGGGAGTTACGGCGTTGATGAACGAGATCGATGCCAAGAAGACCGTTTACGTGATCTGCGACGCCTATGGCGGCGCGATTGCCGACGTTGCGGCCGATGCAACGGGTTTCGCTCATCGCAAAGGCACGCTGTTTTCGATCCAATATGGCAGCCAATGGAGCAACGCTGCCGACACGCCGCAACGCCTCGCCGACATGCGCGATCTGTACACGGCGATGCGGCCATATGTTTCCGGCGGCGCCTACGTCAACTACTGCGATCTCGATCTGGCGGATTGGCAAAATGCATACTGGGGCGCAAATCTTCTGCGGCTGAAGCAGATCAAATCGGCGTTCGATTCCGGCAATGTGTTTCGGCACGCCCAGAGCGTCCCGTTGGCCTGATGCTTCGTCGGTGACCGCTATGCCAGCCATGCCGCGGGAGCGCCTTCCTGCTCCCATGACGGCATGCTAACCGTAACCCGATAAATCACAATGCGCGAGGACGGCAGGAAATGCCCAAGTTACAGCTTTCGTTTGCGAGCGGCCTCTATGACCGGATGCAGCCGCTCTATACGGGCGAGGTGAAGCCCGACGGAATTGACCTCAATTTCATCGCCATCGACCAGCCACGCCCGATCTTCGATCGTATGTCCGGCGGGCAGGAATTCGATGTTTCCGAATATTCGCTGTCTGAATTCACGCAGCGGTTTACCCGCAACGAGTGCCCGTTCGTCGCCATCCCGGTATTCCCGTCGATCGCCTTCCGCATGGGCTACATCGCCATCAACAAGAAGTCCGGCATCAAGACGCCCAAGGACCTCGAAGGCAAGCGCATCGGCGTGCCGCTCTACACGATGACGGCCGCCATCTTCATCAACGGCATTCTGCATCACGAATTCGGCGTCGACCTCACCAAGGTCAAATGGGTACAGAGCGCCATGAATGAAGCGGGTTCGCATGGCAGTCCGACCGTGCTGCCGCTTCTGAAGAACATGTCGATTGAAAACAACAAGTCAAAAAAGACGCTGGGGCAATTGCTTGCCGATGGCGAGATCGATGCGACGCTGGGCACCAGCCTGCCGGAGGAAATTCGCACCAATCCCGACATCGTGCGGTTGTTCCCGAACTTTGTCGAAGTCGATACCGACCTCTGGAAACGCAAGGGCATCTATCCGATCATGCACACCATCGCCATCAAGAAGAGCGTCTACGAGCGCTATCCATTTGTGGCGACGAGTCTCTATGACGCCTTCGTGAAGGCGAAGAAGATTGCGCTGGCAAAGATGTTCAATCTGCGCGCCGTTCGTTACATGACGCCGTTCCTGATGCGGGAGATTGACGATATCTGGGAGGTTTTCAACGGCGATCCATGGCCCTACGGCATCGAGCCGATGCGGCGAACCATCGAGGCCCTTATCCTTTATCAACAGACGCTCGGCCTGACCGATCGCGGCGTGAAGGCCGACGACCTGTTCGTGCCGACATTCGGCTGATCGCAAATCCTGTCCCGAACAACGACAAGCTGGAACAAATCACCATGAGCCAAGTCGAAGACATCCTGCGTGACCTCGTTGTCGCCAATCGCATCTTGTCCAATGAAGACGTGGTCGACGCCTACGGCCACATCAGCGTGCGCCATCCCGACAATCCCAAGCGCTTCTTTATGTCGCGCTCGCGTGCGCCGGAGCTGGTCGAGCGTCACGATCTCATCGAGTTCGACCAGGAGGGCGAGCCGATCAACGACAAGCGCTCGCCGTATCTCGAGCGTTTCATTCATGCGGCGATTTTCGAGTCACGGCCCGACGTCGTGGCGGTGGTTCATGCCCACGCCGAGGACACACTGCCGTTCGGCCTGATCAACAAGCCGCTCGAACCGGTCATCCATTCCGGCAGCTTCATTGGCGGCAAGGTGCCGGTCTGGGATATCCGCAAGAAATTCGGCGACACCGACCTTCTGGTGCGCAACATGGCGCAGGGCCGCGATCTGGCGAAATGCATGGGCAGGGGCGACGTCGCGCTGATGCGCGGCCACGGCTTTGCCTCGGCAGGACGCTCGATCATCGACGTCGTGCGGCTTTCGGTCTACCTGCCGCGCAACGCGCGCGTGCAGATGAATGCGATGCGCATGGGCGGCAAGCCAAAGACGCTGTCCAAGGGCGAGATCGCCTCGCGCGGCAAGGGCGATAGCTACAAGCCGACCTCGCCGACAACCTGGCGCGCCTGGGAGTACTGGGCAACGAAGTGCGGGTGCGGCGACATGATCGGCAAACCGCCCAAGCACGAACACTGAAGTCATTTCCAAATGAAGATGGCCGGGAAAGCCCGGCCATCCAAACCACAAGTGACCGCTGACGAAGCAGCGTCTATTGCAGCGTCAATTCGGTGACTTTGCCGTGCTTGTCGCGGCCCTGCGCGTAGTATTGGCCGATGTTGTGCATCAGCGCGGCGTCGGACACTGAATAGACGATGGCGTCCTCCTTGCCGGCATTGATGTGGCGGCGCCACATGAAGTTCGGCACGACGAACAGATCGTTGTGGCTCCACTCGAAGCGCTTGCCGCCGACTTCCGTGGTGCCGGTGCCTTCGATGCACACATAATAGGTGCCCGCGGTCTCGCGCTTCCATTCGGTCTCTTCGCCCGGCCGCAGCAATTGCGCCGAGTAGTTCAGCGTCTTGAACACCGGTTCGCCGGTGACCGGATTGACGAAGTCGACCTTGATGCCTTCGTGCGGATCGCCCTTTTCCTTGCGCAGACTGTGCAGCATGTCCTTCACGTCTTCGCCGCGGAAATGGAACAGCGGCGCGGGATTATGGCCGACACCGCGCTGATGGCTGACGAAGGTGGGCTTGAGGCCGCCGTGGCCGTAAAGGTGGCGTGAATAACCTTCGCTGACGGTGACGGCCTGCACGTTGGTGTTGCCCTGCGCGCCCGGCATGTTGTGATCGACCCAGGCGGCGTCGAGGAATTCCATCAGCGGCCAGTCGAGCGTGTCGATCCAGACGCACGGCTCATCGGAGTCGTTGCCATGGTCGTGCCAAGTTCCGTTTGGCGTCAAAATCAGATCACCCCGGTTGGCGGTGACGCGTTCGCCCTCGACGACGGTGTAGCCGCCCGTTTTAGAAAGGATCGTGCGGCTAGCGTTCGGCGAATGCAGATGCACCGGCGCCACGTCGCCCGGATTATAGATCGAGATTGCGCAGCGGATGGTGTTGGTGACCTGGAGGCGGCCGTTAAGTCCGGGATTGAGGAGAAGGATACTTTGGCGGTCGGCAAACTCGATAGGCGACACGTCGGCCTTCCGGGCGATCTCTGAAATCTGTTTGAGGTAGCCGCTATATTCATTCCACTTCCACTGATACGGCGCGGTCTTCAACTGGGCGACCGCGACGCGGCCGCTCGCGAGCTGGCCGGAACCTTCGCCGCTTGTCTCGCTGAACCACGGGCGTTGCGCGGGAGCGTTGGCCTGGGTGCGGACCCAGACGTTATGCTTGCCGGCGTCGGTGTTGATGGCCTCCATCAACTCGCGCGCTTTGTTCGACAGTCCGCTCGGCGCGGGGGTCTTCATTGTTACCGTGGCCATGATCACGTCTCCTGCAAAAAACGGGGCCAAAAGATAGGCCGGTTGTCGTCCCTAACCCTAATGGCGGCCGGGAATTTTTGTCTTCAGACGGCAATTTCCTGGCCTTTGCCAGACGTATAGTGTCTCGGCCTGCCGTTTGCAAAGGCGTGGGGGCGGCGTGCCGCGATGCGTGCCCCGCCGAAAAATCATAGCCGTTCTGGATCTGATCGGGCCTCTCGGCTGCTCGATCATGCCTGTCGCGGCCAACCTCGCAAACGTCGACCGCCCCCATGTCACATCCCCGGGTTCTGCCTCGTCTCCCAGGCAGAGATAAATCGGCACTCGGAGATGACTGTGACAAGCGAAACATTGACGGCCGGCGCTGCACCACGATCACGCGTCGTCCGCTACAGCGCGCTCGCCTTCTTCCTTCTGGTTGCCAATTTGCGGCCGCCGCTGACGGCAGTTGGTCCGCTGCTGGAGACGATCCGGTCGAGCCTCGGACTTTCCAGCGCTGCGGCGGGACTGCTTCCCACTTTGCCTTTGCTGATCTTTGCCGGCGTCTCGCCGTTCGCCGGCCTGGGAGATTTATTCGGCATCGAAAGGATGCTTGCGGGTTGCCTGGCGCTGGTCGCCGCCGGCGTCGCTCTGCGATCGGAAGGTTCAGTCGCTGCACTGTTTGGCGGCACTGTGATCTTTGCCATCGGCATCGGCGTCGCAAATGTTTTGGCGCCAAGCGTGATCAAGCGCGACTTCCCGAGCCACGTCGGACGCATGACCGCCGCCTACGTGATGGTTATGGCCCTGACGGGCGCGATTGCGACGGGGTTGGCCGTGCCGTTTTCTGTCCATCTCGCCGGCGGCTGGCGCTCGTCGCTCGCCATCTGGGCGGCGCTCCCCGCGCTCGCGCTGGTATGCTGGTTGCCGGAAATGCGCAGAACGAGCGCGCGCCCTGTCCAGCGGGTGGAAATCCCGGAGCACAAAAAACCGATCTAGCGTTACGTCATGGCGTGGCAGGTCGCGATCTTCATGGGCCTGCAATTTCTCATCTACTACGTGACTATCGGCTGGGTGCCGGTTGTTTCTCGCCGATCACGGCTATTCGCCCGCCGAGGCTGGCTGGCTCTTGACGCTCTACCAGGCAGTGTCTTTTGCAGTTGGTCTTGTTGCCCCCACATTGATGCGGCGCGGACATGACCAGCACATGCTGGCGGTCGTGACCTCTTTGATCACGGCGCTGTGCATCTTCGGGCTTTTCATCGCGCCCGGTCTCGCCGGCCTTTGGTTCGTCATCTGCGGCGGCTCGTTCGGCATCACCTTCATCCTGGCGTTCGCTCTCATTGGCATGCGGACGAGCGACCATCGCCGCGCCGCATCGCTGTCGACCATGTCGCAAGCGACGGCCTATCTGATCGCAGCCGCAGGCCCAGTCGCTTTCGGATGGCTTCGCGATATCGCTGCGGGGTGTACGATTCCGATGCTGAGCCTTGTGGCCGTTGCGGTCATCCAGGCTGTCGCCGGGCTAGGCGCGGGCCGGCAACGCCAAGTCTGACGTATCGGCCGGACCGACCAGATCGATGCCGAACGAGTGGTTTATCCGGCTGCCAAAAAGTCGGTGACTGCGCGGTTGAATTCCACCGGCCGGTCCATGTTGGAGATATGGCCGGCACCGGGCAGCTCAACATAGCGCGAGCCGTTGAGCTTGTCGTGCAGCTTGCGCATGGCCGGCGCGGGAGCGTCCTTTTCGCCGACCAAAAATAGCACCGGGTGCTTCACGCTCGTAATAGCGGAGGCGTAATCGTGATCGGCCAGCGCCGCGGCGCAGCCGATGAAGCCGTTGACCGGCGTTGATCGAAACATGGCGCGTATCTTATCGAGATACGGCGGGTTCTTGGCGTACGTGTCGGGCGGAAACCAGCGCGAAATGGTCGGCTCGACAAGTGACTCGATGCCTTGCTTCTGCGCCACCGCAATGCGCTCTTCCCATTGCTGCGCGCTTTGCGGCGTCGATTGGCAAGGCGAGTCGCAGACGATGATGCGATTGAAGCGTTCGGGGTGGCGCTCGGCGAGTCCGATTGCGGTCGCGCCTCCCATGGAGAGCCCGGCGAAATGCGCCTTGTCAATATGCAGGGCGTCGAGCAAGCCGAGCGCGTCGGCCAGCAGCGCGTCGAATGAATAGCGGCCGGCCGGCGCATCGCTGCCGCCATGACCGCGCTGGTCGTAACGCAGCACGCGGTAGGAGCCCTTCAGGGCGGCGGCCTGCTCGTCCCACATCGCGGTCGAGGTGGCGAGCGAGTTGGAGAACACGATCCACGGCGCACCCTCCGGCCCGTCGATCTGACAGTTGATGTTGATACCGTTGGTGTTGATCTTCATGACGTCTCTCTGGGGTTATTTCGGCAAAAAATCTTCCAGCAGCGCGACGAGAGGCTCGGGGCCTTGCGTCGGCATGAAGTGACCGGCCTCGATCAGCTCGAACCGTGCGCCGGGAATCTTTTTCGCAAGCTCGGCCGTACCAGCGTGCGGGCGCACAGTGTCATGGCGTCCAGCCACCACCATGGCGGGGCAGCGGATCTGCGGCAGCAAATGCAGCATATTGGTGCGCGCCAATGCGCGGAAGCCGAAACCGAAGCACACCGGATCGTTGGCAAGATAGCGGCCGAGATAAGCCTCGTAGGCGGCGCGATCGCCGAGGGATGGTGGGTACGAAATGGAAAGTGTGGTCGGCAGCGAGGCGCGCATGCCCTCGCGCGCCGCAAAGGCCGCGCGCTCGTCGAGCGCCGCCGCACGGCTTGGATCGACCCCGGGCGCCGGATTGCAGAGCACGAGCGCGCCGACCTGATCGGGATGTTTTTCCAGAAAACGCAGCGCCTGAGTCGCCGCCGCGGCGACCGTGACGAAGCTATACGGCGGCGCCAGATTTAGTTGCGTCGCCAGCGCTTCGAAATCGGCCACCAGGATGTCGTTGGTGAACTCGGTCCGCACCTTTTCCGAAAGGCCCGCGCCACGCTGGTCGTAACGCAGCACGCGATGGCGTCCGGCAAGGCGCGGCGCGACCGCATCCCACGAGTGCAAGGTGCCGCCCAGCTCGTGCATCAGTACCACGGATGGTCCGCGCGCGCCGGCAAGGTCGTAATGCAAACTCACGCCATTGGCGTCCATGAATGGCACAGTCTTCTCCTACCATTGCCAGCCGAACAGGTGGTCGAGCGAAAATGCGCCGCCGCCTTGGATCAGTACGTAGAACGTGGCGATGGTCCACATCAACGTATATTCGAGGCCGAGCTGGTTCCAAAAATACTTGCCGACACGCCAGCGTTCGACGTTGGCGACGAGGAGAAACAGTAGCACGACTGCGGCGACAGGGCGTGTGAACAGCCCTAACATCAGGAGCGGGCCGCCGATAAGTTGCGTCAGCGAAATCGCCGGCGCCCAAAATTGCCCCGGTCGATAGCCGCCATGGTCGAGCTGGACGGCGAGGTTCTTCAGGTTGAGCGCACGCACACCGGTATTGGGAAAAAAACCGAACGTGTTGCGTAAACCGTGTGGAATGAGTGCTAGCCCGACCCAGACGCGCAGCAACGCGTAGGCGAACGGCGAAACGGTTTGATACAAATCGGTCAATTGCGGATCAATGCGCCATCAGCACGGGTAGCTTAGCGTTGGCGAGGATGTGGCGCGTGGCGCCGCCGAAAATCATCTGCCGCAGGCGGCTTTGCGTATACGCGCCCTTGACGATCAGGTCGCAGCCGAGCTCCTCGGCCTTGCTCAGCAGCACTTCGCCGGCGCCCCCTTTGCGCGACTTGAGCGTGATGGTCTCGGCGCTGACGCCGTTGACTTTGAGCGCGCGCGCCATCTGTTCGCCGCTTGGCCCCGCCACCGTTGCGCCTTCGACGGTCGCAATGGTGACGCGATCGGATTGGCGCAAGAACGGCATGGCGTCGGCCGTGGTGCGCGCCTGCTCGGTGCTGCAGTTCCAGGCGATCAGCACGTTCTTGCCGAGCGAGCGCGGCGCGGTCGGCGGTGCGATCAGCACCGGACGGCCGCTTTCGAACAGTGCGGATTCGAGCGTGATCATCGACGGGCTTTGCCATTCCGGCCCAGGGCGCGCCAGTACGATCATGTCAAAGACGCGCCCGTAGCTGCCGACATAGTCGTGGCCGCTCGGCGCTTCCTTTTGCCAGGTCCAGGACAGCGATGCTTCGGCGTCGCCGGCGCGCTGCGGCACGCCATGCTGATCCATGAATGAGCGGAACACGTCCTCGGCATGGCGCGCGAGTTCCGCGTCGTTTTCCTTCACTGCCACCATGGTCAGGCCACTGTCGGGATCCATGGCCACCAGATCGGCGACGCCCGGCCGCAGCGGGAAGCCCTCGATGCAGGAGCCGAATTTCTGCGCCAACAGCAGTGCCGTCTCCAGCGCCGACTGCATCGACGCGTGAGGTTCGGTAGGTAGGAGTAAACTTTTCATGCGCGCGCCCCATGCCCTCGGTTCGACCGAGCCACGCTGAATTAAGTAGTGCGTCCCTCTGGGCCGGTCCTTCTTAGGGACTTGGCCACGCAATATTGCCGCGCCAAGGGATTCGGGACAAGCACCTTAAGTGCGGCTTACTGGGCGACGGTCCGCGCAACGGCCC
Organism: Xanthobacteraceae bacterium; assembly: GCA_036511795.1. Taxonomy (GTDB): domain Bacteria; phylum Pseudomonadota; class Alphaproteobacteria; order Rhizobiales; family Xanthobacteraceae; genus BOG-931. The sequence continues at coordinate 67,662 of DATCBO010000073.1, forward strand.
TCACCAGCGCGACCGGATCGGTAAATGCGGGCACGCCGAGCGCGCCCAATTGTTCAATCGCCGCCGTGGGGCTCATTTTGCGGGTCGCGGCGTGGCCGGCGGCAAGCCCGACGAACAGCGGCTTCGGCAGTGGTTCGGCCTTAATCCACGCGGTGAGCGCGTCGATCCGCTCGGCGAGCGAGCGCGAAGCGATGACGGTCTGGAACACGATTGCCTTAATGCCGGGACGTTTCGCGAGTGCGCGGGCGATTTTCAACCTTTCGTTCATGGTCTCATCCGGCGCCCCGCGCAGATTGTCCATGAAACTTGCAGCGCGCAGCCCGTGATCGGCCAAAAGGTCCATCATCATCATGGCGAGGCCGGCGCCCGAAGTGACGAGGACGACGTCGCCTGCGGTCTCGACCAGTTGAAAGCCGAGGTCGCGCGCGGCCCGCTCCTGCGCCGTCATGGCGCGTTCACCGAGCATGCGGCTGAGCGCGAATTCGCTCGGGTCGTGGCGGAATTCGGCCGCTTCGTCACGAATGAGCTTGGCGTCGCAGGCGATGAATCGTCCGTCTGTCGTGAGCGCCAGAGGATTGATTTCGAGAAGCTGCAAGTCCTCCTGGCGGGCGATGTCCGGCAGGCGCGCGGCGTAACGGGCCAGCCGGGCCGCCAGAACGCGTGGGAACAATTCGGCTGCTGCGGCGAAGAGTTGCTCAGTCGCCGCCGGTGAACCGGGTTCGATGGCAACGCGCGCCAATTTCTTGGCCGACCGCTCGACGTCTTCGCCGCCTTCCGCCGCTAGCAGCAGTTCGAGCCGCTGGCGCGTCCCGTCGACACGGACGGCGACGAAAGTTTCGCGCGCCACCGGGACAGCCTCTTCGAGCAGCAGTGGGGTATCGGCGTCGTCGAGTGTCGCCAGGATCAGGCGCCGCGCCTCGCGGAAATCGGCAATGCCGTTCAGCCGCCGCACCAGGCCGGATTTGCCGCGGCCGCCTTCGAGCACCTGGGCTTTGAGAAAGAGCCCCGGCCAGGATGTCGCCCCGTCGGGGGGTTCCTCGCCGGCCCCCAGCAGCACCGCGCGCGGGACGGCGAGGCCGTGGCGGCGCAACAAGGCTTTTCCGTCATACTCGGCAAGTCGCATAATATACTGCTTCCCCCGCGCCAGCCGGCGCAGCTTTCCCTGGAGCTTACCGCATGTCCGGTGCCATGCACCTGCCGTTCCTTGCGCCTGAGGCATGGCGGGTCGCAGTGATCGGTCCGACCGGGCGTTATGCGCGCAACCAGGTGGCCGGCATGATCGAAGCCGGCACGCCGCTTGTCGGCGGCATCGCACTCGGGCGCGGCGGTGAAAAGATGGACGGGCTGCCGCTCTATGACCGGCTGTCCGATCTGTCGGAGCGGGCGAACATCGCGCTCATTTACACGCCCGCCGAAGGTGCGCGCGAGGCGATTGCAGTGTGTGCGGAGGCGCGGATCCCGACCATCATGGCGGCGGCCGAATACGTGCCCGTGCATGACGTACTCGCCGCGGCGGCCGTGGCCCGCGCCGCAGGATCATGGCTCATCGGCCCGAATACACTCGGCATCTATGTGCCGCAGCGCGGCCTCCTGGGATCAATCGCCCCGAGCTTTTGCAAATCCGGGCGCGTCGCGGTGATTGTGCGCAGCGGCACTGTTGCGCTGACCTTGGCGCGGCAATTGACCCTGGCTGGCATCGGCCAGAGCATCGTCGCTCATATCGGCGGCGACGCAGTCATCGGCCGCAATCCGCACGAATATTTGCTGGCGCTGGCCAGTGACGAGGCGACGGACGCGGTGCTGTATTGCGGCGAGATTGGTGGCGACAAGGAATATGCCTTCGCCGACGCCGCGCGCGGCTTTGGCAAGCCGATCGTCGCCATGGTGGTCGGCCGTCATGCGCCCGAGCAAAAGCAGATGGGCCATGCCGGCGCCCTGATCGGCTCGGCGCGCGAAGGGGCGGATGCCAAGCTTGCTGCGCTTGCCGCGGCCGGCTGCCGAATTGCGAAGGGACTGCAGGGGGCGGTGGAATTACTGTCCGACTATCGCGAGTAGTTCACCCGAGGCATTTCGAAGATGTTGTCGACCACAGTGTAGTCGCCGCGATAGCCGAGCCGGGCAAGCGCGTGAAGCTTCGACATGTCGATCATGCCGTCGACGATCACTGCATCGTCGATATGCACGTTGATGACCTCGCCGATGACGATTTCGTATTTTTGCTTCTTGCCGCTGGCGCTCGTGAGCGGCACCGTCTGCACGTAAAGGCATTCGAGTGCGATCGGCGAGCGTGCGACGCGTGGCGGCTTGACGAAGCGCGACGGCGCCATCGCGAGCTTTGCGAGCTCCGGCTCGCTCACCTCGTCGGGATAATCGCCGCCGGTGATGTTCATCTCCGTGCGTAGATCGTAGGTCGCGAGGTTGAAGACGAATTCGCCGCCGCTCTGGGCGTAGTTCTGCGAATGCTTGCGCGTATTCGAAGAAAACATGACGAACGGCGGCTGGCTGGCGACCAGATTGAAATAGCTGTAGGGCGCGAGATTGACCACGCCCGTGGGGCTGACGCTGGTGATCCAGCCGATGGGCCGCGGCACCACGAGCGACGTCGTGGGATCATGGGCAAGGTTATGCGGCTCGCTGCGCGGGTCGTAGTCCATATCGGGTCTTTCGCTGATGTTGATTGTGGTGGTTGAGACGTGGATCGCTTTGCGCGATTGAGGCACAATGCTAGCGCCTCAACGGCGCCGACGCCATGAGGGTTTGCGGAGAACTCGCATGAAACTGCACTGGTCGCCGCGTTCGCCGTTCGTGCGCAAGGTCATGATCGTCGCGCACGAGCGCGGCATCGTCTCGCGCCTTGAGTGCGTCCGCACTGTCGCGGCGAGCTCAAAGCCTCATGCCGAACTGATGAAGGACAATCCGCTATCGAAAATTCCGACGCTGGTGCTCGACGACGGCACGGTGATTTACGACTCGCCGGTGATCAGCGAATACTTCGACTCGCTTGGCGAACTGGAGGACGCACCGAAGCTGTTTCCTGTCGATCCGAGGGTTCGGCTGGTCGCGCTGCGCCGGCAGGCGCTGGGCGACGGATTTTTGGATCTTCTCGTCCTGTTGCGCGATGAGCGGATGCGGACGCAGCCATCCGACGCGCATCTCGTGAGCGCGGCGGTGCGCAAGAGGGCGATCCTGGAGAGCCTGGAGCAGGAGGCGACAGAGCTTGCTGCCGCTCCGTTTCGCATCGGCCATGTCGCCATCGGCTGCGCGCTGTCCTATCTCGACTTTCGTTACGCCGACGAGGATTGGCGCGAGGCTCATCCGCGTCTCGCGGCCTGGCACGCGACATTCGCGGCGCGGCCGTCGGTCCGCGCGACCGAGCCGGTGGATGACGCGTAGGCGCGGTCAGCCCAGTGTCGGGTCGAGCACGATCTTTCCCTGGCCGCCGCTGTCTTCGATCATGCGATGCGCCTCGGCGGCGCGTGACAGTGGCAATATGCGGTCGATCTGCGGCATGATCTTGCCTTCGGCGGCCGCTGCGAGGCAGTCCGGCAGATCGGATTCCGTAAAACCGGGGCGACCCTTGATGGTGATGCGCTTGTGGTAAAGATGTGAAAAATTGATCGACACATCCGGACCGGCGTGTGCGCCCGCGGTGACGAGGCGTCCATCCATCCCAATGCCCAGGAACGCGATCGGCAGCACCGACGGATTGGCGATGTTGTCGTACAGAACGTTGACGCCCTTGCCGCCCGTGATCTTCATGATCTCGTCGCGAATGTTGTGTGTGTTGTAATTGATGCCGTAATCGGCGCCGAGGTTGATGCCGAGTTTGACGCGCTCATCGGAGCCTGCCGCTGCGATGACGGTGGCGCCCACAACGTTCTTTGCGATCTGGATACCGATGGTGCCGAGATTGCCGCCAGCGCCCATGATCAGCACAGTCTCGCCCTGCTTGAGCTCGGCAACGTGCATCAAGAGATTCCACGCCGTCGGCACGTGCCGCATGATGACCGCGGCGTGATGGAAATCGAGATGCTCGGGCACGGCCACCGCGGCGCAGGCCGGCACCGTAATCATCTCGGCAAAGCCGCCCTGCCGCTTGATACCCATCATGCCCTGGGGGCCGCTGTATCCACTGCCGTCCTCGGCGCAGATATTGAGCGGCATAACACCGGCGGCGGCGACGCGGTCGCCTGAGCGCCAGCGGCCGACCTGCGGGCCGACTGCATCGACGATGCCCGCGCAGTCGACTCCGGGAATAAGCGGCAGCACCGGACCCCGATATTGTTCGCGGCCGGCGCGCAGGCTGACGTCCAGCACCCGGTTGACGGTCGCGGCATGAACCCTAATTCGGATTTCGCCCTGGCGCGGCTCCGGGTCCGGCACGTCTTCGTAGCGCAGAACCTCGGGCGGGCCGTATTCGCGGAGCACGATCGCTTTCATTCTCGACCTTCAGCGGTGCAAGGAGGATGATCCACTAACCGGCAGCGGCTGGTCTGGCAATCTGGATCGTCCTATCGTCCAGCAAGCCGCAAGGGGAGGTGAGACATTGGCCGATACCAGCCTAGCCGACAAAATTGCCTGTGCGGAGCTGATCCAGAACTGGGGCGTGTTCCGCGACCATGGTCGCTGGAAGGAGCTGCGGGCGACATTCACGCGCGACGGCCATATTTCGGTGTCCTGGTTTCGCGGCTCGTTCGAACAATTCGTCGAGCATTGCCGGGCGAACTACGGCGCCCGCGACAGCTGGTCCCGGCATCACTTGTTTCCGGCCGCCGTCAGGCTCGCCAGCGACCGCGCCGTAGCGGAAACAAGCGTTATCATTCGCGTCCGGCAGCTGTTTAACGGCATTGCGGTCGATCTGACCTCATGCTCACGCTTTCTCGACCGGATCGAACGGCACGGCGAAAACTGGCTCATCGCCGAGCGTGCAGCGATCTACGAGCGCGATCGGCTCGATCCGGTCGAACCGTCGCCCGCCTTTGATACGCTGTTCAAGGACGCCAACACTGCGCAATACCCCGAGCAGTACCGCTACATGGCATTTCGCTTGGCGCATGCCCCGGGCCGCTCGCTGGCGTCGGTGATCTACCGCGACGGCGGCCCCGAGACGACCGACCTTTATGCGCGATATGCCGAGTGGCTCGCCGGCAAGGTGGCTTGAGGGCAAGCAACTTGACGGCGAGCCGCCGCGTGGGTTAGCCGCGACGCTCTGGAGAGCTTCATGGCAGTCTATACCGATGTCGCGGCGGAGGACTTATCGCCCTTCCTCGCGCTCTATGACATCGGCGAATTGCTGTCCTACAAGGGCATCGCCGAAGGGGTCGAGAATTCGAACTTTCTCGTCCACACCAGCCTCGGTTATTTCATCCTCACGCTTTACGAGCGCCGCGTCGCCGAACGCGATCTGCCGTTTTTCCTGGCGCTGATGGAGCATCTGGCGGCCCGCGGCATCACCTGTCCGCAGCCGGTAAAGAACAAGTCCGGCAAGGTGTTGGGCAAGCTCACCGGCCGTTCGGCGGCACTCGTCACTTTCCTTGACGGCATGTGGATCAGGCGGCCGACGGCGGCGCATTGTGCCGCGCTCGGCGATGCGCTCGCGCACCTGCATCTTGCCGGTGCCGATTTCACCATGCGTCGCGACAACGCGCTGTCGGTCGGGGACTGGCGCCCGCTGTACGAAGGTTGCCGCGAGCGCGTCCATAAGGTCGAACCCAACCTCGAAAAAGTCATCGGCGCCGAACTTGAAATGCTGGAGCGCGACTGGCCGCGTGGACTGCCTCAAGGCGTCATCCACGCCGATCTGTTTCCCGACAACGTATTCTTTCTCGGCGACAAGTTATCCGGTCTGATCGATTTCTATTTTGCCTGCACCGACACCCTGGCTTACGACGTGGCGATCTGTCTCAATGCCTGGTGCTTCGAGCCTGACCATTCCTACAACGTCACCAAGGGCAGGGCGCTGCTGGCGAGCTACGCGAAGGCGCGGCCGTTGTCGCACGCGGAATGGGAGAAGCTGCCACTGTTGGCACGCGGCGCGGCCTTGCGCTTTCTTCTCACGCGGCTGGTCGATTGGCTCGATGTGCCGCCGGGCGCGCTGGTGCAGCCCAAAGACCCGCGCGAATATGCGCGCAAATTGCGCTTCCACCAGAAGGTCGAAAGCGCGCGCGATTATGGATTGCCCGAGCCGTGAACGATTCGCTGCCGCATGTTGTCATTCACACCGATGGCGCCTGCTCGGGCAATCCCGGCCCCGGCGGCTGGGGCGCCATCTTGAGCTTCGGCGATCGTGAGAAGGAGCTGAAGGGCGGTGAGCCCCACACGACCAACAACCGCATGGAGCTGATGGCGGCGATTGCCGCCCTCGAGGCGCTCAAGCGGCCATGCCGCGTCGACGTACACACCGACAGTCAATATCTACGCAACGGCATCCTGAGCTGGATCAATTCCTGGAAGCGCAACGGCTGGCGAACGTCGGACAAAAAGCCGGTCAAAAACGTCGACCTTTGGCAACGCCTTGAAGCCGCGCTCGAACCGCATCAAGTCCACTGGCACTGGCTCAAGGGCCATGCGGGCCATGCCATCAACGAGCGCGCCGACGAACTCGCGCGAGCGGCAATTGCGGAAATCAGGGCGGGAAAGGCGGGCGGCGAATAGTGAGCAGCCTCGTCGGTGCGGTCGCCGCGCGTGGCGTTGTTCGCGCACGCCTACGACTTGAACGCCTTGAGCGAGAATGACAAAGGCAGCGTTGCGCGGTCCTGCGGCATGCAAAAAAATCCGATTCTTGCCGGCACCATCATCGAGAAGCGTTTCCAGGGCAGCACCTCGTGCTCGCGCAAGTATGCGAGCCATAGGCCTGCCTCAGTGATTGCACCGATGATATCGGACAACGGGTGTTCCCATTCGTGCCGCCGGGTGTGTTCAAGCCGCTGTTGCTCACCGCTGTATGTCGATTGAACCTCGGTAACGACTGGGCGATCGATCGGCGTTCGCCAGGAATAGAACGGGTGCAATTGGCCGTCGAATTCCTTGAGCGTGGCAAAGGACGGGTGCTGCTCGACGAGATAGAGATACCCGCCCGGTGCCAACAAAGCGCCCACAACCTCGGCCCAGTCCCATATATCGGGCAGCCAGTTGAGCGATCCCCAGCTCACGTAAACAATGTCGAATTTTTCGGTGAGCAGTTGCGGCGCGTCATAGACGTTGCCGCAGACGAACGTGGCGGAAAGATTGTTCTCCGCCGCCAGCGATTGCGCCGCGGTGATCGCTGCGGCGGAATAGTCCAGTCCGGTGACGATGGCGCCGCGCCGCGCCAAGCACAGCGCATCTATGCCGATATGGCATTGCAGGTGCGCAATGCGTTTGCCGCGCACGTCGCCGATCTCCTCCGAGACGATGTCGAGCAAGGGGTCCTGGCCGGCACGAAACCGATCGACGCCATAAAATCCCGATGCGTCGCGCAGATGAATTGTTGCGTGTTCATCCCACCACGCGCGGTTGGCATGCATCCAACCGCGCGGATCCGAATTGTTCATGATGAATCGCCCCTCGCATCGAAGCGTCAACCGCCAAGCGCGCTGATGAGTGACGCAATCGAACGTTGTTTCTTCACATTGCGTGGCGGAATGCGCTATTTTGTCGCTTGCGTTTGCTGCTATGTCAATCAGTCGAGGAAACGGGCATACAGTCACAAAACGTCGCAGTGCGAATATGAACGAACGTGCAGAAACGAAAATCAATTTATTTGGGCGAAACGTCGATTGCGCGAATACGCGAGCGAAATTGGTGTTTTTCGACGACGGTTTCAAAGCAAACCGCAAATTTGCCATGAGTGAGGGCGAGTTGGATGGGTCGGCTCGGTCTGTAAACGTTAAATCTGCAATTTCGATTGAACGAATTGGCACATGACTGCCACCAAACTAAACCAAGGATGCGGAGGTGCCAATTGGGCTGATGCATTCGCAACGCTCCGGTTCGACTAGGGCGCGGCGATTCATCTTGTGAGAGGCAGTTCCGTAAGAGCTTAAGGGGGCGAAAATGGAACGGTTCAACGATGTTTTCGGAAAGGCTGCGAACGGCGAGGTAGCCGAATGGTCAGGACCTGATCTTGGCGGTGCGCCGGTCAACGGCGTCGCCGTAACGGTTGGCGCGGATTCTTCCACGTCGATTAACGGCATGGCTGCACTGGTCGAGGCCGACGCTGCCACGCTAGACGACAGCGAGACCGTTTCGGCACCCAGACGTTTGACGTTCTGGGAATCCGAGCGCACGCGCCCGACCGAACTGCGCGGGGCGTCCGCCGTGTCCGATCTGGTATCCGCTACCGGTAATTATCTCGACGTGGCGCTCAAGAGTCCGTACCTGCCGGTGTCGGATATTCGTACGCTGCAGCTTGCGCGCATGCGCCAGCTGGTGGAATTGGCCTATCGGGACATCCCGGTCTATCAAGCCAAATACCGGGCCGCCGGCTTTTCCCCGTCCGACCTGCGCGACTGGGATGACATCCAGAAGATTCCGGTCATCACCAAACCGGAGCTTATTGCCGCCTTCCCGGACAGTTGCGTTAATAGCAACTACAAACCCGAGCATCTGTATCCGACCAGGTCTTCGGGGTCGTCCGGCCAGACGCTGCTCATTCGCGTCGATCACGACGCCATCCTTACCGACACGATCCAGGGCGTTCGCCAGTTCGTGCTGCAGAGCGGCGGCAAGTATCGTCCGGATCACCTGCTGACCCATGTCTACACGGTGCCGTGGTGGTTCGATTCTATCGACGGCGCCTATCAGACGGCTTTCATCTCCAACCTGATCCCGCCGGCGCAGGTGGCGCAGCATCTGCGCGAACTAGGTTCTCAAATTCTGTCGCTCTATCCGTCGAATCTCGAAGCGCTGATGCCGTACGTCGACGAATTCGCGTCCTCCCACTATCTGGCGGTGACGCATTCGGAACATTCGTCGCCGGCGGCGCGGCGGCGCTGGTCGCGGCGGCTCGGCATGCCGGTGCTGGACGAATATTCCTCCGAGGAGGCTACGCGCATCGCCATCGAACTGCCTGACGGGAATTACTACGTTTGCGAGGATACCGTGCACCTTGACGTGCTCGACGCCGCAACGCTGCAGCCGCAAACGCCCGGCAAGTCGGGCCTCGCTGTGGTCACCAACTTGTTGAACGAGGCCATGCCGTTCATTCGATACGTGCAGGGCGATTACGTGACCGTACCGACGCACCCCGAGCCGGGTACGATCAACTGGTCGCAAATCGCCAGCATCGACGGACGGCTCAACGACGCCTTCATCAACCGGGCCGGCCGCAGCATCGCCGCGGGCAGTATTCTCGACGCCACTTATCGATGGATGTTCGACTGCGATCTGCATCTGGCGCAGTTCGAGATGGTGCAGCGGGGTTATGACGTGGTCGAGGCGCGTTACGTGCTCGGCCGGGGCACCAAGCAAGCCAAGGTCGATGCTTCGATGGAGCATTTGTCGGAGCTGCTGTCGCTCTGCCTCGAGCATCCGGTGAAAGTGCAGAACCAGGCATTCGAAGTAATCCCGGTTCGGCCCGGTAAGCAGCGGCCGATCCGTCGCGAGATCGAGTAAAAGGAGCGGGTGAAGTGCTCGACTCCGTCGGCCGCATCGCCGCCATGACGGCGCGCTACTGCTATCTGCTGCGCTCGTCATGGCTGCGAGTTCTCGAACTCGCGTATTGGCCGACCATGCAGATGCTGGTCTGGGGCTTTCTCTACACGTTTCTGTATGACAGCGGCTCGAAGCTCGCCAGCACCGCCGGCCTGCTGCTTGGCGGTGTGCTGTTGTGGGACGTGATGTTCCGGGGCCAGCTCGGCTTCACGTTTACATTCCTTGAGGAAATATGGTCGCGCAACATCGCCAATCTGATGATGAGTCCGCTCACGCCGGCGGAGCTCGCGGCTTCACTGATGTTGGTCAGCTTCGTGCGGCTGGTGATCGGGACAATACCTGTCACGTTGCTTGCATTGTTTCTGTTTGCGTTCAATATCTATGCGCTGGGCTTCCCGTTGTTCGGCTTCTTTCTCAACTTGGTGCTGACCAGTTGGGCGGTTGGGCTGGTCATTTGCGGTTTGGTGATGCGCCACGGGCTCGGTGCGGAGAGCCTCGCGTGGTCGGTGATGATCCTGCTGCTGCCGCTGTGCTGCGTCTATTATCCGGTCTGGGTGCTTCCGGCGTGGCTGCAGCCCGTAGCCTGGTCGCTGGCGCCGACCTACGTTTTCGAAGGCATGCGGGAGGTGCTGTTGCACAACACATTCCGCGCCGACTTGATGATTGAATGCCTCGGATTGAACCTCGTTTATCTGGCCGGCGGTTTCGCCACGTTCCTTTTACTGCTGCGCAGCGCCCGGTACAGTGGCACGTTGCTCACCATGGGCGAGTGAGCGGAGCGATCCGATGAACAGCATTGTGAGGTTCGGTGCCGACATCGATCCGCCGCCGGTCCCGGCCGAGGCTCTGCCGCCGCTCGACATCGGCGAGGTCGAGGTTGCGCCCGCCATCCAAGCGGATTTTCTCTGCAAGAAATACGGCTCCCAATGGGCGGTCGATGACGTGAGCTTCGTCGTGCCCAGCGGCTGGACCGTTGGTCTGCTGGGCGGCAACGGCGCCGGCAAGACCACGACCATTGCGATGATCATGGGCCTTGTGGTCCCGACCGCAGGTCGCGCGCTGGTGCTCGGCCACGACATGATGCGCGAGCGTCACAAAGTGCTGCGGCGGATGAATTTCGAGAGTCCCTACGTCGCGTTGCCGTCACGGCTCACAGTGCGCGAAAACCTCACCGTTTTCGGGCGGCTCTATGGTGTGGCAAACGTGAAGGCGCGCATCGAGCAACTGGCGCACGAGTTCGAGCTGGAAGAGATCCTCGATCGCGCCAACGGCCGGCTATCCGCTGGACAGAAGACGCGAGTTCTCATCGCCAAGGCGCTGATCAACAGTCCAGAAGTGCTGTTGCTCGATGAACCGACCGCGTCGCTCGATCCCGACCGCGCCGAGTGGGTACGCAGCCGCCTGGAAATCTATCGGCGCGAGCGCGGAGCCACGATCCTGATGTCCTCGCACAACATGCCCGAAGTGGAGCGGCTGTGCGATTTTATCATCATCATGAGCTTCGGCCGCGTGGTCGCAATGGGCCAGCCGCGCGAACTTATCGAGCGCTATCAGAGCGAGAACCTCGACGAGGTTTTCATCCATCTTGCGCGCGCCGAGCAACTGGAGCGCGCCGACGAGTTTGCGCGCGAGACCATTGCGGGAGGGAGTGCGGTGGAGAGGGCCGCTCCCAAATCGTGATGTCATCCTGGTAGCCGCCAACGGTCCGCGCGAAGCGTGGCCCGATTACAGGCTCCGCGACTGTCCGCAATCCAAAGTCACCACCGCGTAGAGATTGCGCCGGCCCGGCCGTGGATTCCGGGCGCGCGAGCGTTTGCCCGTGCGCCCGATCACCTTAGAGCGACTTCATCAGATTGTCGGCGCCGGAAACGTCGGCCTTGCCGGGGGCTTCTTCGACGTTAAGCGTCTTGACCACGCCGTCATCGACCAGCATGGCGTAGCGCTGCGACCGCACGCCGAGCCCGCGCTCGGTCAGGTCCGCGACCAGTCCCATGGCCTTGGCCCAGTTGGCGCTGCCGTCGGCGAGAAATTCGATGGCGTCGCCGCCGGAGGCCTTTTTCCAGGCGTCCATCACGAACACGTCGTTGACGCCGGTGACTGCGATGGTGTCGACGCCCTTGCCCTTGATGGCGGCGGCATTTTTCACAAAGCCCGGCAGATGGTTCTTGTGGCAGGTCGGCGTAAAGGCGCCCGGCACCGCGAACAGCACCACCTTTTTGCCCTTGAACAATTCATCCGATGTCATCGGCTTCGGTCCGTCGGCCGACATCACCATGAAAGTGCCGCTAGGTACGCGATCGCCAACCTTGATAGCCATGAGCTAATCCTCTGCGTGGTTTATAGGGTTTGTCTCGTCGCGCAAAATAGCGCGCCGTCTGCGCTTTAGTCGAGATGGGCCGGAACCTCAATGGCGTGGTCGCCCGAAACGGCGGTGAGCGTCAAAGTCGCGCCCTTGGCCTTCGCCCCAGGCGGCAGGCCGTCGACAATGAATGTGAAGCGCCGGTCGGGGCCATTGGCCGCACCTTCGGGCTCGGGCAGTGGCAGCGCCCAGTCGGGGGTTGGACCTTCCACAAAGAGATTGACCGGCGCGCTTTGCGGCGCGGTCAGATCAACGACGACGCGTTGCTTGCCGTCGTCTCCGGTGAGCCGCACTGAACGAATAGCGAGGCCAGCGTCTGTTTGAACGCCAAGCGCAACGTGTTTGGGGACGAGCCGTTCCGCCTTGTCGAGCAGCGCGGCGTCGGTACTGCGGCCATTCAACGTGATGTCGAGTGCGGCCTTCGCCGGCACGCACAAGGTCCCGCAGACCGCATAATTGAGTGTGAGATGCAGCGTCGACGGCAGCGCCGTGTTTTCCGGCGTGACCTTGAGCGGCAAGATGATGTCGCCCACATAACCGATCGAGTGACCGCCGGCGCCATCGGAAAATTGCTCGGGCGCCGGCCACTCGACGGCCGTCGATTTGACATTCTGCGAACCGGAGAAATCAAAAGTTGGCGGTATTCCGGTGTCGCCCGGATAGCGCCAATAGGTCTTCCAGCCCGGATCAAGGCGGATTTCAATGCCGGCACGCAGGAACGACGCGTCGAGGGTCTTGACCGCCGCACCGGCAATCAGCCGCGTGGCGGCGTGCCCGTCGCTTTGCCATGCCGAGGCGTTCTGTGCGGCCGCCGGTACGACGCTCGCGGCGCCGATGAACGTCGCGGTCACAACAATCAATCCACGAAGCGGTGCAGGGATCATGGCGCTGTGTAGTGAAAAGTGCGTACGCGCGCCACTGACATGATCGTGAGCGAGTCCGGCCGCCGACGCCATAGTCGGAAGTCGATACGGGCTGTGGCCGGAAAATGACACCGAGGTGCCGCGAGGCCTCCGCAGCCGTTGCGTCAACGCGCGAGGTTGTGAACTTTTAGCCGTTCCGTTCGTTTGCAAAAGCGGAGTGATGGGCTAACCTTTTCGCCATGAAGCTGCCACGCGAAAGCAAACCGGGAAAAGGCCGACGGCGGGGCTATCTGGATGGCCAGATGCTCATCGCCATGCCCGCCATGATGGACGAGCGGTTCTCGCGCTCGCTCATTTATGTTTGTGCGCACTCTTCGGAAGGCGCCATGGGTATCGTGGTCAACCATCCGGCACCCAACATCGACTTCTCCGATCTCTTGGTGAAGCTCGATGTCATCCCTGCTAAAGATGTGATCCGGTTGCCGCCGCAAGCCGATGTGGTCAAGGTCATGCGCGGCGGTCCGGTGGAGACCGAGCGCGGCTTCGTGCTGCACTCGGCGGACTATTTTGTCGAAAACTCAACGCTGTCAATTGACGACGGCATCTGCCTCACGGCGACGATCGACATTCTCAAGGCAATAGCGCGCGGTGCTGGGCCGGCGAGTGCGATCCTGGCGCTCGGCTATGCCGGCTGGGCGCCGGGTCAACTCGAGAACGAGATCCAGGGCAACGGCTGGCTGCACTGTGCGGCAGATTCCGAGTTGATCTTTGGCGTAAACATCGGCGGCAAATATGACAAGGCGTTGCGTAAGATCGGAATCGATCTGGCGATGCTGTCGAGCGAGGCTGGGCACGCCTAATCGGGCCGCGGAAGCGAGACTATCCGACTTCCGATTTCTGATTTTTGGCTTCCGACTTTCGGTACGGCTGCAGCATGCTTCGCGCCCGCTCCGCCGACATCGGCTCGCCGAACACAAAGCCCTGAGCAAATTCACAGCCGAGTTGCGATAGTTCGACTGCATCGGATTCCGTTTCGGCGCCCTCCGCCACCACGTCCATGCCGAGGTCGTGCGCCAGCGCGATGATCGAGCGGAGGATCACTGGCCGCGTACCTTTGGTGGTGGTGCGTACGAACGACTGGTCGATCTTGATGGTGTCGAACGGGAAGCGTTGCAGGTAGGACAGTGACGAATAACCGGTCCCGAAATCGTCGAGCGATAATCCCGCGCCAAGCTCACGGATCCGCTGCAGCATCTGTGCGGCGTGTTCGGGGTTTTCCATCACTACGGATTCGGTCAGTTCGAGCTTGAGCGAGCCGCGAGACAGCGGGGCGCGGCCGAGCACGGTGCGCAGGTCCTGAATCAGGTCGTGGCGCAGCAATTGCCGCGACGAGACGTTAACGCTGCAGAACAGCGACTCGCGATGGCGCAGCGTGCGCTGCCAGGTGCTGAGCTGGCGGGCGGCGCGTTCGAGCACGAAGACGCCGAGCTCGACGATGAGGCCCGTCTCTTCGGCGATGTTGATAAATTCTGAGGGCGACAGGCGGCCGAGCTTTGGGTGATTCCAGCGCGCGAGAGCCTCAAAGCCTGCGACGGCACGGTCCTCCAACCGTATGATCGGCTGATACAGGAGGGTGATCTCGTCGCGCTCCAGCGCGCGGCGCAGGCTGGATTCGATTGACAGCCGGTCGGTCTTGCGCGCACGCATTGACGGCTTGAACACATCGATACGGTCACCGCCGCTGCGCTTGGCATGATACATCGCGAGCTCGGCGTCTTTGAGCATTTCCTCGGCGCGCTGCGGGTCGGCATCGCCGAGCGTCAGGCCGATCGAGGCCGTCAGGAAGATTTCACGATCCTTAAATGCGATCGGCGCGCGCAAGGTGCGGCGGATGGTTTCGGCAAAGGCCGTGATCTTCGCTGTGTCGCGCTCTGACAACAGGATGAGACCGAATTGGTCGCCGGAAAGGCGCGCCAGCGTGTCCTGCGGCTTGATTAACCGCCCGAGCCGGCGTGCCAGCGTCAGCAGTATCGAATCGCCAACGGCCATGCCGATGGAGTCGTTGACCTGCTTGAAGCGGTCGAGATCGATGACCATGACAGTCGGGCGCATCGCGGTGTCGGCTTTTGCCGGATCGGCTTTGGCAAAACCGAGCACCGTCTCGAGCCGGTCGTGAAACAATTCGCGGTTGGGCAGACCCGTCAGATTGTCGTGCACCGCGTCGTGCAGCAGGCGTTCTTCGGCAGTCTTGAAGGCGGTCACGTCGGCGAGTGTGCCGACGAGCCGCACGACCTCGCCGTCGGAACCCACCACCGGGCGCGCCCGCAGCGAGAACCAAAGGTAATGGCCGTCGGCCGTACGCATGCGGAAGTCCTGCGCCACACGGCCGCGCCGCTGTTCGAGCACACTGTCGAGCGTGGCGCGAAAACGGTCACGGTCCAGATGATGCAGGACCTCGAGCCACTTCGCGGCCGGTCCTTGCAGCGATCCGCTCTTGAGCCCCAGCATGCCCTCGCTTTCGCTGCTGGAGAAGACGTGATCGGACGAAACGTCCCAGTCCCAGATCATGTCGCCGGCGCCGGTCAGGGCCAGCGCACGGCGCTCGACGTCGGAAACGATGCCGTGGGTGATGCCGCCTGCGAAAGCGTGCTGCATCACCGTAAAGCCGATCAGCATGACGATCAGTACGAGGCCGCCGAGCAGCGCTGGCGCGACGATGTCATTGGTCAGGTAGCCGAGCACGGTGAACGCCGTGCCGAATACCCACACGACGAGCAGCAACCAAGTCGGGATCAGCAGGACGGCGCGGTCGAAATGATGCGTCGAGAGATAGACGACGAGCACAAAGCCGAGCACTGCAATCAAAAACAGTGAGATGCGGGCGATGCCCGATGCGACTTCAGGCGAGTACAGCGCGACCGCGATCAGTGCGCCAAGAAAGGCGAGCCAGCCAGCAGTGATGTGGGCGTAGCGAACATGCCAGCGATTGAGATTGAGGTAGGCGAACAGAAAAACCAGAAGCGTTGCCGCCAGGATGGCTTCGCCTGATGCCCGCCACACTCGCTCGGCGCCCAGCGACATGTCGAAGACCTTGCCCCAGAAGCCGAAATCGATGCCGACGTACACCAGCACCGCCCAGCTCAACGCCGCCGCGGCCGGGAACATGACGCTGCCCTTGACCACGAACAGGATGGTCAGGAACAGCGCCAGCAGACCGGCGATGCCGATGACGATGCCCTGATAAAGCGTGAGCGAGTTGACCTTGTCCTTGTAGGCGTCCGGGTCCCACAAATAGAGCTGCGGCAGCCGCGGCGTGCGTAATTCGGCGACGAACGTAATCACGGTGCCGGGATCGAGCGTGACGCGATAAACGTCGGCGCCGGGGTTACGCTGCAATTCGGGCGGATCGCCCGATGACGGCGTGATGTAGACGATCCGCGACTCGCCGAGGTCCGGCCAGAGCAGCCCGGAGCCGACCATCCGGTAATGCGGCGCGACGATCAGGCGATCGATTTGCTGATCGCCGTTATTGGCGAGTGCAAACACCGCCCAGTTGGTGTCGGCTTCCCGGGCGCGCACCTCGACGCGGCGGACGATGCCGTCCGGGCCCGGCGCAGTTGAAACCTGCACGCGATCGCTGTCCGAGTGCTGATATTCGATCGCGCCGGTGAGATCGACGGTGAGTTCGCTCGGCTGACCCTTGGTGGGGACATTGATGGCTTCGACCGCGTGGGCAGCCGGCATCCAAACCGTAGCCGCCCATAACAGCGCCAATACGCTCAGGGTTGCGCCGGCACGGAACGATGCCAATGGATGCCCTCCCGCTCAGCCACTGGCGCGGACCGCGCCCCGAACATCGACCCCGAACGAATATCGAACCGCCTTTACGCCGAATTCGCGGCCAAGTTCCGTCCGCTTATCGAGGCGGCACGGTCAGCCTGCGTAGCCTTTTTGGGCGGGCCGGGGCAAGAATTTTCCCGTTAACTTTCAACGGGTCAGATCGCTCCAGTCGCTACTGCTGACAACAGTATCACGGCGCATTAGGATTTAGCCCGCAAGGAAGCGTGCCATGGTCGCTGTCGACCCCGACGAACTGCCGAAAAAGAAGGTGACCCATGATCTGGGGCAGGATTTGGCGCTGCTTTCCGCCGGTGAACTCGCCGAGCGCGTCGGGCTGCTCAAGGACGAGATCGCCCGGCTCGAGGCTGAAATCGCCCGAAAGCGCGTCTCAAAATCGGCCGCCGATACCTTTTTCAAGAAATAGGGCGACGCATGGTTCCGGCTTCGTCGCCGACCTCTTCAGGTAGAACAGATTGGGAATCATTGTTAGACTTAATCGGCAACGAATCCATGCAAGTTTGTGTAGTCTATTAACTTATTATTAAGCTTTCTCGTTCATTACAGAGGCTGTCCATCTTCTGGACATCGAGTGGCTCCTGTCCACTCTGTTTGACGCCTCCCTGTTATCACCTTGAGCCGCCGGCAACGGCGGCTCTTTTTTTGCCCTCGCCAGCCGCCGGATTGGCGCTGGCAACTATGTCCGAAGCCTGTCAGCCGCCACCGCTGGACACATGGCGCGCGCCGGGCGATGGTAGCGGCGAGTGAGGCGTTCAATGTCAGAAAAGCGTTCTATGGAAGCTGGCGCGGTCTCCTTTAGTGAGCGGCTGGCGAGTTCCCAGCTCTTTGCCATGCTTTTTCGCGACGGCATGGCCTTGGTCGAGGAAACCGCCAGCTACCTCGACGGACCGGGCCGGCAGGACTCCAAAAAACTCGAACGCAGCCCGGCGCTGGTTTACGCCACCGAGAGCATGCGGTTGACCACCCGGCTGATGCAGCTCGCGTCCTGGCTATTGCTGCATCGCGCCGTTAAGGAAGGCGAAATGACGCTCGTCCAGGCGAGCAAGGAAAAATCCAAGGTCAGGCTTGCGGCATGCGAGCCCGGCGACGCCAAATCCCTCTGCCTCCTGCCGCTAAAGCTGCAGGAATTGATTGGCCGTTCGGTCAAGTTGCAGACCGAAGTGCGGCGGCTCGACGCCACCATGTACGCGGCGCCGCCGGTGATGATCCCGGTCGCTAACCCCGTGGAACGGCAATGGGGGCTGTTGAAGGCCGCCTTCGAATCCGAGGTCTGAAGACGGCCGGACGCGGCCTTAAGTCTTCAAGAAGCCGGAGAATTTCTTCTGGAAGCGCGACACTCGGCCGCCGCGATCGAGCAGGTGCTGCTGGCCGCCGGTCCACGCCGGATGCGATTTCGGGTCGATATCCAGATGCAGCGTATCACCCGGGCTGCCCCAGGTGGTGCGTGTCGTGAATTCCGTGCCGTCGGTCATGACGACCTTGACGGTATGATAGTCGGGATGGGTATCGGGTTTCATGGCGGGTCTGCTGTTTAGGGATTTGGCCGCTCTATAGCGCGGCGGCGTTCAAGCGGCAAGCCGCCGCAATTTGAGGTAGTGGTACAGTTTGCCGCTCGGCCTGCCAATCTGCCTTCCGTCCCTCTCTGACTGAGAGGTAACGAGAGATGGGACGGCTATTTTCATGGCGATACTTGTCAGCCGGGTTTATTGTAATCCTCGCAACCACGTTCAGTGCCTATATCCCCGGTCTGCGGCTTGTAAATGAAACAAAATTCATAGCGGCGCTCGGGCTGCAATTTGTCCAATCCGAAAATATCCAAGTAGCGAACAACCCCATAAATATAAAATCTATAGTTCGAGTTGGGGGCCAGAGCGAGTTTCATCGCCTCAGTGGCGTATGGCGGCATCGAAATAGTCTCAGGGATATGTTCGGTGCTGTAAAGAATCGAGTATTGGGATTTCAGTATGTGGCTGACATTCGGCGACGTAACGTCATCCAAATTCAGTTTTCCGACCAAATATTGAATGACCTCTATGTTGGCATCGAGTCGAACGTTATAGGCCGGTGTGACCCCCGCATGATTTATCTCGACATTAGCGGTCGCGGTTGTTTGACTAACGGTAATCGGAAAGCGTCGAACGTAAAGATAAGCCCGCAATTGGTGGATTTCGGCATCCTGACTAACAGTCAATTGTTTGTTGCTATTGCACCACAGCAATATGCTTACGCCAGTATAGACACTAACTGCAATCAAAGTGAAGACCGATATAAAGTCCTTTGTTTTCTTGCTGAAATAGGGCTGCTCGCAGCGCTTGCATTTGCAGGGTTCTATTTCGGCTTCCCGCCGCAGGATTGGCGCGGCTTCCCTAAGTGTCTGTCCGAAAACAAGTTGAATCCAATGAATCATTTGTGATTCAAGAGTGGTGGCCTGATTCGAGGATGGTCACCGATGTGGACGGCGAAAAACCGCGGGCGTTACGACCGTAGCGCGCTACGATATCCGAGCGATCTGACCGACGACGAGTGGGCGCATGTCGAGCTGTTTATTCCACCGGCCAAGCGTGGTGGTAACAAGCGGCACGTCGACGTGCGCGAAGTGATGAACGGGATCATGTATGTGTTGAGCACGGGGTGCCAGTGGCGGGCGATCCCGAAAGATCTGCCGCCACGCAGCACTCTTTTCGACTATCTTGATTTGTGGAGCTACGACGGCACGCTCGATCGGATCCATCACGCCCTCTATGTGGAGTGCCGCGAGCAAGGCGAACGAGAGGCCAGTCCCACCGCCGCCATCATCGATAGCCAAAGCGTGAAGAGCGCTGAAAAAGGGGGGCCTGCATCGATCCGCCTGGCTATGATGCGGGCAAAAAGATCAAGGGCAAGAAGCGCCATATTCTCGTAGATACGCTGGGTTTGTTGCTCCACGCGATCGTTCATCCCGCCAATATCCAGGATCGCGACGGTGGCATCCTGCTTCTTGCAACCCTTTTCGGGATGTATCCGTTCTTGAAAAAGTTGTTTGCCGACGGTGGCTATCAGGGGCCGGAATTCCAAAAGGCCTTGGCGAAAATTCTGCCTCACCTCGAAACTGAAATCGTCAAGCGCTCTGATCACGCTAAAGGTTTTGTCATTCTCCCACGCCGTTGGGTCGTCGAACGTACCATTGCGTGGCTCAATCGTTGCCGACGGCTCGCGAAGGACTGGGAGAACCTCAATCGCAAGGCGCTGTCGTTCTTGCGCCTCGCATCAATCCGACTCATGCTCCGAAAACTTTGTAATCCGGCCTGATGTTCTCGGACAGACTCT
>DATCBO010000074.1:0-42866 GCA_036511795.1 Xanthobacteraceae bacterium
GGGCCGCCGAACGTCAGGTTGGTCGGGTATTTTCCCATCAGCGCTATCTCGCGCAAGATTTTTCCGCCGGGAGAAACGATCGCGACGGTGCCGTTGCCCGGCCTCGCAACGAATAGACGTCCGGCCCGATCGGTCCGCAGCCCGTCGAGTTTATACGTTGGAAATCGCACGACCAGCCGCGCGTGCGTCAGCGCGGTGCCATCGATTTGATAAGCCCACACCTCGCGCGTATCGGTTTCGCTGACGTAGAGCGTCGTCCCGTCCAGACTCAAATCGATGCCGTTCGTTTCACCCATCGGCCGCGGACCGCGCATGGCAGCGCCGGTCACGCTGCCGATCGCCGTGCGGCCGATGCGCCAGACTCGGCCGCTGTGATCCGCAAAATCAGGGTCGCTGGCGAACAACGTTCCGTCGCGCGCCATGGCGAGATCGTTCGGCTGCGAAAGCTCTCCCGAGTGAAAGTAAACCTTGGGCGTGTCGGTGCCGGGTTCAAACACGAAGATATTGTGCCGCCTGTAATCGGCCACATACATTCGTTGTTCGCGATCGAACCTGATGCCGCTGCCGACGCTGCCCTCCGGCAGCATTGCGAACAATCGGGAGGACGACGCACCGGGTAATAGTTCGCCGATGGTGCCGGCGCGGTGCAGGTTGACGACGTACAAATTTCCGGCAGCATCGACGGCGGGGCCCTCGATTTCCGAGGTGTATTCACCCGGGGGCGTAATCCGTTCGCTCACGAACAGTCGATCCGGGGCGCCGAGCGCTCCCGCCGTGCACAGCACGGCCGCGAGCCAAATCGTTGCCAATAACGCAATCCATCTCATCCCAAGCTCGCACCCTGATCCGCCCGCAACATGGCCTATCCGAAACGCCGCGCAAAGGTTGACCGGGCCTGCCGCCGCCGCCATAAGCGGTGCCCCACGGCCAGATTCATAATGACCAGCTAGAACAACCATGCAGCTTGAGCTTCCCACTCCGCACATGACATTCGACATCGCGCTGGACGACGGCGCGAGTATCCGTATGCGCCGCCACGGACGCGCCGACGGCGTTCGGTTGCTGCTGTCGCACGGCAACGGTTTTGCCGCCGATGCTTACTTTCCCTACTGGCAGCATCTGTTGCCCCAGTTCGACGTGCTGGTGTTCGACTTTCGCAATCATGGCCAGAACGTTCCGGTGGTGCCGTCGCATCACACCTATGAACAGCTGGTGCGCGATCTCGAACGCGTCGTGCAGGGCGTGAAATCTCGGCTCGGCGAAAAGCCGACAGCCGGCATTTTTCATTCGATGTCCGGGCGTACAGCAATGAAGCACGCCCTCGAAGTCGGCTGGCGCTGGGATGCGCTCATCCTGTTCGATCCCCCCAACATGCCGCCGCCGGGGCACTCGACATACGACGTGATGGCGGCGTTCGAAAAGCGGCTGACCGCCTGGGCAAAGGCGCGGCGTCGGCGCTTTAACGCCGTCGAAGAGCTCGCCGAGGAGTACCGGCAGTCGCGCGCAACGGCGCGCTGGGTGCCTGGCGCGCATGACCTGATGGCACGCTCGGTGCTGCGCAAAAGCCCCGACGGCGACGGCTATCAACTCGTCTGCGATCCGGAGAACGAGGCGACCATCTACGCGCAGGCCATCACCCTCAATCTTTGGCCCGCCGCCAAGGCGTTCGGCGGCCCGGTCAAGCTGATCGGCTGCGATCCCAATATGAAAGGCTCAACCACCGGCCCGGCCAACCAGGCGCTGGGCACGGAGGGCGGCTACGATTACGGCTTCGTCGCCGAGACCGGCCACCTGTTGCAGATCGAAAAGCCGCAAGAGTGCGCAAACCTCACGGTGGATTTTTTGAAGCGGTGCGGGCTCGCTGCCGCGTAAGGCGAAGCGCGTCAGCGCCGCCGTTTGCTCGTCTGCGGGAGATCGTCGCAGTAAATGTCTTTCAAGGCGTTGAGAATCCGCGCGGCGCGCGGGTCTGAAATCCGGTAGTGCAACGTCTGCGATTCTCTCCGGAACGCGACCAGGCCGTCGGCGCGCATCTTCGCCAGATGCTGCGACAGCGCCGACTGGCTCAGTCCCGCCACGCTCATCAGTTCACCGGCGCGCATCTCGCCATTGGCGGCGAGAAAACAGAGAATGAGCAGACGACGCTCGTTACCGATGAGTTTAAGCATGCGCGCGGCCGCGGCAGCCTGCCGGGTGAGCAGTTGCAGGTCGAAACCTGCCTTCGGCTTCTTCGCCGCTCTGGCGCGGGTCGTACGGACGACCCTTGGCGTGGGCTGTTCGGCTTCCATGACACTAACGGTCGGCGGTGTGCGGTCGGGGGTCTGACGCTGAGCGATTCGCAGTTTAGCACATGCTCCTTTGTTTAGTATTGACTAAAGTAAGGGCCGTTGCTAGGCGGGTGCGGACGGCCGGTGGGCCGCAAGACCCGGTGGGCCGCAAGACAACAGAAGCCCGTCGCGACGCTCGAGGGAGCGCGGGGAAAGGGAGGCAGCATGAGCGCGGATTGGCGGCGACCGTCGCCTCGTCGCAATGATGGCGGTGCTGGCCAAGATGTGAACACGTCCGCACGGCGCGCTTTCCTGCGGGCCGGAGCCGCCGCGGCGGGAGGCCTGCTGCTTGGGCGAACGGCTGCGATGGCGGCCGAGAATTCTCCACCCGCCGAGCCGAATTGGACGAAAAGCATCGGTCCGGGCGTTGACGACAAGTCCTATGGCGTTCCTTCGAAATTCGAGCGCGATGTCATCCGCCGCGACGTTCCGTGGCTCACGGCGACGCCCCAGTCTTCGGTCAGCTTTACGCCACTGGAGAGCCTGCAGGGCATTATTACGCCGAATGGATTGTTCTTCGAGCGCTACCACGGCGGCCGCGCCGACATCGATCCGCATCAGCACCGCCTCCTGATCCACGGCCTTGTCGAACGGCCGCTGGTACTGACGATGGACGACATCGTGCGCTTTCCGTCCGTCTCGCAGATTTATTTCATCGAGTGCCCGGCCAACGGCGGCATGGAATGGCGCGGCGCGCAGCTCAACTCGCTGCAGTTCACGCACGGCATGATCGGCTGCGCGCAATGGACCGGCGTCAAGCTGTCGACCTTGCTCGACGAAGTCGGTCTCAAGAAAGAAGCCAAATGGGTCCTGGCCGAAGGCGCCGACGCCGCGCGCATGGACCGCAGCCTGCCGCTCGACAAGTGTCTCGACGATTGTCTCGTGGCCTACGGCCAGAACGGCGAGGCGTTGCGGCCCGAACAGGGCTATCCCCTGCGGCTGGTCGTTCCCGGCTGGGAAGGCAGCGTCAACATCAAATATCTGCGCCGCCTTAAGATCGGCGATGAGCCGACCTTCACGCGCGAGGAGACATCGAAATACACCGACCTGATGGCGGATGGAAAATCCCGCGGCTTCACCTGGATCAACGAAGCCAAGTCTGTTGTAACCTTCCCCTGCCCCGAGAAACCGCTGACTGCGCCGGGACTGTACGAAATCCGCGGGATGGCGTGGAGCGGACACGGCAAGATCAAGAGCGTCGACGTGTCGACCGACGGCGGCGTCAATTGGAGCGCAGCGCAATTGCA
Organism: Xanthobacteraceae bacterium; assembly: GCA_036511795.1. GTDB lineage: Bacteria > Pseudomonadota > Alphaproteobacteria > Rhizobiales > Xanthobacteraceae > BOG-931. Next base: position 3,572 of record DATCBO010000074.1, read on the forward strand.
CGAACCGATCCTGTCGAAAGCGCTGACGCGCTTCAGTGTGCCGTGGCGCTGGGACGGCGGTCCGGCGCTGCTACAGTCCCGTGCCGTCGACGAAACCGGCTACGTGCAACCGACCATCGCACAGTTGCGCAAGGTGCGCGGACTCAATTCGATCTATCACAACAATTCGATCCAGACTTGGCAGGTGAAGCCGGGCGGGAGCGTATTCGATGTCCAGCTTGGTTAGACGGCTCCTGCCGGCGGCTGCGGCCTTCGCCGGCGCACTCTCCGCATGGGCGTCGCTGGCACACGCCGGCAGCCCCGGCCAGTTCGGCTATGGAAAACAGGCGACACCAGCGGAGATCGCGGGCTGGAATATCGACGTACGCGGCATCGACGGCGCCGGCCTGCCGCCGGGCCAAGGCACGGTAAACCACGGGGCCGATGTCTTTGCGGCCCAATGCGCGGCCTGCCACGGCACATTCGGCGAGGGCGAGGGCCGCTATCCCAAGCTCATGGGCGGCGAAGGAACGCTGACCGCCGACCGGCCCGAACCGTCGGTCGGCAGCTACTGGCCATATGCGCCGACCCTCTGGGACTATGTTAACCGGGCGATGCCGTTTATCGCCCCGCACTCGCTCGCGGCAGATGACGTTTATGCGCTGACCGCCTACATTCTCAACTTCAACAATATCGTGCCCGGCAATTTCGTCGCCGATCGCGCCAGCCTGCCCAAGGTCAAGATGCCGAACCGGGATAATTTCACCTGGAAGGACCCGCGTCCCGATACCGCAGCGACCGCGTGCATGAAGAATTGCATCGATCCCCAATCGGTGAAAATCATCTCGACCGCCGAAGGCAAGGATCTCACGCCCCGGACCACCGGTCCGCTCGACCGGATGCAGGGGCAGTAGACCGGCAGGCAGGGGCCATAATCCGGCAGCACGCGCGAGGGACAATGCGAAAACGGCAACTGGATTCTCTGACGGCTAGCGGTATCTTGCTCGGCGGCCTGCTTTGCTTCGCCAGCGCTGCGGCGGCGCAATCACCGTCCGTTATGGCGGGCGAGAAACTCGCCTTCGACCGCAGCAAGGGCAATTGTCTGACCTGCCACGACATCAAGGGTGGCGACGCGCCCGGCAACGTCGGCCCTCCGCTCTCCAACATGAAGGCCCGCTTTCCAGACCGCAAGCAGCTCGCCGCCATCATCTACGACGAGACCAAACGTAATCCGCAATCCGTGATGCCGCCATTCGGGCGTAATCTCATTCTTACCGATCAGGAAATGAACGACGTCGTCGACTTTCTCTACACGCGCTAGGGGCGCAGCTTCGCTATGGATTTTGACAGCATGAGCAATAGTACCAACACACTCCACGGTCAGACGCGCCGCACCGTCATGCAGGGCGCACTCGCCAGTGGCTTGGCGACGCTCGGCCTTGCCGGCGCGGCTTCAGTTGATCGCGCGCGCGCCGCCGCCGATGCCAGCAAATGGCCGAAAGACGCGTTCTCGCAAAAGACAGAGGCCGGTGCCCTCAAGGCGCTGTATGGCAAGACGCCGGAAGCCTCTGATAAGGTCAGTCTCGATGCGCCGGAAATCGCCGAAAACGGCGCCGTTGTACCGATTTCCGTCACGACCGCCCTCCCCGGCGTCACCTCGATTGCGATCATCGTGGCGGGCAATCCGTTCCCGCTCGCGGCGCACTACGTCATTCCAGAGGGCACATCGGCGGCGGTTGCCAACCGACTGAAGCTGGCAAAGACCACCAATGTCATTGCGCTGGTCGAGGCCGGCGGCAAAGTCTACAGCGCCACCAAGGAAGTCAAAGTCACCGTCGGCGGCTGCGGCGGCTGATCCAGCGAACATACAGGAGGTCATCCGAAAATGGCATCGACAATTCGCGTTCGCGCAGTCGCCAGCGGCGACAACACCGAAGTTCAGGCGCTGGTTCAGCACCCGATGGATTCCGGCTTCATCAAGGACGCCAAGGGCGACCTGATCCCACCGCACTATATTGAAGTGGTCGAATTCCAGCACGCCGGCAAGACGGTCTTCACCGCCTACTGGGGCCCCGCCGTGTCAAAGGATCCGTACATCAAATTCAGCTTCAAGAGCGGCAAGAAGGGCGACGATCTCAATATCAGCTGGGTCGACAACAAAGGCCAGAGCGATTCCCTTGTCGGGAAGATTCAGTAAGGCCGCGCCATGACAGCAAAACACAGGAAGACCGCGATCTGCGGCGCAATGCTCGCCCTTGCGGTGGCCGTGCTGGGGGCACAGACGGCGCGTGCCGCAAGCGCCGTCGATCCGCAAGCGGATTTCAAGGCGTTCCGTGCGTATTTCACCAAGCGCTTCCCGAAGGTGCCGCTGAACGATTTCGTCAACGGCCCCTATTCGATGGATGCGGGCCTGCGCAAGCAATGGATCGAGATCGACGCATTCCCGCCCTATCAGTTTGCCCTCGACAAGGGCAAACAGATGTTCGAGACGCCGTTTCCGAACGGCAAGACCTACGCCGACTGCTTCCCCAACAAGGGCGTCGGAATTCGCCAGAACTATCCCTATTTCGACGCCAAATCCGGCGAGGTCGTCACGCTCGACGTGGCGCTCAATCAATGCCGGCAGCAGAACGGCCAGCCGCCGCTCGACTACAGCAAGGACGACATGGCGGCGCTCACCGCCTACATGGCCTACACGTCGCGCGGCAAACCGTTCGACATCAAGATCCCGAACGATCCGCGCGCACTCGCCGCCTACCAGAAGGGCGAAGAATATTTCTATACTCGGCGCGGTCAGCTCAACTTTTCATGCTCGAGCTGCCACGTGCAAAGCGCTGGCGACCACATCCGCACCGAAGTGCTTGCTCCTGCGCTCGGATTGGTCGCGGCGCTGCCGATCTACCGTTCGGAATGGGGCGGCATGGGGACGACCAGCCGGCGCCTGACGTCGTGCAACAGCCAGGTACGGGCGGTGCCGCTCAAGCCCGAAGATCCACTTTACCGCGACGTGGAATATTACCTTTCTTACATGAGCAACGGGCTGCCGATCTCCGGGCCCGGCGCGCGGCCGTGAGGCAGGGAGCAATCGCATGTGCAGATTTGCCGTGATCCGCCTGGCGGCATTGGCGTTGCTCGCAGCGTTTGCGACATCCGCGCTCGCTGCCTCCGCCGACGACTTCAAGACAGCCTTGGCCAAAGCCGAAGCGGCCACCAAAGCCGCCGCCGCTCTCAAGAACCAATGGACCACGACCGCGGACGTGCTCAAGGCCGCGCAGGCCGCGGCCAGCGCCGGCAACTATGACCAGGCCGTGAAACTTGCAGGCGAGGCCGAGGTGCTCGCCAACGCATCGATCGCCCAGGCCAAAGAGCAGGCGGCGGACTGGACAAAAGCGGTCATCCGCTAACCGCGATGCGCCGCCGCGATCTCGTCAAGAATTTTGCGGCGGCGGCGCTTTCCGCCTTCTTGCCGCGCACCGGCGACGCGGCCGAGACCGACGCTATTTACGACATCGGCCGCTTCGGCAATGCGCGCGTGTTGCATATGACCGACACGCACGCGCAGCTCCTGCCGGTTTATTTCCGCGAACCGAGCGTCAATATCGGCGTCGGCGCCATGGCCGGCCAACCGCCGCATCTGGTCGGCCGCGCCTTTCTCGATCATTTCGCCATCAAGGCCGGCGACCGCGCGGCCTACGCGTATACATTTCTCGATTATCAGAACGCCGCACACCGCTTCGGCCGCATGGGCGGCTTTGCGCATCTGAAAACACTGATCGACCGGCTGCGCGCGGATGCCGGCAGCGGCCATTCCGTACTGCTTGATGGCGGCGATCTGTGGCAGGGCAGCGGACTTGCCAGCGTGACCGACGGCGCCGCCATGGTCGAGATGGCGAACCTGCTCGGCATCGAGGCGATGACCGGGCATTGGGAATTCACCTACGGCGAAAAACTCCTGCGGCAGCATCTAAAAGACTTCGAGGGCGAGTTTTTGGCGCAGAACGTCTTTCTCAGCGATGAGGCGGCGTTCAACAACGCGCCGGCCTTCGACGCCGCGACCGGCCGCGTGTTCAAACCGGCGACGATCAAGGAACTCGGCGGCTACCGGGTCGGCATCGTCGGGCAGGCCATGCCCTATGTGCCGATCGCACATCCCAAACGGTTCACCCCCGATTGGACGTTCGGCATCCGCGACGCTGAACTGCAGAAGGTGGTCGACGGGCTGCGCCAGCACGACAAAGTCGATGCGGTGCTCTTGCTGTCGCATAACGGCATGGACGTCGATCTCAAGCTCGCGAGCCGGGTGACCGGCATCGACGTGATCCTCGGCGGTCACACCCACGACGCGGTGTTGCAGCCGAGCGTGGTCACGAATGCCTCGGGCAAGACGCTGGTAACGAATGCCGGATCGAACGGAAAATTCCTCGGCGTGCTCGATCTCGATCTCGACAAAGGGCGCGTCAAGGATGTGCGCTACCGGCTCGTACCGGTGTTTGCCGATCTGTTGCCGGCGGACCGCACCATGCAGGCAGCGATCGACCGGCTGCGCGCGCCTTACACGGAAAGGTTTGCCGAAAAGCTTGCGACCGCCGACACCCTGCTCTACCGGCGCGGCAATTTCACCGGCCCAATGGACCAGGTGATCTGCGATGCGCTGCGCGAGACTTCCGGCACCCAGATCGCACTGTCGCCGGGTTTCCGCTTCGGCACGACAGTGCTCGCGGGCGCGCCTATCGTCATGGAGGACCTGCTGACCGAGACCGCGATCACCTATCCGCAAACCTACGTGACTGACATGACGGGCAGCCAGATCAAGGACGTTCTGGAAGACATCGCCGACAATCTGTTCAATCCCGATCCGTATTATCAGCAAGGCGGCGACATGGTGCGGGTCGGCGGCATGGATTACGCCTGCACGCCGGCCGAGCGTATCGGCAGCCGGATTTCGGCCATGACGTTGAATGACGGCACGCCTGTGGAGGCCGGCAAGAGCTACCGCGTCGCCGGCTGGGCCTCGGTCAATCCGCAGAGCGGCAAGCCGGTGATGGATGTCGTTGCGGATTATCTGCGTGCCAAGAAGGTCGTGAACCTTGGGCGCGCCAATCGGGTTACGCTCAAAGATGTGGCCAACAATCCGGGATATGCCGAGGGAGGCTGAGCCGATGAAACACCACGTCAGGCGCGCCTGCCGGGCGTTTGCCGGCAGCGTCGTCATCCTCACCGCGCTCGCTGCGTTTGCGCCGCTGTCTGCTCAGCAGGCGGCACCTGCGGCCGTCGGAGCATCCGCCGACAAGCCGTTTGCCGAGCATCACCTTGCGCTCCAGCTCTCCGACGACGATGCCAAGAAGCAAGGTCTCGTTATCAGCGTGGCCAACAACCTGCTCAAATTCTACGGCCCGGACAAAATCGCCATCGAAGTCGTCGCCTTCGGTCCGGGCATTACGCTCCTGCGTGCCGACAGTTCAAATCGCACTTACGTCGACAGCCTGATCTCCCAGGGCGTGCAATTCGACGTCTGCATGAACACGGTGGAAACGATTGAGCGCGATACCGGCCATCACGTCCCGCTTAATCCCAAGGCCAAACAGGTTGAAGCGGGCGTTGCGCAAATCCTAGCTTTGACAGAAAAAGGCTACACACTCGTTCGCCCCTGAACCAAACCCGGTGAAATCCATGATCGCCATCGCACGCTCGATAATCGCAGCTTTCTTCCTCGGTCTGTTGACCGTTGCGGCCCCCCATGCAGAAAGCGCCAAGCCGCATCGCGTCGTTATCCAGGTCGATCAGAACGATCCGGCAGTGATGAACCTCGCGCTCAACAATGCGCAGAACATCGTTGAGTTTTATCGCGACAAACATGAAGACGTGAGTGTCGAGATCGTGGCCTACGGACCCGGCCTCACCATGCTGCGCGACGACACCTCTCCGGTGAAGGACCGCATCGCGCATATCGCCAGCGCCGAGGCGACGTTCCCGTCGAAGATCGTCTTCTCAGCCTGCAACAACACCCTGCAGGGCATGCAGAAGCGCGAGGGACACAAGATCACGATCATCCCGCAGGCCGGCATCGTGCCGTCAGGCGCGGTTCGCATCATGCAGCTTGAAGAACAAGGCTGGAGCTACGTCCGGCCCTGACCGTACCCTATAGTCCCATCGCCGCGGGGCTGCGCACCAGCATGTAGGCCGCGACTGCGAAGATCAGCACGGCAAACACGGTGTTCAGATAACCCTTGCGATTAGCCAGAGCATGCGCGGCGCGGCTGCCGGCGTAGCCGCCGCAAATGCCACCGCAGATGAAGAGCCCGGCGATCGCCCAATTAACCGAACCGGATGCGGCGTAGTTCGCCGCCGTCGTGGCGCCGAACGCCGTCACCGCGACAAGCGACGAGCCAATCGCATTGAGAATCGGCATGCCGGTGGCGAGCATCAGCCCGGGCACGATCAAAAATCCGCCGCCGATGCCGAAGAATCCGGACAGCGCACCCGCTCCCAGCCCGATGGCGATAAGCCGCCACGCCATATCGCGACTGACGTGCTCGACCTTGGTTCCAGCGCTTTCGCGTTTGCGCAGCATCAGGCCGGCGACGACCATCATCAGCACGGCGAACGCCGCGAGCAGCTTCTGCCCGTTGACCATCTTGCCCAGCGTCGAGCCCAGAAAGGCGCCGGCAATGCCGGCGGCGGCAAACGTCAGCGCGCAGCGCCAGACGACGTTGCGGGCGCGATGATGACTCAGCAGGTTGCCGGCTGCATTGGCCGCGACAGCAACCGCGCTGGTGCCGATCGCCACATGCGGATCGGGCACACCGACGACGTAGACTAAAAGCGGCACCGCGAGAATCGAACCGCCGCCGCCGACCAGCCCGAGCGAGAAGCCGACCAGCGAACCGGAAATGAGGCTAAGCACGGCCTGGAGGAACGACGGTGCCATGCGCGAACCTGTCCCAAGACTTCTACATCAGGCGTGAGCCGCCTTCGGGCGATATGATGCACGATTCCACGGCATGTACACGAGCAGGCGCGCCATGCCGCAGAAGCCGGTCATTCCCGCATTCATGAGACCGCCGCCGACGAATAGCGGGACGGCGAAGAACCAGGGCGAAGCCAGAAGACCGAGCAGGGTTCCGAAGAATGCCAGGCTGCCGGCCGCGATCTGAACTTGGCGTTGCAGTTCAATCGGCTGACGGCGATCGGTCACCACAGGCAGACCCGCCCTCTTCCAGGCGTCGAGCCCGCCTTCGACGATGTAGGCTTCGCAGGCGTCGCCTGCCTTATCGGCAAGCCGCGGAGCATTTGCCAGCGTGCGCGCACCGCTCTTGCAGTGGAACAGGACTGGCTTGCCTTCATGCACAGCCAAGTCTGCCTCATCGAGTTTCGACAAAGGCATCGGCTGGGCACCCGCGATGTTTTCGCGTGCGTGCTCGTCCGCCTCGCGGATGTCGACCATCACGGCGCCCTCGTCCAACAGACGCTTGGCGTGCTCGGGGGAAATGGTGGGAAGCGACATTGATGGTCTCCTTCTTGGCCGCGGCGTCAGCGGCGTTTGCCGGTTGCACAGTAAAGTTGGTGTAGCGTCGCGAATAAGCGCTCAATTCTTTTGTCGGCAATCCGGTACCACAGCGTCTGGCTTTCGCGCCGATACGCGACCAAACCTTCCGCGCGCATCTTCGCCAGATGCTGCGAAAGCGCCGACTGCGACAGGCCAACCGCTTCGGCAAGCGCGCTGACGTTGGCTTCGCCGCACTCGACGAGCTTGCACAGAATCTTTTCGCCGACGGCGAGCGCTTCAACATTGGCGAGCTCGAGGCCGAGGTGATGTACACGCCCGGCCACACGCCGGCGGATATCACCTACAGGATCGAGGACGCCGCGTTCGTCGGCGACACCCTTTTCATGCCGGATTACGGCACGGCGCGAGCGGATTTTCCCGGCGGCGACGCCCATCGGCTCTACCGATCGATCAGGAAAGTCCTGGCGCTGCCGCCGGAAATCCGGCTTTTCATGTGCCACGACTACAAAGCACCGGGCCGCGACCGCTACGCATGGGAAACTACGGTGCGCGAAGAGCGCGAGCGCAACGTGCACGTCAAGGACGGAGTAAGCGAAGATGCATTTGTCACGATGCGCACCGCGCGCGACGCCATGCTCCCCGCGCCGCGGCTGCTTTTGCCGTCGATCCAGGTCAACATCCGGGCCGGAAAATTTCCGCCCGCCCATGCCAATGGCGTGCGCTATCTTACCATTCCGGTGAAATTCAAGAACGCCGCGGCCGTACCTTGATTGACCTGCCGACAAATTCAAAGCGCCAAATACGGATCGTTCAGCCGCTTGTCGTTGCGCCGGCGCTGTTTGATCACTTCGCCGGTGGTCCAGTATTCACTGCGCGCCGCGCGGTCGGCCTCGACCTGGAATTCCTCCGGCCATTGGCCAAGTGAGTAGCCGAACCACGGCATTTCCGGCTTGAGCGGCGGCAGGCCGAGTTCGTGCCAGATGTCCTTGGCCTTCTCCATGTATTGCCGCGCCGGCAGCGAGATCGGTGGATACGGCCGCTTGAGCATGGCGTTGATCAACATCGCCGAGTCGTTTGCCTCGTAGTGATTGTCGTCGGCGCCGGCGCGCGGGCCGTGCCCCATGTCCTTGTGGTCGAGTATGCGCATGTCCTCGTGCGGCCGCATCCGGTAGGCCATCGCCCACATCACCATGTCGAGATTTTCGGGATCGATGTCCTCGTTCACTGCGATCGTCATTTTGCCAACCGACGACGAATACGACGAGGCGCCGTACAGCGTGCGCCAGATTTCGGCATCGAGCGTGTCGGCTTTCAGCTGAATGACGACGAGCTTGCGCAAATTCGTCAGCGGCTCGTGCATGAAGACGCGCGTGACGCCACTGATGTTGAGGTGATGGCGCAGATGATGCAGGAATGCGGGCTCGTAGGCGACGCGCTTGATCAGCGACGATTCGCTCGGCGTCACCTGACTGATGATCGACACCAGCACCGCATCCTTGCGGCGCGTGATGGCGGTGACGTCGAAATAGGCGTTGTACTCTTTCAAATTCATGTAGCCGTGGGATTCGCCGAAACTGCCCTCCGGTTCGAGCCACTCGGTGTCGATATAGCCTTCGACCACGATCTCGGCTTCTGCCGGCACGATCAGATCGACGGTCTTGGCCTTGCAGACGCGGATCGGCGCACCGACCAGCCCGCCGGCGACCGAAATCTCGTCGAGATGCTTCGGCAGCTTGTGCACTGAGGCAAATGTGATGGCAGGCGGCGCGCCGAGCATCAGCGCCACCGGCATCTTTTCGCCGCGCGCCTTGTATTTGAGAAAGTGCTCGTGGATGCCCTGATTAAGCTCGATCTCCGGATTCATACCCATGCGCGTGCGGGCCTTCACCATGGCACGATAGTTGCCGATATTCTGCAGGCCCGTATCCGGATCCTTGGTGATGAACATCGAACATGAGGCGTACGGCGCATTGTCGAAGCCGGGCGTTGAGATCGGGATCGGCAGCGCGTCAACGCCATTGCCAGGCTCGTTAAGTTCGTCGCCCTGCACCACGATTTCCTGGCAGGCCGGATCGTTGACCAGCACCGGCGGCAGCGGATGCTGTTCGGCCCGTAGCCATTGCTGCTGGATATTGGCGACGTCGCAGCCGATGCCGACGCCGTATATCTCACGATTGGACGCGAGGATTCCGACCGCCACCGGAATGTTGTAGCGGCGGCCGGTGCTGTCGATGACATTCTCGAACAGAAATGCTTTGCGCTCGCTTTCGGGGATGCCGCCGCGGAATTGCCAGCGCACCAGCGGATGCATTTCGGTGTCCTTGTTGATCGGGCGTTGCACGCGGACCAGAAGGCCTTTGCGCTCCAGCGCGGCGATGTGCGCGTGCAAATCCGGATAGGCGAGATTGTCCATGTTTTCCTCCGGCCCTCCGCTGCGGGGCTTAAGTGCACGGGCCACGACACTTGCTTGCCACGTTATCGACGTGCGGATCAATCCGTGACAGAGTGCCGATGAGCCGACGAAGGAAATGTCCGATGCCGCAAAAGATCACCACCGGATTTCGCGCGCTGGTCGAGGCTGCCGAGCGCGAGATTGAGACGTTGTCGATCGACGATGCGCGTGCGCTGCACGGCCGTGGCGACGTCGTGTTCGTCGACCTGCGCGACATCCGCGAGCTTGAGCGCGAAGGCCGCATGCCCGGCGCAATTCACTGCCCGCGCGGCATGCTCGAATTCTGGATCGACCCCGACAGTCCGTACCACAAGCCGGTATTCGGCGAGGACAAGCGCTTCGTATTCTTTTGCGCCGGAGGCTGGCGCTCGGCGCTGGCGGGGCAGACCGCGCACCGCATGGGACTAAAACCCGTCGCGCATATCAAAGGCGGCTTCGGCGAATGGAAGACGGCAGGCGGTCCGGTCGAGATGCGGACGGAAAAGCCAAAGCCGGCGTAGCAGCACGGCCGACCCGGCTTTCTCGCTCGCTCAAAACCCGCTACGATCTGCCGCAGGTCGGGGGCGCACGTAAGGGGCGCTGTTGAGGGAGTCAGTCAGCGATGCGGTTCAGACATTTCAGCGCGTTGTCGATGCTTGTTTCGGGCGTCTTTGTAACGATCGCGCTTCACGGCGCGGCCGCGCAGGCGCCGCCACCGCCCGCTTCTGGCCAGCCGGCTCCGACAGCATCGCCTGCGAATCCGCCACCGCCGAGTCAGGCTGCGCCGCCTCCGCCGCCATCGGTCGCGGCTCCTCCTCCGCCGCCCGCAGCGGCTCCCCCGCCTCCGCCGCCCCAGGCAGCCGCGCCCCCTGACGGGCCACCGCTGCCTCAGTCAGGGCCGGCAGGGCACGCCGCAGCGCATGCGGTCACCCATGCCAATGTCAATCTTCGCAATGGACCTGGAACCACATTCACGATTGTAACTCTTATCCCCGCCGGCTCGTCCGTCGCAGTGAACGGATGCAGGAGCGGCTGGTGTCAGGTCGCGTTTCAGGACCAGAACGGCTACATCATCGAGACCAGCATCGCGCCGGGCGGGCCTCGCCCCGTGCGCCGTCCCGGACCCCCGCCTGGCTATGGTGGGCCGCCCGGTCCGCCTCCCGGATATGCTGGACCGCCGCCCGGCTACTATCCGCCTCCACCCGGCTACTACCCGCCGCCTTATTACTACGGTGGCTATTATGGCCCTGGACCGTGGGGTTGGCGTGGCCGCGGTTACGGGCGGCGCTGGTAACAGCCGCGCCCGGCAAGCCAATTCTAACAAAGCCGGGACGTCAGCCACTCTCCGAAAATGAATACGTCAGGCGGCAGCCGCCTGACGGCCGCACACTCCGGCGCATCCTTTGGTTCTATCTGTTCGGATTCGTCGGTCTGATGATGATTCTCACGCCCGGCCGGCGACGCCCTGCCTGATAGTAGACGATGTGCGGAGCGCAGTTGCCTCGCCAATCGCAAACTGGATAGCCGGCAAGTCCGGGACGGACGTATGAGAAATCATAAGGTCCGTAGTCGTGAACGTAATCGCAGTGCGGGGAGCACTCGGTTGCCCAGGCAATTCCCGAACCGAGTACGACAAAGCTCAGAATAGCGGCCACGCAAACTTTTCTCATCCGGTCACCTCTGAAGTCCGGGACGTTACGGGCAAAGTTCCTGGCGCGGCAAATGATATCCTGCCTCGGACCGATCGTCACCCATTCGGTTCGCGGGGACACGGGCGGCTGCTTGCCGTTGTCAATCTCGGCGTGAGCCCTTACGGAATACTGACGCGTCGGTAGTTTCCTCATAAAGTTCCATCGCGGAACCTGGATGCGTGATGCGGAGGAAGAACAATGACCAAGATGGCATCTCGCGCCGCGATCGCGATCCACGGCGCGGCAGTCGCTTGCATCGCCGCTGTGCTGTTCGCTCAATCGGCGGTTCCCGCTGCCGCGGCCAATCCAAGTTACTCGTGTGCCGGCAACCTTGCGCCGACGGAAGCCGTGATTTGCTCGGACGACTCGCTCGCCGCGCTCGATCGCCAGCTCGCCGCCGCCTACACCAGCATGTATGCCAGTTTCCCAGCCAGCGAGCGAAGCACGTTGACCTCGGTGCAAAAAAACTGGCTGGCGCAGCGCAATGCGTGCCGAACCGACAAGACCTGCATTCGCAACGCTTATCTCACTCGCCTCAAGCAACTCGGAGGCCCGCCCAAGCCAGCTCCGCAAATGTCCTGCACGGCGAGTGTCGGCGCCCAGCAGGCCGCGACCTACGTCAAGCAATGCACCGAAGTTTCGACGGCCACCCGTCCGCCGTGCAATGCGAGCAATGCCTGCGCATTGATCATCTCGGAGATTCGCCGTGGCTGCGCCATGATCGGAAAAGGTGCGCCGGCTTTCTGCGCCGCGTACAAGTAGCGGCGAGCAGGCTAGGGCGGCGCGCGATCCAAGATCGTCTCAGCCGACCCGAATGACGATCTTGCCGAAATGCGCGCCCGAGGCCATGTGGTGGTATGCGGCCTGTGCGTCGGCGAAGTCAAACACCTTGTCGATCACCGGCTTGATGGCGCTCACTTCGATGGCGCGGTTCATCGCCATGAACATCTGTGTCGAGCCGACCGAGATGCCCTGCACATTGGCGCGACGCGCGAAGATCATTCCGGGATTGAGTTCGGTGGCGCCGCCGCTTAGTCCGCCGATCAGGGTGATCTTGCCGCCGGCGCGGATGGCGTGAAACGAGCGCGTCAGGGTCGCGGCGCCGCCGACTTCAACGACGTGATCGACGCCGCGGCCGCCGGTGAATTCCGTCGCCGCCTTCTCCCAATCCGGCGTGGTCTTGTAGTTGATGCCGTGCGCGGCGCCGAGTTTCTTTGCGCGCGCGAGCTTCTCATCGCTGGACGAGGTGATGATGGCGGCAATGCCAAATGCGCGGGCGAATTGCAGGCCGAAGATCGAAACGCCACCGGTGCCCTGTAGCAGCACGGTATCGCCGGCTTTCAGCTTGGCGTGCTCCATCATCGCGTGCCACACCGTCACGCCGGCGCACGGCAGCGTTGCCGCCTCCTCAAGCGAGAGATGCGCCGGGATTTTCACGACGCCGTCCTCTTCCAGCAACGCATATTCGGCGAGCATGCCGTCAATGCCGCCGCCGAGCGCGCTGGCGTGGGTGTCGGGCGCCGCTTCGCCGCCGGGCCAGCGCTGGAAAAAATTGCCGGCAACGCGGTCTCCGGCCTTTACTCGGGTGACGCCGGGGCCAGCTTCGACGACCTCGCCGGCGCCGTCCGACAGCGGAATGACCTTCTCCCGCACTGGCATGCGATAACTGCCGCGGACGATGCCGAGATCGCGGAAATTGAGCGAGCAGGCGCGTACTTTGACCAGTACCTGGCGATGCCCGGGCTTTGGCGGATCGGGCCGCTCGATGCGCGTCAGCGATTCAATCCCGGCGCCGCTCTTCGGCAATTCATAGGCTTTCATGTCGTGCTCTCCCCACTTAGCAGCATCGTCCCGCGTTGCATGTGCCCGCAACGCATTGTCGCAAATCCACGGCGTCGCGCGCAACATGAGAAGGCATGGAGCGGCGCCCCGTGCGCCGCAGTGTAATCCTAGCGGAAAACACATCGTGCGTGGGCGACAAGTTTGGCATCCCCGTCGGATAGCCGAGTGTGCCGGACGAGGCGCCCGACGTTCATCCCTGAAAGTTTTGGTAAACCATCAATCGAAAACCGGATGGAGCGGCGCGAACCGCGACCGGCCCGTCGAGGTGGCTGCTTCAGTCAAGACTGCCGAGTGAAAAAAGCGAATGGCCTCGGTCCCGAGGGAAGAGGGATCGAGGCCATTCTTATGCCGGTGGCGCCCCATCGTCCGCCCCACCCCGACACTAGCTTGATCATGCCGGAACGAGGTTGACCGAAGGTTGACGAGGCGAAGCCGATGAGCCGAGTGCTTATTGCAGAGAGGTTGAAACGGTCGAGAACGTATTGGCAAGGTTGGTGCCGAGGCCCTGAACCGTAGCGATGATCGCAACCGAAATCCCTGCGGCGATCAGGCCGTATTCGATTGCGGTCGCGCCCTGCTCGTTGCGAAGGAATTTCCAAATCGAAATACTCATAAACCTGTTCCTTTTCCTGGAGTCGCCCCGTGCAAACAGTCGTCGTTGAGCGCGCATGCTGTATGCGCGCCTAGGTATACATACGTAGAGCGTCGGAACGGATCGTTAATAGATGCGGCAAAATTGTAAGGACATTTCGGTACAAATCCCCAGCAAAACGCGCGGAAATTTCATGACAGAGGTCTGACCGGCAGCCTAATCACCGCCCCGGCGCGCGCGAAAGTTGCTTGTCCTTGAGTTCCACCAGATAGTCGCGCCAATAGCGTTCGCGATTCTGGCCAAGCTCGTGCAGATAGTCCCAGCTAAAAATCCCAGTCGAGTGCAAGTCGTCGAATACCAGGCGCACCGCGTAATTGCCGACCGGATGCAGTTCGAGAATCTGCACATTCTCCTTACCGGCGACGGTACGGCGCTCGCTCGGCGAATGCCCCTGCACTTCGGCGCTCGGGCTGCGCACGCGCAGATATTCGGCCGCGAGCTCGAAGCTCTCGCCAGCCTCGAACGTCACGGCGAGCGCTTTGCGATCCTTGCGCAGCCGCAATTCGGTAGGCCAAGGAGACGTCATAATTTCATCGATACTCAGTCAAGCGTGATGTGCGCGCCGAGGATGACTTTGCGCCACTTTTCATATTCAGCCTTGGTGAACGCCGCACCTTCCTGCACTGTGGTTCCGCGCGGCGCAATCCCAAATTTGGCAAAGGCTGTCTTCAACGCGCCGTCCTGGAGCGCCTTGTCGACGCCGCCGTTGAGCGTGGCCAGAACATCGGGCGGCATTCGCGCCGAGCCGTAGATGCCGAGCCAAAGATCGACCTCGTATCCCGGCAGCAATTCCGACACCGTCGGCAGGTCGGGATACATAGGAGAGCGTTTGAGGCCGGTCGTGGCGAGTGCAACGAGGCTGCCTTTGGCGATGAAGGGCATCGCGGCGGGAAGACTGGAAAACGACATTTGCACCTTGCCGCTCATCAGATCGATGAACGCAGGCCCGATGCCCCCATAGGGGATGTGGGTGACCTGGATGCCGGTGCGCGACTTCCACAGCTCGGCCGCAAGGTGCGGTGTGCTGCCGACACCGGCCGAGGCATAATCGAGCTTGCCGGGATTGGCCTTGCCGTAAGCCACGAGCGCTTCCTGGGTCTTGATGCCAAGCTGCGGCGCAACGACGAGCACTTCGGGCGCGGTGGCGACGATCGAGATCGGGACGAGGTCCTTGAAGATGTCGTAGGGCAAGGATTTATGCAGCGACGGGTTGGTAACGATGGCCGGATCGACCAGCACGATGGTGTAACCGTCGGGCGCCGCATGAGCGGTGTAGTTGACGCCGACGATGCCGCCGGCGCCCGGACGACCCTCAACAACGACCGGCTCGTGGAGAACCTCGCCGAGCGTTTGCGAAAGCGTACGGCCGACAAACTCGATGATGCCTCCCGGCGCGTAGGGCAGGATCAGATGAATCGGCCGCGACGGATAGCCTGCGGTAGCGGCGCAGGGCGCGCCTAGTGCGAAGGCCAGCGCTGCAAACAGCAGAAAGCGCACACAGATCAATCGAGTGTGATGTTTGCGTCTGTAATGACCTTCTTCCATTTCTCGTATTCGGATCGGGTGAAGGCTGCGCTTTCGGCGAGGCTGGTGCCGCGCGGCGTAAGCCCAAACTTGGCGAATGCGGTCCTGAGCTCGTCTGCCTGAAGCGCCTTGGCAATGCCAGCGTTGAGCTTGGCGAGCACATCAGGCGGCGTCTTGGCGCCAGTATAAACGCCGAGCCAAAGGTCGACGTCGAACTCCGGCAGGCCGGCCTCGATCATGGTCGGCACATTCGGATAGACGGCCGGACGCTTCCCGCCGGTGGTCGCCAGAGGAATGACGCTGCCTTTGGAGGTGAACGGCAGGGCGCCGGCGATGCTGGAAAATTCCATCTGAATTTTGCCGCTCATCAAGTCGATGTAGGACGGACCAATGCCCTTATACGGGACATGCGTGGCGGTGATACCGGTGCGTGCCTTCCACATCTCTGCGGCAAGATGCGGGGCGGTGCCGACACCGGCGGTCCCGTAATTCAGCTTACCGGGATTGGCTTTGCCGTAGGCGACAAGGTCCGCGTAGGTCTTGATGCCGAGGCTCGGCGTCACGACCAGGACTTCGGGCGAAGAACTGACAATGGAGACCGCCACCATATCCTTGAAGATATCGTAGGGCATCGTCTTTTGCAGGATCGGATTGGCGACGAAACCGGGATCCATGAGCACAATGTTGTAGCCATCAGGCGCCGCGTGCGCGACGTAATCGGTGCCGACAATGCCGCCTGCGCCTGGCTTGTTTTCAGCAACCACAGTCTGCCCCATAGTCATCGTGAGCTGCTTGGCCAGCACGCGTCCGGTAAAATCGACAATGCCGCCGGGCTGGTAAGGCAGAACGAAGTGAATGGGCCGGTTCGGATAGTTTTGCGCTTGCGCGGGCGCTACCGTCGCACACGCTATTGCGGCGAGACCCAGAACCCGCGCCGCATTCCAAAAATTCCTCATATCAGCTCCCCTGTTTTTGCTCCGCAGGTCCAATCCGTGCGCCGTCGTGTAAGTCTAATCGACTTATTTCGCCGGCCCCTCACGTCCACGCGCGATCAGCTCAAGCAGTTCATGCGGCATGATCGGCGTCTGCGCGATGTGCACGTTAAACGGCGACAGCGCATCCTCGATCGCCGAGATCAGCGCCGCCGCAGCGGGAATGACGCCAAGCTCGCCAACCCCTTTGACTCCAAGCGGATTACGCGGTGACAGCGACTCCTTGTATAGCGTCTCGAATTTCGGCATTTCGGTCGCGGTCGGCAGCAGATAGTCCGCAAACGTGGTCGTGACGGGTTGCCCGGACGCGTCGTAGCCCATCCACTCGAACATGGCGTTGCCGATGCCGTGGGCGATGCCGCCATGAATCTGGCCCTCGACGAGCATCGGGTTGACGCGCCGGCCGGCATCTTGGATCGCGGCGTAGCGACGAACGGTGACGGCGCCGGTCTCGATGTCGACCTCGACTTCGGCGACGTGGCAGGCGTTGGAATAGGCCAGTTGATCGACGCGGAATGTGGCACTCGCCTCAAGACCGGGATCGAGACCAGGCGGAAATCCATAACCCGGCGCGCCTTTGAGGATGCGCGCCAGTTCGCCGAGCTTGACGTTGAGCTGCGGCGCGCCGACGACGCGGACGACGCCGTCGGCGATTTCGAGATCCTCCTCGGCCGCTTCGAGCACATGGCTCGCAAGCTTGCGCGCCTTGGCGGCAACGGCCTGGGCGGCGACATGCACCGACGACCCGGCGGTGACGGTCTGGCGGCTGGCGAAGCCGCCGAGCCCGAGCGGCGTCGCCGCAGTATCTCCGGCGACGACGGTGATGTCCTGCGCGCGCACGCCAAAGGACTCGGCACAGATTTGCGCGAGCGCGGTGGCGACGCCCTGCCCCATCGCCGCCGCACCGGTCGAAACCGTGATGCCGCCGGTCGGCGACACGCGCACGCCGCCGAATTCGAACGGGCCGCGGCCGGTGCCCTTGACGCCGTGCGCCAGGCCGACGCCGAGATAGCGCCCCTGTGCACGCGCCTCGGCTTGGCGGCGCGGGAAATCGTCCCAGTCCATGGCTTTGAGGATTTCGGCCTGACAAGCCGGATAGTCGCCGCTGTCGTATTGCACCTGTTCGCCGGCCCGCGTTTTGAGCGGCTTGAGGTACGGCATTTTCTCCGCGGGGATGAGATTGCGGCGGCGCAGTTCAGAGCGCTCGACGTTGAGCTTGCGGGCCAGCGCGTCCAGCAACCGCTCCATGGCGAAGGCGGCCTGCGGATAGCCGGCGCCGCGCACCGAGGAAACCGGCGTCTTATTGGTGTGCGTCACCACCACATCCATCGCCAGCGCCGGAATCATATACGGCCCGGTGAGCGTGCTGGCGGAATTGTACGGCAGGTTCACATCCTGCAACGCATAGGCGCCGACGTCGTGGACCAGCCGTCCGCGTACACCGCGCACCCGGCCGTCGGCGTCAGCTGCGATTTCGATCGACCAATACTGGTCGCGCTCTTGAACCGCATTGGTGAAATGCTCGCGGCGGTCCTCTATCCATTTGATCGAACGGCGCAGCATCGTCGCTGCGGCGACCACGGCGACGTCCTCGGGATAAACGCACAGCTTGGGGCCAAAGCCGCCGCCGACATCAGGCGTTGCCACGCGCAACCGGTTCTCGTCGAGGCGGATGTATTCGGCGAGCGCGTCGCGTAGATCGTGTGCCTTCTGGGTCGAAGCCCACACCTGGATTTCCCGATCGGACACTTCGACCAAAATCCCGCGGCCCTCGATCGAATGGCCGGCGCCGCGATGCTGCCACAAGTCCTCGCTCACGACGTGGGCCGCCTTGGCGAAGGCCGCATCGCTGTCGCCGAAAGCGACCTTGTAAGAGCTGATCTTGTTCGACGTGAGTTCGCGGCGAACCGGCGTCGCGCGCTCGGCATACGCCGTCCGGCAATCGGTCGCGGCCGGCAGGACATCGTAATCGACAACAACCAGCGCCGCGGCATCTTCGGCGATGTAGCGATCCGCGGCAATGACGATTGCCACCGGCTCGCCGACGAACGACACTTCGCCGTCGGCCAGCGCGTAGGCCCAGCTCTGGTCGAGCCGCGTGCCAGAGTTGGACACTCGCATCATGCGGCGTTGGCTGAGTACCGGCATCAAATCGTCGAGCGTAAATACCGCGGTGACGCCCGGCACGGCACGCGCCGCTTCGGCGTCGACGCCATGAACAAGCGCGTGCGGATGCGGACTGCGCACGAAGGCCGCGGAGAGCGCACCCGGCGAAGCGATATCGTCGATGTAGCGGCCGCTGCCGCAAAGCAGTTTTTGATCTTCGATACGGTGAACCCGCGCGCCGATCAGTTCACTCAAGACCGCCGTCCGCCGAACAGAGAGAGTATCTGCTGCCAGATCACCCGTGCCATCAGCGAAAAACCTGAGATCGGTTTGGCAGCCGGCGGCGGCGTTGCCGGCGCGGCCGGGCTCGGCGCGGCAGGTCGCGGCGTCGCGATTTCGGGAGACTGCGCGGCGGCCGCAGGCGCCTTTGGCGGTGACGGCGGCTGTTGCGCGAGCTGCGTGCGCAAATTGCCGGCGAATTGGCCGATAATCTGAGCCGCCGTCGCCTGGATCATCCCGACACCACGGCCATATTGCGCAACCGCTCCCGACAGCATCAGATCGGTATGGATCATCACGCGCGCGCCGTCGCCGACGGGCTCGATGTGAAATGTCGCGTTGGCGTTGGCGCCGCCACGGCCTTTGGCGTCGCTGCCCTGTGCTTTGACACGCGCACTGCGATTGGCCTCGTCGATCGAGTCGATTTCGACGCGGCCGGCAAACGCCAGCGCCACCGGGCCGAGACGCACGGAAATCTTGCCCTTGAAGTGCTGCGGATCGATGACTTCGGTCAGCTCCGCCCCCGGCATGCAAGGCGCGATGCGCTGGATGTCCATCAGCACCGACCACGCCTGTTCAGGCGCCAGCGGCACATCAAAGGAATTGTCGAATTCCATCAAGTTACTCCCATCCGCTCATTCCCGCGCAAGCGGGAATCCAGAGGGAGCCCACCAGCACACAGCGATTCCACTGGACCCCCACGTCCGCGGGGACGAGCGGTCATTGTACCGCGCACCCCACCAGCTCCGGCGCGCCGATCTTGTCCCAAACCCAGCGCGCGCAAGCCAACAAACGATCATCGTCGTAGCGTTGCCCGACGATCTGGATACCAACCGGCAGATTGTTGGGGCCGCGATGGGTCGGCAGCGTCATCGACGGTGTATGCATCGCTGTCCAAATCGCCTGCATGTTGGCATCACCGGTGAATTCCAGCCCTTTGGGCGCTTCGCCAGGCACACACGGCACGAGCAGCGCATCCACTTTGTCGAAGATCGACGCCAACTCCACACGACATTCGTCGAGCCGCCGGAAGGCCGCGACATAGTCTTCGCGGGAGGTTTTTTGGCCACCCTCAACGTAGCGCCGCATTTGCGGCGAAAGCGCATCGCGGCGGTTATCCCAGAGGAACGCCATGCAGGCGGCGCGCTCGACAAAATTGATCGTGCTGCGCGCTACGCCATGCATACCCTTGAACGCCGCGGGCAACGTAATCTCATTCACGGCCGCCCCGGCTTTGCCCAGTGCCGCAGCGGCACCCTCGACCGCCGCCATCGTCTCCGGCTGCGCGGAATCCCAAATCTCCGTGCGGCACAATCCAACCCGCGGCGCGCTGCTGAGTTTGCGCGACGACTGCGGCGCCTGCATGCGCAGGACCGCGGTTATGAGTTCAAGATCGTCAATCGATCGCGCATGGAGGCCGATGGTGTCGATACTGTCGGCCGCAGGCCAGACGCCCATTTTGTTGAAGGTATTGTAGGTCGGCTTGAAGCCGAAAATTCCACAATAGGAACTGGGGCGAAGTACCGAGCCGCCGGTCTGAGTGCCGAGCGCCGCCGGCACCATGTGGTCGGCGACCGCCGCGGCCGATCCGCTTGATGAACCGCCCGGCGTATGAGCCGCGTTGTGCGGATTGGTGGTCACACCCGGCGCCATGCCGGCGAATTCGCAGGTGACTGTCTTGCCGAGGATCACCGCGCCGGCGCGCCGCAACAGCGCCACGCAGGAGGCGTCGGCGGGCGGCCGATGGCCGCAATAGATCGGCGAGCCCATCTCGGTCGGCATGTCGAACGTATCGATGATGTCTTTGATGCCGATCGGCACACCGTGCAGCGGCCCGCGGTTCGCGCCGCGATCGAGCACCCGCGCCTGCGCGAGCGCCAAGTCCGGGTCGAAATTCACCCAGGCTTTGACGACATCATCGCGCGCAACAATACGCGCGATGCAGTCGCGCACCACTGACTCCGAGGTCGTTTCGCCAGCCGCGATCTTGCCCGCAATCTCGGTCGCGGACATGTCGTTGAGCGGGCGCTTGACCTTCGCGTCCATGGTCAGTTCTTTCCTCCACGCCCTGCCGAGGTGCCGGCAATCCGGCCAAACACCGTGCCCGACATCAGCCCGGAGCCGCCCGGGTAGTTGAAATAGAACAGACCGCCGACCAGTTCGCCTGCCGCATAGAGACCGCGGATCGGCTGATAGTCGGTGTTGAGCACTTCGCAATCGGTGTTGATGCGCAGGCCGCCGAACGTGAAAGTCAAACCGCAGGTCACCGCGTAGCCTTCGAAGGGCGGCGCATCGATGGTGTTCGCCCAATTACTCTTGTTGATGGCAAGCCCGGCGGTGCAGCGGCCGTCTTTCACGTTCGGATTGAACGGCACGTCGGCCTTTACCGCGGCGTTCCATTCCTTCACTGTCTTGAGGAACTCGGCGGCGTTCACGCCTTCGAGCTTCTGCGCAAACTCTTCAATGGTATTCGCCGTCACCTTGGTGATCTGGCGAATCCTGTATTCGTCGCGCTGCAGATGCTTCACTTTCTGGTCGAAGATCTGCCAGGCGAACTGGCCGGGTTGCTCCAGCACCACCCGGCCGTATTTCGCGTAGGTATAGTTGCGGAAATCGGCGCCCTCGTCGACGAAGCGCTTGCCCGTCGCGTTGATCATGATCGAGAACGGATAAGAGTGCTTCTGAAACTGATCGCCGACCGCGAGATCGCCGAATTCCGGCGCGTTCATTTCCCATTGCACCGCATGGCCGCCTGACCAGTTGCCGCACGGACTGGCGCCGATGTCGAGCGCCATGCGGATGCCGTCGCCGGTGTTGTAACGGGAGCCGCGCACCTTGGCCATGTCCCAGCCTGGGCCGAAATAGCGCGTGCGCATTTCCGAATTGGCTTCGAAGCCGCCGCAGGCGAGCACGACCGAATCGGCGTGCAGGTCCTCATACTTGCCGTCGTGCTTGACGCGCACGCCCTCCACCCGATTGCCGTCGCCGATCAATTTGACGCCGCGCGTCCCGTAGCGGATTTCGATGTCGCGTTTTTTTGCCGCTGCCGTTTCCATCTGCACGAGACCGGGACCGCCACCGACGGATTCCACGGTGAGCCCGCCCCAGAACTTGAACTTGCCGTCGATCTTGAATGCCTGCCGGCCGTAGATCGGGATAAGCCGCACGCCCTTCTGCCGGAGCCAATTCAGTGAATCGAAGCTGCGCGTGACCAGAAGCTCGACCAGATCCGGATCGGCGTGATTCTGCGTAATCCGCGCCATATCGTCGAAGAACTGGTCCGCCGTGTAGGTGCCGAAATCGGTGGTGTCGACTTCCGCCTGCGTCAGGTCGGGCACCAGCGTCTTGATGTCGTCGACGCCGTTGTAGACGACGCGGATCGAACCGGCGGTAAAGCGGCTGTTGCCGCCCGACTCATCTTCCGGCGCTGCCTCGAGCATCAGCACCTTGGCGCCCTGCTCTTGCGCCGCCAACGCCGCGCAAAACGCGGCATTGCCGGCGCCGACCACAATCACATCCCCAACTTGATTTGGCATTCTTGCTAACCTTCTCAAACAGACGACCAACTATTCCTGTCATCGTCCGCGCAAGCGGATGATCCAGTAATCGCAATCGCCGCCCGTCTCGGGCGGCGCGTGCGGCACGCCTCTTACTCCGCCGCCACGGCGGCGCCGCCATGCGCCTTCGACCAGCCGGCGGGATCCTTCATGAACTTTTCCACTTCCTTGAGCTTACCCTTGTCGAACTTGCCGCTTTTCTTTGCCACGTCGAGCACGTCCCACCAGGTGGCGAGCGAGTGCAGCGTGACACCGAGATCGCCGAAGATTTTCTCACTTTCTGGAAAGATGTCATAGAAGAAGAACACGAAGACATGCTCGACGACAGCGCCGGCGCCGCGCAGCGCGCGGCAGAAATTGACCTTGCTGCGTCCGTCGGTCGTCATGTCTTCAACAAGCAGCACGCGATCGCCGTCTTCGATGTGACCTTCGATCTGGGCGTTGCGGCCAAATCCTTTCGACTTTTTGCGCACGTATTGCATCGGCAGCATCATGCGGTCCGCCATCCAGGCGGCGAACGGAATGCCTGCTGTTTCGCCGCCGGCGACCGCGTCGAACTGCTCGAAGCCGGCATCGCGCTCGACCGTAGCCACGCCGAAATCGATCATCGTACGGCGCACCCGCGGAAACGAGATCAGCCGGCGGCAGTCGGTGTAGACCGGGCTCGCCCAGCCCGAGGTGTAGATGAAAGGCTTGTCGCTCATGAAGCGGACCGCATCCACTTCGAGCAGCATCTTGGCCGTGAGTTCCGCCATCACCGCTTTGTCGGGGAAGGCCGTCATGTTGGTCTCATCCTGATCGCTGGCATCAATTCCGTCATCCTGAGGTGCGAGCGCAGCGAGCCTCGAAGGGCGACGGCCCGCGCGGTTCGGCTTAGCAATAGGGATTCAACTCACCACCTTCCATTCGATCGTCTCGCCGCCGCGATAGACCAGCGCGCGCTCGTCGGGGCCAGCAACCTTGACCTCCTCGGGCGCGGTCCACGCCGTTTTCTCCAGCGTGATTGTCTCCTCGTTCGGCGACATCCGATAATGCTTCGGTCCGTTGAGCGAGGCAAACGCTTCGAGCTTGTCGAGGGCACCCTCCTCTTCGAATACCTTCGCGTAGGTCTCGATCGCGACCGGGGCGTTGAACATGCCGGGCACGCCGTGGATCGCAACCTTCCGTGCATAAGGGTGCGGTGCGGAGTCGGTGCCGAGGAAATAGCAGGCCTCACCCGACGTCGCCGCCTTGCGCAACGCGGTGCGGTCTTTGCCGGTTTTGATCACCGGCATCACGTACATGTAAGGATTGATCCCGTGACCCAGCGTGTCGTTGCGAGTCTGAACCATGTGATACGGCGTAATAGTGCCGCCGACCTGAGGCGCGGCGCTCTTGACGAACGCGGCGCCTTCGGCCGACGACAGATGTTCCAGAATGAAGCGCAGCTTGGGAAAGCGTTTGAGCCACTGCGACAGATAACGGTCGATGAACACCTTCTCGCGGTCGAAGACATCGATGTCGGGATCGGTCACCTCGCCATGCATCAGAAACGGCATGTCGATTTTTTCCATCCGCTCCAGTACGCGCATGACCTTGGTGTAGTCGGTGACGCCCGCGGCTGAATTGGTGGTGGCGTTCGCCGGGTAGAGCTTGACGCCGGTGAACACGCCGTCGCGGAAGCCGCGCTCGACATCGTCGGGATCAGTGTCATCGGTGAGATAACAGGTCATCAGCGGCTTGAACTTGGAGCCGGCCGGCAGAGCCGCCATCACCCGCTCGCGGTAGGCGATGCAGTCCGCCGTGGTGCGCACCGGTGGGACCAGGTTCGGCATCAGGATGGCGCGGCCGAAATGCTTGGCCGTATAGGGCAGCGCGGCCTTGAGCATTTCGCCGTCGCGCACGTGCAGGTGCCAGTCGTCGGGCTTTCTGATGGTGATGCGTGTTGCCATGGTTCGATTATCCGATCGGCGCTGCAGCGGCGGAGGCCGGAGATGCCTCCAGATTAGCCTTTTTATCCATAGGGACCACGCCGCTCGATCTTAGGAAAGAGGGTGGGAATAGGCCCGGACCATACATGGGCCAGCGTCCCAAAATCAAGATTTGTGCCAAATTTTGAACAAGCCCTCGAACGGTGACGGGACTACGCCGCCACGGCCCTCGCCGCTTCTTCAGCGTCCGGCTGCTCGAACGCCTTGAGCCGGGGATAAACCTCGCGGGCGAACAGGGTGAGGTTGTCGGCGGTCTGCGCGTGGGTGAGTTCGCCGCCTTGCCCCATCATCAGAAGATTGCCCATGCCGCCGCAATGGCCGCAGAAGTCGGCGATCTGGTCGTAGACCTCGTCGGGCGTGCCGCAGAACAGCACGCCGGAATCGATCAAGTCATCGACGTCGGCATTTTGCATGGAGATGACGCGGCCGTCCTTGGTGTAGGTGCGCGGCGGCGTCTCGCCGCGCAGCATTCGGGCATTGTCCTCCGGCGAGATATAGCCCGGCGGGTTGCGGAACGGCAGCACCACGATCGGGCTGGTGCGCAGGTAGCCGGCAATCAGATCGCCGCGGCGATATGCCTCCGCCTTGTCGTGAGAAACCGCGACAAGGCCCAGATAGGCGAAACGATCCGCCGCCGGCGCCTTGCCGTGTTTCGCCATGTAACCCTTGCGGTAGGCATCGTAGAGCCTGCGCGTGCCGTAACCGGTGCCGAGTGTCGCCATGACATAACCGCGCTCGCCGAGAACGCGTGCCTGGGTCGAGCTTCCGGTGGTCGACCACACCGGCGGATGCGGCTCCTGCCAGACCCGCGGCCAGACATTGACGTGCCGGTACTGAAAGTATTCGCCGTCCCAGTTGAAGTCCTCATCGTGCGTCGTCATCGCCTTGATGATGAAGTCGTGCGCCTCCCAGAAGCGCTCCATCAGCTCGGTCGGATTACGGTTTGACGCGGCGATCTCATAGGGAATGCCCTTGATGAAGCCCATATCGAGCCGGCCGCGCGAAATCACATCGATCGTCGACAGTTCCTCGGCGGCGCGCAGCGGATCGGGCCGGTGGCCGATCGGGTAGCCGAGCACCAGAAGACGCGCGCGTTTGGTAATGCGCGCCAGCACCGCGAGCCCGATCGCAACCGACGACGACATGCAGGTCGCGGTCTGGTGATGCTCGTTGAGCATAATGTCGAGACCGAGATCGTCGGCGAGCTGCCATTCGTCGTAGTAGCGATGAAACAGATCGGCGGCGACGTGCGGATCGCATTTTCGGTTGGGAAAGGTGACGCGCAGCGTTCCGGAATGCTCGTTCCACGCCGGGTAATAGGCCTGTTCGCTGAAGTGGTAGACTCGCATGGCGCGCGCTCCCGTCATTCCGGGACGCCGCAAAGCGGCGGGCCCGGAATCCATAATCACAAAGGTACGGAATTGGCGCCGCGGTGCCAATCCAGCATTGACGGTGGTTATGGATTCCGGGCTCCGGTCTTCGACCGGCCGCGAAATGGCGGACTATCTTCCCGCAATCCCCGCGTCGACGAGGTCCCCTGCCCGTGCAGTTACAGCCGCATCGGCCGCCGCCTTTTCGGCGCCGGCGACGGCTTGCGCCCCGATTTGTTCGGCGTCGGGCTGTTTCCAGGCCTTGAGGCGCGGATAAACCTCGCGCGCAAACAGCGTGAGATTGTCGGCAGTCTGCTCATGAGTCATGAAGCCCGCATGGCCCATCATCAGCAAATTGCCCATGCCACCGCAGTAGTCGCAGAAATCGATGATCTGCTCATAGACATCATCCGGCGTGCCGCAGAACAGAATGCCGGCGGCGATTAGGTCCTCGGCGCTCGCGCTCGCCATGCTTATGACGCGGCGGTCCTTAGTGTAGCTGCGCGGCGGCGTTTGACCGCGCAACAGACGCGCGTTGTCCTCCGCCGTGAGGAAGCCGGGCGGATTGCGGAACGGCAGATGCACGATGCCGCTTGAGCGCAGATAGCCGGCGACCAGTTCGCCGCGCTTGCGCGCCTCTTCCTTGTCGTGTGCCACCGCGACAAGCCCCAGATAGGCGAAGCGGTCCGGTCCCGGTGCCTTACCGCGCTTGGCGATATAGCCGCGGCGGTAGGAATCGTAGAGCGGGCGCGTGTTGTAGCCCGAGCCGAGCGTGGCCATGACATAGCCGCGCTCGCCCAGGAGCCGCGCCTGCGTGATCGAGCCGGTCGTGGTCCAGATCGGCGGATGCGGCTGCTGCCACACCCGCGGCCAGACGTTGACCTGCCGGTAGTGGAAATACTCGCCTTCCCAGTTGAACAGCCGGTCGTGCGTGGTCATCGCCTTGATAATGAAGTCGAGCGATTCCCAGAACCGCTCCATGACGCCGACCGGATTTTGATTGGAGGCCGGAAATTCATAAGGCACGCCCTTGATGAATCCCATGTCGAGGCGGCCGCGCGAGATCACGTCGATGGTCGACAGCTCCTCGGCGCAACGCAGCGGGTCGGGCCGGTGCCCGATCGGATAACCGAGCACGAGGAGACGTGCGTTCCGGGTGATACGCGAGAGCACGGACAACCCGACCACCACCGTCGACGACATGCAGGTCGCGGTCTGATGATGCTCATTGAGCATGATATCGAGGCCGAGTTCATCGGCGAGCTGCCACTCATCGTAATAGCGATGGAACAGATCGGCGGCGACGTGCGGATCGCATTTCTGATTGAGCAGATTGACGCGCAGCGAGCCTGAATGGTCGTTCCAGGTCGGGTAATAGGGCTGCTCGGTGAACTGGTAGACTCGCATGGGGTTTCTTTCGTGTCTCGACTTTAACGGGCGTTCGCGAATGCCAGGACTTTCTCGGCGAAAGCTTTGGGCTGCTCGTGATCGGGAAAATGTCCAGCGCGATCGATCGTCTCGAACCGGGCGCCCGGGATCAGCGCACTGTAAGCGCGCCCGTACGGCTCGCTGAGCATGCGGTCGTGCGTGCCCCACAGGAACAGCGTCGGAATGTTAATGCGATGCAGCCGGGTCTTGAGCCGCGGATTGTGGAAATACGGGTTCCAGGCAACGCGGGCGGTCGCCTCGCGCGCGCGCGCCGCCGCGAGCACTTCGTCGTCCGGCAGCGCCTTGTAATCGCGCGCGCCGCGCGCCGCGTCGCAATAGGCTATGTCGATGAATTCCTTCTCGGTCAGCGCGAAGATATCGACGATGTCACGCGTTTCGCGATCGGCGATCTTGACGCCGACCGCGTTGGCCATCACCAGCCGCGACAGCCGCGCGGTCGACTTGATGGCGATCTCGGCAGCGATCCAAGCGCCGAGCGAGACACCGACGACAGTCACATCGCGCAGGTCGAGTTGATCGAGCAGGTCGAGATAAAAATAAGACAGATCATCGACGCTGCGCATGCCCTTGGGCAGTTCCGATCGGCCGAATCCCGGATGCGTCGGCGCGATCACCCGCGCCCCTTTGGCCAGTTCGGCGATCGCTTCCCGCGCCGGCTCGATGCCGTTTTCAGCGTGCAGAAACAGAAGAGGACGTCCCGCGCCGCGCTCCACCATCTCGATCCGCGTTCCGTTGACGGCGAGTGTGGGCGCCGCGCTTTCAACCGCCAGCGACATCCTTCCTCCAGCTCCTTACAAACAGGGCGCAGTTGCAGCCCGATCTGTCCTTCTAGCACGGTGAAAATGTTTTGCCAGCGCGGGCCCGGTGTTGGCGGCAAGGATGCTTTGCGCCATAAGCATGAGCGCCACATCGCCACTGCATGCATGATGCGGCGGACCGCAGCCAAGAGGTGAATCAATGGCCCAATCGACCGACGGCGTCACCACCCAACTCGGCATTACCTATGCCAATCACGATGGCGTCGAGCTTGCCGGTGACCTTTATCTGCCGAAGGGCAAAACGGGAGCGCCGGCGCTGGTCGCCGTGCATGGCGGCGGTTGGGTGCAGGGTGCGCGCTCGGCATTTCAGCATTGGGGGCCGTATCTCGCGTCTCGCGGCATCGCGATGTTCACGATCAGCTATCGGCTGGCCACCAAGGGCAGGACGTTTCCTCAGGCCGTCCAGGACGTACTTGCGGGCGTGCAATTCGTGCGTGGCAAGGCGGGTGAGTTCGGCATCGATCCGCAACGCATCGGGCTCATGGGTGCATCCGCCGGCGCGCATCTGGCGTCGCTCGCCGCGCTGAGCTGGTCGACCGGCAAATTCGCCAAGGGCTATCCGCAGGATCCGTTCGCATCTGTCGACGCCGGCGTGAAGGCGCTGATCGGCGTTTACGGCGTCTATGATATCCCGGCGATGTGGATGACCTACCAGCAGCAAGGCGGCCTGGACAACAACATTCAGAAATTCATGGGCGTGCCGCTGATGGAAAACCGGCAGCTTTATTTCGACGCCTCGCCGATCAGCTACGCGACCCTTTCCAACAACAAGATCGCCGTGCTGCTCGCGACCGGCACAGAGGACGATCTGGTCGACCGCAAGGCGCATACCGATGCGCTGCAGCTGGCGCTCAAGCTGGCTGGTTTCTTCGTGCGCCCGTGCATCGTCCAAGGCGCGCCGCATTACTGGATGAACGACCCGATCGAGGAGCCCGAGAGCTATTCGGGTTTCCTGGCGCCACGGCTGATGCGGTTCCTGGCGGAGAAGCTGTAGAACCCGGCGCCCTGCGCGCCAGCGAAATCCGGGAAAGCCGCTCCCTCGGGTGTCGCTTCGCTCACCCGGGCGACATCAGCTATTTCTTCTCCAGCATCAGCGTGCCTTCGCGGCGAATGAGCGGCTGGATCGTTTCGGCGAGCTTTGCGAGCAGCCAAGGCAGCGTGACTTGCAGATCGACGCGGTCGTCGAAGACATCGATCGTGCCGCGGATCGCCTGCCCCAGCGCAGTTAAGCGGAACGCCAGATTGTTCACGCTCCAGGTTTCCTCCTGGAGCGTGAACAGATGACCGAAATGCGTGCGCGCGTTGGCGAGGCCGGATTGCAGGCGGCGCGTCGCCTCGTCTTTGCCGAGATGGTGCGGGATCGAAACAAATAACGGCTTGGACATGCGGCCTCCGCGAGCGCTCACCCTCAATATAGGGTGGCTCCGGCGCGGCCGCTATTCGGCGGCGACGCGTTTGCCGATCGCCGCGTTGATCGCCGGCATGACCTTCTCGGCCATAAGTTCCATCGAGCGGCGCGACAGCGTCGGATCGACCCAATCCTTGCCGCAATAGAGCAGCGTGCCGAAATCGCCGATCTTCTCGTGCAGCGCCAACAGCGAGTCGACGACGCGGCTGACGCTACCGCGAATGACGACATTGTCAAAAATGTAGTCGAGCGTCAGGTCGGCGTCGGGCATGTCTTCGCTTTCCTTGAAGCCGCCGAGCTTGTTGCCTTTTTTCAGCTTCGCGGTGAGCTGATTCATATAGAAACGATACGGGCTCCTGGCGTCGTCGCCGCCATAGGCGCGCGCCGTCTTGTCGTCGTCGGCAACAAAGATCGAACGCGCGACGCGCCAATTGGCCCGATCGGCGCGATGGCCGCCTTCGACGCAACCTTTGGCGTACTGCTTCCACTGGCTGAGCAGCCAGTTGGGATGGAGAAAATGCGAAGAGATCGGCCACCAGCCGCGGCGGCCGAGCGCGACCAGACCCTTGGAGTACGGATCGGTCGCGGTCCCAAGAATCGGCGGGTGCGGCTTCTGGAACGGCTTGACGACGGCGCCCAGCCCGATCTCCGGCCAGCGCGTCTTCGCGGTCGAGATGTTCCAGTATTTTCCCGTCAGATTGTACGGCGCTTCACCGGTCCACAGCGCGACGATGTGATCAATCGCCTCGACAAACATGGCATTGCGATCGGCATCGAGCAGCTCCATCGCCTCCATGTCGGTGCGCAGCACGCCGGCGCCGATGCCGAACATCAGGCGGCCGCCCAGCAGATTGTCGACCAGCGCGGCCTGGGTCGCGAGCAGCAGCGGATGGCTGAACGGCAGATTGGCGACCGCGGTGCCGAGCCTGATCTGCGAGGTGTAGCCGGCAAGCGAGCCGACGAACGTCAGGCTCGACGGAATATTCTCGGCAAGATCGGTCAGGTGCTCGCCGCAATAGCCTTCGCTGTAGCCGAGCTTGTCGGCGAGCACGAAAGCTTCGCGATCCTCGTTCAACGTCTCGGCATAATTCCGCGTCAGCGGATGTACGGGCATCACGAAAAAGCCGAGCTTCATTTCTTCTCCTCCAGGATGGCGCGGATCGGCGGACTTGAGCGAGGTAATTGGCGCGCGCGGCGAGGTCAATTCGCAATCGAGAGAATATAGGAATGCGGCGGCCGGCGCGCGTGCGGACCGGCCGGCCGCCGTTACGTTCGCTTCAAGCGGCGAGCTTCGCCGCTTGCGGCGCTTCGCCCACGAGTTCGCTGAGCGGCCTGTAGCGGAAGAACAGGATCATGGTCGACGCCGCCACCAGCATAATGCAGACGGCGAGCACAAGCGGCGCGACGAAGGCACCGGTCGCCCCCGCGATCACGCCGGTCAGGTAGGGCGACAGCGTCGCGCCGAGAATGCCGAAGAAATTCATCAGCCCGCCCAGCGTACCGGTCTGGTTCGGTGCAATATCCGTGCAGGTGGTCCAGAACGGGACCACGTAGAACGACAGCCCCGCATTGGCGATGATGATCATCGTGACTGCCAGTGTGTTGGACTGCGTCGTCGCGGCGATCAGCGTCGTGGACGCGTAGATGATGGCGCCGAGGCCGACGAAGAACTTGCGGTGGAAGCCGCCCATGGTCCAACCCGCCGACGATAGCCAATCCATGCCCCAGCCGGCAAAGTTCACCGCAACGAACGCGACGAGGAACGGCAGCGCCGACAGCGCACTCGCCTGGATCAGCGGGATGTGCCGATAGTGCGTGAGATATTGCGGCAGCCAGGTGAGGAACAGGTATTGGCAGTAGGGCAGCGCGAAATATCCGACGTAGAAAGGCCAGAGCGCCGGGCTGGTGAGCAAGAGGTGGTTTGACACCGGCGCTTGCGCCGCACGCTGCTTGGCTACCGTGGTTTGCGCTTCTGCACCTTCCGGCACCGGATCTTGAAAATTGCGCGCGTAGCTCCACCACGCGGCAGCTGCGACCAATCCCAACAATCCGAAAATCACGAAAATCCAGGTGGCTGAGCCGGTCGTGCTCAGAATGATTCCGGCAAAGAACACGCCGACGGCCGGCCCGAGCTGCGCGCCGGATTGCACGAAGGCGGAAAACCGGCCGCGTTTCGAGATGTCGGGGACGGCGCGCGCCACGGCGGCGACGCTCGCCGGAATGTACGGTCCCTCGAAAGCGCCAAGCAGTACGCGGAACGTCGCGGTGAGCCAAAGCACCGATGGAGCGATCGGCGTCAACAGCACCCACACCGACCAGCCGGCCATCGAGCCGGCCAGCGTGCGGCGCGACCCGGCTTTGTCGGCGATCCAGCCGCCAACCGGCTGCAGGATCAGATAGCCGAGCGAGAACGCGCTCAGCATCATGCCGATGGTAGCGGGCTTCCAGGCATATTCCTTGGCCCAAGCAGCGGCCGCAACACTGAAATTGGTGCGGTCCGCCCACAGCAGCACACTACCGGCGAAAAACACGGTTGCGGTTACGCCAAAGCTGATCGGTCGCACAGACGTTCGATTGTCGCTTGTCGACATGGCGTTTCTCCCCATCGCGGCTCCGATACGCTCCACTTCGGGAGCTCGGGAGCCTTAAGCACGGCGCGATTTTTGGAGCGGCCACCAAGGCCGGCGCCGTTTGCGCAAGGATGGTACGGATTTTGGCGCAAGTCCATCGCTCTCATGCGCCTGCGATTGCGGGCTGAGGTGCGGACAGGCAGCGGCGGCGCGTCGCGCCGACACAACGAAGAGGCCGGGCTTTCGCCCGGCCTCCGCTGTATTCTCGGGAGGACTAGGTCGTCACTCGCGGCTTGATTGCTTCCGCGCGAAATCCGTTGGTTCGGCCGCAGCCTCCCAGCGGGTCACTTTGCGGATGAAAGCTCGATACCGAGATTGGCCTTCCAATAGGCCTTGATCGCAGCCACCGTACTCGGCGGCAGCGGGCCGAAGGCGATATCGGTCGCCATCTTCTGACCCTTTTCAAAGCCCCAATCGAAGAACTTGGTCACGCTCTCGTTCGTAGCCTTAGGTGCATCCTTGCGCAGAATCTGCCACGTGCAGCCGGAGATAGGCCACGTATCGTCGCCGGGCTGATCGGTCAGGATGACGTAGAAGTCCTTAGCCTTGGTGAAGTCCACATTCGCGGCGGCGGCCTGGAACCCTTTCAGACTGGGGCTCACCGTTTTCCCGGCGCTGTTGATCATGCGCGCATAGGCGAGCTTGTTTTCCAGGATGTAAGCGAATTCCACATAGCCGATCGCGCCCTGAATCCGCTCCACGTAGGCGGCAACGCCTTCATTGCCCTTGCCGCCGACGCCGGCCGGCCAAGCTATCGTCACGTTGGCGCCGAGCTTGGTCTTCCACTCGGGGCTGACCTTGGACAGGTAATCCGCGAATGTGAAAGTCGTGCCGGACCCATCGGAACGATGCACGACGGTGATGGCCGTATCGGGCAATTTTAGGCCAGGATTGAGTTTGGTAATGACAGGATCATTCCACTTCTTGATTTTGCCCATATAGATGTCCGCAACGACAGGGCCGGACAGAATGATCTCTCCCGGCTTGATGCCGGGCAGATTGTAGACCAGGTCCTCGCCGGCAATGGCAGTCGGGAACTGGATCAGATTGTGTTTGGCGAGATCGTCCGGCGTGAGCGGCATGTCGCTGGCGCCGAAAGCAATCACTCCGCTCTCGATCTGCTTGATGCCGCCGCCGGAGCCGATCGACGCATAGTTTATCTCAATGCCGGTTTCCTTTTGATAAGCCGCGGCCCACTTGGCGACCAGTGGGTAAACCCAAGTGCTGCCGGCGCCTGTGATGGTCACGGCAAATGCGGCACTGTTGAAGCCAACTCCGGCTGCGATGAAGACGGTCGCGGCGAGGCCAGCTTTGCTAAACGTACGACGATCCATTCTCATGGATAAACCTCCCAGGAAATGCGCGAGAATTTCGCCTGACTGATCGAGCTCACATAAGCGCGATATTGTGACAGTAGTGTTACGCGTGGCCGGCCGTTGGCCCAGCCGGCAAGCTCAATGCTTGTCAAAGAGTTGCATTGTCATGCCATTGTCATCCAAGGCCCCTACAAACCTGAACCATGCGCGCCACGTGGGACGGCTTATCGGGTGCCGGGATGACCGCGGTCATGAGCCGATCCTGCGCGCCGCAACCGGATTTTGTCCCGGCGGCCAAGTCATGCTTTATACTGCGCTGGCCCCCGAAGGCCGTTGCTGGACGCCACGTCGTGTTCCTGCGCCGGCCCCGTCAACGATTCTGCGCGGAGGCATCTCGTGGTTGATATTATGCTGCAACAACCGGCTTCCGTGTTCTCAACTGAGCGGGTAGCGCGTGAAAAGGCGCTGGACCGCCTGCGCCTTGGCGACATCATCTTTCGCCACCTCACCCGCGCCGCGGCTGTGGCGGTACTGCTACTGCTGACCGGCGTCATTGTGTCGCTGATCATCGGTTCATTGCCGGCGATCAACAAGTTCGGGCTGAATTTCCTGGTTTCCGGGCAGTGGGATGCGGTGGCTGACCAGTTCGGCGGTTTGCCTGCGATCTACGGCACAATTGTCACCTCGCTGATCGCCATGCTGATCGCGGTCCCGGTCGGACTGATGATCGCGTTCTTTCTCACTGAGCTGTGCCCGATATGGCTGCGCCGTCCGATCGGTATCGCCGTCGAATTGCTCGCCGGCATACCGAGCATCATTTACGGCATCTGGGGACTGTTCATTTTTGCTCCGGTCCTGCAGCAGACGCTGCAACCCTTCCTGATCGATACTTTAGGCAATGTGCCAATCATCGCTCCGCTGTTCGAAGGCCCCCCATTTGGAATCGGATTGCTGACCTCAGGGCTGGTCCTGGCGATTATGGTATTGCCATTTATTTCGTCGATCTCGCGAGACGTATTTGAGGCAGTTCCACCAGTGATCAAGGAGGCAGCCTACGGCGTAGGCTGCACCACCTGGGAGGTGTTTCGCTATGTCATCTTGCCGCACACGCGAGTCGGCGTCATCGGCGGCGCGATGCTCGCGCTGGGCCGCGCGCTTGGCGAAACCATGGCGGTCACCTTCGTCATCGGCAACGCGCATCGCATTCCGGCTTCCGTTCTGGCGCCGGGGACGACCATCTCGGCCACGATTGCCAACGAATTCACGGAAGCAGTGGGCGATCTGTACACGTCTTCACTGATCGAGCTCGGATTGATTCTATTTGTCATTACCTTCATCGTGCTCGCCATTGCGCGTTATATGCTGATGCGCATCGAGCGCCGGATTGGATGAATCATGGCTAGCCGCTACGCCATTCGGCAATACCGAAATACCGCCGCGACCGCGTTCGCATTGGCTGCTACCGCATTTGGACTCGGCTGGCTGGTGCTTATCCTGGGCTCGCTGCTGTGGCACGGCTTTTCTGGCTTGTCGCTCTCGACTTTCACCGAGATGACGCCGCCTCCGGGATCGAACGGCGGCCTGCTTAATCCTATCGTCGGCAGTGTCATCCTCACGGCCCTCGCCGTCGCCATCGGAACCCCAATCGGCGTCCTCGCTGGAACCTACCTGGCCGAGTACGGCCGCCACGACCGCCTCTCCAGCGTTGTGCGCTTCATCAATGATATTCTTCTGAGCGCGCCGTCGATCGTTATCGGATTGTTCGTGTACCAAATTATGGTCGCGCCAATGGGACATTTTTCCGGCGTCGCCGGCAGCGTCGCGCTGGCCATGCTCGTCATACCGGTGGTGGTGCGCACTACCGAGGACATGCTGACTCTCGTACCGGACTCGCTGCGTGAGGCTGCCACCTCGATCGGCCTGCCGCGATCGATGACGATCACGCGCATCTGCTATCGCGCGGCACGCGCCGGAATGGTGACCGGGGTACTCCTGGCGGTCGCCCGCATCAGCGGCGAAACAGCACCGCTCCTCTTCACATCGCTGAACAATCAGTTCTGGAGCATTGACCTTAATCAGCCGATTGCCAGTCTACCGATTGTGATCTTCCAATTCGCGCTCAGCCCCTATAAAGAATGGCAGGAGCTGGCGTGGGTCGGCGCCCTCATCATCACCCTCGCAGTGTTGGCATTGAGCATCACCGCGCGGACGTTGGTGGGGAAGGGACAGGCGACGTAGCCGCGCGCCCTGACCGCCTCTCCCGTCACGCGCCCTCCATCACCGGCAGCGTCAGCGCCGATGGATGCTGCGCCGAATGATAAATGGTGTCGGCGCCGATCTTGTTAGGCGTGTAATAGTGCGTCCACAGCACGTCGGTGATCGCCGAATCGCCGTTGACGATTTCCAACCGGACACGGCTGCCGGCCTTGAAGCGGTGCGCCATCGGCTCGACCGAAATATCGAGACGGTAGATTTTCCCGGGCTCGACCGGTTCCGGATTGGCGTGGGTGTGGTAGGGCTCCATATCGGTCGATTTTTGCGGATCGAGCGCGCGATGCGAGGCGCGCAGCCAGCCCTTGGTGATCCAAAATGACCCCGGATTGAGGCCCTTGGCGCGATCCGCCGCCGGTTGCGGCATCTGCTCGGAAATTTTGACGAAAAAATCCATGTCGTTGCACGTCGACGCCGCGTGCAGCGTGAGCTTGATGGGGCCGGCGATTTCCAGATCGCGCTGCAGCGGCGCAGTGGTGAAGGTGAGCACGCGACGCGCGGGATCGGGCTGGTTATGCGGCCCGAAGCCGACAACGCCAAGCATCCAGCCCGGATCGGGATAGCGGTAACTGGTGCGCTCCTCTCCCGTTGCCGGCTCGCGCGTCAGCATGCCGTCGTTGAGCGAGGTGACGCTGCCGGATTTTTGTCCGCTCAAATTCCAGGTCACATAGCGCACGCCCGGCGGCGGCCAGCTTTCGGCGGCACGCACCGCATTGGCGCCGCGAACGTAGTACTCGACCGGCGCACGTGACGCGTAGTTGGTGGTTTGACCTTTGAGATAATGATCGTAAAACGGCAGCAGCAGCTTTTCGTGCAGTTCGACGCTGTTGAATTCGCGGTTGGCGACGAAGGCGTTGACGGGGCCGACCATCTTCAGCTTCTTCGGACCGCCGGCGCGGCGGAAGCCATCGATGTTGCCGCGGGTGTGCAGATCGACCTTGCCCCAGACGCCGACCGAGTAGAGCGGCACCTCGATCTCGTGCAGCCGCTCCGCCGCGCAGCGTTCGCGCCAGAAATCGTCGTAGGTCGGATGCTGCGCCACGAGCAGATTGAGGTCGCAATTCTGTTCGCGCGGATGCTCGCCATTGGCCGGATTGCGATTGATGATACGGTTCTGATTCCACCAATAGCTGCCGAAGAAGTCGCCCAGAATTCCGCCCTGATAGACCGACGCGCGGTAGGGATCGTTGAGCCCGTCGAAGGCGGCAATGCAGGCGAGCGACGGCGGCTTCTGGATCGCCATCCACCACTGCTGCATGCAGAAATAGGATTGGCCGATGCCGCCGACCTTGCCATTCGACCACGGCTGACTGCCGAGCCATTCGATGACGTCGTAGAGATCCTTCTGCTCGCTGCGGTCGAGCAGGCGGAATTCCCCGCCGGATTTGCCGCAGCCGCGCACGTCCATGTGGGCATAGACGTAACCGTGCCGCTGATAGAAATCGATCGGCCCGGTTTCGCGCCAGAGAAACTGCGGCGTCGCCGGCAGCGCGTTGTTGTCGTAGCGGTACGGCGACGGTGCGAGCAGCACCGGAAACCGCCCGTCGCCTTCCGGCATGTAAAGCGCAACCGCGATCTCCACGCCGTCATGGACGCGGATTTTGACTTCGTGCGGCCTTCCGAGCGGCATCGTCCCTCCCCCAATGGCAGTACAACCGGCGGCAAAATCGAGGCTTAGCACGCGGCGGGCGGGTACCCTAGTGGAGTGCCGGCACGCCGCGGCATTGCGTCCGCAGGCCGCAATAGACCTCGAAGTGGCCTGTGTTAAGGTTTCGCGTTTGACCGGTCCCACCCGTAGCGGCCCGCCGGGCCGCGCCGCTCCCGCGCCTTTGCCTTAGATACAGGAGAATACCATGCGCATGCTCCGGCTCCCTTTCATAGCCGCTGCGGCAACGATCGCGTTTGCCCTTTTGCCCAGCGTCGGCGCCGACGCGCAGACCAAAGTCACGATCGGCAAGGTGGTCGGCGGCGACGGCTTCCATGTCCCGACCTACGTCGCGCTCGACGAGGGCTTCTTCAAGCAGGAGGGTCTCGATGTCACCCTGGTGGAATTGCAAGCCAACGCCCAGGTCACAGCCGTGCTCTCCGGTAATCTCGACTGCGCCCCGATACCGTCCGGCGGCGCGCAAGCGGCGCTGAGCGGCGCCAAGATCATGTACATCGTCGGCGAGTCGATGAAATCGCAGTGGACGCTGACGACGCTCAAAGACGTCAACAAGCCGGAAGACCTTAAAGGCAAGACGATCGGCTTGGGCCGCCCCGGAGGCGCCGACTACGATGAGGTGCAGGCGGTGCTGCATCGCTTCTTCCACATGGACGCCGGCAAGGACTACAAGGTCATCTCGTTTCAGGGCGAAGCCGAGCGCATCGCCGCGCTCAGCAACAACGACATTCAGGGCGCCGGACTCTCCATCCCGCACGCCGTGGTCGCCCAGCAAGCCGGCCTGAAGGTGCTGCTGCGAACCGGCGATTACATTCCACGCGCCGGCGGCACCATCTTCTGCATGCAAAGCTTCGTCCAGCAGCACCCCGATACGACCAAAAAGATCATCCGCGCCATCGCCAAGGCGGTGATGTATTTCCGCACCAACAAGGCCGGTTCGATCAAGGTGCTCGAGCACCACATCGCCAGCATCAGGAACGATAAGGACGCCGGCCTGATCTGGGATCAACTGCACGCCTCTTACGGCGCCGAGGTGCCGCCGGCCCTGTTCCGCGAAATTCTCGAATCGCGGCGCCAGACCATGATCGCCGCGCGGCAATGGTCGGCCGATAAGCCACTGCCCGATCCCGAGCAATTTATTGACCGCAAGCTGCTGGAAGCGACGCTCAAGGACATGAACTACGTGCCGGCGAACCTGACGGCGCCAGTGAAGGCAAACTGACATCGTTCTGCTCCTTCGCTTCGCTCAGTCGACCTCTCCCCGCACGCGGGGAGAGGTGAGGCGCGGCTTCCCGTTCTCGCGGCGCGTTTTTTTTCGCGCCCGAGTTATGCAGCACGCCAAGCCAAAAACTTCGCCGCGATCCCGACCTTTGCCAGATGATTCCGGCGGTGGATCGGCCGGATTCATCACGATCAGGCACGGCGCACGAACGGACGGAAATGAAAGGAGGCGGAACGCCGCCAGACGCGTAGTCAACGGCCGCACCAACGGGTGCGGCGCTGCCCCCACCCTGACCCTCCGGGGGAGGATCAGGGAGGGGGCAGCTCGTCTGACGGCGTTCCACCGCGGCACTTGCGGCAGCGAACCAACGCCGCCGCTCAGTGACCTGAGCCCCAAGTTTCATGCAGCGATGGGTAGAGTCTCGGGTTGATTTGAGCCTTGTTGGCTCGGTGATGCAACGGGATGGGGCGCGAAGCCCCCAACATAGCGCAGCGCCCCATCCCGTTGCATTTCGGGAGCGCTGAGTTTGGCGTAGGTGACTGGCGGCAGGTTGCCAAGGGCGCTGTGCGGGCGGACGGTGTTGTAGTCGTCCATCCAAATCGCCAGGGCTTCGCGCAC
>DATCBO010000075.1:0-61756 GCA_036511795.1 Xanthobacteraceae bacterium
GCAGCGTCGCCTCGATGACGCTCGTTGCGCTCACGCTGCCGCTCGCTACCGCGGCGGCGATGTCGGCCGCGCCGCTCCACGTCAATGTATCGGCCGGCGTCTTAAGCATGGAAAACCGGCGCCGGCTCAGCGTCGTCGGGCAGAGGAAAGGCACCTACGCGGACTGCGTGGTCGAGCACCAGACGGAGGTTAAATTTTACGCCGTCGCGCCAGCCAGGTTCTATCGTCAGACCAAGCGCCTGTGCGGCGGCAGTCATAAGTCCGTCGACGAAGTCCTGTTTCTGCCGGATCGCCCGGGAGCGTGATTGCGCAACAGCGCGCGCGGGCTTGCGGGCAGGCTTGGAGCGCGCTGGCCTTGCGCGTGCTGGCTTTCCAGAGGCCGGCCGTTTCTTGCGAGTGACTTTGCGTTTCATGACCGCGGCAGAAATTCCTCGGCGAAATGGCAGGCCACGTGCCGCTCGCCGAACTGGCGCAGAGCGGGCATCGCGGTCTTGCATGATTCCATGCCGCGCGGACAGCGGCCGTAAAAGCGGCAGACGTGCGGGTCGGGATCGATCGGGCTCATCGGTTCTCCAGATAGTCGCAATCGCTCGCCTGCGCCCTCGTTCAGGCGCGGCACCGCGGCGACAAGCGCCTGCGTATAAGGATGCAGGGGACGGGCAAACACCTCCGCGGCCGGGCCGGACTCGACGATCTTTCCAAGATACATCACCAGCACACGGTCGCACAAAAGGCGCACGACAGACAGATCGTGCGAAACGAACAGGTAGCTCATGCCGAATTCGTGCTTGAGCCGCTGCAGAAGCTGAAGGATGACGACCTGCACCGAAACGTCGAGCGCGGCCGTCGGCTCGTCAAGCACCAGAAGGTCTGGCTCGACCGCGATCGCGCGGGCGATGCCGACGCGCGCGCGCTGGCCGCCGGAAAGCTGATGCGGAAAGCGCGACAGCAATTCAACCGGGAGGCCGCATTGCCGCGAGACGACGGCAACGCGCTCCTGCAGCGCTTTGCCGCGCAGCTTGCGCAAGCGGCGTAGTGGGTCGGCGATGGCATGGAATGCGGTGAAGCGCGGGTTGACGCTTTCGCCGGCATCCTGGAACACCATCTGAATGCGGGCGCGATCGCGATCACGAGCGAAGACCCGGGATGTCTTGCGCGCCAGCTCCCGGTCGCCGAGCTTGATGGTGCCGTCGCTGACGTCGATCAGGCGGGTCAGCGCGCGCACCAAGGTCGACTTGCCGCAGCCGGACTCGCCGACGAGGCCGACGGTCTCGCCTTTGCCGATGACAAAGCTTACGTCGTCGACCGCATAGACCTTGGGAAGGTTGGCGGGGCCGCCGGAGAAGCGCCGTTTGGTCCGCGCCCACAGTCCCGGCCCGCCGGCGGCAGGAAATAATTTGGAGACCTCGGCGACGTCGAGCAGCGGGGTCATGCGGCGTTGACCTTGGGCGCACCGATCGCGCGCGCGGGGAGGGGGTTCCAGCAGGCGATGGTATGAGCGGCGTCGGGCGGACCGACCGGCAGCGGCTGTGCACAGCGCTCGGTCTTGCGCGGGCAGCGCTCCGAATAGCGGCACGGCGGCAGGTCCGTGCGGCGCAGGTCCGGCAGCGATCCGGGAATCGATGCCAGAGCATCGAGGCTCGTTGCCGAATCCGGCGTAGCCGCGATCAGTTCGGCCGTGTAGGGATGACGCGCGTTCGCGCACAACTCTCTGGTCGGCGCCGCCTCCACGACGTGGCCGGCATGCATGACGACGATCCGCGCCGCCCGCTGGCCGGCCAGCGCGAGATCGTGCGTGATGAAAATCGTCGCCATGCCAAGCTTCTCGGCAAGATCGGAAATCAGATCCATGATCACCGCCTGTG
The DNA here is from genome assembly GCA_036511795.1 of Xanthobacteraceae bacterium. Lineage (GTDB taxonomy): Bacteria > Pseudomonadota > Alphaproteobacteria > Rhizobiales > Xanthobacteraceae > BOG-931. Next base: position 1,866 of record DATCBO010000075.1, read on the forward strand.
TGGTTACATCGAGGCCGGTGGTTGGCTCGTCGGCAATCAGCAGCGACGGCTTTGCGGCAAGCGCGATCGCGATCATGACGCGCTGGCACATGCCGCCGGACATTTCGAACGGATAGGTTTTGGCGCGCCGCACCGGATCGGTGATGCCCACCGCGCGCAGCATCTCGATTGCGGCCGCGGGGGCCGCTTTGCGCGTCACATCGCCATGACGGATAAGCACGTCGGCGATCTGCCGGCCGACTTGCCGTATCGGATTGAGTGCGGTGCGCGGGCTCTGAAAGATCATCGCCATCTTCCGCCCGCGAACCTTGGCGAGTTGGCTTTGATTTGCCGAAAGTAGATCGAGGCCGCCGAGCATCGCGCGACCGCCCGTGACCCGGCCGGCCGGATCGAGGATGCCCATCACCGCATAGGCTGTGACCGATTTTCCAGAGCCCGATTCGCCGACCAGAGCGACCGTTTCGCCTTTGGCTACCGAAAAGCTGACCTTGTCGAGTGCGCGCACGATGCCCGAGCGGGTACGAAACTCGACGCAGAGGTTCTCGACGCTCAGAGCAGCAGGAGCAGATGTCATGTGCGCCTCCGCGGATCGACGATGTCGCGCAAGCCGTCGCCCAAGAGGTTGAAGCAGAACACGGCGATCATCAGCGCGGCGCCGGGGAAAAAGGCGATCCACCACTCGCCGGAAATGATGTTGGCCGCGCCTTCGGCGACCATGATGCCCCACTCCGGTGTCGGCGGCCGGACGCCGAGACCGATGAAAGACAGCCCCGCGGCGTTGAGGATGGCATAGCCCATAGTCAGCGACATCTGCACGACCAGGATCGGGAACACATTGGGCAAGATCTGGAAGGCGAGAATGCGCCATTCGCTGTTGCCCGAAAGCCGCGCTGCTTCGACGAAGCCTGCTTCGCGGCGGATGTTGGCCTCGGCGCGGGCGACGCGTGCGTAGAGCGGAAAGTTGATGATGGCTGTCGCCAGGATGATGTTTTGCACAGTGTTGCCGAGCGCCGCGACGATCCCCATCGCGAGCACGAACAGGGGAAATGCCATGATGGTATCGGCGATGCGGCTGACGATACGGTCGGTCCAACCGCCGAAGAAACCGGCAGCCACGCCGGCGAGCCCGCCGATCAGAAAGACCAAGGCGACCGAAAGGATGGCGATGGCGAAATCGAGCCGGGTCGCCGCGACGACCCGACTGAAGATATCGCGGCCCAGTTGGTCAGTGCCGAACAGATGCGCGATCGATGGCGGTTTGAGCGCCGCGCTGGTATCGCTGGCGAGCGGGCTATAGGGCACGATCCACGGCCCGACCATTGCGGCGATTACGATCAGCAGGAACAGGCCGAAAGAAAGTCCGGTGATCGGGTTTTCGCCGATGACGTAGCGCGCGTGGCGAAACAGGGCCGCGGCACCACCGGCCGGGCGTGTATTTGCGTTTGCGACAATGTCTGTCATGCTTCCAACCGCACGCGTGGATCGACAACGCCGTAGAGAATGTCGATCAGAAGATTCAGCGCCACGTACATCACCGCCATGGTCAGAACGAAGCCCTGCACCGGCGCATAGTCGGACGCGATCAGCGCCTCGACGGCGAACGATCCGATGCCTGGCCAGGCGAAGACCTTCTCGACCAGCACATTGGCGCCGAGCAAAAAAGAAAACACCATGCCAAGCGTGGTGATGACGGGCAGCATGGCGTTGCGGAAAGCGTAGGTGACGACGATCGTGTAAGATGACAAGCCGCTTGCCCGCGCCGTTCGAATGTAGTCGGAGGCCATGACGGTCAGCATGGAGGCGCGCGTCATGCGCGCAATCGGGGCGAGCGAAAACAGCGCGAGCGTTACGCCTGGCAGAATGAGTTGGCCCAACGACGCGCGGAAGAGCTCGAGATTGCCGGCGAGCAGGCTGTCGATCAGATAAAATCCCGTTACGGTCGGCGGCGCGTCATAGAACACGTCGAGCCGGCCCAACGGCGGCGGCGACCAGCCGAGGCGGAAATAGAACACGTAAACCAGCAGCAGGCCGGTGAAAAATACCGGCAGCGACACGCCGGCCGTGGCGACGATGCGGCAAGTGTGGTCGATCCAGGTGCCTTGCTTTACCGCCGCCAGGATGCCGAGCGGGATGGCGATGAGCATGGAAATCACCAGGCCGAACAGCGTTAATTCGGCCGATGCCGGCAGCCGCGAGGTGAGTTCGGCGAGCACCGGCCGGCCGGTGGCGAGCGAATTCCCGAGATCGCCGTGAGCGAGCTCGCCGATATAGCGCGCGAACTGCTCCGGCAGCGGCTTGTCCAGCCCCAGCGACTTGCGAACCTCGGCGATCGATTGCGGCGTCGCGGTGGGGCCGGCGAAATAGACCGCCGGATCGCCGGGAAGCACGCGCGTCAGCAGAAATGTGACGATGACGACGCCGATCAGCGTCGGAATGACTGTCACAAGTCTGCGAAGGACGTTGGCGAGCATGGCGGCGCCGTTGCTGAATTACAAACCGACTCCCATCAGGCTTTTACCAGCGAGCGGTAATCGACCTGCCGGTGGAACCAGTAGCAATAGCCCGAGATGTTCTTCTGCATCGCGACGTTGAGATACGGCTGGAATAGCGGCACGCGCGGCACGTCGTGATAGGCCTTGGAGATGAAGCCTTTGACGTCGGTGTCGTATTTCGGCCAATCGCCGACCGCAGCCGCGGCGCGGGCGCCGTCGATAAGCGTATCCATGTCCTTATTGACGTAGCTCGGCGTGTTGAAGATCGCGTTCTGTCCCGAATAGCACCAGAAGAAAAAGTACTCGGGATAATCGAGCCAGCCGGAGAAGAAGTTGACCATCAGCGGCATCGTCTTCTTCGCCATTTCGCTTCGCCAATTGGAGCCGGGGATCTTGTTGATTGTGGTGGTGATGCCGATGCGAGCTAGACTTTCCTGGATCAGTTCGGCGATCGGCTCGCAGTTGACCGCGTCGCCGAGATCGAACGAGATCGTCGTGTTGAAGGCACCGGCGCCGGATTCGGTCATCAACGCCTTGGCTTGTTCCATGTTGGCCGCGTAGCCGGTGGGTTGCGGCCACTTTATCGTGGACACGTCGTTCGACTTGCCGCCGAACAGCGGATTGGCCACGCCAAACATCGCCGCCGCAACGATTTTCTCGTAGGGAATCGCATAGGCGACTGCCTGGCGGACCTTCTCATTGTTAAAGGGCGGATGCGCGACGTTCATCTCCACGCTGTACATGCCGTTGGTGATCGCATTGGAGATGAGCTTGATCTTTGCCTCCTTCTTCATTTCGGAGAAATCCTTGGCCGGCAGGTCGAAGGATAGATCGGCGTCGCCACGTTCCATCAGCGCGCGGCGGTTGCCGGGCGATGGGATGGTGCGCCAGATCACTTTTTTAAGCTCAGGCATTTTGCCGCCGACCCAGCCGTCGAATCGCTCGTAAACGACTTCGACACCGGGCTTCCAGCTCGTCACCCGGTAGGCGCCGCTGCCGGCGGTGTTGCTTTTGGTGTATTCGAGCGCCCACGGATCTTTATCGGTGGCGTGCTTCTTGAGCAGCGCCGAATTGTAAATCCCCGGCACGATCACGGCGAGATCGGGAATAGTCAGCCGATCTTTCTTGATCAGATCGACGCGGAATGTCGCGTCGTCGACGGCGACGAACTGTTCGGGCTTGAGGAGAGTGCCCGCCTTCATCTGGACGGTCGGAAATCCGCCGACGGATACGGCGCGGTCGAACGACCATTTCACGTCCTTGGCGGAGACCGGCGTTCCATCCTGAAATTTTGCATTCTTCTTCAGCTTGAACGTGATCGACATGTCGCCCGCGTTCATGTCCTCGGCGAGTTCGGGATGAAATTTGTCGCGGTCGTAAACCACTGAGCCGTCGGCGAGCGTCTTTTTGTCGTTGGCGATGAGCCTGTCGTAGCAATTCCACGAGGCCTCGTATCCCGGCCGGTTGGTGCCGACGCCGTGGATGTCGAGATTGTTCGGGCCGTTCTCGCTGACCAAGAGGAGGGTTTCTTTACGCGCCTGGGCCTTTGCGGGCGACCAGATCGCCGGGGCCGATACCGCGCTGGCGGCAGTGAGCGCAGTGACCGATTTGAGAAATTCGCGGCGTTTCATCGTCGTCTCCTAAGCCAAAGGCGAAATGTCTTGGATGACCTTCCGCAAGCCGCGTGCCACAGCGGGTGAGCCGGCGCCAAACCCCGAAGACGTTGATTTGCGGGCAGTTCGGGGCTCGCTCAAGCGAGCACTGATACTGTTATGAGCGAGTTATCTGCTGGCAGCCCAATAAGTAGGCAGTTCCGGATGTGGGCCATCTCGAACGGAGCGTTTTGCGCTGGCCCCGATTTTGCTACGGCGCTTACCGTTGCGAGGCAGGAGTTCGGGATGCCACGCCTTTCGGTCGAAGCCGAACCCGCGGAGCTGGTCGTCGATACCGAGACGGCGGCGCTCGTTATCATTGATATGCAGCGCGACTTTATCGAACCGGGTGGGTTCGGTGCAGCGCTCGGTAATGACGTTTCGCTGCTGCGCGTAGCGATCGCGCCCTGCCGGGACATGCTTGGCGCCGCGCGTCGGCTCGACATGCTGGTGATTCACACGCGCGAAGGTCACCGGCCGGACCTATCCGATGCGCCGCCGCACAAGGTCCAACGTGGCGATCCCGAAAAGCGCATCGGCGCGCGCGGTCCGATGGGCCGCATTCTCGTGCGCGGCGAGCCCGGTCACGACATCATCCCCGAGCTTTATCCACTGGCGGGCGAGCCGGTGATCGATAAGCCTGGCAAAGGCGCGTTCTACCAGACCGATCTCGAACTGATGCTGCGCAATCGCGCCATCGACACGCTGTTCGTGGCGGGTGTGACGACGGAGGTGTGCGTCAACACCACGGTCCGCGAGGCCAACGATCGCGGCTTTCGCTGCATCGTGCTGTCGGACTGCTGCGCCTCGTATTTCCCGGAATTTCACCAAGCCGGCCTCGCCATGATCAAGGCGCAGGGCGGCATCTTCGGCTCGATCGCGGGATCGAGACCGCTCGTCGATGCACTCGCTGCGTTGTCCGACCGCGGGGCTGGACGGTTTGCGACCTCATAAACGCCGGGAACACAACAACAGGAGCTTATGATGTCGACCACAACAGTTCCGTCGGCATTTCGCCCGCGTTTGTGGGCGCCCGGCGATTGGAATGCCTTCTTTGGATTCGGCACCAACATCTTGGTCAACATGCTGACGCTGACCATCTTGTTGCGCTTCGTGCTGAAGATGCCCGATCCGATCGTGTTCGGCCGCATCCTGCCGGCGATGGGCCTGATGATGTGCCTTTCGACGTTTTATTACGCCTATCTCGCCTACCGGCTGGCGAAGCGAACCGGGCGCAACGACGTGTGCGCGTTGCCGTCGGGCATCAGCGTGCCGCATATGTTCATCGTCACTTTGGTGATCATGCTGCCGATCAAGCTCGCGACCAATGACCCGATCCAGGGCTGGGAAGCGGGGCTGGTATGGGTGTTCTTCCAGAGCTTCATCTTGATGATCGGCGGCTTCATCGCTCCGATCATCCGCAAGATCACGCCGCGTGCGGCGCTGCTCGGAACGCTGGCAGGTGTGTCGATCACCTTCATTTCCATGACACCGGCGCTGCAGATCTACATGACGCCGGTGATCGGACTGACCTGTTTCGCGGTCATCATCGTGAGCTGGCTCGGCGGGTTCAAATACCCCGGCGGCATTCCGGCCGGCCTGGTCGCCATCGCCGTCGGCATGCTCATCGCCTGGGGCTCGAACTTGTTCGGTCTCAATTACGGCGGTCTGAGCGGTAAGGGCGTGATGGATGCCTTCACCAATTTCGGCTTCAACGTGCCGCTGCCTGCTTTCGGCCACGTGTTCGCGGGCTTCAAATATCTCGGCGTGATTCTCGTAACCGCGGTGCCGTTCGGCATCTACGATCTCGTCGAGGCCATGGATAACGTCGAGAGTGCGGAAGCCGGAGGTGATCCGTATCCGACCACGCGTGTGCTCACCGCCGACGGCATCTTCAGCCTGATCGGCTGCCTCATGGGCAACCCTTACATCAACGCGGTCTATATCGGCCATCCGGGCTGGAAGGGCATGGGCGGCCGTATCGGCTATTCCGCCGCCGTCGGCGTCATGGTCATTATCCTGTCGTGGTTCGGCATCATCGCACTACTGCTGGCCATCGTGCCGATCGTCGCGATCTCGCCGATCCTGCTCTACATCGGCATGCTGATCGGCGCGCAGGCCTTTCAGACTACGCCGAAGGTCCACGCACCGGCGATCATTCTGGCGCTGACGCCGCACGTCGCGTCTTGGGCCAAAACTTTGATGGATGGCGCGCTGCAAGTCGCCGGCACCGACGCTTCGAAGCTCGGGTTCGACAAGCTGGCCAATGTGGGCGTGCTCTACCCGGGCCTGCAGACGATGGGCGGCGGCGCCATTCTCACCGGCTTGGTGCTGGCGGCTATCGCCGCCAATGTGATCGACAAGAAATTCGTGAACGCTGCTGGGTTTGCGCTTGCCGGCGGGGTGTTGACGTTCTTCGGCTTCATGCACGGCCAAGCGGTCGGCATTGACGTGACGCCAACGGTGGCGGTCGCTTACCTGATCGTCGCGGGCTTCCTGTTCGCGCTGACGCGTTATCCGGCCTTGGCGCCGGCGCTAACCAGATTGGACCCGGCATTGGCCTCAACTCCAGCCGAATAGCGGGTGCCAAAATAGTCCGCCGCCCCGTTCCGCTTTACGCGGGACAAGGCGGCGGGGTCGCCCCCGCTGGAGTCGCAGTCGCTCTCATCGGCATTTGTCGCAGCGGAGACGTGCGAGGTTCATCTTCGGTGTCGGTTCGCGATCCGTCCGCCATCGCAGCGCTGCCGCCGCGGCCAGTCCAAACAGGAGTTTGGAGGTCAAGCTCACCGCATAGGGCACCATGTGGACGAAAGCCGGGCTCACGATCGGCAGAATGATGAAAAAGTTGGTGGCCCATACGCCGGCCAGCGCCGCGAGCATGAACGGATAAGGTCCGGTAGCTGCGAACCTGCGGGTCCGCAATTTCCGCCATGCGTAGGCGAGCGCTACGCCGAGCGTGACGGCCAGCATCATATGCACCGCAACGCCGAGGATGACCGGCGATTCCGTTAACAGCGCACCAACGCCGGCCGCGGAGGTCACACCGCGGGCCAGGACGGAGGCATTGCAACCAGTCGCGTCAGCGTAAAGCGTCACCCAGGCGATTTCGGCCAAACCGCCCGCCGCGCCGGCGATGATTCCAGAACTGACAGTTTCGATGTGCGAGGTCTGTTCAATGTTCGATACTTGCTGCGTGCTTCGCATGGGTGGGCTCCTTGCAAACTCGCCCGCATTTATTCGATCCGCCTGCCAACGCGCATTGATTTCGATCAAGAGCCGAGCGCGTCATTGACCATAGGTATTTTCCGCTAGGTGTTCGCGGCGGTTGATCTGAATCAAGGCAATCGCCGAAAAGCCAAAGTAAGCTCCGCGATGGAATTGAGATTTCCAAACCCGTCCAAGGGAGAGAAGCAATGTCGAAGGAAATTTCGCAGTCCAATGGTGAGAAGCTCTTCATTGTGTTTCTGCGCCTCTGTATGGGCTGGACGTTCCTCTGGGCCGGCATCCATCATTTCGGCGATGCCAAGTTCGTCCTTGGGTTCTTGAGCAACGTGAAAACCTTTCACGCGGTGTATGCGCCGTTCACCAATCCGGCGATCATTCCCGTGATGACGTTCCTGGTGGAGTACGGCCACCTGTTGATCGGGCTGTCGCTCGTCTCCGGATTCCTGGTGCGTGTCAGCTCGCCATTCGCCATTATGCTGATGCTGCTGTACTGGACGGCGCATATGGATTTCCCGTACATCGAGAACGTCAACAACTACCTAGTCGACTACCACATCGTGTACGCAGGCATCCTTGGCTATCTGATCGCCAAGCGCGCCGGACACGTCTGGGGTCTGGATGGGCTGATCGAGCGGTGGCACGTGGTCGAGAGCTACCCGGCGCTGAAACCGCTGGTCGGCTGAACTGCCCGCTTTTCGCTCCACATTCGTAACACTGCGGATGCCCGGCGCAATGCCGGGCATCTTCGTAAATAAGAATGCCGTCTTACGTATGCTATTGAAACCGCATATATCGAGCGGGCGTTAGAATACAAACCACCATAGCGTCCGATCCCATCTCAAGCTTTTGCAATGTCCACCTTTCGGCTCGATAGACTGTTTTCGCCGCGCTCAGTGGCCGTGGTCGGCGCCAGCCCGCGCGCGACATCGCCGGGCCACGCGGTCTTGAGAAACCTGCGCCAGGCCGGCTTTCCCGGCGCGATATCGCTGGTCAATCCCCATTACAGCGCGATCGAGGATGTGGCGGCGGTCAAATCGTATCGCGATCTTGCGGCGGCGCCCGACTTGGCCGTCATCGCGGTTCCCCCGGCTGCGGTTCCGTCGGTCGTCGCTGAGGCCGGTGCGAAAGGCACGCCGGCGGCCATCATCATTACCGCGGGTCTCGGGCATGGTCCCGGATCGCTGGCCGCGCAATGCCAACAAGCGGCGCACGCGACGGGGATGCGGCTGGTGGGTCCGAACTGCCTCGGCGTCATGCTGCCGAACATCAGGCTCAATGCGAGCTTCGCCGCCTCGATGCCGAATGGCGGCGATCTGGCGCTGATCTCGCAATCGGGCGCGATCGCGGCCGGTTTGGTCGAATGGGCGGCGACGCACGACGTGGGCTTCTCCGCGATGGTCTCGATCGGCGACGCCATCGACGTCGATTTCGGCGATCTACTGGACCATTTTGCGCTGGACCGCGGCACGCGCGCCATTCTGCTCTACATCGAGTCAATCACAGATGCGCGTAAGTTCATGTCGGCGGCGCGCGCGGCCGCGCGCGCCAAGCCGGTTATCGTGGTCAAATCCGGCCGTAACGCGCAGGGCGCCAAAGCGGCGTTGACGCACACCGGTGCGCTCGCTGGGTCCGACGCGGTGTACGATGCAGCGTTCCGCCGCGCCGGGCTATTACGCGTGCTCGATCTCGACGAATTGTTTGCCGCCGCCGAGACGCTCGGCCATCGCGCGACATTGTTGGGTAAGCGACTCGCTATCCTCACCAATGGCGGCGGTATCGGCGTCCTCGCCGTGGACCGGCTTGCCGATCTTGGCGGCGAACTCGCCGCGATTTCGCCTGGGACTATGGCGAAGCTCGACGCAGCCTTGCCGCCGATCTGGTCGCGGGCCGATCCGGCCGACATCGCCGGCGATGCCGATGCGGCGCGCTACGCCGTAGCGCTTGACCTCTTGCTCGCGGATGAGGCCAACGACGCAGTGCTGGTGATGAACGTGCCGACCGCGCTCGCTTCGCCGCTCGATGCCGCCAAGCAGGTGATTGCGGTGACGCAGAAACACCGCGGCGAGCACACCCCGCCAAAGCCGGTTTTCGCCGTGTGGGTGGGCGGCGCGGCTGAAGCCGAAGCTACGTTCGATGCGGCCGATATTCCGAGCTATGCGACTGAAGCCGACGCTGTCGGCGGCTTCATGCACCTCGTGCGTTACCGGGAGGCGCGCGATCTGTTGATGGCGACGCCGCCTAATCTGCCTCAGGAATTTGCACCCGACACCGCGGCAGTGCGGCCGGTCATCGACGGCGTATTGCGCGAGCGGCGCAGCTGGCTCGACCCGATCGAGATGACGCGCATGTTCTCGGCCTATGGCATTGCGATCACGCCGGCTGTGCTGGCGCACGATGCCGACGAAGCGGTGGCGGCGGCAAAACCGTTTCTGGACGAGGGGACGCCGGTCGTCCTGAAGATCCAATCGCCCGATATCGTGCATAAGTCGGAAGTGGGCGGCGTGCGGCTTAATCTCGGCAACGCGCGCGTGGTGCGCGAGGCCGCTGCCGATATCTTGCGCCGCGCGCGGGAAGCGAAGCCCGAGGCGCGGATCAACGGCGTAACGGTGTTTCCGATGATCGTGCGCCCCAAGGCGCGCGAACTGATCGTCGGCATCGCGGATGATCCGACCTTCGGCCCCGTGGTCGTGTTCGGGCAGGGCGGGACGGCGGTCGAAGTGATCGACGACAAGGCGCTGGCGCTGCCGCCGCTCGACCTGTCGCTGGCGCACAGCCTGATTGCGCGGACGCGGGTGTCGCGCCTGCTCCGGGCGTACCGCAACGTTCCCGCGGCCGACGAGCGGGCAATCGAGTTGCTGCTGGTCAAGTTGGCGCAGCTCGCGGCGGATTTTCCGGAAATTCGCGAGATCGATCTCAATCCGGTGCTCGCCGACGAAACCGGGGTGATCGCCGTCGACGCTCGTGTCTCAATTGCACCGGTCGAACGGTCCGCCCACGCGCCGCCCGGCCATCCGCGGTTCGCGATCCGGCCGTACCCGAAGGAATGGGAGCGGCGGTTGAAATTAAACGACGGCTTGGCCGTTCTCGTCCGTCCGGTTCAGCCGGAAGACGAAGCGCTGTTCCGGGAGTTTTTTGCCGGCGTAACTCAGGAAGATCTGCGGTTGCGCTTCTTCGCGCCGGTCAAGGAATTCAGCCATCCGTTCGTCGCGCGGCTGACCCAGATCGATTACGCGCGCGCCATGGCATTCATCGCCATTGAGGAGCAGAGCGGCAAAATGCTCGGTGGCGCGCGGCTGCACGCCAACGCCGACTATGACCGGGGGGAATACGCGATCCTGGTTCGCTCCGATCTCAAGGGCCGCGGGCTTGGCTGGCTGTTGATGCAATTGCTCATCGAATATGCGCGCGCCGAAGGCATCCGAATGATTGAAGGCCAGGTGCTCTCGGAGAACACCACGATGCTTAAAATGTGCAAGGAACTCGGGTTCGAAATTGCGCATGATCCCGACGATCCGGCCGTGTGCGACGCCAAGCTATCGTTGTCGTGATTGCGATTGGTGCCGTTGACGTGGTCGTGCCGTCGCGCTGCTCAGACCTTGGCCGCCGCGCTGTCGCGCGCTTCGTCTTCGGCAGATGGAAACGCCATGCCGGACATCGGTTCGACCCAGACCAGGTGGTCGTGCACTTGCTTCACGCCGGGAACGTTTTCGACTGCGACTATGGTGGCCTGCCGTTCGCGCTCGTCCATGATGGTTCCCCAGATTTCCGCGATGCCGTTCTTGACCACGACATTGACCCCGAGCGCCCAGTGCTGCTTGGCCAAGGCTTCGAGGATCCGGTCGCGGATCGCCGCATCGTCGCCGCTCGGGGCCGGCGTTTCGCGGGCGAGACTTGCGAGCGCATGTAAAAGATTGGCGCGGCTGACGATGCCGACCAGCTGGCCATTGCGCATCACGGGTAGGCGCTTGACGCGGTAGCGCTCCATCTCTGTGACGACCGTTTGCAGCGTAGCATCCTCGCCGACCGTGTGCGGATTGGGTGTCATGACCTCGGAGACTTTTCTGCCCGATTCATGCACGTATTCCTCGGCCAGCTTGCCGGGGCCGAGCAGGAATTCGACCCATTTCGGCCGGCGCTTCTTGGTGCCGAGTTCGCCGCGACGCAGAAAATCGCCCTCAGTGACGACGCCGACCAAAGCACCGCTTGCGTCCAAGACCGGCAAGCCGCTGATCCGGTTCTGCAGCATCAGCCGCGCGGCAGTGAGAATGGAGTCATCGGCTTTGGCGGCAATGACGTTTCTCATCATCACGTCCCGGACTTGCATGACCGCGATTCTCCCCGTCTTCGGTCGCCCCGAGTCGGACTGTGCGGCGCTAACCTAGCCGTTCAGCCGGTTCAGCGCGCCGCGATTGCGCAACACGATCCGCCGCGAAGTCGGTACATCGATCGTGGCGGCGGTTTCGAGCGACGTCAGGGTCCGCGAAACCGTCTCGATCGTCAAGCCGAGATAGTCGGCGATGTCCTGGCGCGACATCGGCAGCTCGATGGCATTTCCGGCAGCCGCGCGGTCGGCCATTTCCAAGAGGAAGCTTGCGACGCGCTCCTGGGCGCTCTTGACCAGCAGCATGATGCGGGCCTGTGCCCGCTGCAATTCGCGCGCAGTCAGCGCATAGAGTTCGCGCGCAGTCCCCGCGTCGCGTTCCGCCAGCGCGGCGAGCGCGCTGCGCTTGATCACCAGCACCTTGGCGTCGGTGATTGCCTCGGCCGCAAGCGTATGTTCGGTCGCGAATTCGAGCCCGAATATGTCGCCGGGCATATAGAAGCCGCCGACCTGGCGCCGGCCATCGCTGAGAATCTTGTAGGTCCGTACCGCGCCGCTGATGACCTTGTAGAGGTACTCGGCAGGCTCATTCTCACCGAAAATCTCGGCGTTGCGCGCAAACGACATGGCGGCGCCCATGAGCGCTATCTGTTGCGTGCGCGGTTTGCCATCGAGTGTGCCCTCCAACGTTGTACGTGCCGTAGGCGGCACCGGCGGACGGGGGGAACGGCGGATGACGTCGCTGTGGAGTGCGGTTGCAGGGAGCATGGGGCCTTTACCTCCGGGAGAGTCGCGAGTTATGGGTAACTCCCGGTCTGCACGCGGAAAATTCAGATAAAGCACATAAGGGTTTTCCCGTAGGCTCGTCAGTGTGGCGCTCCAAAACCGGGCGAGCGCCGTTGGCCAGTTCCGCGGAACGGCAAGAGCATGGCTGAATTTGCCGAAAATTCCCCGCAATCTCGCCCGCGCATGTCTGTAACGGCGCTATTGCGGCGGTCTGTGCGGGACTATGGGCTCGCTGCGGCCGCGGTCGCCATCGCGGCGGTGATGCGATACGTGTTCGAATCGCTGCTCGGCGGCCAAGCCGGCTACCTGTTCTTCATCCCTGCAATTCTGATCGGTTCGGCTTTTGGCGGTTGGGGACCGGGAATCTTCGCAACGGTCCTCGGGATGCTGGTTGGCGCGCTATTCGTCGCCGATTCCGCCACGTTTACTCCGGCGAATCAGCTCAACATGGTGGTGTTTGCACTGGTCGGAATAGGCGCCTCGTGGCGTGGCGAGTTGCTGCGCCGCGCCCGCTCGGCGGTCTCCGCCAACGCGCAAGCGGCCGATGCACGCGCGGCGCATCTGAATTCCATCCTCGATACCATACCGGACGCGATGGTGGTGATCGACGAGCGCGGACTCATACAGTCGTTCAGCATGGCCGCGGAGCGTTTGTTCGGCTATCGCGCCGCGGACGTTATCGGCCAGAACGTCAAGATGCTGATGCCGGGGCCGTATCGCGGGGAGCATGATAGCTATCTCGCCCGCTACATGCGCACCGGCGAGCGCCGCATCATCGGCATCGGCCGCGTCGTGGTCGGGCAGCGTAAGGACGGCTCGACCTTTCCGATGGAGCTGGCGGTCGGTGAAATGCGGTCCGCCACTCAGCACTTTTTCACCGGCTTCATTCGCGACTTGACCGAGCGGCAACAGACCGCAGCGCGCCTGCAGGAACTGCAGGCCGAACTGGTGCACGTGTCCCGGCTCACCGCCATGGGCGAGATGGCCTCGGCGCTGGCGCACGAGCTCAATCAACCGTTGTCTGCGATTTCGAATTACATGAAGGGCTCGCGCCGGCTGCTGGAGAACAACACCGACCAGCGCGCCGATTTGATCCGCGACGCCATGGACAAGGCGGCCGATCAGGCGCTGCGCGCCGGGCAGATCATCCGCCGCTTGCGCGATTTTGTCGCCCGCGGCGAGACAGAGGGGCGGGTCGAAGAGGTGAGGAAGCTGGTCGAGGAGGCGAGCGCGCTGGCGCTAGTCGGCGCCAAGGACAAGGGCGTGCGCGTGCGCTTCGATTTCGTCCCGGGCGCCGATTTCGTGCTCGCCGACAAGGTGCAGATCCAGCAGGTTCTGGTTAATCTCATCCGCAACTCCATCGAGGCGATGGAAGGCTGCGACAAGCGCGAGCTTGTGGTGTCAGCAGCGCCCGGCCCGGACAACATGGTGGAGATCAGCGTCGCCGACACTGGCACCGGCATCGCGCCGGAAATCGCCGCGCAGCTGTTTCAGCCATTCATCACCACGAAGGCACAGGGCATGGGAGTAGGGCTGTCAATCTCGCGCACGATCGTCGAGGCCCATGGCGGATCGATCGCGCCGCGCCCAAACGACGGTGGGGGGACCGTCTTTTCGCTGAAGCTGCCTGCCGTGGCCAGGGAGGAGGTTGGCGATGCCGTCTGAGAATCTTCTGGTGCATGTAATCGATGACGACGAGGCGAGCCGCCAATCGCTCGCATTTCTCCTGCAAACCGCGGACATCGAGGTGCGGACCTACGCCTCTGCCGCGGTCTTCCTCGATCTGGCGCCGAAGCTCGGTTGGAGCTGCGTCATCACCGACGTTCGTATGCCTGGCATGAGCGGCATCGACCTGTTGCGGCGCCTCAAGGAACTCGCCGTCGAAGTCCCGGTCATCGTCATTACCGGCCACGGCGACGTGCCGCTGGCGGTCGAGGCGATGAAGATCGGCGCGGTCGATTTTCTGGAAAAGCCGTTCGACGACAGAGTGCTGCTGGCCAGTGTGCGTGGGGCGTTGGAGCGGCGCGACGGCGACAAGCGGCGGCACGGCGAGCGCGCCGAAATCGAGTCGCGGCTGACGGCGCTGTCGCCCCGGGAACGCGACGTGCTTTCCGGGCTGGTTTCCGGCCGGGCCAACAAGCAGATCGCCTACGATCTCGGCATCAGCCCGCGCACGGTCGAGATTTACCGGGCCAATCTCATGAACAAGATGCAAGCCGGGAGCTTGTCCGAGCTGGTGCGTATGGCGTTGATTGCCGGCATGCTCGGTGCTGACTGAGCGGTGGATCGAGAGCGAGAGCGTCAGCGTCGGCGCGGGTTTGCCTTCTCCCTCACCTTGGCGTCGGAAAATCTAAATTCGTGAAGATTGCCGCAGATTTCGCAGCGGACCTTAAATTTGGCCCCGGCAGGCACGAGATTCATCTCTGACGAGCCGGCCTGAAAACCGCTGTCAAAGTCCCTGCCGGTCTTAGGACACCTGAATAGCAACTGACCCATATCGTCTTCAGCCCTCGCCTTGTTGTTCAACGCCCGGCCCATGCGGGCGGCAATTTCGCCACCCGTCGCGACTTCGCTTTGATCAGGATCAACGACGGGGCGAAAAATTTCCGGGGATAACCATACGTCCTGCATTTTTGGACAATTGAGCCAAATCAATGCGGCTCGGTCTGATGTGTCCCATGCTGCTCTAAAGTGCCCGCGGCAGGGACGAAGATGATGATGGGCCAACTCGCACCGACGCGCGTAAGTCCGATTGTGGCCGTCGTGGACGATGATCCGCCGGTGTGCAATTCACTCAAATTCTCTCTGGAACTGGAGGGATTCAAGGTGCGCATCTACGGCAGCGGCGGGGCGCTGCTGCGGGCCGCCGACCTCGACGACTGCAACTGTTTGGTGATCGACCAGAAGATGCTGGGCTTGAGCGGGCTGGAAACCATCGCGACATTGCGGAAGCGGAGTTTCGCGGCGCCGGCGATCCTCATCATCAGCGAACCGAGCGCCGCGCTCAGCGCCCGCGCCGCCGCGGCAAATGTGCCAATCGTCGAAAAGCCGTTTCTCGGCAACGCTTTGGTAGATCGCATTCGCGAAGCCTGCGGTTGCTGATTCGCGCCGGCCTCGGCCAGCCGGGCTCAACTGGCTAGAGCCTGCAGGGGCGCCGCTCGGCCGGTCAATTCCGCGTAGCGGTCAATCGGCGCGGGGCGGCCGATAAAATAGCCCTGAACTTCGTTGCAAGCTTCGTGCGTCAGGAAGGCCATCTGCTCCGCCGTCTCGACGCCTTCGGCGACAACCGGCAGATCGAGTCCGCGGCCGAGGCCGATGACGGCGCGGATGATCGCCGCCGACTGAGGATTGCGCTCGAGATTGGCAACGAATGCCTGGTCGATCTTGATCTTGTCGAACGGAAACGACTGTAAATACGACAGTGACGAATATCCCGTGCCGAAATCATCCATGGCGATGCGGACGCCGAGCGCCTTGAGACGCCGCAGGATGGACACCGCGCGGGTGAAATCGTCGATCAGGACGCCTTCAGTTATTTCGATTTCGAGTCGCGCCGGAGCGAGGCCGGTTTCGAGCAGAACGGTATGCACGAGCGCCGGCAGATCGCCGTGACGAAACTGCACGGGCGAAAGATTGACGGCGATCTGCAGCGGTTTCGGCCACGACGCGGCCTCGCGACACGCCTCGCGCAGGATCCACTCGCCGAGCGGAATGATGAGACCACTTTCCTCGGCGAGCGGGATGAACTGGCCAGGCGCCACGAAGCCGCGCGTCGGGTGCTTCCAGCGCGCCAAGGCCTCGAAGCCGACAATGCCGCCCGCGATCGAGGCCTGCGGCTGATAGTGCAAGGTTATTTCGCCGCGGGCGAGCGCTGCGCGCAAGTCGTGCTGCAGCGCGCGCCGTTCGCGCAGGTGCTTGTCCATTTCGGCGGCGAAAAAGCGCACGCTGCCGCGCGCCTCCGCCTTGGCGCGATACAGCGCCGCATCGGCATTCGCCAGGATGATTTCCGCCGTTTCGCCGTCGTTCGGATAGACGGCGACGCCGATGCTCATTCCGGCGCGCAAAATGTGGCCGCATGTCTCGATATCGTCCTCCAGGGCGTGCAGCAGCCGATCGGCGAGGGCTTCTGCCGCCGCGGGCTGCTCGCCGCCGGCGCAGAGGATCGTGAATTCGTCGCCGCCGAGCCGCGCCAGAAAGGCGTTGCCGCATACCGCCTGGAGACGCTTGGCGATCTCGCACAGCAGACCATCGCCCGTTCCGTGCCCGAACACATCGTTGACTTCCTTGAAACGATCGAGGTCGATGCACATCATCGCAAATCGTTCGCCGTCCGTTTTGCCGCGAACGAGCGCGGCTTGCAGCGCATCGTGAAAGGCCGCCCGATTGGGCAGATCGGTGAGGGGGTCATGATGCGCCATGTGCGCGATCCGCTCTTCGGCGCGCCTTCGTTCGGTAATGTCCTGCACCACGTTGACCAGGTAACGCGGCTGGCCGGCATCGTCGCGAATAGCCAGCCCAGTCGAGATCGTGATGCGTGCACTGTTTGACCCCGACGGGAGTTGGACTTCCTCTCCGAATACCACCGGTTGATGCGAGGCGATCTGGACCCGATCGTGCTCCTGAATCCGACGCGCCGGCGCGTCCGGAAACAGCTTGTCGACGCTTTTTCCAAGCAATGCACTGCGGGGGATCCCGAGCAGCCTCTCGGCCTCGCGGTTGACCAGCACAAATTGGGCATCCGGAAGCACGCGCACGACAATCGCCGCCGGAACGTTGTCGACGATGCTGTCGAGAAAGCTCCGCGCTTCGGTCAGTTGCGATAGGCCGCGCTTGACTTCGGCTTCCGCTGTGCACCGTGCTCGCGCTTCTGCTGTGAGGTCCCCAAGGCGGCGCCACGCGTAGGCCGCCAGAGCGAACGCGAGCACGATAAACAGCATCGCCACATCATCGAGGCCCCAATCGCCATAGACTGCCTGGAATTTCATGAGAGCGGCGAACAGGTCGAATCGCTCGCTCAGGGCCCAGGCCAAGATTGCGAGCAAAAGGATAACCGCGGCGTCACCGATCGCACGCCGGTTCCAGTCGATGCGGCCGAGCAGGCGGTGAATGCCATGCCGAGGCGCTGTCGTGGACACGTTCATCGGTTCACGCCCCATAAGCTGATCATGTCCCAATTCTGTCTGCCGCCTGCGTCGCGCCGCCGGGTGCCGGGGTGTGGTCCGGCCTGCCGAGCGCATACTCGATTGGCCTCATTACGCATTAGCTAAAAACCGCCTCCGCAATAATCCGCTAAGGAGTTCTACTGATGCTGTCATCGGACTGCGCAACTTCGCACGGGTTCGTTGGCTCACAATGACGCAAGCGTTCCCGTTCTCGCGGCGCGTTTTTTGTTCGCGCCCGAGTTATGCAGCACGCCAAGCCAAAAACTTCGCCGCGATCCCGGCCTTTGCCAGATGCCTCCGGCGGTGGATCGGCCGGATTCATCACGATCAGGCACGGCGCACGAACGGACGAACGGACGGAAATGAAAGGAGGCGGAACGCCGCCAGACGCGTAGTCAACGGCCGCACCTGCGGGTGCGGCGCGCGCTGAAGCGCAGCGCGCTCGTCTGACGGCGTTCCACCGCGGCACTTACGGCAGCGAACCAACGCCGCCGCTCAGCTCCAGACGCACTTCCTGGGACGTGGCTGAGAAGCAAGTGTTGCCTGCCTCCGCCTGTCCCAGTCCAGCGACATAGTCGCAGACCGGTCATGATGCCGGCCGGGCGTTGTCCCGAAGCCGCCCGGGAGCGAAGGTGACAAGCCCTCGCTCGCGGGAACCGCACCTCGCTCCACCAGCCGTTGTCAGGCGGCCAGTGTCCTTACATGAGCGAGAGGCCGGCGCTTCTACGCCCCGCGCGGGCGGAGTCAAGCCGAATCAATTGCAGAGTTAGAACCATTTGATTCCACGAGCATTTTGCTGCGGATTTGCAGCCAGAAATACTCGGCAGCTTTCCTAGAATTTTTGATTCGCATACCAAGATCATGTCCGCTTTATCTCAACCTCGAAATCCTTGCCTTCCCAGCTGTTTCTCAAAGTCCAGAAAAACGTGAAGCGGATTGTGGCCTCGGCACTATGCGCCTCGATCGGAATATCGAGAATATGCATCCCCAGGCCGGTCGGTCTGGTATCGGTGTCGACGACGGTTGCCCAGTCGTCCGCCGACCAGTGCACACGGGCCGGCTCCAACAACTCAAGGCGCAGCAGCCGGCCATGAGCTATTGTTCCGATCGGCGACGCAAGCCGCCAGCACACCGGAGCCGGCGGCGGCTTATTAAGAATGTAGCGATTGCGCGTCTGTGGCGGCGTGTCGAAGACCGCTTTGTCGCGCACTGACCGGAGCAACTTGATGTGCTCGGCGTGTGCCCACGCGAGCGGCATCGCGCTTCCCGACGGTCGGCCGAGAAACAGCTCGCGGGCCGGAATATCGGTGCTGTCCCAGATCTGCTCCGGCAACAGGCCACCGGGACTCCCGGAAGCCTCCAGAGTGCGAAGCAGCCGGCGCGCCTCATCAAATCGGCCGGCGGCCAGCGCATAATGCGCGCGCTCGCCGGTGAGCAACGGCCAAAGCCGGCCAATGCCGGAGCCGTCGAATGGTTTGCCGTCGGCGTGTTCGCCGTAGCCGTCACCGTTGTAACGGTACCAGTAAGGCCCCGCCGGCAATTCGCGTTTGAGCACCGCGTCGATGGCCGTCACGGTGTTGACGATGCGGGGATCGTCCGCCGCGCGAAGGCCAAATCGCACCAGCGCCAGAGCATCGGGACTGACCAGCAACTCGGCTTCGAGCGTGGCATTGCCATCGCTGCGATTGCGGATTGGGATGAGTTGACGGTCGCCCAACGCATCTCCGCCCAATGGACTGCCGATGCGGATGTAATAGCCTTCGATGCCAAGCTGCCGCGATAACACCGTGTCGACAGCATAGGTCCACTGTTCGATCTTCTCATTCCATCCGTCGGCGACTTCACGCACATAGTCTGCCATCGCGACCTTGCCGTCGGCTTCGATGGCGTCGGCGGCTGCGAGCAGTGCCGCGATCTCGGTGGCCAAGGTAAACGTTGAATAGCCCGCGTCTTCTTCCCAGCGGTCCTGCGGCGTGGCCGGTCCGTTGCGGATGATATATCCGGCGGCGGCCTCGATCATGGCGCAATGGCGGGCGATGTCAGGCTGCTTGATCGCCCCGGACCGCAGCAGCATATCGTAAAGCAGGATCGGGAAGGCGGTCTCGTCGAGCTGGATGCCGCTCCAGTATGGGCGGCCGTCGAGCCACGAATTCTGCAGCCAATGACCGTCGGCTTCCTGGACGGCGACCAGATACTCAAGCACGGCCTTGGCTTGATCCGGGCTCCCCGCCGCCAGCAAGCCTCCGGCGATTTGCACGAGATCGCGGGGCCATACCAGATGATAACCGCCGAGATCGTCGTCGCCCTTGGAATAACCCCACGGGATCGACAAGCTCGCAATGATCGCTCCCGACTCGCCATCCCTGTGCGTAGCCAGAACGGTCGTGCTGACTCGATACCGGTTGAGCTCTCCCTCGGCGCAAGGCTCGTCCAAGCGGATCAGGCTGCTTTGCCACTCGCGCCAACCGGCGCAGTAATGCCGCAGCATCGATTCCAGGCCTTGCTGCAGACTGATGAGTGAACGAAAGGCGGCTTCCTCCGGCTGCGTACCAAAGCCGATGGCCAGCAGCGCACGCCCGTCCGCCGCGGCCAGATCGAGCGTTCCAGACAGGGCGACATTGCCGTTCTCGGCGCGTACGTACTCCTGCCGCAATGCCTCGCCCCGGGACAGTATCTGCCAACCGTCGGAGATACCCACATAGCCCACCGAGCGCGCGATCCACGGCACCGAGGCGGCGACCGCCACCACCATGCCTCTGCCCTCGGCGAACAGCATGCCGTGTCCTTTATAATCTTCGCACCACGCGGTGTTGTTGGCGCCGGCGTTGACCAGATGCGGAGCGATGAGCGCGTGCAAGGCATAATCCCCGGGCACGCCCTTCATCGCTTCAAATGCGATCTCCTGAAGGATGACCTCACGGTCAGGATCGGACAGCACCAGCTTGCTGATCCGATAGCGCCCGTCTCGTGCCGTATTCACCAGGCGGAGCGCGGGAATACCGTCTTCCACCGATCTGATGGTGTGATCGCAGTCGCGCTTCTCCTCCGAGAAATAGTCCTTGGCGGTCACGATGAAACCGAAATCTCGGATGCAGGCCGTGTCCAGACGCGATGCGTAGATCTCATTCAGAATACCGTGGCTGATCGTGAACCAGGCACGGCTGCCCCCGCCGGCGGCGGTGCCGACACCGCTTTTGGCGCTGCTAGTCCAGCGTGGCGGGATTCCGGGAGCGCCCGGCGGAGTTACCGCATGTGTCGGCATATTTCACCTTGAGGGATTTCGAGACTAATCAGATGACCGTCCGGGTCGCGCAGCATGCAGATCGATCCGGGTTGCGATGTTGCCGAGTCAGAGGGAAGAGGATCACGTGGCGCAATCGACGGCGCACATTCGAGCGGACTTGCAACATCGAATACCAGCCGTGTCGATGCGACATCGTTTGGCTGAGCGAGCGATTGGCTTCGCGGAAAGCGACCGCGATAGCAGAGCAACTCGAGATGGGGCGTCGACTGCGCGGCCGGCGCCATGGCGGTGACTTCGACGATTGGCGAACAAATACCATCGAGCTTCTCCTGCTCGATCCCTTGATTGAGCGAACTCGCGATCCGCTTCAGCCCCAGGCCGCCGTAGAACGCAACGCTTCGCTCGGTATCCGCGACGGAAATCGCCGAGTGATCGATTCCGAGACACGGACCTCGTGCTCGATTGGCTCGATCGGCCCAGTGCGCGGGAACGGTCCCCGTGGGATACGCCAGAAGTTCGAGCGGATGTCCCTCCGGATCGCGAAACTTGTATGCCGTTACTCCACCCGAAGACGGCGGCAGGACTTGCGGTCCGTCGGTCGAAATCGGCGTCCAGCCGCTGATCGCCCGCAAGGCCGTGTAGGCGGCTGCCATGTCTGAAACGACGATGGCAAAGTGTTGGAACAGCGGATTCCATCCGGCCACGTCGGCGGGATACCGGCGTCCGCGTGGAAGCGTCTGCGCCAGTGCAATGAGTTCATCGCCCAGGCGCAAGACTGTCACTTCCGCCGCTGCACCCGCAACGCCGATCAGTTCAGCGAGCCCCGGATCCGCTTTTGGCCCGTCGCGATAAGCGAAGCCGAACGCACGCCCATAGAACGCGGCGAGCGAGGCTGCGTCTTCGCAGATCACAACGATCCGGGCTAATCGCAGTGCTTCACTCATGGCACTTGCACGCCGCGACAATTCAGGAAGATCGAATAGAGCGTCGCCGACGCGCCAATGAACAAGCGGTTCTTGGCGAGCCCGCCGAAGGTGATATTGGCGACCCGATAGGGCACCAGGATTTTGCCGAGCAGTTCGCCGCTCGGATCGATGCAATGGACGCCGTCGGCCGCGCTGCTCCAGATGTTGCCGTCCTCGTCGACCCGCATACCGTCGCAATATCCAGGCTCAATTTTGTGAAAGACCCCGCCGCCGGAGAGCGTCATGCCGTCGGGATGCACGTCGAACGCGCGGATATACTGTCGCGGCGCTTGCTGGTTCTGGCCGCCGGTCTCGGCGATATAGAGCCGGCTCTCATCCGGTGAGAACGCCAGTCCGTTCGGACCGTCGAAATCGTTCGCCACGATTGTGATATCGCCTGATGACGGGTCGAAACGATAGACGGCGGGCGGTTGCTCCGAGACTTGGCGTCCGCCTTCGTAATCGGTGGAAATGCCGTAGAGCGGATCGGTAAACCAGATCGAATTATCCGATTTCACCACCACGTCGTTCGGCGAGTTGAGTCGTTTGCCGTCATGGCGCTCGACCAGCGTGGTGATGCGGCCGTCATACTCGGTGCGAAACAGGCAGCGGCTGCGATGCGAGCAGCCGATCAATCGCCCCTGCCGGTCGCGCGTCTGCCCGTTCGCATAGTGCGACGGCTGACGATAGATCGAAACGCCGGTCGCTTCGGCCCAGCGCATGGTGCGGTCGTTGGGGAGATCTTGAAACAGAAGGCAGTTGGCATCGCCCATCCAGACCGGCCCCTCGATCCAGCGAAAGCCGTTGGCAAGCACCTCTAGCGACGCATTACTCAAGATGTAATGCGAGAAGCGCGCCGAGCGGATGTCAAAACCATCCATAGGTCACCTGAAGCGGCAAGCCGACGCGATGGTCGGCGCGGTCTCGTACTGCACCAGCATCAGCACCGCAGGCTGTGGTCCGATCGTTCCGGACAGGTGGCCTCTCTTGCCATCCCGCGCGCGCGTGTTCTGGTCCTCGCCGAACGACAAGTCACCCGGCCCCATTTCAACGCGAACCCCATCCATGGTCTCGACATACCAGCGGCCGGACAGCGGAACGATCCATTGCGGCCGCGGGTTCTCATGCCAGTCGCCGATCCATCCGGCCGGCAGCACCGTTACAAAGACGATGGTATCGTGCCGTGTCTTGGCGCCGATCCATTGCGGCGCCGCAGTCGGTTGGATTGCCGCCTTTCGAAACTCCGTCAGTTGGCAGCGCGTCTGGTGGCTCACGCCATCGGCGTCGCTCCAGACATGCCAGTAGGAGACAAGTGGAGACGATTCGGCATTCAAGGCCGCACCTCGTGCGTCACGCTGTAAGGATGCGATGAAAGGGTGGGATGTCCGAGAAACGCATCGACTGAAGATGCGGTCGTTCCGAACGTGACGAACAGAAAACCTGCCGCCACCGCGAGGTTTTTCCAGAAATCCCAGAACAGGGCGCGCGCCTTGCCATTGCTGTCAGCCCAGAAGTCGCCGGGGCGCCAGAATCGCTTCCAGACCAGTGCGGTCACGCCGCAATAGCCGGCCAGCACGAACGCGCAGGCCCGGTCGGCAATGCCGGTCACGACACCGGCCGACATGAATATTTCGACGAAAAGACCGGCCAGGATGAGGAATGTTGCAGCGGTCTTATTGGACGCTGCCTCCTTCGCCTGCGCGACGGCGCTGCGGAAATCGAGCAGCTTGTCCAGCGCGCTGAACGGCAAGAACAGAAGAACAAGGAGGATGCGGGACGCCAGCGTAATAGCGATAGCGAACGTGGACATTATGGACCGCCTGATCGTCACGCGTTTTCACGAGGCTCTTGCAGATGCCGATCGGAATATCTTTCGAATTCCGAACCAACTCCGTCATTATTGCTTAATCACAGTGGCGGCAGGACGGGACTTTTGGATGAGCAGCGAACATTACGATGTTGTAATTATCGGCTCCGGCCCCGGAGGCGCCACCATGGCGCTGCGGTTGGCGCGGACCGGGAAACGGATACTACTTCTGGAACGGGGCACCTATTTGCCTCGCGAACGCGAAAATTGGGACAGCAAGGCTGTCTTCGTCGACGCACGGTATCAAGCCGACGAGACTTGGTATTGTTCCGCCGGTCGGACTTTTCGTCCCGGCCTGCATTATTTCGTCGGCGGCAACAGCAAGGTCTATGGCGGGGTGCTCCTGCGGCTGCGAGAGCGCGACTTCGATGAAATCAAGCATCCGGACGGCATCTCGCCAGCATGGCCGGTCAAATACGACGTGTTCGAACCGTATTACCAGGGCGCCGAAGAGCTGTTTCACGTCCACGGGCTGCGTGGCGAGGACCCGACCGAGCCGCCGTCGCGCGCCCCTTATGCCTACCCGCCGCTGACGCATGAGCCGCGCATCGCCGAACTCTTCGACGGGCTCAAGCGCGAGGGCATGCACCCGTTCCATCTGCCGGTCGGAATCCTGCTCGACGAACGCGACGGCAAGGCGTTGCCGCACTCGCCGTGTATTCGCTGCAACGCCTTCGACGGCTACCCGTGCCTGACCAATGGCAAGGCGGACGCCCAGGTCATCTGCGTCGATCCGGCGCTCGCTGCCTACCCCAACTTGACGCTGCTGACCGAATCTTACGTCGAGAGGCTGACGACCAGCCCCAGTGGTCGCGCCATTACCGGTGTCGAGGTCGTGCGCTCCGGCGAACGCACCGTCTACTCGGGAGACATCGTCATCGCTGCCTGCGGCGCGCTGTCGTCGGCCCTGTTGCTGTTGCGGTCCGCCAATGATCGGCACCCGAATGGCTTGGCCAACGGCTCCGGCATGGTCGGGCGCAACTACATGCGGCACAACAACAGCGTCGTGCTGGCGGTCTCGCATACGCCCAACCCGACCAAGTTTCAGAAGACGCTGGGACTGAATGATTTCTACTTCCGTGCGGATGACTGGCCATTTCCGCTCGGCCATATCCAGATGGTGGGCAAGTCGGATGGGGTGCAGATTCGCGGCGATGGCCTGCCGCAGCGGATGCAGTGGTTTCCGGAAAAGCCTTTCGATTGGATCGCCGAGCATTCGCTCGACTTCTGGCTGACCTCCGAGGATCTGCCAATGCCGGAAAACCGCATCTACTACGACGGCGACCGTGTTTTTCTCGATCTCGCCGTGGCCAACATGGAAGGCCACATGCGGTTGCGGCAGAAATTGAGCGATCTTTGCAACAAGCTCGCAATCCACCCGCATCTGTTCGACCGCTCACTCTATCTCGGCCAGAACATTCCCATCGGCGGCACGGCGCATCAAGCCGGTACGCTGCGGTTCGGTACCGATCCGTCGCAATCCGTTCTGGATATCAACTGCAAGGCGCACGAAATCGACAATCTCTACGTGACGGACGCGAGCTTTTTTCCTTCGATCGGCGCGGTCAATCCGACGTTGACGATCATCGCTAATGCCTTGCGTGTCGGCGACACCATCGCCGAACGGCTTGGGTGATGAATCGAAACTCCGGGTTGATCTGGCTCAATGCGAGGCTTTGGTGGGCTGCGCTATGCATCGCCAATGCTTATTGAAGATGTAGAACGCCTTATCCGAGAGGCTCCCGAACTGACCGCGACAGCGTTGGCGCGAAGGCTGTTCGGAAACGAGGGCTATCACGCACGGGTCAGCGCCGAGTGCCGGGCCTTGGCTCATGTCCAACGTGTGGAACGGCGGGGCCGCGGCGGTCCCGCAGACCCGTTCACCTATTATCCGGTTACCACGCAACCGCCGACGTGACGGATCTCTTGCTGCGCGTCGAGTCGATCATTCTCGCGATGACACGCTGCGGCTCGTGATCGTCGCTACGTAATAGCCCGTAGCGCCTGTTTAACCGCGCCTTAGCGCGACGAATGTACCAGGATCGGAAAGTTCCGAATTTGGCGCGCCAGCCGTGTTCATTTGCGCTTGCTGGTAACGAAGTCCGGCGCCCGGCGGTATCCTTGACGGGCAAATTCTCAACTAAAGCCCCGAAGGCCGCTGGCCAGGATCAAAACCGTGCGAACGGCGTCGCGATTGAAATCGGTGAGGCGTCATGTTTCGAGTTCTGTCCTGTCTCGGTGGTCAACACGATCTGCGCCTGGTGGCACTTGCGGCCTTCGTTTGCTTCATCAGCAGCATCGTCACCGTGAGTTTGTTTCAGCGCGCACGCAGCGTTACGGGGCATGCACGGGTGGCATGGATTGTCGGCGCCGGCGCCGCCGGTGGATTCGGCATCTGGGCCACGCATTTCATTGCGATGCTTGCATACCGGCCAAGTGTGCCTGTCGCCTTCGGTTTGACTTTGACCGCGCTGTCGCTGGCGTGTGCCGCGGTTATGACGTCGCTGAGCGGTGCAATTGCAATCATGGGCGAGCGGCGTTGGTGCACCGTGCTGGGTGGCGCAACGATCGGCTTCGCCGTTGCCAGCATGCACTTTCTCGGCATGGGTGCTCTCGAAGTGCCGGCGCAAATCACATGGTCGGTCCAGCTTATCGTCGCCTCGATTTTGCTTGGCGCCGTGCTGGGGATCGTTGCTTTGGATCTCGCCATGCGAGGCAACACCGTGTCGACGTCCTTGGCGGCATCGCTTGCGCTGAGCGCTGCGATCGTCACCATGCATTTCACCGCAATGGGTGCGGTCAATCTCATCCCGGACCCGACTCTGCTGGTAACGCCGTCGTCAATACCGCCTCGTGAGCTGGCGGTTCTCATTGCAGCCGCGGCGGTGGTTGTATTGGCCATCGGTGTCGTTCGGATCGATTGTCGATCAGCGGCTGAGCGAAAAGAGCATCCAGTTTGAAGCGGCATTACACAACATGTCCCAAGGCCTGTGCATGCTGAGCCACAACGCCGAAGTCGTGGTGGTGAATGGCCGCTTTTTGGAGTTGTTCAATATCCCGCCGGGCGAAATCAGGCCGCGGATGCCGATGGCTGAGCTGATGGATATGGCTGAACGGAAGGCGCCGTTCGGCCAGGAGAGTCGCGCAGGCATCAAACAATGGGCTCACGCCCTGGCAAGCGAGAAGAAATCGGGAAAAACGGTGTTCCAGCGAACCGATGGACGCATTTTTGCGATTTCTCATGAGCACATGCCCAGCATCGATGGCTGGGTCGAAACCTTCGAGGACATCACCGAGCGCCGCCAAGCCGAGGACAAGATCGCCTATATGGCGCGGCACGACAGCCTGACCGACCTTGCGAATCGCACCCTGTTCAGGGAGCGATTGGAAACCGCCGTGGCGGAGTTGGGCAGAGGCGCAGGTTTTGCCGTGCTTTGCCTCGATCTCGATCATTTCAAATATGTCAACGATACGCTCGGTCATCAAAGCGGCGATCAGGTGCTCCAGCGCGCGGCCGAGCGCCTATGCAGCGCCGTTCGTGAGACGGATCTAGTTGCGCGGCGTGGCGGCGATGAGTTCGCCGTATTGCAATTGGAGAGCAATCAACCCGCGGCCGCAAGGGCGTTGGCGCAAAGGCTCGTCGAGGTCATGAATGCGCCGATGGTCTTGGGCCACCATCAAGTCCCGATCAGCGTCAGCGTCGGCATCGCGCTGGCGCCCGCGGACGGAACCGGCGCCGACCAGCTCCTGAACAATGCCGATATGGCATTGTACCGGGCGAAGGGCGATGGCCGCGGCACCTTCCGTTCCTTTGAGCCGGCGATGGATGCCAGCATGCAGGCGCGGCGGGTTCTCGAACACGAACTGCGTCAGGCGGTTGCACACAGCGCGTTTGAGCTTCACTACCAGCCGATCTTCGATCTCGAGCGGAACGAGGTGACAAGCTTCGAGGCGCTGTTGCGCTGGCAGCATCCGACGCGGGGCTTGGTGGCGCCGCTCGAATTCATTCCGCTGGCGGAGGAGACCGGCCTCATTATTCCGATTGGGGAGTGGGTGCTCCGGGAGGCTTGCGCGCAGGCCGCCAAATGGCCCGAGGATGTGCACGTCGCGGTCAATCTGTCGCCGGCGCAGTTCAAGAACGCAAATCTGGCGGGGGTCGTCGCCGGCGCTCTATCGCATTCTGGACTCGCGGCACGCCGGTTGGAGCTGGAGATTACCGAAACCGTCCTCCTGCAAGACAGCGAGGGTACATTGGCCACGCTTCACCAGTTGCGCAACCTTGGCATCGCGATCTCGATGGACGACTTCGGCACTGGTTATTCCTCGCTGAGCTATCTGCGCAAGTTTCCGTTCGACAAGATCAAGATCGATCAATCGTTCATCCGCGATCTCGACGAAAGCGGCGATAGCCTTGCGATCATCCGCGCGGTGACCGGGCTCGGAAGCAGCCTTGGCATGGCGACCATTGCGGAGGGCGTTGAAACGCCCGAACAGCTCGAACGGCTGAGGGCCGAAGGCTGCACAAAGGCGCAGGGCTACTATTTTGGCGCTCCCAAACCCGCCGACGAGGCGATCCGCCACCTGACGGCAAACCGCCGGCTGCGTGTCAGTTGCTTGATGCGAATGCGCGTCGGCATTGAGTGCCTTCGTGGCGCGCCCTGCTAGGTGTTTGTGCTTAGGCCAGACTTCATCACAAATTAATCGCGCTCTCTTTTAAAAGCGTCACGGAGTCGAGCCGTGGCCGAGCCCTCAACAGCATTTCCTTCGACAGTTCCTGCCGGTCCGCAAGATCGTCGGCTCGCATTCGCAGTCATCGCCGTCTCGTCGATTGCTTTCCTGATATCGCTGCCGTTCGCCAAGCACCAATTGGCGCCCGTATGGCCGTTCATGCCGATGTACGATGCGGCAATTTCGTTCAGTGATCTGATGACGGCTTCCCTTCTGTTCATGCAGTTCAAAATCTTGCGCGCGCCCGCGCTACTTGGTCTGGCCTCCGGTTATCTGTTCACTGGGTTAATGGTCGTCCCGCATGCCTTGACGTTTCCTGGTCTTTTCTCTGAACCGGGCTTGCTTGGCGCCGGGCCGCATACGACTGCCTGGGTGTACATATTCTGGCACGCCGGTTTTCCGTTTGCGGCGATGGCTTACGCGGCACTCAAGAACCGAACGCGCATCATCGGCCGAGACGGCGCCCTCGGTCGCCACGCCGTCTTGCTCTCGATTGGCGCCGTCGTCGCTGCAGTTGTTGCGCTGACGCTCTTGGCGACCGTGGGACAGTCGGCGTTGCCGGATCTCATGACGAGCGACAGGGCGGCGAGCGGGCTGTTCATCGCTGTTGCGGCCGTGCTGCTGCTGACGACTATCGCACTGGTGGTATTGCGGTTGTCGGGAGTTCGCACCGTCCTGGACCTTTGGCTCTCCGTCGTCTTGTGCACGTGGCTGCTCAACGTCGCCCTCAGTGCCTTTCTAAACGGCGGGCGGTTTGATCTGGGCTTCTATGCGGGACGCGTTTACGGGATGATGGCGGCAAGTTTTGTGCTGCTCGTGCTTTTGCGGCAGACCGGCGCCCTCTATGCGCGGCTTGCCGGACTCCTCCAAGTCGAGCAGCTGGAGCGGCAACGCGAGATGGCGAAGCGGCGCGACGCCGAGGCCAAGCTCTCGGTACAGGAGGAGCGAGAGCGGCTGTTTGTCGCCGCTGTTGAATCATCCGAGGACGCGATTGTCATCACGGCGCTGGATGGGACCATTACAGGGTGGAATCCGGCAGCCGAAAGACTGTTCGGTTACGCCGCCGCCGAAATCGTCGGCGAGACTGTCGAGATGATCGTGCCAGAGGAGCGCCGCATCGAGCTTGGCGACATTTTGGCTAGAATCGGCAGCGGGGATCGGCTGAAACATCACGAAACCGTGCGCATTGCAAAGAGCGGAAAGCCGATCCAGGTTTCGCTCAGCATCTCGCCAATCCGGTCGCCGTCGGATGCCATCATCGCGGCCTGCGCGATTGCGCGGGACATTACCGATCAGAAGCGCATTGAGCGCATGAAGGACGAATTCATCGCCACCGTGAGTCACGAGTTGCGGACGCCAGTGACGACAATGGCAGGGCCACTCGGCTTGCTGGCAAACGGGGCCGTTGGCGAAATGCCCGAAAAGGCGAAGCGGCTCATCGCCATGGCGCACAACAATTGCGTGCGCCTGACGCGCCTGGTGAATGACATACTCGACTTTGAAAAAATCGAAGCCGGCATGATGACGTTCAACTTCAGAACGGTCGATGTTAAAGGCGTTGTCAGGCGGGCGATCGAAGGCAATCTTGCGTTGGCCGAGCAATTTGGCGTGTCAGTGCGCTTTGATGGAGATGACGCCGATGTTGTCGTTGATACCGATTCCGATCGTCTGACTGAGGTGCTGGCTCAGCTCTTATCTAACGCGGTAAAATTCTCGCCGCGCGGCGAGGAGGCTGTCGTTTCGATCGAATCGGGGGAGAGTGCAGTTCGCGTTGCCGTGCGCGACCGAGGACCGGGTGTGCCCGTCGAATTCAAGACTCTCATTTTCGAGAAATTCGCGCAGGTCGAGGCGACGGACGCCCGCCGGAAGGGCGGGAATGGCCTTGGCTTGAGTATCGCCAAACAAACAATGAGGTGGCTTGGCGGTGAAATCGACCATGTCCCCGCGAGCTCAGGCGGCACAATATTTTACATCGACTTGCCTTACCGCCACTTGCTGAATCCTCAGGAAAGCGCGGCCTTTTCCAAAAGACGGTCGGCCGGCGCTTGATCGCTCGGATGACTCGGCAACAGTAAGACTATCTTATTTGCCCGCGCCGATCCGGGTGGCCATTGAATGGCCATCGCGGCGCGGCAACTTGGCTTTGCCAAGCCAGAAGTTTTCGACCGCGCCCACGATCGAACGGAACGTCTGCAAATCCACCGGTTTGGTGATGTAGCAATTGGCGCCGAGTTCGTAGCAGTTGGTGATGTCAAAATCGGACTCCGACGACGAGAGCACGATGACCGGAATACGGCGCAGCAAGTCATGGGCCTTAAGCACGGCGAGAACCTGCCGGCCGTCCTTGCGCGGCAGGTTGAGGTCGAGCAACACCAGCGTCGGCCGGCCGCGTTGCGACCAATCGCCGTCGCCTTCGAGTAATGACAGGGCCTCGACCCCGTCCTTGGCCAATGACACATCCACCTCCTTGCTTGCCGTCAGGATTTCCGTGGTCAGGTCAGCGTCGGCGGGATTGTCCTCGACGAGAAGAACGTGGACACGTTTTTTCACTGCGGCTGCCCCCCTTATGCGCTTGGGATGGTGAAGTAAAATGTGGTGCCGCATCCCGGTTCGGATTCGAACCAGATGTGCCCGCCGTGGCGCTCGACGATCTTCTTGACGATGGCGAGCCCGATGCCGTTGCCCTCGTATTGGCCGCGCTCATGCAGCCGCTGAAACATCTGAAACACGCGGTCGGCATATTGCTTGTCGATGCCGATACCGTTGTCTTCGACGCGGAACACACATTTGCCGTTGCGCTGTTCGGCGCAGATGCGGATTCGCGGCGGGCGGTCGCCGTGAAATTTGATGGCGTTGCCGAGCAGGTTCTGGAACACTTGGCCGAGCTGCGCCTGATCGGCGCGGACGGCAGGCAGCTTGTCGTGGGCTACGTCCGCGCCGCTCTCGTCGATGGCCACTTTGAGTGCCTGGATGGCATATTCCACGACCAGCGCGCTCTCGATTTGGATCGGAACCTTGGCGTTAGAGCTGACGCGGGAATATTCGAGCAACTCTTTGATCAATTGTTGCATGCGCCGAGCGCCGTCGACCGTATACTTGATATATTTGTCGGACCGTTCGTCGAGGTTGCCCTGGTAGCGCTCCGCGAGCAGCTCGGCATAGGTTGCGACCATGCGCAAGGGCTCTTGCAGATCGTGCGAAGCCACATAGGCGAACTGCTCCAGATCGGCGTTGGAACGCTGTAATTCCTCGCGCTGTGCGGCAAGATTGCGGATCGCCTCCTGGCGTTCGCTGATATCGACGATGGCGCTCAGGACCATCATCCCGTCCGCCATTTGAATCGGATTGAGCCCGATCTCTACGGGCAGCTCTGTCCCGTCCTTGCGGACGATGGAGAGGTCGCGGCTTTTGCCCATCAAGCGCACTTCGGGATGCGCGTCGAACGCCTTGCGAAAATTGATGTGACCACCGCGAATTCGCGGCGGCACCAGAATCTCGATGGATTTGCCGATCAATTCGTCGCGCCGGTATCCGAGCAATCGCTCGGTGGCGATATTGACCAGCATGATCGTGCCGTTCTGGTCGGTCATCATCTTGGCGATCGGGCTGTTCTCGACGACGCGGCGAAACCGTTCCTCGGCCGCTTTGCGCTCGGTGAGATCGGTAATGGCGCTCAGGATCAGAAGCCCGTCGTCGGTCTGGATCGGATTAAGTCCGATCTCGATGGGAAACTGCGTGCCGTCCTTGCGCCGGCCGTAGAGGTCCCGGCCGATGCCCATGCGGCGCGCCTCCGGCCACGCCGCAAAGGTGTTACGACGAGCGGCGTGGCCCGCGCGCGCGCCTTCTGGTACCAGCATGTCCACGGAATGGTCCAGCAATTCTTCGCGGCTATAGCCAAACAACCGCTCGACCTCGGCATTGACCAGCACGATTTTTCCGGTCCGGTCGGTCATCACCATGCCGCTCGGACACGCTTCTACTGCGCGCCGGATGATTGCTTCTGAAAGCTTGGTTGGCATGCCGGGCCTTACAACTTTGCCTGTCTTGGCGGCCAGCCGAGGCGCGAAGGCTCTGGTTTCAACCGACACTAGGGAGAGTCAGATGTTTAACCCGTTAAAATCTGAACACCATCGGCATTGCTACCTATGGCGATCTCTTCAAGCTCGCGTGCTGCCTGTTTGAAATGTTTCCAACGGGTCGATGCCGCTACAGATCGATGCGGCATGGTCATCAATTTCTAATGTTCGTTGGCTTAAAGTAAAGCGTTGCGGCCTCGAATTGGGGCGTGCTTGTCATCTGTTGTCGGGCGGTCGCGCGGCGGCTTGTCTGCAATCGCGCGCCATTTTTTTGAATTTATCCGCGGCGGTTTCGTCGGAGCAGGCGCTCGCGATTTGCTCGCACAGATGCGCTTGGCCCAACAGAGACTCGGCGGTCTTGCGGTCTTCGAAATACGTTGACTGGGTCTGCATCATGCCAAGGATCGTGACACGATCCAGACGGTTGTGATATTCGGGTGTTGCCCGTAAGGATATTTACTGAGCCGAAGGGTTCTCCGTCGCCGCCAAACCCGCGACCGGCAGGGCGGTATCGTGCGGCAAACGGATCTGCTCGCTCAAAGAGATGCGCACGAGATTTCTGCCGTCCTTTTTGGCCGAGCTCAGAGCATGAGACGATGCCGGATCAGCGGCGCACCATTTCACGCTGCACCGCATCCGGGAACGGCCTGAGTTCAGGGTCGATGGACACCGTCATCAAACGCCAAGATAACGGTGCTGCATGTCGACGGCGGCGGCGAGTTCGGCCGAGGTGCCGGTCCACACCACGCGGCCGCGCTCGATAATAATATGCCGGTCGGCGATGCGGGTCAGCGCGGCGACATTCTTGTCGATGACCAGGATCGATTGTCCGACGGCGCGCAGCGCCTGCAGGCAGCGCCAGATTTCGTCGCGGATGAGCGGCGCCAGTCCTTCGGTCGCCTCGTCGAGGATGAGAAGCCGCGGATTGGTCATCAGCGCGCGGCCGATGGCGAGCATTTGCTGCTCGCCGCCGGAGAGCAAATTGGCCATGCTGCCTGAGCGTGCGGCAAGCCGAGGAAACAGCGCCAGAACTTTGTCCAGCGTCCACGGATCGGGCGCGCCGCCGCGATTGGCCGCGGTGGCGACGAGATTTTCGCGCGCGGTGAGATTGGCAAAGACCTGCCGGCCCTCGGGCACAAGCCCGACACCAAGCTTGGCGACGCGGTAGGCGGGCAGTTCGCGAATCTCCTCCCCGGCGAAGCGGATCGAGCCCGCGCTGGCGCGCGTCAGGCCCATGATCGAGCGCACGGTCGTGGTCTTGCCCATGCCGTTGCGGCCCATCAGCGACACCATTTCGCCGGGCGCGATCGAAAGCGAAATGCCGAACAGCACGCGGCTTTGGCCGTAGCTGGTTTCGATGCCGGACAGTTCGAGCAGATTTTCCTTGCTGTTTTTCTCAGGCACCGGCGTGAGCGTCCTGCTCGCCAAGATAGGCTTCGCGCACCGCCGCATCGGCCCGGATCGCCGCCGGATCGCCCGAAGCGATGACGCGGCCATAGACCAAAACGGTGATGCGGTCAGCGAGCGCAAACACCGTTTCCATGTCGTGCTCGATCAACAGTACGGTGATGGCGCCTTTGAGCTCTTGTAAGAGCGCCGTCATGCGCGCGGTTTCGTCGGAGCCAAGGCCGGCCATCGGCTCGTCGAGCAAGAGCAGCCGCGGCTTGCTGGCGAGTGCTACTGCGATTTCGAGTTGACGGTGCTCGCCGTGGCTCAGGCGGTCGACGCGTGTGCCGGCGCGCGCTTCCAGGCCGACCGCGGCGAGCGAAGCCATGGCCGGTTCGCGCAGGACAGGGTCGCACCGCGCGTCCCGCCAGAAGTAAAACGAGTGGCCGGCATGGGCCTGCACAGCGAGTGCGACATTGTCGAGCGCGGTGAAATCGGCAAACAGCGAGCTGATCTGAAACGAGCGCGCCAGCCCGAGCCGGCTCCTTCGATCGGCGGCATAGCGGGTGATGTCGCCGCCGTCGAAGCGGATGCTGCCGCCATCGGGTGCAGTCTCGCCGCACAGCAGCGCGACCAGCGTGCTCTTGCCGGCGCCATTCGGTCCGATCACGGCGTGAAATTCTCCGGCTGCCAGGTCGAGCGCGACCGAGTCCGCGGCGACCACGCCGCCGAATCGCTTGGTCAGGCCTTCGACCCGCAGCAGCGGCGCACTCACGGCGCGTTCCTTCTGAAAAGTCCCGCGATACCGCCGCGCAAATAGATCGCGACCAAAAGCAGCGCCGGCCCGAGGAACAAGCCGGAATATTCGGTGACGCGCGACAGCGCCTCTTCCAGGATGAGATAGACCACCGCGCCGATCACCGGGCCGAACGGCGTTCCGAGCCCGCCCAGGATCACGATGACCATAAGATCGCCGGAGCGCGTCCAGAACATGATCGCCGGGCTGATGAAATTGGTGTGATTGGCAAGGAGCGCACCGGCAAAGCCGCACAGCGCGCCGGCAATCACGAAGCAGACGAGCCGGTAGCGGAACACCGGAAAGCCGATGGCGCGCATGCGCCGCTCGTTCGATCGCGCACCCTGGATGACCAGACCGAAGCGCGAGTTGACGATGCGGGACACCAGATAGATGCTGCCGATAAGCGCGGCGAAGCAGATATAGTAGAACAGCGTGTTGTTATTGAGATCGATGAGGCCCGCGAAGCTGCTGCGCTGGCCGATGGTGAGACCGTCGTCGCCGCCGTAGCGGTCGAGCCCTTGTGCCACGTAGTAGATCATCTGCGCGAAGGCAAGCGTGATCATGATGAAATAGACGCCGCGCGTGCGCAGGCTGAGCGCACCGACCACGAGCGCGAGCAGCGCCGAAATCGCGATGGCGGCCGGCCATTGCACGAAACCCGAGACGATGCCTTCCTTCCATAGAATGCCGACGGCGTAGCCGCCGATGCCGAGATACGCAGCATGGCCGAAACTCACCATGCCGCCGTAACCCATGATGAGATCGAGGCTCACCGCGGCGATCGCCATGATGACGATGCGGGTGAACAAGGTCAGCGCAAATGGATCGCCGGTGACCGCCGCATAGAGCGGCACCAGCGCCAGCAACGCCAGCATCGTTGCGGTCAGCGCGGTGCGCGCACCGAGCCGGGACGCGAAACCGGTTTTGCCGGAATCCTCGCGTGCTGTTTTCATCGGCTTGCCGCCGGAAACAGACCTTCCGGCCGGATGACCAGCACCGTCGCCATCAGCATGTAGATCGACATCGACGACAAAGCGGGCGCCAAAGTCAGCGCGGCGTCGGTGCTGAGCACGGCGCGCAACAGGTCCGGCAGGAAGGCGCGGCCGAGCGTGTCGAGCAGGCCGACGATCAGGGCGGCGACGAACGCGCCGCGGATCGAACCGATGCCGCCGATGACGATGACCACAAAGGCGAGGATCAGAATATTCTCGCCCATGCCGATCTGGACGGTGAGGATCGGCGCCTGCATCAGACCGGCGAAGCCGGCAAGCGACGCGCCGAGCCCGAACACCAATGTGTAGAGCAGCTTGATATTGATGCCGAGCGCGCCAACCATCTCGCGGTTCGACGCGCCGGCGCGGATCAGCATGCCGAGCCGGGTGCGCATCACCAGAAGATAGAGCAGGGCGGCGACCGCGAGCGTGACCAGAATGATGACGAGACGGTAGAGCGGGTAGTAAACGCCCGGGAGAATCTGGAAGGCGCGCAGCATCTCGCTCGGCAGCGACAGCGTCATGCCGTCCGGCCCCCAGATGCGCCGGACGAGATCGTTGAAGAACAAGATGAGGCCGAACGTGCCGAGTACGTGGTCGAGGTGCGGGCGGCCATAGAGCGGCCTGATGGCGATGACTTCCAGCACCATGCCGGAGGCGGCGGTGGCGAGGAGCGCGAGCAGAGCGCCGAGCACAAAGCTGCCGGTGACGGCCGCGAAGGTCGCGGCGAAATAGGCGCCCAGCATGTAAAGCGAGCCGTGTGCCAGGTTCACCAAGTCCATAATGCCGAAGATCAGCGTCAGCCCGGCCGCCAGGAGAAACAGCAGCATTCCGAGCTGTACGCCGTTGAGACACTGCTCGACGAAGTAGAGCATCTGTTCGTCACCCTGAGATCCGAGCGCGCCCGTAGGGGCGCCCCTTGTGGGCGCCCATGCATGACGCGGGTTGAGGGCGGCCACAAGGGCCGCCCCTACGCGTGCCGCTACCTTCAGGATGACGGATGTGAATCAGTGCAGCCAGCTCACTTCATCGGGCACTGCGTGTGGTACTTGTCCTGATCGTTCTTGACGATGAGCGAAACGGTGTGCAGCGCGTAGCTGCCGTCGGCGTTCTTGCCGGCATCCTGCAGGTAGAAACTCTGAATCGGAATATGGTTGTTGCCGAACTTGAAGTCGCCGCGCACCGATTTGATGTCCGCCTTCTCCATCGCCTTGCGCATGCCTTCCTTGTCGGAAAGGTTGCCGTGGACCGCGGTGACGGCGCTGTCGAGCAGCGCCACCGCATCGTAGGTGTCGGCGCCGTAGAACGACGGCGAAGTGTGGAATTTCGCCTTGTAGTCGGCGACAAACTTCTTGTTGGCGTCGTTCGGCAGGTCGTTGACCCAGTTCTGCGCGCCGGGGACGCCGATGGCGAGGTCTTTCAAGCGTGGCAGCGACAGATCGTCGATGGTGAACGCGGTATAGAGCGGGATCTGTCCCTTCAGCCCGCTTTGCGCGTATTGGGTGATGAACTGAATGCCGGCGCCGCCCGGATAGAAGGCGAAGATCGCGTCGGGCTTGGCCTCGCGGGCCTTGGACAGTTCGGCCGAGAAATCGAGCTGGTCGGGCCAGCGCGTCAGCTCCTGGCCGACGATCTTGCCTTTGAAGGTCGACTGCACGCCGTGCAGCATGTCCTTGCCGGCAATGTAGTTCGGTCCCATCAGAAAGGCGGTCTTGACGCCCTTCTCATTCATATAGGTGCCGATGGCGGCGGGCGTCTGATCGTTCTGCCACGAGGTGGAGAATACGTAGGGCGAGCACATCGGGCCGGCAATCTCGGAGGCGCCGGCGTTGGTTATTACGGTGATGGTCTTGGAATCGACCAGCGGCTTGAGCGAGGCCACCGCGACGTTCGACCAGATGTAGCCGACGATGAAGTCGACGTGATCTGATTCGATCAGCTTCTTGGTCTTTTGCACGCCGACGTCAGGCTTGATCTGATCGTCCTCGTAGATGACCTCGACGGGCATGCCGCCGAGCTTGCGGCCGACCTGATCGAGGCCAAGCTCGAACGAGTTGCGCATGTCCTTGCCGATCGCTGCGGCCGGCCCGCTGAATGTCGAAATAAAGCCGATTTT
Source organism: Xanthobacteraceae bacterium (assembly GCA_036511795.1). Classification (GTDB taxonomy): domain Bacteria; phylum Pseudomonadota; class Alphaproteobacteria; order Rhizobiales; family Xanthobacteraceae; genus BOG-931. The sequence goes on from DATCBO010000075.1 coordinate 39,677, forward strand.
GATGGTCTTTTGCTGCGCCGTGGCCGGGGCGTCGGCGGCTGCAGTCAGCAGCGCCAGCGCCGTCGTGCCCAACAGCCATGACTTGATCAATACGCGCATTTTATCCTCCGCCCTGAAGCCACGTTCCATCCTGGATATTTGTAGAAAGCCGCGCAATTTTAAGCAACCGGCGTGGTCGAAATAGCGATTTGGCGGGCACTTTGTGGCGCCCGGCGAAGCGCGTGCTCACTGCTTGTGCGTCACGGTCGAGGGAATGTGGTTAAGTTCCTCGCAGCCTGTCGCCGTGACGACGACGGTGCCGCCGATATTGACTCGATGATTGCCGATACAGGCATTGGGTTCGAACGCGAACACCATGCCGGGCACGATCACGGCCTTGCGCTGGCGCGCCGCATTGGGGCCGACGAAGGTGACGTTGAGATCGGCCTGGTCGATGTTGACCTGGGTACGGCCGGCGAGAAAGTGCGGTCCGAGCGAATGCACCAGCGGTGTGTAGCCCCAGCATCCCGCTGACCGGTGCGGTTCTTCCATTGCGGCCAGAAGATCGGCGAAAGTGATGCCGGGCTTGAGCGCCTTGAGGCCGGCAGCGTAGGACTCGTACGCTACGCGCTCGCACTTTTTGCTGGTATCGTCGAGCGGATCGAGCGCCACCGTCATCTGCACCTGGATTTCCTGATTGCCGCACATCGGCATCAGCTCGGCCTGCATCAGGTCGCCGCGCTGCAGGATGCGCGGCGCTTCGCCGCTCGTGGTCCAGCGCGGCGGACCCCAGGACAGCGTGTGTGGGCCGGAATTCATCACGATCGTCGGATAACGGACGCCGATGCCGTGGCGCAGCATCTCGCGTGTCGCTTCGGCGAACACGACCTCCTCGCCGATGCCGGGCGCCGTTACCTCGGCGATCACCTTGCAGGCCTCTTCGGCGACGTGCGCGGCGTAGCGCACCTGCGCCAATTCCTCCTCGCTTTTGACCAGCATGAGATGGCTGAATTCCTCGGAGACGTCTTCCCATTCCGCCTTAGGCGCGGCGGCCGTCAGCTCCGACCAGAAATTGGCGGGGATGGCGCCGTAGATTTCGGTCGGCGCCTGCGAACGCAGTCCGACGACGCCGAGCTTTAAGTCAGCAAGGCGCTTCTCGCGTAGCACGTCGGCAACGCCGGTGCCGCTCGTCGCAACGCGATAGTCGTCGGCCCACAGTTTGTTGCCGCGTTCGGCCGACCAGCGCGCCCGCATCACGCGCAGGTACGCCCAGGTGATGACGACCGGATCGCCTTCGAGCGGGAAGATGACGCAGCCTTCGTTGTAGTCGTCGCTGATGTAGGTCTCGTAGGCTTCGCGCGCGCGGAAGCCCGCGACCAGCATGCCGGCAAAGCCGCGCTCGCGCATCAGTTCGCGCACGCGCGCCCAGCGGCGGTCGCGTTCGGCAAACGACAGGATCGGCGGCTGCATGGCTTGATAGGGCATGACTGCGGTACCTCTGGGGGGTGTTACGCGGCTGTCGTCGCCGCCGGAGTTTCGTGATGCCGCGCCGGATAGGCTAGCGCCGAGCCGGATCACGCGCTGTCGATCATCGGCATCAGCCGGCACCCCCGTCATGGCGCCCTCCTGTTCCGCGTGCCGGTGACGTTGCTTGTCGTTGTCGTCCGGCCCCGCACCCTAGCGTCGCCGCACCACGCGGACAACAAGATGCGGCCCGCCAATGTGGCGCCGATGCCCGGGGTTTGAATGTCCGCAGCTATCGGCGCGCCGCTTAAACGCCTAGGAGTGGTTCGACGTCGTCAGCAGGGTGGCGGTGGCGGACGGTGGCGTTACCTGTTCAAGCGGCGAGGGGGCGGCGGGCGCTGCGCCAGTTGGCGCAAACGCCGCCATGGCCTGCGTGAGCTGGGCGGTCGCGCTGCTCGACGCGGCGGCCGGATCGACAGTCGTCCCGGTGAGCTGGGTCGTTGGCGGCGCCGCCGCCGGAGTGGCCGATACGCCGCCGATCGACCATTCGAGGCCGACCTGGCCTATCGGGCCGGCAGCGGCGATGGTGTTGTTATTGATATCGAACAGTTCGAACACGCCGGTATTCGAATTGCGCATCAGCATGTCGGTTTCGTTGGCCTTGCCGGAGAAATCGCCGAAGCCGGCGATCGACCACTCCAGGCCAACCTGGCCCATGGGGGCGAATGACGTGATCGCATTGTTGACGATGTCGTAGACCTCGAATGCGCCGGTATTCGAGTTGCGCATCAGCATGTCGGTCTCGTTGGCGCGGCCGGAGAATTTGCCGAACCCGGAGACCGTCCATTCAGGCAGACTTGTCCCACCACAATGTTGCGGTGATGTTGTCGTTGCTCACGTCGTAGAGTCGCCGGCTCGGCACTCCCGGCCTGCACCGCGTCGGCCGTCGCGTGCAGGCGCCGTCGCGCAAATCCGTGCTGCCGCCGGAGCTGATCCACAAATATGAAGCCGATACATTCTGGCGCGATCCGACGCGCAATCCCAATAACGTGCGGGTCGTCTAACCCATTGTCGGTGCAAGCGCCCGCCGGCGTGGTCAACGCAGGTGCTTTTCCAGAAACCGCTCCATTGCTTCGTAGAATTCGAAGCGGTTTTCCTCGTTATGGAAGCCGTGGCCTTCGTTGTCCTTGACGAGATACTCGACATCGATGTGATGTTTTTTCAGCGCGGCGACCATCTGGTTTGATTCCTCGATATTGACGCGAGGGTCCTGCGCGCCCTGCGCAATCAGCAGCGGTGCGCGGATATTATCCGCGTGCAGCGCCGGCGAGGCCGCGGCCAGTAAATCCTTATCGGTCTCCGGATTGCCGACCATCTCATAGAGCATGTCGAGCATCGGCTTCCAATACGGCGGTATGGTTTTCAGGAAGGTGAAGAGGTTCGACACGCCCACATAGTCGACGCCGCAGGCATAAAGTTCGGGTGTGAAGGCCAGACCCGCAAGCGTGCAGTAGCCGCCGTAGCTGCCGCCGTAGATGGCAATGCGCTTCGGATCGGCGATGCCTTGCGCGATCGCGTATTTGACGCCGTCGGTGACGTCATCCTGCATCGTGCGGCCCCACTCCTTGAAGCTCGCCTCCCAGAACTTGCGGCCGTAGCCGGTCGAGCCGCGGAAATTGACCTGCAGGACGGCATAGCCGCGGTTGACGAGAAACTGCACTTCGGGGTCATAACCCCAGGCGTCGCGGGCCCACGGTCCGCCATGCGCGTTGACGATCAGCGGCAAATTCTTGCCGCCGCCGCGCGGCAGCGTCAGGTAGCCGTGGATGGTGAGGCCGTCGCGCGCCTGGTATGTGATCGGCCTCATCTCGGCCAATTCGTTCTCGTCGAGCCACGGCGCGATTTCGGCAAGCTTCGTGAGCGCTTTCGCCGCCGCGTCGTAGAGGTAGCGCACGCCTTGCGTCCGGTCGCTCCAAGCGGCGACGACAAACAGCGTTTCATTCTTGTTGGAGCTCTGCAGGTCGATCTCACAGCCGGGAAGCTGCCGCTCCAGATCGGCATAGATTGCCTGCATCTCGGCGTCGAAGAATTTGCGCTCGCGCTTCCAGGTGACAAACTGCACTTCGGTGTAGACCTTGCGTTTGCGCGACCAGTCCAGCCCGGCGACGTCGACCTCGGGATGCTCGAAAATCAGGCTTTCCTCTTTTGCGGTCGCTGGATCGAGGCGCACGATCGCGGACTTGTCGCGATTGATGTTGGAGGCGGCAAACAAAAGCTTATTGTCGAAATCGAAGAACAGCGGCGAAATGTGCTGCCTGAAATTCGTGGTGATCACCGTCTCAAACGCGCTGTCGTCATCGAGACGGTGCAGGATGCTGTTGTTGACGCCGTCGGTCGCGATTGCAAGCCGGATACGGCCGGCGTGGTCGGTGATCCAAGCGGTGATGTTACCGGGATTCTCCGCCACCAGCGTCAATTCCTTGCTGTTGAGGTCGATCCGATAAACGTCGAACAGTTCCGGGTTGCGCTTGTTGAGCGAGACCAGGATTTCGTCGTCGTTGTCGTACAGGTCGTCGACAATCATCGCCCGCACTTTGTCGAACGGCGTGAGGTCGACGATATTTTTGCCATCGGCATCGACGGCGACGAGATGGAAATTCTCGTCGCCCTTGAAATCCTTCAAATAGACGATGCGGTGCGAGCCCTTCCAGAAATAATCGGCGACGTCGCGCTCGGTTTCGCTGGTGACGCGCACGGCCGGCCCGCCGGCGCGCGGCCGCACGAACACGTTCATGCGGTCCTTGTACGGCTGCACCAACGCGAGCGAGTTGCCGTCCGGCGAGAGCTGGAAGCCGGACTGATCCGGATTGCGGAAAAAATCGCGCAGCGGGATTGGTTTGGCGCGGGGTGTGGCGTCGGCGGCTGGCGGCATCGCGGAAACCTGCGGAATGGCTGATGACGGGGAGGGCGCTGACCGGTCAGCGCCCGCCATACATGGCGGACCGCAGCCGGACGATCAAGCCCGGTCGTCCTCCGCGGTCGCGCGCAGATATTCGCCCATGCCCGGGCCGATATTGGGCACAAACAGCTCCTCGACGCTCATCTTGCGGCGCGTCAGCTTCTGCTCGTCGAGGTGCCGCACCAGGGCCTCGAGAGTCGGCCGGCTACCCTCGATCGAATAATCCCAGATCTGCGGCCCGAAGATTTTTCGCGTCGCTTCGAGCTCATCGATCACCCACGGCAGACCGACGGTGAGCGCGTCGGTGTCATGCATCCAATAATAGGCCATGTCGCGCGCCTTGGTGAAGGCGCGATAGAAACTGATCGCCAGCCAGGGGTTCGCCTCATACAGCGCGGTCTTGAGCACGAAGGTGTGCATGATCGGGAAGATGCGGGTGCGCTCGTAATACTCGCGCTCGACTTGGCGGTGATCGGGAAACAGGCGGCGCATCGTCGTGCCAAGCGCGGGCGGAATCATCACCGTGGCCAGCGCGTCGATCTCGCCGCGCTCCAGCATGGCCTCAAGCGTGGTGTCCAGCTTCATGAATTCGACGCGCAGCCCTTCCGGCGGTTTGATCGTGCGCACCGGCCGGCCGATCACCCAGTTCACATCCTCCGGCCGCACGCCATAATCGCTTGAAAGGAAGCCGCGCACCCAGACCGCCGCCGTCATCTGATAGTCGGCGACGCCGATGCGCTTGCCCTTGAGGTCCTGCGGCTTCACGATCTTGCTGTCGGCGCGCAAATAGACCGCGGAATGCCGGAACACGCGCGATGGAAATACCGGGATCGCGATGAACCGCGTATCGCCCTCCGAGCGCAGAATCGTATAGGACGACAGCGACATTTCCGAGCAGTCGAACTCGGCGTGATTGAGCATGCGCCAGAACGTTTCACCGGGGCGCAGCGGCAGGAAGGTGAGATCGACGCCTTCGACCGGCACACGGCCGTCGATCAGCGGCTGGGTGCGGTCATAGCGTCCGCATGCAAGCGTGAGTTTCAGATTGGACATGCTTAGTTTCCGTCATCCTGAGGTGCGAGCGAAGCGAGCCTCGAAGGATTTCGGCCGAGGCGCTGCGGCCGTCGCCCGTCGAGGCTCGGCGCTTTCGCGCCGAGCACCTCAGGGTGACGGTTTGATGGAAAGGAAAACACGACTACAAAATAATACTTGGATTGCGGATGCACTGATCGCAGTCAATGAGATTGACCTGCTTGGCTTGAATCTTCCACGTACCGCCGTCGCGCACGACGCGGTAGCCGGCCCAGCCGGTGAGCACGCGCGTCTCGTCGCCCCAGAATTCGCTGATCAGAAAATTGGAGCGCAGCATGCGCACGTCGTCGCCGGCGGTGGCGAAGACTTCCACATTGGTGACGAGCCGCACCGTGCGCGAGGCTGGCGCCTGCGACCAGGCGAACCCGGTACGCAGCCGATAGATGCGGTCTTCGAGCCGGCGGCGGTCGTCGAACATGACGGAGATTTCGCGCCGTGGGTCGCCGGCCGTCGGCGTCGACGGTACCCAATAGATGCACTCGCCGGCGTACATCTTCAGCCAATCTTCGTAGCGCAACTGATCAAGCAGCCTTGCTTCGCGTTCAATGAGCCGGCGGAATTCGTCGCGCACGGTAAGGTCGGCGACGGCGCGGGCGTCGTCCTGCCAATCGGTGAAATGGGCGATCAAGTCGCGATAGAGCGCATCGTTGACGTAGTGCGAACTGCGCGACGGATCGGTCGCTGTGGCGGTTGCTTCCCCGCTCACATCACGGCTCCCGCGTGATGGCGAGATTCTGCGGGCCCTTCATCAGCCGTTTCCATTCCTTGAAATGCTCGCGCATGAAGGCTTCGTCGGTGGCCGGCGCCGTGATGGTGCCGTCGTCGTTTGCCTTGATGCGGCCGGGGATACCGAAACCGCGATTCATGTAGACCCATTCGTCCTCGACCGCCATCAGTCCGTGCTGGATCTGCTCGAAATTGGCGATGTCATCAACTTCGCCGAAGTTCGGAAAGCCTTCCTGGGTGCGCATGCGCAGCGCGTTGATGTCGGTGACGGCGTCGCTCGGAATGCTGCCGTCATCGACGATCATGGTGCCGTACCAGATGGCGTTGGTCTCGGCGACGCCGACCGGTTCGAACACCTGGATGTGGTTGCCGAGCAGCGAGAAATTTGGAAACACGTTGATATTGACCGGTTCCGAGCCGGCGAGATCGAGCAGGGCGAAGGCGCGGTCGCCATAGCGGCGCAGAAATTCGGCCTCGTAATGCTCCATGCCGGGATGGGCACTTTCCAGCGCCCATAATCCGCCCGGCCGCTTCTCCAGATTAGGCCGCTTGTCCTTGAAATGATTGCCGTGCCCGGTGTAGCGCATGTACATCGCCAGCGCGTCGGGCGAGTTGCGGTAATAGGCCATGCCCTTGGCATTCTCGCCGGCAAAGCGGTTCTCGGTTTCCAAGAGCGAGCGATGCGAATAGGCGACGTGATAGCCGTCGCAGGAATTATCGTAGGCGAGCTTCCAGTTGCCCTTGTAGCGAAAGCGGTTCGCCTCGCAGACCACGATTTTGCTGCCGGGATTGCGGTCGAGCCACTCGTCGATGATCTTGGCGATCGGACCGAGATGCTCGTCGAGCGGCAGCGCGTCCAGATTGAGCGTGCCAAACAGAAAACCGCGATAGGAGCTGACACGCGGCACCTGGGCGAGATTGTATTTCGGGTCGCGCATGTCGTCGGCATAACCGTCGGGCCACGGCACGCCGCGCAGCCGGCCGGTGTTGAGAAAATTCCAGCCGTGATACGGGCACTGGAAGGATTTTGAGTTGCCCTTGTCCCAGCGGCACAGTGTGGTGCCGCGATGGGTGCAGCGGTTGTAGAGCGCGCGAATCTTGCCTTCGCCGTCGCGCACGATGATCAGCGGCCGCAAGCCGAGGCGGCGCGTGATGAAATCGTTTTCTTTGGGGATTTCGCTTTCGTGCGCGAGGTAGGTCCAGGTGCCGCCGAAAATCTGCGTCATCTCGGCTTCGAAGATCGCCGGATCGGTGTAGATCAGCCGGTGAGCGCGGTCTTCCTGGACCAGATAATCCCAGTCGTAGAGCGCCGTGCCGCTGATGCGGCTTCGCGGCGAACCAATCTTCTCCATCGCCGTCATGAGGCGCTCCTTGCCTGTTCCCCTACCCCTTGTGGGGAGGGGCGGGGGTGGGGGTCGTGAGGTAACGCGCTAACAGTAACGTCGTTTTGATAACCGTCTTCGCCGAGAGTCACCGCACCACCCCCCTCCCTAGCCCCCCCCCACAGGGGGGGAGGGAAAAGTACTCAAAAGAAATCGAAATACTCGTTTTCTTCCCACGTGGTCGGTTCCTCGCTTTCCAGCGCGCCTTTGGCTTCGCCGGCGGCGCGCTCAAAGCGCGTCCATTCGCTGCGCTTGAGAGCGATGAAATAGTCGACAAAAATATCGCCAAGTTCGCGGCGGAACAACGGCTCCCTGTCGAGCGCATCGAGTGCCTCCGGCAGGCTGTTCGGCAGCGGCGGACGCTCGGCCGTGTAGGGGGCGTCATCCGCAGGTGGTGGCTTGAGTTTCGCAGCGATGCCCGCTGACCCCGCGATCACCTGAGACAAAATAAAGAGATAGGGGTTGGCCGCCGGTTCGCCGACGCGGTTCTCCAGCCGCGTCGCCGGATCGTGGGCGCCGCCGAGCACGCGGATCATGGCGCCGCGATTGTCGTGGCCCCAGCCGGCGCGATCCGGCGCCAGCGAATTCGCCCGGAACCGCCGATAGCCGTTGACGGTCGGTGTGGCAAACACGGTGCTGGGGACGGCGTAGTGCAAAATGCCTGCGAGATAGGACAGGCCGAGCGGCGACAGCACTTCGCCATGCTTTTCCGCGGCGAACAAATTCTTGCCGCTGGTCGCGTGCGTGAGCGACTGATGCAGGTGCCAACCGCTGGCATAGAACCCTTTACGCGCCGGCCGCGCCATGAAGGTCGCGAAATAGCCGAGCCGGCGGCAGAGCTGGCGGGTCGCAGTTCGGAACAAGAGCACATTGTCGGCCGCATCGAGCGCCGCGCACGGCGCGAAGGTGCATTCGACCTGGCCGGGGCCCCATTCGTTCTCGATCGAGCGCAGCCCCAGTCCGAGTTTCTCGAACGCATCGCCGAGCGCATCGAATACCGGCTGCATCAAGTCCATGTTGGACTCGGAGTGATAGTGATAGCCGGGCTCCGCCGGCCAGGTGGCGATCGGCCGGCCGCGCATGCCCGGTGTACCGATATTGTCGTCGGTGAGATGATCCGCCGCGACGCGCAGAAGATACCATTCGATCTCCGCGCCGATGATGCTGGCGTGGCCGCTGCGATGCAGTTGCTGCAACGCCTTGCGCAGCAGCTGCCGCGGCGCGAAATGAAACGGCCGCCCGTCGTTGAAATATTCGTCGCACAGAATCCAGCCAGTGCCCGGCGCCCACGGCAGGACGCGGAATGTTCTGGGATCGGCGACCACTGTGAGATTGGGCGACCCGGTCATCTCAGGAAGCCCCATGCCACCGCCGCGCGTGAACGAGGCGAACACCCGCGCGCCCGCGCCGTCGAGCGTCGTCGTCGCCACGCCGATGTTGTAGCCGGCGCTCAGCGCCGAAAGGAACGCGGGCACGGTGAGGGTTTTCGCCCGGCAGTAGCCGTGCGTATCGCTCCAGGCGAGCCGTACATAGCGCAGCTTCTCGGCCTTAACCCGCCGTTTGATGTCCGCCGCAAGGCGGCGGTCCTCGTCCGACCATAAACCGTGCCGGTCGATGAAGGTCTTCGGTTTGCTCATGGCTGAGGGCAGGTGGCAGGTGGCAGGTGGCAGGTGGCAGGTGGGGTGGGCGATACTGTCGAAGCGTCACCGCTAACACGCTTCACGGCGCGATTCTATTGCGGTGGAGCGCGTCAAGCCGCATCATGGCGGCGGGCCGCCGGCGGCGGCGGAAACAGGAAATCGCGGGCAAAGGGCAATGGCCAAAAAGACTACGTCGCAAAAGACCAACAAGGCGCATCAGGACCTCAAGCAGCAGATGGTCATGGCTGGCAAAGTGCTGGTCGCCGAGGGGCATGACGATTTCACCCGCGGTCATATTTCGATGCGGCTGCCGGACAATCCGAAACTGTTCTTCATGAAGCCGCACAGCATGGGGCTCGACGAGATCACCATGCAGAATATTCTGACCATCGATCTCGAAGGCAACGTGGTCGCCGGCACGTCGCGCCGTCACAGCGAGGTCTATATCCATTCCGAGATTCTCAAGGCGCGTCCAGACCTCAACTGCGTGATCCACGTCCATTCGCCGTATTCGGTGGCGTTGTCGGGGACCGGGCGAGCGGTGCGGGCCTACAGCCAACCGGGTGCGCTGTTCTGTGGCGAGACAGGCCTCTACACCGATACGATCGCGCTCATTCGCAGCCACGCCATGGGGGCCGGCGTCGCCAAGGCGCTCGGACCGCATCGCGCGGTGCTGCTGAAAAACCATGGATCCGTGATCACCGGCAAGACCATAGCCGAAGCCGTGGTTGCCGCCACCATGCTGGAAAACGCCGCGATGGTTCAGCTCGCGGTCGAAGCTGCGGGCAAGGCCGCGCCGGAGTTTCCGCCCGACGATATCGCCAAGCTGAAAGGTGAGATCAGCCAGCCGGAACAGTTTCAGGTCAATTTCGACTACCTCGTCCGCCGCGTGAAGCGGCGGGGAAAATAGACCGATACGTCATCCCAAGGTGGCCGCGAAAGCGGCCCTCGAAGGATGCGGCCGAAGTGCTGGGGCCGTCGCCCTTGGAGGCTCGGCGCTTTTCGTCGAGCGCCTCAGGGTGACGGAAACAAACAGGGAGGCGACCGTCATGGCGTTGACGCAGAGCTACGTCCATGGGGCAAGCGACAAGCCATTGCTCGGCGAGACCATCGGGCAATTCTTCGACGCGGCGTGCGCCAAGTGGGCTGATCGGCCGGCGCTCATCGTGCGCCATCAGAATGTGCGCCTGAGCTATGGCGAATTGCGGCAGGCCGCCGATAAGCTCGCCGCCGGGCTGTTGACGCTCGGCTTGCAGCCCGGCGACCGCATCGGCATCTGGTCGCCCAACAATTCGGAATGGGTGCTGACCCAGTTCGCGACCGCCAAGGCCGGGCTCATCCTGGTCAACATCAATCCGTCCTACCGCGTCACCGAGCTTGAATATGCGCTCAACAAGGTCGGCTGCAAGGCGCTGATCCTCGCCGAGTGTTTCAAAACGTCGGATTATATCGGCATGCTGCGCGAACTTGTCCCTGAGCTTAAGGACGCCACGCCGGGAAAACTCGAATCCACCCGCCTGCCGGCGCTGCGCGCGGTCATCGTGCTTGGACAATTGCAGCAGCCCGGCTGCTTATATTTCTCCGACATCTTAGGCAGCGGCGGCGCGGCCGAAGCCGAACGGCTCAAAGAGCTTGCGCCGGTCCTGCAGTTCGATGAGCCGATCAACATTCAATTCACCTCGGGCACCACCGGATTTCCCAAGGGCGCGACGCTGTCGCACCACAATATTCTCAACAACGGCTTCTTCATCGGCGAAGCGATGCGGCTCACGCCGCAAGACCGGCTGTGCATTCCGGTGCCGCTTTATCACTGCTTCGGCATGGTGTTGGGCAATCTCGCCGCGGTCACGCACGGCGCCTGCATGGTCTTTCCCGGCGAGGGCTTCGACCCGCTGGTCACGCTTGAAACCGTGGCGGAGGAACGCTGCACCGCGCTGCACGGTGTGCCGACCATGTTCATCGCGCAGCTCGATCATCCCGAGTTCAACCGCTTCGATCTGTCGGCGCTGCGCACCGGCATCATGGCGGGCTCGCCGTGCCCGATCGAAGTCATGAAGCGCACGGTCGACAAAATGCATCTTAACGAAATCACCATCGCCTACGGCATGACCGAGACGAGTCCGGTCAGCTTCCAGAGTTCGACCGACGATCCGCTCGAACGCCGCGTCTCGACGGTCGGCCGCATCCAGCCGCATCTCGAAGTCAAGATCGTCGATACGCACGGCCGCGTGGTGCCGCCCGGCACGCCCGGCGAATTGTTGACACGCGGCTACTCGGTCATGCTCGGCTATTGGGGCGACGAGGAGCGCACGCGCGAGGCGATCGACGCGGCGCGTTGGATGCATACCGGCGACCTCGCCACCATCGACGCCGAGGGCTATTGCAACATCGTCGGCCGCATCAAGGACATGGTGATCCGCGGCGGCGAAAACGTTTATCCGCGCGAGATCGAGGAGTTCCTGTACCGGCACCCGAAGGTACAGGACGTGCAGGTGGTCGGCGTCCCCGATGATCGCTACGGCGAGGAGATTTGCGCCTGGGTGAAGCTTCGCCCAGGCGTCGCCGCGAACGAGGAGGAAATCCGCGCCTTCTGCCGCGACCAGATCGCCCACTACAAGGTGCCGCGCTACGTCAAGTTCGTCGACGAATTCCCGATGACCGTTACCGGAAAGATTCAGAAATTCATGATGCGCGAGCGCATGATCGCCGAACTGGGGCTGAAGGTTCAGAAGACCGCGTGAACGCTGCGCGCGCCGCTATTCGCGGCAAACGCTCAGCACGGCGGCGGCGGCGCATCGGCCAGCTTGGGATTGATCGCTTTCAGTCCGTCGGGCCAGGTCAGTTTCGTATAGTCGATCTCGCCCGGCGTCTGCTTCTCGCCTTGCGCCCAGCGGCTCAGGCTGCAGAAGTCGCTGTAGTAGATCTTGTCGAGGGCGATCGGCCGCATGTTGGTGTCCCATTGTTCCTTGGTCGCCTTTTCGCTCAGCCCTAACTTGGCGGCGGCGTAGGCGGCGACGTCCTTAAAATCCTTCGCCGCGACGTCGCGCCCTTTGAGGGTGGCGCGCAGCCAGCGCGTCGCGATGTCCTTGCCTTGCGGTGAGGCGAGCCATGCGGGTCGTGCGCCGGCAACCAGATAACCCTGGATATAGCCGGTCGCGTCGCCGAGGTAGTGCGCCTTGTCGGGACAGATTTCGAGCGTCCGCGATCCCACCGGCTGCCAGATGAAGAATGCCGCGATCTGGCCGCCGCACAGGGCGGCCGGCAGCACCTGAGTATCGAGGTTGATCACCTTCACGGTTTTCGGATCGACATGGTTCTTCGTCAGATATTCGGAAATGAACCAGGAGCCGGTCGAGCCGACACGGGTGGCGATGGTCTTGCCGGCAAGGTCCTGCGGCGTCTTAATGTCTTTACCGGCGACGGCGACGTAACCCTTGCTGTCGCGCTCGATGGCCGCAATGGTGCGATAGTCGCCCTTGGCGCGAAAGAAATATTGCACGCTCGGCAAATCGCCGGTCATGACGATGTCGCCCTGGCCACTCTGAAAGGACTGAAACGCGGTGGTGCCCGAGGGAAACAGGCGATAGGTGATGTCGAGTCCTTCGTCCTTGTAGAAGCCTTTCTCGATGGCCATCCAGATTGAATCGTTGTTCACGGATGGCTGTCCAAAGAGCGTCATTTTCGCCAGTGTCTGCTGCGCTTGCGCGGCCGTCAGGCTGAGCGCGAGCGCGCCGCCGGCGGCCGTCAGGCCGAGTAGATGGATCATGCGAGGCATGGTTTTCTCTTTCCGTTGCGATCAGGTTTGCGAGACGAACGACATATAGCGGGCCAAGACTTTATCGACGATGAGCCGGAAAATGCGGTCGACGATGAAGCCGAGCACGCAGATCGTAAGCAAGGCGACAAAGATGCGATTGGTCTGCAGCAGCAGCGAAGATTGCTGCAGCAAATAGCCGATGCCCGAATTGGCGGCGAGGATTTCTGCGGGGATGATGCTCATGAACGATGACGCCATCGCCACGCGCATGCCGGTGACGATGTAGGGTACGGCGGACGGCACGATAACGAGGACGAAAATCTGCAGCCGGCTGGCGCCGAGGCAGGCAGCGGCGCGCTGGCGCGTCAGCGGCGCGCGCCACACGCCGGCGGTGGTGTTGATGAGCACGATGAAGAATGTGCCCCAGAAGATCAGGAAATACTTCGACATCTCGCCGATGCCGAACCAGATCACCGCGATCGGGATCATCGCCGTCGGCGACAGATAACGCAGCAGTTCCATGATCGGGTCGAGCAGGTCGTGCAACAGCCGGACGCGGCCAAGCAGGACGCCCATGATGACGCCGGCCAGCGACCCAGTTGTGAATCCGACAAGGACGCGAACCATGCTGATGGTGACATCAGACAGGATTTCGCCGCTCGCCAGCATCGGGATAGCGGTACGGAAGACATCGAGCGGCGGCGGGATCAGGAACGGATTGAACACATAGGTAGAGAGCACCTGCCATGTGCAGAATCCGATCAGCAGCGAGGCGGCTGCAAGTGAAAGCTTCCGGACGGCGGGAAATGCGGCCCAGGCCTGCCATCTGCGCGGCGCCGACGCCTCGCCAGTCTCCTCTGCGGACCGGCCCTCCCGGCTGTAGACGGTGCTCAATGCGCCTCCAACCGCTCGTCCAAGCGGATCAGGTCGGGTGTCAGCAGATCCTCGATCTCGCCAAACAGCCGCGCGACTTTTGCATCGGCGAGATCGCGCGGTCGCGGCAAGTCGATTTCGATCACCTTCGTGATGACCGAGCGCGGGCCGACCGACATTACCGCGATACGGTCGGCGAGCGAAATGGCTTCGGCAATGTCGTGGGTCACGAACACGATGGTCTTGCCGATGCGTTGCCAGATATCGAGCAGAACCTTATGCATACGGCGGCGCGTGAGTGCGTCGAGCGCCGCGAACGGCTCATCCATCAGCAGCACGTTGGGCTCGACCGCGAGACCGCGTGCAATTTGCAGCCGCTGCCGCATACCGCCCGACAATTCGGCGGGAAACTTGTTGCGGTGGGTATCGAGCCCGACCATCTCCAGATAACGCTTCGTGATGCCCGCCCATTCCGCTTTCGGAATTTTTCGAACGCGCAGCGCAAAGCGTATGTTCTCTTCAACGGACAGCCACGGCAGCAACGCCGATCCGGAGTCCTGAAAAAACATGACGCGTTCGCGTCCGGGGCCGGTGATCGGCGCATCGCCGAAGGTTGCAGTCCCGCCGCTCACCGGTTCAAAGCCTGCGAGAATGTTGAGTAAAGTCGATTTGCCGCAGCCAGACGCACCGAGCAGGCAGACGAATTCGCCATCATCGATAGTCAGCGACACCCCGTCGAGCGCGACATAACTTCCGCGCACCGACTGATAGATCTTGCGAATGTTAGTGACGCGTAACAAGCCCCGCTCCGGAAGCGTGTCGCCGGCCTCGAAACGTTAGAATTGGCCGATCCCTAAGTCAAACGCGCGGCCGTGTTGCAACGCGCACGCCTGCGTTGCGCCGCCGCCGACCTAATCTGCGTATATCTGCCGCGCAGTCACGGATGCTGGACAGGAGAAAAGTGGTTTGCAATGAACGGCGGCGCAGCGGGCATCCGCTTGCAGCAACGCTGGAGACTGTACATGCCCGATGTGAAGCCGATCGCGCCCGTTCGTATCGGGGGGACTGACATTGTCTATGCGCAAGGGATGAAAGCCGGGCCGTGGCTGTTTTTCACCGGCCATGAGGCGACGGATTTCGAGAACGGTATCGCAGCGCCGGTCGCCGGCATTCCAGGGCTGCCGCTCGGTGGCGCGCCGCGTTATCTGCGCGAAGGCCGTTTCATTTTCGATCGCCTGGCGAAACTGATTGCCGCGGAAGGCGGTGACCTGCGCCATATCGTACGCGTCGATCAATATTACCCGCGCTTCGAATGCGTGAATCCGTACCAGCGCGCGCGCAAGACCTTGCTCAAGGAGTATGTGCCGCCGAGCACCTCGGTGCTGATGGAGGAATTGCTGGTCGAGGGCGCCAACATGAATGTCTCGCTGCTCGCCGTGTTGCCGGGCGGCGGCCGCGAGCCGCAGGCGGCGCGCCCGCAAGGCGTGCCGGTGCCGCAGCATTCCGGCTTCATCGCATCGCTGGTGTCCGGCGATTACGTCTTTGTCGCCGGCCAGATGCCGAACAATGAGGCGATGAACGCACTCGATCCGAAAGCCTACCGGGCGCCGAACGCAGTCTGGAACGGCACAGACATCCGGCTGCAGGCCGAGTTTCTGGTGACGCGGCTGAAATCCGGTCTCGAAGCCGGCGGCAGCTCGCTGAAGAACGCGGTCAAGGCGCAGGTTTATCTGACCGACATCGGCGACCTCCCGGAATTTCTCGATGTCTGGAACGGGCACTTTGCCGACAATCCCTGTGCGCTTACGGTGGTGCAAACCAAAGGACTTGGGCTCACCGAATCGATCATCGAGATCAACATTTTCGGCGTGCGCGATCAGGGCAAAACCAAAAAGCAGATTATCGAGCACAAGCCGTCGAGGGCGATGCGGCTCGGCCCAGCCGCGATCGTGGCCGGCGATCTTGTCTGTCTTTCGGCGCTTTACGCGGCCGACGAGAGCGGCGCGCTGCCCGCCGTGCAGAAATCCGCCGGACTGCGCCATCTGGGCGCCCCAGCGCAGCATCAAATGCGGGCCATTCTCGGAGCGGCCGATGAGATTTGCGCCGCCGCCGGCAGTTCACTCGGCAACGTCGTGCGCGCCCATCATTTCGTCGGCGATCTCAATGCGGTCTACCCGGCGCTTCGCGTCTGGCAGGACAAGCTCGGCGGAGCGCCGATTCCGTTCGGCGCTGTGCGCACGTCGCTGCCGATTCCCGGCTGCGACATCGTCGTGGACGTGTGGGCCTATCGAGCCGCCGCGTAAACGAACCGGTGCACCGCTACTGCGCCAGCAGCGCGGGATTGTCGGCGACGATCTTGCGATAGAGCGCGAACTGGGCGCGGGTCTCCGCATCGAGCTGGGCGGGTGTCGAGCCGACCGCTTCAGTGCCGATGCCGGCAAGCCGTTTGATCACGGCCGGATCGTGCATCGCGGTAGCGGCCGCTGCGGCGAGCCGGTCGATGATGGGTTGGGGTGTGGCCGACGGCGCATAGAGCCCGGTCCAGAACGGCGCAACGAAATCGACGCCAGCCTCCCTCATCGTCGGCACGTCGGGCAGGGCCGGCGAACGCGTCTCGGTTGTTACCGCAAGGGCGCGTACAACGCCGGTCTGGATATTTTTCATCTCGGCGGGGACGCCGTCGATCATCATCGCGACCCGCCCCGATATCAGGTCCGGCAGCACCGCGACGGTGCCGCGATACGGGATGTGCACGATGTTGACGCCGGCCTTTTGCTTGAACAATTCGGTGGCGAGATGCACGGCCGTTCCGGTGCCGGACGAGCCGTAGCTGTACTTGCCCGGGTTGGCTTTGAGCAGCGCGATGAACTCGCGCATGTTCTTTGCCGGCAGCTTCGGGCTCGCGACCATGATTGGCGCAAACCGCGTGATCAGCGAGACCGGTTTGAGGTCGCGCAACCAGTCGTAGGGCAGATCCTTGGTGACCGAGGCATGCACGATGCCGGTGACGGAATGATAGAGCAGGGTGTAGCCGTCCGGATTGGAGCGCACCACCGCGTCGGTTGCGATCGCGCCGCCGCCACCACCCTGATTGATGATGACGATCGTTTGCCCGAGCGCCTTGGAGAGCTGGTCGGCGGCGATGCGCGCGGTGACGTCGATACCGCCGCCAGGGGGAAACGGCACGTACATCTTGATCGGCCGCGTTGGAAAGTCCGACTGAGCGCCGGCTGGGAGTGCGAATATGCCGGCGATGCAGACTATCCACAGCGCGGCCTGCCCTTGCAGCAGTTTCCTCATGGCTCTCACATTCTCTCGGCGGGGCTCTGCCCACGGCAGACCGATCGCGGCTTTTCTGGTGTCGTCACTATGGCGGCTCTCTGTACGCAGGCAAGCCGCGCCGGCGGATGGTTGGCATGTCGTTCTGCCGAGTGTCATAGTTCGCCGCGTTCGGATATTCAGAGCGCGGCGCAATTCGCGGAAAACAAAAAGCGGGACGACGATGAAAACAAGCACAGATCGAATCTTGACGACGCATATCGGCAGCCTGCCGCGGCCCGACGATCTGTTCGAGATGATGGTGGCACGGACAGACGGCAAACCGGTCGACGCTGCCGCGTATGCCGCGCGGGTACAGCAGGCCGTCGATGAGTGCGTGCGCCAGCAAGTCGATGTCGGGCTCGACATCGTCAGCGACGGCGAGATGGGAAAGCCGAGTTTCATCACCTATGCGGCGTCGCGCCTTGACGGCTTGACCAGCCGCGAAGGATCACGGCCGAGTCCATTTGCAACCTCGCGCGAAACCCTCGCCTTTCCCGACTATTACGAGTCGGCACTGGCGCAGCAGGTCACCGCGCGGCGGCGGCGGTCGCTCACTGTTTGCACCGGACCGATCAAGTACAAGGGCCACGCGGCACTCAAGGCCGACCTCGGCGTTCTCAAATCCGCGCTGGCGAAAGTGCCGGTGGCCGAAGCGTTCGTGCCGGCCATCGCGCCGTCCAATGTCGAGGCGACGACGCCCAACGAATACTATCCGACATCCGAGGCCTACGTGTTTGCCATCGCCGAGGCGATGCGCGAGGAATATAAGGCGATCGTCGACGCCGGTTTTGTGCTGCAGATCGACGATCCGTTTCTTGTCACGTATTACATCACGCGCCCCGATCTCGATGTCGCCGCTTGCCGCAAGTGGGCGGAGCTGCGCGTCGAGGCGCTCAACAGCGCGCTCGCCGGAATCCCCGAGGATCGCATCCGCTTCCATACTTGTTACAGTATCAACATGGGTCCGCGTATCCACGATATGCAGCTTAAGGATATTGCCGACATCATTCTGAAGGTGCGCGCCGGCGCCTATTCGTTCGAGGCTTCAAACCCGCGGCACGAGCACGAATGGGAGGACTGGAAACGCGCCAAAATTCCGGACGGAAAGATTTTGATCCCCGGAGTGATCACGCAGTCGACCGTGCTGGTCGAGCATCCGGAACTGGTGGCGCAGCGCTTGGAACGCTATGCCGGCATCGTCGGCCGCGAACGCGTTATTGCCGGCGCGGATTGCGGCTTCGCCTCATTCGCTGGTTCAAACGAAGTGCATCCGTCGATCGTCTGGGCAAAATTCAAGGCGCTGGTGGACGGTGCGCGCATCGCCTCCGGCCGGCTATGGCAAAGGGCGGCGTGATAGCGACGATCAAACCCCGAGCCACTTGTGCAGGATTTCCGGCTGCTCGCGCACGGCCTGGGCGCTCAGCGCTTCGACCATGTGACCGTTGTTGAGAATGTAAACGCGGTCGGCAAGCATCATCGCCGCGGAAATATTCTGCTCCACGATCAGGATCGTCTGGCCGGCGTCGGCGAGTTTGCGGCAGGTGGCGAGCAGGTCGCGCACGATGACCGGCGCCAGGCCTTCGAACGGCTCATCGAGCAAAAGAATTTTCGGCTCACGCACCAGCGCACGCGCGATGGCGAGCATCTGTTGTTCGCCGCCGGATAGATCGGTGCCGCGGCTGCCGCGCCGCTCCTTCAGGCGCGGAAACGTGGCGTAGACCCGTTCCAGCGGCCAGCGGTTCGGGGCGGTCAGGCCGGCGAGGATGATGTTGTCCTCGACGTTGAGGCTGCCGAAGATGCGGCGGTCCTCGTGCACGAGCTGAATGCCGGCCAGCGCGATGACATGACTCTTCTTGCCGGCTAGTTCGGCGCCGTCGAGAAGGATCGAACCGGTGCGCGGCGTCACCACGCCCATCAGGCTTTTGAGCGTTGTGCTCTTGCCGGCGCCGTTGCGGCCGAGCAGCGCCACGACCTCGTTGCGTTCGATCTTGAGCGATACGTCGAACAGGATGTGGGAATCCCCGTAGTAGGAATTCAGGGCGTTGACTTCGAGCAGGCTCATGCCGCCATCACTCCGCCCAGATAGGCTTCCTGCACGGTCTTATTGACCTTGATCTCAGCCGGTGTGCCTTCGACCAGCACACGGCCTTCTTGCAGGACGGTGACGCGCTCGACCAGTTCGAACAGCGAATCCATGTCGTGATCGATGATGATCATGGTCCTGCCCTGGCTGATCGATTTGAGCTGCTGCACCATCTCGACGCGTTCGAGCGGGCTCATGCCGGCGAGCGGTTCGTCGAGCAGCAGGAGGCTCGGCGAACTCGCCAGCGCCAGGCCGACTTCGAGGCGGCGCTTCTCGCCGTAAGCGAGAGACGCCACCGGCCAGTCGGCGCGCTCCGTCAGATTGACCAGCGCGAGCGTGTGCTCGACCTGCTCGGACAGGCCGGCGATGCGCCGCACGCTGCGAAACAGGTCGAGGCGGAATTTGCCGCGTCGCTCGGCCAGCGCCGCGATGGTGACGTTCTCGCGCACGGTCAACCGCGTGAACAGCTGATTGACCTGATAGCTCTTGGTCAATCCGAACTGGCATACGTCGGTCACGGTCATGCCGGTAATGTCGCGACCCTCGAACACGATCTGGCCGGAGGTCGGCGTGATCTCGCAGGTCAGCATCTTGAAGAAGGTGGTCTTGCCAGCGCCGTTCGGCCCGATGATGCCGCGCCGCTCGCCCTGCTGGACGGAAAAATTGATGTCGCTGTTGGCGAGCAGGCCGCCATAGCGTTTGGTGAGCAGCGTCGCCTCGAGAATCGGCCCGGAATAATCGCCGCTCTTACGGCGCAGTACCGGCATCGGCGCTGGCGTGGCGGCTGCAAGCGGCGCCGGCTTTGCTGCCGCGGCGGGCAGGGCGACGGTATCCTGCGGTTTCGAGCGGGACGCGAAACCGCGGGCGGCCAATTCGTAAAGGTCTTTGAAGCCGCCGATCAGGCCGTGGCGCAGGAAGCAGACCAGCAGCACAAAGACGATGCCGAGCACGAGCTTCCAGGCGGCACCGAGATGCAGGGTGGTTTGCAGGAAGTCGCTGAGATAGAGCCACACCGTCGCGCCGACCAGCGGGCCGAACAAAGTGCCGGCGCCGCCGATCGCCGTCTGCATCACCAGTTGCCCGGATGTATCGAATATGAACGCGTCGGGCGGCATGAAGCCCTGCATGATGCCAAGGAGGCCGCCGGCGAAGCCCGCATAGGCGGCAGCGATGACGAACGCGGTCAGCTTGTAGCTGTGGATGTTGTGGCCGACGGCGGCCGCGCGCAACGGATTGTCGCGGATGGCGCGCAGGATGGCACCGACCGGCGAACGCACGATGCGCAGTGCGATCACCACGCCGACGAAATACCAGAACGCCAGGAAGCTGTAGAGCGAGGTGTCGTTGTTGAACTGCAGCGTGGTGAAGCCGAGCGGCAGCGTTGGCGCCGGCACGCCCGGCAGCCCGTTCTCTCCGCCCGTGTAGGCCGAGAGCGGATTGAATTCGACGAAGAAAAATACTTCGGCGATCGCCAGCGTGATCATGGCGAAGTATATGCCGGTGCGCCGTAGCGCGATCAGGCCCACCAGATAGCCGACAACGACGGCCGCGATCATGCCGATGAAGAGGCTCGTGATCACGTCCGGATAATTGAGAACCGTGAGCAGATAAGCAGCCACCATGCCGCCGGTGCCGAAAAACGCGGACTGGCCGAACGACAGCAGGCCGGTGAAACCGAACAAAATATCGAAGCCGAGACCAAACAGGCCCCACACCAGGATACGGTTGACGGTGGTCGGTGCGAAGCCGAGGTAGGGCAGAACGAAGGGCGCGGCGATCAGGCCGACCGCCGTGAGTGCCTCGACAATGAAAGGACGTTGCCTGAGCATCAGTGTGCAGGGCTCATTCGCGGCCGGCGGTGCCAAGGAGCCCGTACGGGCGCAGCACCAGCACGAGCGTCATGGCGACGAACAGCATCACGTATGAATATCCCGGATTGAACATCGAAGTAATGCTGATGATCTCACCGGCGATCAGACCGCCGAGCACCGCGCCGGGAAACGAACCGACGCCGCCGATGACGACCACCACGAAGGTCTGCACCAGGATCGACTCGCCGACATCGGGCGCGATTGAGACGACCGGCGCGTTGATGATGCCGGCAAAGCCCGCCGCCATGGCGCCGATGCCGAACACCAGCATGAAAACCTTGTAAACGTCGATGCCAAGCGAATCGACCATCACCGAATCTTCGATGCCAGCGCGCACGATCATGCCGATGCGGCTCCGATAGAGCACGACGTAGAGCGCGAGCAGCGCCACGGCGACGATGCCGAGCAGCGCGAGGCGATAGGTCGGATAGAACATGAAGCCAAGCGACGTGATGCCGACGAACGGCGGCGGCGCCGGGATGGCCTTCGACAGGCTGCCGAAAAAGAAACGCACCGCCTCGACGAACACGATGCCGAGGCCGAACGTGACGAGCAACTGATCCTCGTGAGGCCGACTATAGAAGTGGCGGATGATCACCCGCTCCATCACCACGCCGACCAGCATGACGAACAGCGACCCGGCAATGACCGCTACGATGAACGATCCGGTGTAGTCGTAGGCGACCCAGCCCGCATAGCCGCCGAGCATGAACATGGCGCCGTGCGCAAGATTCAGCACGCCGAGCGTGCCGTAGATGATCGTCAGTCCGGACGAGATCAGCGCAAGCAGTGCGCCGAGCACCAGCCCGTTAAAGCACTGCGATATGAAATTGCCCCAGTTGATCACGTGTGCGTTCGCGGTTGGTGCATTGCCTCACCCGCATGCCGACTGAGCGGTCGGCATGCGGGTGTTTGCTAACGACAGACACGCCG
>DATCBO010000076.1:0-4881 GCA_036511795.1 Xanthobacteraceae bacterium
GAGCGCGCCCCGTGCCCGCAAGGCGCGGGTTGTGACGACGCGTCTCTCGGCGTTCCGCTTCCCCTTTGTTTGCGGCCTGGGTGGGCACAGGAAAACCCAGGAAATAGCGCAAGCGGGAGAAGCCGTTAGCAACATGGTGGGACAGAGGACTCGCACGCGAACAAAAAGCGCGCCGCGAGAACGGGAAGCTATGTCTTCCTCCCCCACTGGCGTATGTGAGGTTGAGGTTGGCCCCGAGTCCGAAAGATTTATGGCACACTCGCAACAGCGATCGTCTTAACCGCGTAGCCTGCGTTGGCCTCAGAGCACGTATGAGCAGCCGCCCTGTCGTTGATTCGATACCTGTGCGGGACTAAGGTCGCCCGAACGATTTGCCGGTCAATCAAGCCGTCGGAGAACAGAATGAAAAAGCTGGTTTTGGAAACCACCGCGCCATTCCAGGGGCTTCCCGAAATCGTGGCCTATGACGAAGGCCTGTTTGCCAAGGAAGGCCTCGACATCGAGTGGGCCGACCGCGAAGTTGGCGTCGAAAAGAAGGTCCAGGTCAACGTCACCTCGCCCAAGGGGGTCGATCCTTTCGCCAGCCACGGCAAGCTGCTCGAGCAGGGCAAGGCCGACATGTACAACGCCTGCGAATGGGGCAACTACTGCCGCGTCCAGGACACCGACCAGAACAGCCGCCAGCTCGGCCGCCGCGCCATCATCGCCTATTCGGCGCTCGTGGTTCGGCCTGACTCGCCCGTTTACACGCCGCAGCAGATGGCCAATCGGCTGATCGGGCTGCCGTTCTATTTCGGCACCCACTACATCGCGCTGCACATGCTGGAAGGCTTCGTGCCGCGCGAGATGATCAAGGTTTGCCGGGCCCCGAACGGCTCGCGCTATCGGCTCGATGCACTGCTGAACGGCGAGATCGAAGCCACCACGCTGACCGAACCGCACATCACGCTCGCCGAGAAGCTGGGCTGCCGCACCATCTGCTCAGCCTTCTTCCACGGCACCGAGGTCGCCTCGAACCGGGTCGACGCCGAGACCTACGCGGCCTTCAACCGCGCGGTGCGCGAGGCGGTGAAGCGCATCAACGCCAACAAAAGCGCGTACATGCATTACTTCATCGACTACTACGCCAAGAAGGATCCGCAGGTCGCCGCCCTCAAGGTCGAGGATCTGCGCGAGAGCCGGCTCGTGGTCTGCGATCCGGCGCCGATTCCGGCCGACGAGATGCAGCGCACCTACGACTGGCTCAAGAGCTGGGGCATGCTGGAAGAAACCGCCTCGCCGCTGCAGCTGGTCAATGCCGAGCTGCAGAACGAAGCGCACCGGACCGCGGCGGAGTAGAACCTTTGTCTGCCTCATCCTGAGGTGCTCGGCGCGCAGCGCCGAGCCTCGAAGGACGAGGCGGCCCGGGCATAGCAGCATCCTTCGAGACGCCCGCTTCGCGGGCTCCTCAGGATGAGGCGCATGGCAGCGCCGATACAGAGAGTTTTCCATGCGCAACGGACACGCCGACGACATTGCCAAGCTGATCGAGCCCGGGCGCGTGGACCGGCGCGTCTATACCGATCCCGACCTGTTCGAACTGGAAATGGAGCGGATCTTCGGCCGCGCCTGGCTGTTTGTCGGTCACACCAGCCAAGTGCCCAACCCGGGCGACTACATCACCAGCGAGCTCGGCCGCCAGCCGGTGATCATGACGCGGCACAGCGACGGCTCGGTCCATGTGCTGCTCAACCGTTGCACCCACCGCGGCGCCAAGGTCGTCAACGAGCGCAGCGGCCACGCCCAGCGGCTGGTGTGCTGCTATCACGGCTGGGCTTACGATACCGATGGCAGGCTCGCCACGGTGCCGGTTGCCGAGGGCTGCGGCGCGGGCTTCGACAAGGATGCGCTCGGACTCGCCCGCGCGCCGCGCGTCGGCGAATATCGCGGCTTCGTGTTCGCAAGCCTCGCCGACAAGGGCCCGAGTTTCGAGGACCATATCGGGCCGATGAAGGGCAACATCGACGATCTGGTCGATCGCGCGCCCGACGGCACACTGGCGCTCGACGCCGGCATGCACCGCTATGTCTACAACGGCAACTGGAAGCTCCAGGTCGAGAACGTGCTGGATTCGTATCACGTGCCGTTCGGCCACGCCTCCACGGTCAACCAGCAGGGCGTGCAGTTCGCTCGACGCGAGGGCGATCAGAAGGGTGCCGCGGTCATCGAGACCGAGAAGAAACAAACCGCGGCGTCATGGAAAGACCGCAAGAGTTTTAATGCCGGCAACGGCCACGGCTGGACCAGCAACACGACGCTCGACGATGGCAAACGATCGAGCCCGGTGTTCGACGAATACAAGCGCGTGCTGGCCGAAAAGGTCGGCGCCGAGCGCGCGGCCGAAATCCTCACGCCGCGGCTGCACAATTCGCTGATCTATCCGAATATGTCGATCATGGGGTTGAACATTCACGTGCGGGTCATCAAGCCGGTCGCCGTCGACCGCACCGAAGTCAATATCTATCCGATCCGTCTTTCCGGCGCGCCCGAGGACATGAATTTCGCCAACATCCGCCTGCTCAACGTCACCCATTCGGCCGCCTCGTTCGTGCAGACCGACGACCTGGAATCGTTCGTGCGCGCGCAGAAGGGATTGCAGAGCCACCTGACCGATTGGGTCGACATCTCGCGCGGGCTTGGCGCCGAGGAGCCCGACACCGCGACCAACGCCACGCGCGGGCTTGCGACCCACGAGATGGTGGTGCGCGCGCAATACAAAGCCTGGCTCGGCTACATGCACGAGGCCGCATAATGGCGCTGGCGACGCGCAGGCTCGCGGTCGCCGCCGGCATCGACCGCGGCCCGTTCGAGGATTTTCTGATCGACGAGGCGCGTCTGCTCGACGAGCGGCGCTTCCGTGACTGGATGGCGCTGTTCGCCGAAGACGGAACCTATTGGGTGCCGTCCGTGGCCGATCAGAAGAGTCCGTTCGATCAAGCCTCGCTGTTCTATGACGACTACGATCTGATGAAGACGCGGATCGATCGGCTCGAACATCCGCGCATCCATGTGCAGACGCCGCCGTCGCGCACCGCGCATATCGTCGGCAACGTCGTGATCGAGCATGTCGACGACGGCAAGGGCGAATCCCGCGTCGGGTCCACGTTCATGATGGTCGAATACCGCGACGACATGCAGCGGCTGTTCGCCGGGCGGCAACGCCATCATCTGCGGCGCCACGGCGAGACGTTTCGCATCGTGCAGAAGCGGGTCGATCTGATCAATTGCGATGCGGCGTTCGAGGCCATGGCGGTGCCGATCTAGGGCGAGGAGCGAATGAGCGGCATCGGCGTACGTTGGCGGCCCGCCGGGCTTGTCGCCGTTGCGTTGCTGTTGGACGCCTGCGCCGGGCACCATTCAGGCATCGGCGGTCATGACGGCGGCGCGGGCGGGATCCACGCTTTTCCGGACAACTACAAGTCCGACATTCTCGCCGCCATGCACGCCTATCTGAACGATCCGAGCGGAATACGCGACGCCAACATTTCAACGCCGGTCCTCAAGGACGTCTCAGGCAGCGGCAGCCGCTATGTGGTCTGCCTGCGCTTCGACGGCAAACGC
Source organism: Xanthobacteraceae bacterium (assembly GCA_036511795.1). Taxonomy (GTDB): domain Bacteria; phylum Pseudomonadota; class Alphaproteobacteria; order Rhizobiales; family Xanthobacteraceae; genus BOG-931. Next base: position 3,601 of record DATCBO010000076.1, read on the forward strand.
GCCAACGGCGCCTATGCGGGCGATGAGCAGATCGCGGCCATTTTCCTCGCCGGCCGGTTCGACGAATTTCTCGACGCCAAAGCCTCACGCGAGCCGTGCGCCGGCGCGGCCTATACGCCGTTTCCCGAACTTGAACAGCTCAAGCGGTAACCGTTCAGGCGCGCTCCTGCCGGCTGAAATAGACCGATGCGCCCGAGCCGACGAGACTCGCGGCGATGATGGCAAAAACGCCGCCGACGCCGGTCGCCGTCGCGACGAGGCTGGCGAGGAACGGCACCGCGGCCTGCCCGAGCCGATTGCCGGTGATGCGCAGCGACATCACCGTGCCCATCGCTGCGGGCGACGCGAGATCGACCACGTTGGTCAGGCTGAGCGTCGTCGCGATGCCCAACGCGAAACCGAGAAAAGTCATCGCCGCGTACATCACCGCCAGATGAATCGGCAAGGCGAAGCAGGCAAAGCCAACGCCCGCGGCCGCCATGGTGATGAGCGTCAATGCCTGCCGCTCGACCAGGCGCAGTATGCGCGTGTAGGACAGGCGCGAGAACAACGATGCCACCGAGCGCACAGTGAGCAAGGCGCCGATGTTGCGCACATCGATGTTCTGTTCGGTGCCGAGCAGCGGCAGGTAGATCGTCAGCAAATCCTGCGACGTGATGGTGATGACGCTGGCGATGAGCACCGCCATCAGACCGCTCTGGCGCATCAGCGCGCGCACCGGCACCACCCCGCTGCTCCGATCCCGCTGCTTGTGTCTGGGCGCCGGCCGTATGATTGCCGAGGTGACGAGCGAGATAACGGCGACCAGAAGCGCCAGCTCGAACAGGTGGCCTGTCGCCGGGACGGTCGCGGTGCCGCCTTGCCAGGCGATCAGATAGGGGCCTATGCCCTGACCGATGGCGCTGCCGACCACATAATTGCCGAAGGCCGCGTCGCGGCCGCGCGGACCGGCACTGCGAATGCACAGCATTTGCTGGCTCGCCATCAGAAACAAATGGCCGACGCCGAACAGGGCCGTGAGGATGAGGAGCCCGGTGAGCGAGTTGGCGAAAAAGCAGAAGCCGGCGCAGACCAGAACGAACATGCCCGAGCCGAACCACGCGGCTTGCGCGTCGTAGCCGCGATCCAGAAGACGGCCGACCCACACGGCGAGAATGGTCGGCGGCACCGCGAACGTCGCCGAGATGACGCCGAGCCAAACGATCGGCAAATCGAGCTCGATCGCCCGATACGACGTCGTCACGCGAACGATCGCGTAGATCGTCTTCACGGTCGCCGAAT
>DATCBO010000077.1:0-16936 GCA_036511795.1 Xanthobacteraceae bacterium
GCAATCAGCTCTTCCCGCGATGGCTCGGCCGGCGAATCAGGATTCATCGAATCCTTGAATCGAACCCCGATTCCGATGTCCAGAAAAATCTACGGGCCCGACTTCGCCAAACCGCCTACCCAACCTGGGCAGAGACCAAAGGGTGAAATACCCTCAAGAGCACTCGGGCCGGCTGCACGCGATCCGTCGTTACTGGACCAGGTCGCAAAACGCGACAACGTACGGGGCTGCCCAAATTGTGATGGAAACCAAAGCGATCCAACCGACGATCTGGTATTTCATGACACCCTCCGCCTTTATCGCTTTCCGCCCGAACTGGCGGCCGTCCCTTCCAGGCGATGAACTGGCAATTGTTTGACGCGCGGCGGCGCGAAAAGGTTCAATTAACCTTAACGTCGCCGCGATTTATTGAATTTTCGTTTTAAAACAATAGCTTAAGGCGCGGACACATTTCCGACCAAAGCCAAAAATAGTTGCGGCCGGCTCTCGGGGAAGAGACCGGCCGCTACGCGCTGACCCGATAGGGGTGTCGGGGGGACGGGGGATCGAGCCAGCAGTTATCCGTTGGTCGCCACATCCCGGCGGAAGGTTCAAAGCCGGCGGACAAAAATAATCGGTGCGAAGCGACAAAGGCGCGACCCCCTGCGCGGCCCTGCTCCTCGCAGTGACAGCGTTGGGGAACCCCTATTCCGCCGCCGATTTCCCGAGCGCGCCGCCGTGGTCGTAGCCGGCCATCAGATCGTCGACCAGCTTGTTGAAGCCGGCCCAATCGGTCTCGCGGAAGCTATGATTGCGCACGATGAACGAGGCGCCGGCGTAGAATTTCTCGTATTGCAGATGGCGGCCGGCGAATTCCGAGCCGACCATGTCCCAGGCAAGCTTGAAAAGCTTCATGCGGGTAACGGCATCGTTCTGCGGCGTCTGCCAGAAGGTCTGGAACTCGCGGGCGAGGTCGGCGTTGCGCAGCACGGAAATATTCGCCGGCATCTGAAACACGCCGCCGCCCATCAGTTCGCGCAACTCGTCGACGAATTTCGTATAGTTCTGCGTGCACCATTCGAGCGCGCCGTACATCATGCGGCGGTTGAAGCAGACGTAGCCGTTGCCTGGCCAAGAATCTTCGAACGCGTTGATCTGCCCGTTCACCATGCCGGCGATCTGCGCCTCGTAGGCGGAGATGCGGCCGAGCGCTTCGCGCACCGCCGGCACCTGATCGGCGCCGGTCGCGCCCGCGATCTTGCTGGACAGCCCGACGAGGAGGCGCATCTTCGCCCAGTAGCGCACGTTCGACTGATGGTTGCCGAAGCAATGGCTCGGCGTCTTGACGTAGATGTCGCGTGACAGGAGCGCGTCGCCATGTACGAACACGCGTTCCCACGGCACTTTGATCTCGTTGCAGATCAGCATGCAGTCGGTTTCGTCATACCGATAGGAGAGCGGGGAATCGAATTCCGACGTGCAGCCGAGTTCGAACGGCTGGCGCGACCACAATTGCAGACCCGGCGCGTTGCACGGAATGGCGCAGGTGATCGCCTCGTTCTTCTGGTCCGGCGCGAGCGGAATGACGTTGCCGATCCAGATTTCGTTGGCGAACGCGGCGCCGGTCGCCAACATTTTCATGCCGGAAATAACGACGCCGGAATCGTCCTCGCGCACGACGCGCAGGGTCGGCACCGGAATATTCTGCCGTTGATAGAATTCCGGGTTGCGCGCGGCTTGCGGGGGCACCACCGCGTAGACAACGTAGAGATCGTTGTCGCGGACGTAGCGGTAATAGGCCAGCAGATTGTCGGCGTGCGCGTGCGGCGCCTTCAGCTCGTCGGGCTTCATCGCCATGCCGGTGATGAAGGAGGCAACATGATCGGGCGAGCGGCCGAAAAGACCGTGGGTGAAATCGGCGATGCGGCGATGGCCCTCCATGCGGCGCTGCAGGTCGTCGCGCGAGCGAGCGCGCAGAAAATAGATCGAGTGCCGACCGCCGTCCTCCTCGTAGCTCATGACGTCGCGGCTGGCTGGATCGGCCTTGAGATCGTAGAGGCCGGCCACGGTCGCGGCAGCGTTGCGGAACGCCGGATGGGTGGTAACGTCGTCGACGCGCTCGCCACCGATATAGATGGCGCGGCCGTCGCGCAGCGTTTCAAAATGCTCTTTTCCCGTGCGCAGCATGAGGCTAAGACAGTTGTCGAAGTTGGCTTGTCAAAAGGCATCGAACCGGCGCATCGATTCAGTGCGGACCTTGCACGCTTGAGTCAAGGCCGATCATGGATTTGCGAATGAGAAATTCGCGGCATTTAGTCTGATAAATTCTTTGCATGACTCGCACACGCGCCACCTATGACGATGTCGTGGTCACCTGCCCCGTGACCGTGCCGTATGTGCGCTATTCGATCCGCGGCGCGCATTGGTTTCTCGCCGGCGCGCTGGCGCAGCTTCTGAAAACGTCGGGCCTTACCAAAGACAGGCTCGACGGGCTGTGTGTCTCGAGCTTCACGCTCGCGCCTGACAGCGCGGTCGGCCTAACCCAGCATCTCGGGCTGACGCTGCGCTGGCTCGATCACATTCCGATGGGCGGCGCCTGCGGCGTCGTCGCGCTGCGGCGCGCGGCGCGCGCGGTGCAATCGGGCGATGCCGATGCGGTCGCTTGCATTGCCGGCGACACCAATCACCCCAACTCCTTCCGGCTCAATCTCGCGACCTTCAGCCAGTTCGCGCGCGATGCGGTCTATCCGTACGGCTCCGGCGGGGCGAATGCGAGCTTCGCGTTTCTCACCGCTTATTACATGCGGACCTATGGCGTGACGCGCGAGGATTTCGGCAAAATCTGCGTCGCGCAGCGCGCCAACGCGCTTGAATTTCCGCTGGCACTGATGAAAAAGCCGCTGACGCTCGCGCGGTATCTAAGCGCGCGCCTCATCGCCGACCCGCTGCGGCTCTATGACTGCGTCATGCCGTGCGCCGGGGCCGACGCCTTTTTGGTGCTGCGCCGCGGCGAGGCAGAAAAACTCGGCCTACCCTATGCGCGGATCCTCGCGACGATCGAACGGCACAACGCGTATCCGGACGATCCGATCCAGTATCGCGGCGGCTGGGCGCTCGATCGCGACGAGCTTTACGCGCAAGCCGGCGCCGGACCGCAAGACATCGATGTGCTTTCGACCTACGACGATTACCCCGTCATCACGCTGATGCAGATCGAGGATCTCGGTTTTTGCGCCAAGGGCGAGGGCGCGGACTTCGTCCGCCGCGAGAGCTTTACGGCGGACGGCTCGTTTCCGCTCAACACCTCCGGAGGCCAGCTATCGGCCGGCCAAGCCGGCGCGGCCGGCGGATTCGTAGGCCTGGTCGAGGTCATCCGGCAGGTCACCGGACAAGCACTCGGCGCCAAAGTGCCGGACGCCCGGCTTGGTCTCGCGAGCGGCTTCGGTATGATCAACTACGACCGCGGCTTGTGCAGCGGCGCCGTCATTCTGGCAGCAGGGAACTGAGATGACACGGCCCTTGGTGCGCCCGCCGCGCAAAAATCCGGTGCTGCGTACGCGCCTGCCGAATTTGCCGCCGGGCACGCGCAGCCGCGTTGCGCTCGGCCTCACCGCGGCAGCGGCGCGCGGGCGCTTCGAGCTGCAGGTCTGCCGCGATTGCGGCACAGTGCAGTATCCGCCGCGCGAAGCTTGCCGCGTCTGCCTGTCGCATCGGCTCGATTGGCGGCCGCAGAACGGCGGCGGAGAACTTGTGTCGGAAACGCTTCTCCATCACAGCAATGAGCTGTTCTATCGCGAGCGCATGCCGTGGCGGCTCGGCTTGGTGAAGCTCGATTGCGGACCGCTGATCGTGGCGCACTTGCACGGCGACTGCGCGGCGGCGCCATCACGGGTGCGCGTGTCGCTTAATCTCGACCGCGCCGGCCAAGCTGCGCTCGTCGCACTCCCCGAAAAGGACACGCCGAACATGGCCGACGACCGGCAACTGCGCGAAATGACATGCGATCCAAAATTCCGCAAAATTCTGATCACCGACGCCAAGACGCCGCTCGGCCAGGCGCTGGTTGAAGCGGTCGTGGCCGCCGGCGCCGATCTGGTGTGGGCTGGGCACGCGGAGCCGTGGAAGAAACCGCCGGGCTTCGAACGTCTGGCGTCGATCCCGCAAGTTTCACTGGTGCCACTCGATCTCACCAATTCGCGCGCGGTGAAGGACCTCGCTGGCGAAATCGGCGGCCGCGTCGATATCTTGATCAACACCGCCGACTACCACCGCAATTTCGGCATCGCATCGCGCGATGGTATCGAAACCGCGCGCGCCGAAATGGACATGAACTATTTCGGCATGTTGCGGCTGGCGCAGGAATTCGCACCCGCAATGCGCGCGCGCGGCGCTGACGGGCAATCGAGCGCGATCGCCTGGGTCAACGTTCTGTCGGTGTTTGCGCTGGCGAATTTTCCGCCGCATGGCACCTATTCGGCCTCGAAAGCGGCGGCGCTGTCTCTTGCCCAATGTCTGCGCGCCGAGCTGTCGCCCGCGGGCGTACGCGTCATCAATGTCTTTCCGGGGCCGATCGACGACGAGTGGAATCAGACCTTGCCGCCGCCGAAAATCGCCCCTGCCAGGCTTGCCGCCGACATTATTGCGGCTTTGCGCGGCGGTATTGAGGATGCGTTTCCCGGCGACATCGCCCAGGACTGGCTCGCCCGCTGGCGCGACAATCCGAAGGCGCTGGAGCGCGAGCTTGCCGCGCAGCAGGTCTAAGGTCCGGCGATGAGCGAACCAATTCTATCGCAGTTGATCGGCGCGCTGACCGGCGGGCATATTCGCATCGTCGATCTGACGCAAACCTTGTCACCGGATTTCCCGCAGATCGTACTGCCGCCGGAAATGGGACAGGCCTGGCCGTTTCGCATCGAGGAAGCCTCGCGCTACGACGCGCGTGGGCCCGGCTGGTACTGGAACAATTTTTCCTGCAGCGAGCATACCGGCACGCATTTCGACGCGCCGATCCATTGGATATCCGGACGACATCTGCCGGACAATTCGACCGACACGCTTCCGGTCAAGAGCTTCATCGCACCGGCCTGCGTGCTCGATTGCTCGCGCGAGTCCGCCGCGAATGCCGACTTTCTGCTCACCGTTGATTTCATTAAAAATTGGGAACGCCGATACGGCCGGATTCCGACGGGCTCATGGGTGCTGATGCGCACCGACTGGTCGAAGCGCACCGATCCGGTCGCCTACCAGAACATCGACGAGACCGGACAGCATACGCCTGGGCCGGACAGTGAGGCCGTGCAGTTTTTGGTGGATCAGCGTCAGGTTTTAGGCTTCGGTTCCGAGGCAATCGGCACCGACGCCGGACAGGCCTTTCACCTCAAGCCGCCCTACCCGTGTCATTACTTCATGCACGGTTCCGGCCGCCTCGGCCTGCAATGTCTCACCAATCTCGATCTGTTGCCGCCGACCGGCGCTGTCATCATCGCCGCGCCGCTCAAGATCAAGGAAGGCAGCGGCAGCCCGTTGCGCGTCTTGGCGTTGGTGCCGGAAACAACAATGGCCCCCAAAAGCAGATCAGCAAAGCGCGGGAGCGCGACCAGCGGCAAACAACGCGTAGAGCGCGCAAAGAAGACGCGCCGATGACGTCCGCGGGCATCTTGTCCGCGTTCCCGCCGGACCAACGTACGGTGCCGGCGATGTTGCAGCGGCAAGCGCAACGTTATGGCAGCCATCCACTGTTCGCGGCCGGCGAGGCGAGCTGGAGTTTTGCGGAAGCGCCTGCCATTGCGGCGCGCTTTGCCGGGGCACTGGCGGCTGCCGGCATTGGTCCCGGCGACCGCATTGCGCTGATGTGCGGCAACCGCGCCGAGTTCATGGAGGCCTTTCTCGGCTGCGCCTGGCTCGGCGCCATTGCGGTGCCGCTCAACATCGCCGCGCGCGGGCCGCAGCTGGCGCACTATCTGCGCAACTCCGGCGCGCGGCTTCTTATTATCGAAGCCGAACTGCTCGACGCGCTCGCCTTTATCGACATGCAGGAGCTGGCGCTGGAACGCATTTGGCGTATTGGCGGGCCCAGTTCGGTGCAAGCCGAGCGCATCCCAACGACCGATATGCCGCAGGACGCCGAAGCGATCCCACCGAGCCCGGCCGATCCGGCGCAAACGCTGGCGATCCTCTACACCTCGGGCACGACCGGACCGTCGAAGGGCGTATGCTGTCCGCACGCACAATATTTCTGGTGGGGTCTCAACGGCATCCGCAATCTGGAAATCCGCGGAGGCGACGTGCTCTCGACCACGCTGCCGCTGTTTCACACCAACGCGCTGGGGACATTCCATCAGGCCTTGCTGTCGGGTTCGACGCTCGTCGCAGAGCCGCGTTTTTCCGCATCGCGCTTCTGGCAGCGGCTGAATGAGCGCCGCGCAACAATCACCTATCTGCTCGGCGCCATGGTGCCGATCCTATTATCGAGAGAGCCGTCACCGGACGAGCAACGCCACACGGTGCGCTGCGCGCTCGCACCCGGGGTGCCCGCAAACCTTCACCACGCCTTTGAGGATCGAACCGGCATCCACCTGCTCGACGGCTACGGCTCGACCGAAACGAATTTCGTCATCGGCGCCACCTCCGACGAGCGGCGCCCCGGGCGCATGGGTCTCGTGCGCGAGGGCTTCGATGCACGCGTCATCTCGGTGTCGGGCGAAGACGCTACCCTGGGGGAGCCTGGCGAATTGATCGTGCGCGCCGATGAACCGCTCGCCTTCGCCGTCGGCTATTTTGCAGTGCCCGATAAGACTGCCGAAGCGTTCCGCGATGGCTGGTTTCACACCGGCGACCGCGTGGTGCGTGAACCGGATGGCTATTTTCGTTTCGTCGATCGGATGAAGGACGCGATCCGCCGTCGCGGCGAGAATATTTCTTCGTTCGAGGTTGAGCAGGTGCTGTTAAGCCATCCGGACGTCGGCCATGCCGCGGTTTTTCCGGTGCCCTCCGAATTGGCCGAAGACGAGGTCATGGCCGCGGTCGTGCGCCGCGCCGGAAGCGCGCTGACCGAACAGGCCTTGGCCGAATTCTGCGCGCCGCGCCTTGCGCGCTTTGCCGTGCCGCGCTTCATCGAATTCGTCAACGAATTGCCGACAACCGAGAACGGCAAAGTGCAGAAATACAAGCTCCGCGACCGCGGCGTCACGGCGAAGGCTTGGGATGGCGACGCCGAAACGGCTCAAATCAAGCGTTAGACTGCCTCGGCAGGCAGGCATGACGGCCCAGGAATTGCGGGTATAATCGGCGCGTAACGATGGGTTGAGGGAGCACATTATGGCGTACCGGCTGGAGCGGCGATCATTTTTGCAACTGGCGTTGGGCACGGCCGCTAGTGTTACGGCGCCTTTGTCCAGCGCATCCGCGGCCAACGATGCAGCAATCATCGCGTGGCCGAACGACGTGCCGTCCTGGGATCCCAATCAGCGCTTCACGCCTGACGCCCAGCCGATCTTCAAGGCGGTTTACGACCAGCCGCTCGATCTGGACCCGCAGCTCAAATTAATCCCGCATCTGATCAAGACCTGGTCGCTGGCGCCGGACGCCCGCAGCATGGCGGTTGAGCTGCGCGACGACGTGACGTTCCACGACGGCGACAAGATGACGACCGAGGACTTCCGCTACACGTTCCTCGAACGCATCAAATCGGGCGCGAAGCTCGACACCGCGAATTCCTGGCGCAAAGTCGAGGATATCGTTATCGAGTCGCCCACCAAGGCGACGATGAAATTCAATGCGCCCGATCCGACCGCGCCGCAATGGATGGCGTTTCTCGGCAGCTACATCGTGCCGAAAAAATATATCGAGAGCGGCGGGCTCGCGAATTTCCTGAAAAAGCCGGTCGGCACCGGACCTTATAGGCTCGCCGAATATGAGCTGAATTCGCGCATCGTGCTCGAACGCAATGACAAGTATTGGGGGCCGAAGCCGGCGCTGGCGCGCGTCACCATCGAGATCGTGAAGGACACCTCGGCGCGTGTCGCTGCGATCCAATCCGGCCAGGCTGACCTCACGCTCAACGTGCCGGTGCGCGAAGTGCAGCGGTTCCAGAGCGAAGGCGGCTTCACTGCCGAGCTTAATCCCATCACGCGCGTCATTCTGCTCAACGTGCGCGCCGATCTCGGATTTTCCGATAAGAATGTTCGTCTTGCCGCGCATCACGCCATCGACAAGGCAGCGCTGTCGAAGGCATTTTACGGCGGCGCCGCGGTGCCGCTCTCGGTGTTTGCGACGCCGGGAACGCCCGGCTACCTGCCCAATTTCACATTTCCCTACGATCCCAATCTCGCCAAGCAATTGCTCGCAAAGTCCGGCTTCAGCCCCGACAAGCCGGCGAAGATCGGGTTCGCGGCGACCAACGGCCAGTTCCCGAGCGACTATGACATCGCCCGCGCCATCGTGCAGATGTGGAAAAAGGTCGGCATCGACGCCGACCTGCAGGTGATCGAATACGCCAAATATTTCGAACTTAATCGCGGTAACAAGCTGCCCGAGGCGACGTTGTACAGTTGGGACAATGGCACCGGCGATCCGGAGATTTTCGCCGGCTACATGCTCAATCCGAAAATGCCGTTTTCGCCGTGGAAGGATGCGGATATCGGCAACCGGACGCTCGCGCTGTTTAATGTCGCCGACTATGACAAGCGCATCGCCGGCTATCGCGAGCTTGAGCGCTACGCGGTCGAAAACGGCGCCAGCATGCCGCTGCTGCAAAGCGTGCTCACGCTGGTGCGCAAGAAGAATCTCACCTACACCAAATATGGCAACGGCTGGGTGCTGCCGCAAACGCTGCGGTGGGTTTGATGCCCTTTGTCATGCCCCGCAACCCGCCTTCGCTCGCTCGGCAAGCTACGGCGCGGTTGAGCCAAGCCGAAGCGCAGAGCGCGTAGGCGGAAAGCGGGGCATCCAGTACTCTCAGATCGCCCGATACAAATTCGAACGCTCGCGTTTACTGGATCACCCGCTTTCGCGGGCAATGACATTGAAATGCTCGCAACCGTCGCCAAGCTGATCGCCCGACGCCTTTTGGCGGCAATACCGATCCTGCTGATTGTTTCTGCGCTCCTGTTTTGCGTGCTGCGGCTTTTGCCCGTCGATCCGGCAGCAATGTCGCTGCCGCCGACGGCAACCATCGTTCAGATCGAAGCCAAGCGCCAAGAAATGGGCCTCGACAAGCCGCTTGCGCAGCAATATTTGATCTGGCTTCACGACGCGCTGCATGGCGATTTCGGCCGCTCCATCGTATTCGGCCGAGAAGCGGGATCGCTTGTCGCCTCGACGCTGCCGGCGACGATCGAACTCGCCGCTGCGGCGATGATCATTGCCGCCGGACTGGGCCTCGGTGGCGGCTTGCTGCTCTTTAGTCTGCGCGACACGTGGTTTGAATCCGTCGCCGACCTTGGCTCGATACTGCTGCTCTCCATTCCGGAATTTCTGTGGGGCCTCATTCTTCTGTTCGTATTTGGCGTCGTGCTCAACGCGCTGCCATTCACGGGCGAGGTATCGCCGAATCTGCCGCAGCCCCACATCACCGGCTTTATTCTGATCGACGCTTTACTGATCGGACGCCTCGATGTGTTCTGGAGCGCCTGCCAGCATCTGATCTTGCCGGCCTTTGCGCTCGGGCTCGCATTCTCGCCGGCCATCATGCGGGTGCTGCGTTCCAGCTTGTTCGATGTCTATCACGAGGACTACATCCAGCAGGCGCGGCTGCGCGGCCTCTCTGAGCGTCAAATCCTGCTTCGCCATGCGCTGAAGAATGCGGCGCTGCCGACGCTAACGCTCGCCGGCGTGCAATTCGGCATCCTGTTCAGCGGCACGCTTCTGGTCGAGCTGATCTATTCGTATCCCGGCATGGGCAATCTGATGATTGACGCGGTGCGCAATGCCGATCTGCCGCTGATCCAGGCTATCGGACTGACCTATTGCATTGTCGTGCTTTCGATCAACACCATCGTCGATAGTCTTTATCTCGTGCTTAATCCAAAACTGCGGGTCCGCTGATGATCGGTTCGGTCGGCAACTCGCTACGCTCGCCACGGGTCCTGATTGCCCTAGGCATGGTTGGCGCCGTCGCCTTCTGCGCGATCTTCTGCGGCGTGCTTGCGCCGCACGATCCCGCCGACCAGAATCTGCTTTCGATCCTGACGCCGCCGGCATGGGCCTCGGGCAGCGATCCGCAGTATCTGCTCGGCACCGACAGCCTCGGCCGCGATGTGCTCTCCCGCCTGCTTTACGGCGCCCGCACCGCCATGATTGTTGCGCTGATCGCTTCCCTCGGCGCCATGGTTATCGGCTCGATTTTGGCGCACATTGCCGGCTATTTCGGCGGCATTGTGGACTGGCTCATCGGCCGGCTTGTCGACGTATGGATGTCGTTTCCGCCGGTCATTCTCTCGCTCATTCTCATGGTCGGGCTCGGCATCGGCCTCGACCGCGTCATTCTCGCCATCGTGCTGGTCGATTGGACGCGCTTCTGCCGGGTACTGCGCAGCGAAGTGCTGGTCGTGACGAGGAACGATTATGTAGCCGCGGCGCGGCTCCTAGGCTTTACCCACTGGCAGACGATTGTTCGCGAGGTGTTGCCCGCGACGCTACCGCTGCTGATCACGCTCCTCAGTCTCGAAATGGCGATCGCGGTCGTGGTCGAGGCGATCCTTTCATTTGTCGGCCTGGGCGTCGGCCCCGATCAGGCGGCGTGGGGGCAGATGATCGCGGATGCGCGCCAGAACGTCTATCAGTCGCCGTGGAATCTGCTGCTGCCGATATTCGCCATCTTCTTCACCGTCGCCGCGTTCAATCTGCTGGGCGATGGATTACGCCGCACGCTCGATGCGCGGCTTGCGGAAACCGGACATTGACACCGTGCTGACCCTTCAGGCCCGCGAATTGACGATCACCGCGCGGCTGGGTGGCACGTTCGTGCCCGTCATCAACGCGCTGTCGTTCGATCTTGCGCCGGGGAAAATCCTCGGGCTGGTCGGCGAATCTGGCGCCGGCAAAACCATGATCGGACGCGGCCTCGCCCAATTGCTGCCGCGGGGTTTTTCGATCACCGGCGGATCGCTTCGGTTCGATGGCGAAGATTTGGTGGCCATGGCGCCGGCGCGGCGACGAGCCCTGCTCGGCCGATCTATCGCTTTCATTCCACAGGCGCCGATGACGGCGCTCAATCCGGTGCGGACAATCGGCGCACAATTCGACGAGCATCTGGCGCGGCTCGGCCAACGCAGCCCCAAGGAGCGGCGCGAGCACGCGCTCGCCATGCTGGCCGCCGCGCGACTACCGCGGGGCGATGACCTGCTTGCACAATATCCGCATCAGTTATCGGGCGGCATGTGCCAGCGCGTGCTGATTGCCTCCGCCTTCGCCAGTCATCCGCGCCTTGTCATCGCCGACGAACCGACCACGGCGCTTGATGTCACCATGCACGCGCCGATCCTGCAGCTGATCGCCGACATGCAGCGCAAGCACGGCACCGCGGTGATTTTCATCACCCACGATCTGCGGCTGGCGGCGCAATTATGCGACGAAGTAATCGTCATGTATGCCGGCCGGGCGCTGGAAAGCGGCCCGGCGCGGACCGTCCTTTCAAAGCCCGCACATCCCTATACGCGGTGTTTGCAGCTTGCCAATCCCTCGCTGAGCGCGGGGCGACGCGTGCTCCATGTCATGCCGGAGCAGATGCCAAGCCTGCGCCAGCTGCAGGACATGACCGGTTGCCGCTTCACGCCGCGCTGTCCTCTGGCGACCAGCGAATGCCGCCGCATCGAGCCTCCTAACGCGGAGATTGGCCCAGGCCATTTCGCGGCTTGCCTGCATGTCAGCGGCGCCGCGGGCATCGATCCGGCCAAGACAACTTCCGGCCCACCGCCGAGCGCCGGCCGGCGCGTGCTGGAAGTGCAAAGTCTCAGCAAGATTTACCGGATGAGCCGCGGGCTCCTTGGCGGCAGGGCCACGGTGACTGCGGTCGAAGACGCATCGTTCGCCATCTGCGAGAACGAGTTCGTCGCTCTGGTCGGCGAGAGCGGCAGCGGCAAGAGCACAGTCGCGAAGCTGCTGGTCGGGCTCGAACAGCCGACGCGTGGGCGGATCGTGTTCAACGGCGAGGACATGACCGATCCGGCGCTGCGCGAGCGAGCGCGTCAGGCCGGAAGCCTACAGATGGTATTTCAAGATCCGCAATCCGCGCTCAACCCGCGCCGCCGTGTCGCCCGCATTGTCACCCAGGCGATGGAGGCGGGCAGCCGTCATGCGACCTGGGAGGAGCGGCGCGAGCGCGCTGCGGCCCTGCTGGCGGAAGTCGGGCTTGCAGGCGACTTCGACGGCCGCCTGCCCGGCCAACTATCGGGCGGCCAGCGCCAGCGCATCAACATTGCACGTGCGCTTTGTCATCTCCCCAAACTGCTGATCGCCGACGAGATCGTCTCCGGCCTCGACGTTTCAATCCAGGCGCAGATCCTCAATCTCCTGGCGCGGCTGCGCGACGAACTCGGCGTCGCCATGCTATTTATTTCGCACGATCTCTCGGTCGTGCGCCACCTTTGCAGCCGCGTGCTGGTGATGTATCGCGGCGAGATCGTCGAACAGGGGCCGATCGACGACGTCTTCGCCAATCCGCAGCATCCGCATACGCAAGCATTGCTGTCTTCGGTCCCGCCGGATGAGCCTGCAGAAACGTGGCCGTTGCTACAGGCAAACCGGAGTTTGAATCAAGGTCGAGATACCGTTCAACCATGGCTCAAAAAATCCTGACGCGTCTGGGGCGACGGTAGGACAAAGCCAGACTGCGGGTGGCGGCTTGCGGCCGGAAACCCGAGGCGCTTCAACTTGACCGCCATCTCGGCGGCCTTGATGACTACCGTGACGCCGTTGACGATCGGGGCGCCGTCGATGTTTGCGCCCGGATCGTCACCGAACAGAATCATCGGAATGCCGCCAGTCGGCACGATAATGTCGGCACCGGCGTCGATCAGGCGTCGCGCCTCGCCCTCGAACAGCCTCCACAGCGCGGCCTTTTTAGCCGGCGCGGCGAAAGCCTCCATGTAGTCCGCAATACTCGCGTTAATGGCGCGAATCCCGGCGACGCGTTGTTGCAGCCCATAGCGATGAATCTGCTCGGCGTGCGTCGGAATGAAGGCGGGGTTGATCGCAAGCAGGCCGAGTTTGCGGCCCATCGTACAGGCGTGCAGCAAAGTCGCTTCACCGAGGCCAAGGATGGGAATATTCACGGAGGCCCGGGCGTCATAGAGGCCTACATCCTGGAAATGGTTCATGAAGAAGACATCATAATTCTCGCGCTCCGCTTGGATGGCGGCGCGGATCACCTCGCGTGAGAAGCGGAATTCAGACAGTGCATGCACTGTCGTGACCGAGGGCGTCATGGTCTTGAATTCCAGCTCGAAATCGGGGTCGGTGCAGGCCTTCATGTGCGGCAGCAGCATCGCCAGGTAATTGTGGTGGGCAATCTGATCGGTGGCGCCCTGCGCCCAGATGCGAAACGTCTTCTTTGTGGTCAATTCGCTCTCCCGGTCCGTTGGTGCATGATACCGACCGCTGGGTCCATCGCTGTTGTAAAGGCTAGCGGACAAATCGACCGTCCCATGACCGGCTAGTCTTAGTATAATGATCGTCAGGAATCACGCCCCGGACCGCGTACCCGCGAGTGCTTATGACCACGTGCCTATTTCTCAGCTTTCGCTCCGCCGCCACGCCGTCAACGGTCGAAAGCTCAAAGCTTGACGCGCTCGTCCGAACTACCCCGAAGCTCGCTAAGGGCCTGCTTCATGCCGCGGCAAGCGCGAGCGATCCCTACGTCAAGGATAGCCCCGCGCCATCTCTCGTACTGCAGCTTTATTTCACCGAGCTACCGGACCTTGAAAATGCGCTATCGCCCCGCGGACATTTGGCGGCGCTGGCCTCAAGCGCAGAATTTCCCACGCTCGCGCACGCGGAAATCGCCCATCAGGCGATGTTCGTTCGCCCGTTTGCCGTGCCCGAACCGGCCTTTAAGACGCCGCGTGGCGAGCCGCACTGTACGTATCTGGTGTCGTACGAAGGCGAGGCCGAGGATTTGAATGCGTGGCATGCGCACTATTTCGGAAGTCATATACGCCACATGGCGGAGTTTCCTGGCATCCGCGAACTTGAAATCTACACCCGTGTGGATTGGGTAAGCCTCCTGCCCTGGACGCGGCAGAATTTCATGCAGCGCAATAAGGTTGTGTTCGACAGCACAGATGCGCTCCAAAGTGCGCTGCATTCGCCGGTGCGACACGCGATGCGCGACGACTTTAAACGCTTTCCAAAATTCACCGGCCCGAATAACCATTTCGCCATGGCGACGCACGTTGTCCGCCCGCAATAGCGCGTCTCCCTCTTCGATTTCGGGATTGCGCCGCCGCAACGGCCGGCGCTATTGCGCGCGGCGGCGTGCCGGTGCGACAACAATTCTCCGCGTCATTCCACACGGGGGATTGCCATGGCCGAACCGACCCGCCCTGCCCGGATATGGTATCAAAGTTTCGTCCATCCGACCGAGCAGAAACCTTACATCGAGCGCCTGCAGGCATTTCTCGATCATGCCGCGGCTGCGAGCGCGCGGTTTGAGGTGCATGGGCTTGACCCTCCTGACCGGCACTTCCATGCATTGACCGAATTTCGCTGCGCGGCGCAGACGATCCGCAATGCACTCGAAGCAGAACGCGCCGGCTATGACGCCTTCGTCATCGGCCATTTCCAGGAGCCGGGTCTCCTGGAAATCCGCGGCGCCGTTGACATTCCGGTGGTCGGACTTGGCGAAGCGAGCATGCTGGCGGCGCTCACCATGGGCGGACGACTAGGCCTGGTGACGATCGATCCGAGTTTTATCGACTGGCACGAGCGGCAGATCCGCGCGCATTGCTTCGACCGGCGCGTGACCGGGGTGCGTGCAGTGCACGCGGACTTGCCGAGTTTCATGCGCGCGTTCACCGACGCCGATGCCTACGCACGAGTCCGCGCCGACTTCATTGAGCAGGTACGTCCGCTGGTTGCCGCCGGCGCCGAGGTCATCCTGCCGGCCGGCGGCCTGCCGATGCTTCTGTTCTCCCGCGAGTGTCCCTTGGTCATTGACGGCGCGCTGGTGCTCAACGGCATTGCGGTGGCGGTGAAAGCCGCCGAGATGGCGTTGTCGCTGCGCCAGCTCACTGGCGCAGTCATCAGCCGCCGTGGCACATACGCCAAAGCATCCGCGGCGTGCGTCGACGAATATCTGCGAGCCCGCTGGTGAGTGCGGGCGAAGGATCGGCGCAGGTCGCCCGCGGACTTCAGCGAACCTGGAAAACCAGCTTGCCGTGGAAGTGCCGCCCCTGGCTCATGCGCTGCGCCTCGGCGGCTTGCGAGAGCTTGAACAGCTTGACCTCGGGCGGCTTGACGGCGCCCACGGTGTACAACTGCGCGATCCGCTCCATGGCCTGGCGCGAGCGCGGCACCGACGGCCGCAAGGCCGTCACATCGTCGCGGTCGGGCTTTGGCGGTTGCGCGCCCGAGGCAATGAACGCGGCGCGGCCGCCCGGCTTGAGCACCGCGAACGATTTTTGCGCTACGTCACCGCCCACCGTTTCGAACACGGCGTCGCAATTCTTCACGACTTTGGTGAAATCCTGGGCGTTGTAGTCGATAACCTCGTCGGCACCGAGGCCGCGCACATAGTCCATATTCGCGGCGCTGGTCGTGGTGATGACCCGCGCGCCGAGATGCTTCGCAAATTGGATGGCAAATCCGGCAACGCCGCCGGCGCCGCCCTGGATCAGGATCGTTTCGCCGCGCTTGAGCTTGAGCGTCCCTTCGAGCGAGTCGATCGCGGTCAAACCGGTGAGCGCCAGCGCCGCCGCATCGACATGCGACAGCTGCTCCGGCTTCTTGCCGATCACCGCAGCCCGAATCGCGATCTTCTCGCAATAGGTGCCTTCCTTGCCCGGCTCGAGCACGCCGAACACGGCGTCGCCCACCTTGAGGTCGCCGCCGGGCTTCGCCACAACGCCGGAAAAATCCCGGCCCGGAATTTGCGGAAATTTCACCTGCGCGTGGCGCGAATACTCGCCGCTGCGAAATTTCCAGTCGGCGGCGTTAACGGTCGCGGCGTGAACATCAACGATAACTTCATCGGCCGCCGCAACGGGATCGGGCACATCGCCGTATTGCAGGACTTCGGGACCACCGAATTCCATTAAGAATGCAGCTTTCATGTGAGTTCTCTTTCCGTCTCAGGCGGTTTTCTCGTACGGACGCAACATGGCGACCGCAATCAGGCTAAGCAACGACGTCGCTATAATGTAATAACTCGGCGCCAGCTTCGAACCGGTGATTTCGACCAGAATCTGCGCGATGACTGGCGCGAAGCCGCCGAAAATCGTTACTCCGATATTATAACTGAGTGACAGGCCGCTCACGCGCGTCGACGCCGGAAATATTTTTGCCATGTAGGATGGCAGTGCGCCGCTGTAGCACGACTTCAGCAGTGCGATCCAGCAGACCACCAGGATCAGTACCTTCAGAGAGGCATGCGCCACGAGCAGCGCGAAGGCCGGATAGGCTGTCATGAAGAAGAGGCCGGCAGCACCCAGCATGACGCGACGCTGTCCGACTCTGTCGACCCAGATGCCGACGAATGGCACCACGATGGTTTGCAGCCCTGCGGCGGCCACCGCCGCGGTATAGCTTAGAAATTGCGGCAGGTGGAGTTCGCGGATCGCGTAGGTCGGCATGTAGACCAGCATGTATTGCGAGCTGGTGGAGATGATCACGGCGCCGATGACCAGCAGGACCCGATCCCATTGCGTCGTGATGAGATCGCGCATCGGCGCCTGCGGCGGAGGGGCGGCGCGGAATTCCGGCGTCTCCTCCATATTGCTGCGAATGTAGTAGCCGATCGGAC
>DATCBO010000078.1:0-10027 GCA_036511795.1 Xanthobacteraceae bacterium
GGCGGCCGGCGGCACGACGGGCGCGACGGTGGCGCTGCTCGGCGCGTAACAAAGGCCGTGGTCGCGATCGCCTGCCCCCAACCGAGCCGCCGCCATGAAAGTGCTCATCCTCGGCGGCTACGGTAATTTCGGCAAGCGCATTGCGGAATTGCTGACCCGCCAGGGTATTGGCGTCATTGTTGCCGGCCGCGACGCCGCCAAGGCCGCCAACTTTGCTGCGGCGCTGCCGTCAGGGCTTGCCGAACCGGCAACGTTCGATGTGACGTCCGAGTTGCCGCACCAACTGGAGCGTTGGCGGCCCGGAATCGTGATCAATACGTGTGGGCCCTTTCAGGGCGCAGGCTACGGCGTGGCGCGCGCCTGCATCGCGACGGGTGTGCACTATATCGATCTCGCCGACGGCCGCGACTTCGTCGCCGGCATCGCGCAGCTTGATGACGAGGCGAAAGGCCGGAACGTCACCGTGGTCAGTGGCGCCAGCACGGTCCCAGCGCTCAGCTCGGCCGTGATCGAACACGTGCTGCCGCGGTTTCGAAAAATCCATTCGCTCGACTACGGCATTTCGCCCGGGCAAAAAACCGAGCGCGGTCTGGCGACGACGCAGGCGATCTTGGGCTATGTGGGCCGCAGGCTTAGGCCGTGCGCGGGCTTCCAAATTCGCTACGGATGGCAGGACCTGCATGTGCAGGCTTATCCGGACATCGGCAGGCGATGGATGAGCAACTGCGAAATACCTGATCTGGATCTGCTGCCGGCGAAATACGGCGTTGAGAAGATTCGATTTTCAGCGGGCATGGAGCTGTCCGTCGTCCATCTCGGTGTCTGGCTGCTGTCGTGGGCCGTGCGTCTAAAGCTTCCTTTCGATCTGCCGATGTACGCGCCGGCGCTGCTGAAGACGAGTCTGTGGTTCGATCGCTTCGGCTCCGCAGACGGCGGCATGCACATGATCGTCGAAGGCGAAAATCATGCCGGGCAGCGCGCAGTCGTGAACTGGTTCATCATCGCGCGGAGCGGCGACGGACCCTACATTCCGGCCGTGCCGCCGGTGGTGCTGGTCAAGAAATTCGTTGCCGGCAGACCGCCCGCGCCAGGCGCGGTCCCGTGCGTGGGCCTGATCACTTTGCAAGACTATCTCGATGAACTACACGGCTTGGACGTCAAAACCTACGAATTCACGGATCACTGAGGCATACGGATCACTGAGGCATACGGATCACTGAGGCATGACAACAACGCTCGCATTCGGGCTCGACACGTTTGGCGACATCACCGTCGGCGCCGACGACCGCCCGTTGTCATCGGCGCAGGTGTTGCGCGATGTGATCGAGGAAGCGACCCTCGCCGACGAACTCGGCATCGAGGCGTTCGGCGTCGGCGAGCACCATCGGTCCGATTTCGCCATCTCGGCGCCCGAAGTGGTGCTTGGCGCCATTGCCGGTCGCACCAAACGAATCCTGCTCGGCTCGGCCGTGACGGTATTGTCAACCGACGATCCGGTTCGGCTGTTCGAGCGTTTTTCTTCGCTCAATGCCGCATCAAGCGGACGCGCCGAAGCGCGACTCGGACGCGGTTCGTTCACCGAATCCTTTCCGCTATTCGGCTTCGAGCTGTCACAATACGAAGTCCTGTTCGAGGAAAAGCTCGATCTGTTCGCCGCGCTGATCCGTAATGACAAGGTTACTTGGAGCGGTCATACGCGCCCTCCCCTGAGTGATCAGCGGGTGTTTCCCCCGCTCGAAAGCGGCCCGCTGAAAGCCTGGGTCGGTGTCGGCGGCAGCCCGGAATCGGTCGTTCGCGCCGCCCGTTACGACTTCCCGCTGATGCTTGCCATCATCGGCGGCGATCCAAAGCGCTTCGTGTCCTATGTCGATCTCTACCACCGTGCCTGTCAGCAATTCGGCCGGCCCGCGCGCGCCGTCGGCCTCCATGCGCACGGCTACGTGGCGGATACCGACCAGCAGGCGCGCGAGGAGCTATGGCCTCACTACAAAGCCTCACGCGATCGAATCGGCGCCGAGCGGGGCTGGCCGCCGGTGACGCGCGGCTCGTTCGATTTTGAGGCCAGCGGCGGTGCGTTGCACGTAGGTTCGCCCGAAACGGTCGCCAGCAAGATCGCCACGACCGCCAAAGCCCTTGGGATTTCGCGCTTCGATATGAAATATAGCCAAGGCACGCTGCCGCACGCTAAACTGATGCGCAGCATTGAACTTTATGGAGGTAAGGTAATCCCGTTGGTGCGCGATATCCTCGCATAATTTCAGGGGGTTGGGGGTATTTGACGTATTCCCGCCGAATTCGGCGAGAAGAATGAGCGCGCCATTGAATCGGGGTGGGGACCTCATGATGGCCACGGCAGGATCGCATCTTTTGGCTGCAACGGCGCTCGCCGTGCTGGCCGGCGCTTGCCTGGGCGCTGGCTCGGCGCGTGCGCTGGATGCCGTCTGCCTTGCATCCCCGAATGGACCGGCGCCCGCGGGAACCCATTGGTACTACAAGACTGATCAGGCGACCCATCAGAAATGCTGGTACACGCGGGGGCAGGAGCAAGCCGCCCAGGCAGCCCCGGCCGAGACAACGCCATCGCGGCCCGCGCCGTCGAGGACGCCGGTCGCGCAAGCTGATCCGGCCAATCCCGATGCGGACGCTACTCAGGCTCCGCAAGAATCGGCGGCTCCCGTCGAGCTTGCGCCTGCGCCTCCGCGAATCCAGGAGCATGCGGCACCGCTCGCGCCCCCAGCGCCGAGGCGCGCAGTCCCGCCGATTGCCCGAGTTCCAGTACCCGCGGCTGATCCCCGCGGCGAGAATCAGCCGGTCACGACGGCCGCCACCGGCATGCCGGCTGCCACAGACAACGTCGCCTGGCCGGCCCCACCATCCATGCCGCGAACCGCGGGCGCAGCGGGATCGCCTTTCCCACCGCCGCCCAATGTGGGCTCCCAACCTGACCCATCGGGCGCTGCGGCGGCACAGGCACCGAGTACGGACGGCTCGACAGCCGCCGGCGGCGCGTCTGCCGCGGCCGACCCGCCCTCAAGTGTAACCGGGCAGCAGCCGACCGCTGAGGCTCCCGGTAACGACGGCGCGGCCCCAAAGGCTGACTCAGACGCGCCCGTTCGGGCAAATCCGCCAGGTCGAATATCCGTGCTGCTGGTTCTGGTCGGGCTGATCGTCCTCCTGGCCGTCGGCATGCTGCTGCGCCGGCTCGTGGAACGCGCATTGAGTCGGCGACGCGTCATCAACCTGGCGCGGCAGGAGCCCCGGTTGGTGGAACCAGTCGCAGGCCCACCGCCGATGCCTGCTCTGCTGCGGCACGCGCCCAGCGTCGTGCCTGGTCCCGCGCAGGCCCAGCAACGCGCCACCGAAGTCGAGGCGGAGCTTCGAAAATTCGCGCAAAACCTGCGCCAGCGCCGGCCAGTCGCAAACAACACCGCTAACGGCACTTTAGGCCGAAGCGGAGCGGCGGTCCGTTCCTGACAGAGACACGCGCGGCACTATTCTTCCAACAGCGAATTGGGCAGCTTGAAACGCAAGTGCTCGTTCGGATGCGGGTCGAACGCCTTGACGGCGCCGGATCCCACGCATTTGACCTCGGCGGCATAATGCACCGATAGCCGCGAGCCCTCATAAAGTTCGCGCGCGTGGCCATAGACATGGCGGCGGCCTGCTTTGTCGACGTGCAGGCGCACCATCTGCTTGCAGATAGGACACTGGGTTACGAGAGGATACAGCCGCCGCCGGCCGAGGAGCTTAATGAACTCGACCACCCAAACAGACAGGTGCCGCATTGTCCCCTCCTCACACCTCGAATCGAGCGCAGCATACTCCTGTGTCGAAAAATTGATGATCGCACGATTTCAACAGCAACGAAACAACGTCGAGGCGGCAAGCGATCACCGCATCGGCTTTTTCGATCGCAAATTATCGGACCGAAGCCGTGCAGGGATGCGAATGAGTCGCAGTCACTACGTTCCCACCAAACCCAGTTGCGGGCTCGACGGTTCAGCGTGCATGCGCTTGGCGATGCGGCCGGCAAGCCGCGACAATCTGCCCGCCTCCACAGCGGAGCGCATGCTTTTCGCCATCAAAACCGGATCGCGCGCTTTCGACACGGCGGTATTGATCAGGACCGCGGCGCAGCCAAGCTCCATGGCGAGCGTGGCGTCGGATGCAGTGCCGATACCGGCATCGAGCACCACCGGCACCGGCGAACGCGCGCAGACGAGCTCGATCAGGTGCGGATTGCATATGCCAAGCCCCGAGCCGATCGGCGAGCCGAGTGGCATGACTGCCGCGGCGCCGGCATCGGCCAGCTTACGGCAGGTCACCGGGTCCTCGGTGCAATAGGGCAACACGACAAAACCCTTCGCCACCAACATTTGCGTCGCGCTCAGCAATTCTTCGACGTCGGGATAAAGCAGTTCACGATCGCCGATGACTTCGAGCTTGATCCAGTTGGTATCGAGCGCTTCGCGCGCGAGCTCGGCGGTGAGCACTGCATCCTTGGCGGTCTGGCAACCCGCCGTGTTGGGAAGAAATTTCACGCGTCCTGCCAACAGATCGACCATGCTCTCGTCCTCCCCGGCGAGGCTGATGCGGCGAATCGAGGCGGTGACCATCTGGCTGCCGCTTGCCGCGATCGCATCGAGCATAAGCTTGCGGTTCGGGTAGCCGGCGCTGCCCAGAAACAGCCGCGAACCGAATTGGTGGCCGGCGATGACAAGCGGATCGGACATGGTGTGCTCCTCGATCTCAGCTGCTCATTCCCGCGCAAGCAGGGACGAGCGGAAAGCTTCTAACCCCCCTGCCGGGCGCGAACGATCTCAATGGCGTCGCCGGGCTTGAGCGGCGTATCGCACCACGCCGCACGCGGTACGACAGCGCCGTTGAGCGCAACCGCAATACCGCGCTGGCCGGTATCGACCGCCTTCTCCGCCAGCAGCGCTTCGATCGTAGCGACGAGCAGCGGCTCGCTTTCGCCATTGATACGGATGATTGCTTCGCTCACCGCTACGTCTCCCTACTCTGCGGCTCGCACCGGCCAAAACCGCTCCAGCCCGAACGGCCGGATTGCCGGATCGAGCACATCATCGAGAATGAGCCGCGCCATCGCGTCGGCCGTCACCGGTGCCAGCAAGATCCCATTGCGATGGTGGCCGGTCGCATAGAACAGGCCTTCGAGTGGCCCATGGCCGAGGATCGGAGCGTCATCGCGGCTGCCCGGCCGGTGACCAACCCAGATTTCCGCTATCGGCAACTCCTCGACCGCCGGCATGGCGCGCCACGCGGCTTCCAGCAGCGTGAGCATCCCGCCGGCGGTTATGGTGTCATCAAAGCCCTTTTCCTCGACGGTGCCGCCGACAATCAGCCGGCCGTCGCGCCGCGGCACCAGATAAGCGCCAGGCGCCCACAGCACGTGATTGAGCAACGGCGCCGCGGCGTCCATCTTGAGCGCCATCATCTGGCCTTTGACCGGACGCACCGGTGGCCGCCGGTCGGGCGGCAACCCGCCGATGCGACGCGACCATGCGCCAGCCGCGAGCACGACGATGTCGGCTTCGAACGTCGTGCCATCCTCCAACACCACGCCATTCGCGCGACCTGCCTGGACGGAAATTTCCTTCACCGGCCGATACTCGTGGATCGTCACACCTGACCCCTTAGCGGCGGCATGCAGAGCTTGCGCGAGCTTGCGATTGTCGACTTGATGATCCTGCGGCGAGAACAACGCGCCGGCGATTTTTCCGGCCAGATGCGGTTCGCGCGCGCGCGTCGCCGCAGCCGACAGCCACTCCAGCGGCAGATCGAGCTTTTTCTGGAACTCCAATCGATGTCCGATCTCCGCCTGGTCGTCCGCAGTGAGCGCCAGCACGAGCGTGCCTTCGCGACGCAACTCGACATCGACGCCGCTGGCGCGCTGCAGTTCCTCGGCGAATCCAGGCCAGCGCGCTTGGCTTTCGCGCCCGAGCGAAACCAGATCCTCCTCGCCCGGCTCAGCCTCGCAGCACGCCGCCAGCATGCCGGCCGCCGCATGGCTCGCGCCCGAACCCGCCGCGCTCCGGTCGAACACCGTCACCGTCGCGCGGCCGGCCAGCCGCCAAGCAATACCGAGGCCGACCACGCCGGCGCCGATAATCGCGACGCGCGGCTTAGCGTTTCCAAATGCAAGGCGGTTCGTCAGGCGCGGCTCCCTTCGCTGGCATAACCCAGACAGGTTCGACGGGTTTGATCTCAGCCGCGCCTTGTCCGCGCGGCACCCCGGGCCAATGGCCGTATGATGGGAGCTTTAGGGCCCGTCGGCAAGAGCCGGATTCTGCCGCCGATGCCGCAGCAGCCGGGCGCAAGTAAGCCCGATGGCGATGATGACAGCGGCACCGATCAGCGGCGGCACGCTGACGCCGAAATGGCCGAACGCATAACCGTAATAGATCGGACCGATCGCCTGCCCGGTAAAAAACGCCGACGAGTGCAGCGACAGCGCCGTACCGCGCGCGGTCTGCGACAGGTCGGTCACGTGCACCTGGATGTTGTTGTGCAGCATGTAGAAACCGAGCCCGAACAGGACGAAAACCGCGGCCTGCAGGTACCAAGGCAAATTCAGCGCGATCAGCATGAAGGCCACGGCTGCGAGGGCCGCACCCGTCAGCATCAGCTGCCGCTCTCTCATGTGTACGACCAGATAGGGCAGCGCCAGCGAAAAGATGATGCCGCCGAGCCCGAAGCCGGCAACGATGAGGCCCGCATACGAGGAATGGGTCTGGCCACTCATCAACAGCAACAGCGCTACATACGGAAACATGCCGTGGATGACGATGCCTTCGAAAAACACCGAACCGAAGCAGACCTTGGCGCGCGGATCGGCGAACACGCTTTGAAACCCAGCCGCCGCGGCGGTGAGGTTGAAGGGCTTCGTCTTCGCCACGGTCAAGCCGCGAAAGGCAAAGGATGCGATGACCGCGACGATGAGACCGAAGCCGCCGATCGAGAAAAACACGCCGCGCCAGCCGAGCAGATCGCCGATCACGCCGGATATCACCGCGCCGATCAGGTTGCCGGTAAGCCCGATGGCCAGGAGCCGGCCGATGGCGAGTTGCCGCGCGTGCACCGGCATGAGATCGCCGATGATCGCAACACCGACCGGAAAGATGCCGCCCGCGCATACGCCGGCAATGACGCGCAATGCAACGAGCAGCGGAAAATTACTGGCGAACCCGGCGATCAGTGTCGTCGTGACCACGGCCGCGAGACTGATATTCATCAGACGCGTCTTGCCAAAAAAATCGCCGATGGTGCCGAGCACGGGCTGGGTGAAGGCGTAGGGAAACGTAAACGCGCTCGACAAGAGAGCCGCGGTCTTTACGTCGATGCCGAGATCGGCCGCGATCTTGGGTACGACCGGATCCACCGCACGCGAGAACAGCGTCGAGGCGAAGACAACCAGGCTGACGATCTTCAGGACGGGGGGAATGGCGGGGCCTCTTTTGTCTTATCGGAGCCGCGGCGTTGCGATCGTGGGCGCGGCAAATTGCGTGATTTCGGATAAATTTCAATCTTCCTGGCCGCGCGTGTGCTATGTCGAGCGCGCTGGTGTCGGCCCGCAAATGCGGGCGGCCGCGCAGACACAGCCAAACGCGAGAATGCGCATGAAACGCTCCGTATGCTTGTCGCTTGCCACCCTCGGTCTCGCTGGCGCGCTGCTGCCAGCCGCGTTGGCGGCTCAACCGGCGAACCCCGTAACGCTGTCAATTTTTGCCGCCGGTACACTCGCCGTGCCGTTCAGGCAGGTCAACGCATTGCTCGAGAAAAAATACCCGAATGTGACCGTGCAGGCGCAATTCGGCGGCAGCGTGATGATGGCCAAGAAAATCACTGACCTGCACCAGGACGCCGATCTCCTGGCGGTCGCCGATTATAACGTCATCCCAAAATACATGTTCGGCAACCCGGCCCACGCGTCCTGGTACGCGGGGTTTGCCCGCAACGCCATCACCTTCGTCTACACTGATAAGAGCAAGTTCGCGAACGAGATCAATCCGCAGAATTGGTACAAGGTGCTGGCCCGCCCGGGCGTCGAAATTGGCCGCTCCAATCCGGATACCGATCCGTCCGGCTATCAGACGGTGCAGATGCTCAATCTCGCGGAAAAGTTCTATAACGAGCCTGGGCTTGAGCAGAAGATACTGGCGAATGCGCCGCTGACCAATATGCGCGATACCGAAACCTCGCTGATCTCGGCTCTTCAGCTCGGACAGATCGACTATCTGGCAATCTATCGTTCCGATGCCTTGCAGCATCATCTGAAATTCATCGACCTGCCGGCGAAGATCGATCTCAGCGATCCGGCACAGTCGGCTTATTATCAAAACGGCGTCGCCCACACCAAGAATGGCGACCTCGCCGGCAAGCCGATCGTCTACGCGGCTACCGTGGTCAACGGCAGTAAGAATGCGACGATGGCGGTGAACTACGTCGCCCTCCTGCTCGGACAGCAAGGCCAAGCCGTCATGAAGACGAACGGCTTTGGCACATTCAGTCCGGCTTTTGCGGTGCACGTGGCCGCAATGCCTGCGCCGCTTAAGAGCCTCGTCCAACCGTGGCCCAGCTCCTGACGGGAGAGCGACCGCTTGCACGCTAAGTTCACGCCGGGGCGCGCGGCGATGAGCCCCTGGCGCTTCCGCGCCGCCCCAAGCCGCCCAGGTGCGCTCTACTTACTGTGCTGGTTCGCCGGCAGCGTCCTCATCGCGTTTCTGGTGATTCCCCTTATCGCTCTGGCCTTAACCCAAACCTGGTCGAGCCTTGCCGCGATCGCGCGCATGACCGACGTGCGCGACGCGATTATGCTCAGTATCGAGGGCGCGTTCCTGTCCGCTCTCTGTGCCGCACTCGTTGGCGTGCCGCTTGCCTATGCGCTCGCACGCACGGCGTTTCCCGGCAAAGGGGTAATCGCGGCCCTGATCGACTTGCCGCTCGCTGTGCCGCACACGGTGGCCGGTATCGCACTCCTTATGGTGTTCGGCCGCCAGGGCACGTTCGGCCAACCGCTGCAATCCATCGGTCTCAAATTCTGGGGTACGATCGCCGGCATCGTGGTCGCCATGCTGTTCGTTTCGGCGCCCTACACGGTGAACGCCGCGCGCATCGGCTTTGAGGCGGTCGATCCACGACTCGAAAAGGTCGCCCGCTCGCTCGGCCTCGGTCCATGGCGGACATTTTTCCGCATCACGCTGCCGCTGGCGCGGCGCAGCATCATGACCGGCATCACCCTGACTTATGCGCGCTCGATCAGCGAGTTCGGCGCAGTTATCATTCTGGCTTATTACCCGATGACCGCACCGGTAAAGATTTACGAGCTGTTCCTTCGCTTCGGGCTCGAGCAATCGGCTGCCGCAGCGGTGCTGCTGCTTATCGTATCGTTGTCGTTGTTCGTGCTCTTGCGCACGCTGGCGCAACGCGGCGGGCAACCTCAGGAGAGCCGATGAGTGTGGGCGCCTCTATCGAGGCGCTTGCGCTTTCGCTCGGCGCCTTCCGTCTCAAGGAGATCGATTTTGCCGTATCCAGCGGGGAGATTGCTGTCATCCTCGGACCGAACGGCGCCGGCAAGTCGGTGACGCTTGAGGCGATTGCCGGCTTTCACCGGCCCGAAAGCGGACGCGTGCTGATCGGCGGCCGTGACGTCACCGCTTTTCCCCCGGAGCGGCGCAGGGTCGGATTTGTGTTCCAGAATTTCGGCCTGTTTCCACATTTGAACGTGGCGCAGAATGTCGCCATTGCACAACGCCGTGACGGCCCTGTCGCTGGGGCCAAGTACGCCCCGCCGAGCGGCGATCCCGCCGCACTGCTCGATTATTTCGGCATCGCGCATTTGGCCCAGCGTTCGCCCTCCGATCTCAGTCCCGGCGAGAAACAGCGGGTGGCGCTCGCTCGCGCACTGGCCGCCGCGCCCGACCTGTTCCTGTTCGACGAGCCATTCTCCGCGCTCGACGCCGAGACACACGAACAACTGCGCGAAGAGCTCAAGGCGTACCTTCGG
>DATCBO010000079.1:0-10290 GCA_036511795.1 Xanthobacteraceae bacterium
TACAGAAGTTTGGACTCGCATAACGCGAACTCTGGTCGGATGCACAATCAGTGAGGAGTTCAATTGGCATCTCAGGTCTCCACCGAGGTCAAGCGTGGCGCCTAAGCCGTCTCCGAAAGTCGTTCACCCGATTGCCCTGGCCGGAGCGCGGCAAATCTGGCACCGCCGCCGATGTTGTGGCATAGAGAGAAGGACGCCATGGGGCCATGGCGCGCTCCCGATCCCTGCTCGCATCACGCCCATCAGCCGGAGATTTTTCATGCGCCGCTCACTCATCCTTGCCGGTGTCGCCCTTAATATGCTGGTTGCGTCGTTCGCCGGTGCCGATGCGCAGCAGCCGATGCAGCGCGTGCGGGTCGGCATGCTGGAATGCCGCGGCGGCGCCAGCATCGGCTTCATCGTCGGCTCGGTCACCAATCTCGGTTGCGTGTTGCGCGTCGATGGCATGCCGGAGGACCGCTACATCGCGACCATCCGCAAGGTCGGCGTCGATCTCGGCATCACCCAGGAATCGGCGCTGGCCTGGGGCGTCTACGCGCCGGTGGCGCGGCTCGGGCCGGGCGATCTTTCAGGCGATTACGCCGGTGCGCAGGGCAGCGCGTCGATCGGCGTCGGGGTCGGCGGCAATGTGCTGGTCGGCGGCTCGAACAATTCGATCGCGCTGCAGCCGCTCAGCGTGCAGGGCCAGGTCGGCCTCAACGTCGCGGCCGGGCTGGAAAGCCTGGAACTTCGGCCGGGAAGGTAGACGCGCAAGGCGGCGCTGCTGCTTAGCCTATCGCCGTTGTTTCGGGGATAGGCCGCCGCGCCGCATCGCGACATTTTTCCGGCTTGCCAAATCGCCGGCGTGGGGGGAGCATCCAGCCTGCCGACCCAATCAAGGGCCGAGCTCCAGATGAGGAGGCGGCGATGGGACAAGACGTCAGAAGTCCCCGCGGTCCACGGTGCATCGCACTGGTGGGCCCTTTCCAAAGCGGTAAAACCACACTTCTTGAAGCGATATTGGCGCGCACCGGCGCCATCCCCCGCGCCGGCAGCGTCGATGCCGGAACCTCGGTCGGCGATGCCAGCGCCGAAGCCCGCCGCCACAAGATGGGCGTCGGCCTCTCTGCCGCCGCGACCCAGTTCATGGGCGAGAGTTACACCTTTATCGACTGCCCCGGCTCGGTGGAATTCGCGCATGACATGCGCGCCGCGATCCCGGCGGTCGACGCCGCGGTGGTGGTCTGCGAGGCCGACGAACGCAAGCTGCCGCAGCTTCAGATCATCCTGCGCGAACTCGAGGATCTCGGCATCCCGCGCTTTCTGTTTCTCAACAAGATCGACCGCGCCAACAAGCGCATCCGCGAAACCCTCGCAACCCTGCAGCCGGCGTCGCGGATTCCGCTGGTGCTGCGGCAGATTCCGATCTGGAACGGCGAGTTGATCGCCGGCTTCGTTGATCTCGCGCTGGAGCGCGCCTTCGTCTATCGCGAACACAAGGCTTCCGAAGTCGTGACGCTGGAAGGCGGCGACCTCGACCGCGAGAAGGAAGCCCGGTTCTCGATGCTGGAAAAGCTCGCCGATCACGACGACGCGCTGATGGAGCAATTGCTCGAGGACATCCCGCCGCCGCGCGACGCGGTGTTCGACGATCTCGCCCGCGAGTTGCGCGAAGGGCTGATCTGCCCGGTGCTGCTCGGCTCTGCGATGCGCGAGAATGGCGTATTGCGCCTGATGAAGGCGCTGCGGCATGAAGCGCCCGGGGTGACCGAGACCGCCAAACGGCTCGGCGCGTCATCGCCCAAGGATGCGCTGGGCTATGTGTTCAAGACCGTGCATTTGCAGCACGGCGGCAAGCTGTCGCTGACGCGGCTGCTCGCCGGCCATCTCGAGGACGGCGCCACGCTGCAATCGTCATCGGGCGAGACCGGCCGGGTGTCGGGCATCCTGGCGGCGAACGGCGCCCATGACAGCAAGCGCGCCGCCGCCGAAGCCGGCGAGGTGGTGGCGCTCGGCAAGCTCGACAGCATCAAGACCGGCGATACGCTGTCGAGCGGCAAGACCGCGCCGCCGGCGCTGGTCAGCCTCGAGCCGTCGCCGCCGGTGCTGGCGATCGCGCTCGCGGCAGCCGACCGCAAGGACGACGTCAAGCTCGGCCAGGCCCTGCTGCGGCTGAACGAGGAAGATCCTTCGCTGACCATGATCCACAACCCGCAAACCCACGACATCGTGCTGTGGGGACAGGGCGAAATGCATTTGCGGGTCGCGCTGGAACGCTTGCGCGAACGCTTCGGCGTCAACGTCAAATCGCAGGCGCCCACGATCGGATATCAGGAGACGATCCGCGGATCGATCACCCAGCGCGGCCGGCACAAGAAGCAGTCCGGCGGCCACGGCCAGTTCGGCGACGTGGTGCTGGAGATCGCGCCGATGCCGCGCGGCGGCGGCTTCGAATTTCATGAAAAGGTGGTCGGCGGCGCGGTGCCGCGCAACTACATCGGCGCGGTGGAAGAGGGCGTGGTCGACGGCTTGCTGCGCGGCCCGCTCGGCTTTCCCGTCATCGATGTGCAGGTGACGCTGACCGACGGCTCCTATCACAGCGTGGACTCCTCGGACCTCGCGTTCCGCACCGCGGCGCGGATCGGCGTCGGCGAAGCGCTGACGCAGTGCCAGCCGGTGCTGCTGGAGCCGATCCATGTGGTCGAGATCGTCTGTCCCACCGAGGCCACCGCCAAGATCAACGCCATCCTGTCGGGACGGCGCGGCCAAATCCTTGGCTTCGACACCCGCGAGGGCTGGCCGGGCTGGGATCGCGTCCGCGCCATGATGCCCGAGGCCGAGATCGGCGAATTGATCGTGGAACTGCGGTCGGCCACCGCCGGCGCCGGCAGCTTTACCCGCCAGTTCGACCGCATGGCCGAGGTCAGCGGCCGCGCCGCCGACCAGATCATCGCCGCGCACCGCGTCGCGGCGTGATGTCAGGTGTGAGATGTGCGTCGTCATTCCGGGGCGCGCAAAGCGCGAACCTCAGATGTGCAATTGCACATCTGGGAATCTCGCGCTGATCATCTCCGGATTCCGGGTCTGGTCCTTCGGACCCGGACTGACGACCGGCCAAGCAAATCCAGCACAATTTCACTTCGGGAAAACACTGCATCGCCGTGGTCGCCGGATTTGCCGTGCTTTCCAAGCCGGCCGCTTTCATGAACACTGTCGCGGGTCATGGCGATGGTGCGCGGGACGATGCTTGATTCACGCCGCAATGTTGCGTTGGCCTGTGCGCTCGCCGCGCTGGCCGGCTATGTCGATGGCATCGGCTTTTTGCATCTCGGTGGGCTGTTCGTCTCCTTCATGAGCGGCAACTCGACGCGGATGGGCGTCAGCCTCGCGCAGGGCCATTGGCGGGATGCGGCCGAGGCGCTCGGCCTTGTCGCATTGTTCGTGATCGGCGCCGCCGCCGGCAGCCTGATCGTGCTCGGCCGCGGCACCCGCCAGCAGCCCTGGGTGCTGCTCGCGGAGGCGTTGCTGCTCGCCGCCGCCGCGCTCAGTTATGCGTTCGGCCTGTCAAAGGTCGCGGTCGCCGCGATCGTGCTGGCGATGGGACTGGAGAACGCGGTGTTCCAGATCGAGGGCGGCGGCGGCCTCGGCCTGACCTACGTCACCGGCGCGCTGGTCAAGGTCGGGCAACTCGCCGCCGCGGCGCTGAGCGGGGGCGCGCGCTGGGCCTGGGCGCCGAATCTGCTGCTGTGGGCGGCGCTGGTGATGGGCTCGGTGTGCGGCGCGCTGGCCTATCACTGGATCAATCTCGCCGCGATCTGGTTTGCCGCGGGAGCGGCACTGGGGTTGAGCGGAATCAGCGCGTTCTTGACACCGTCGGACAGAAGATAAATTGATCGACGCAGGCGCCAATACGCGCTTCGCGCTCTTGCGCGGGCGTGACGAAGGAGAGGAAGTGCCGTGACCATACCCCGCGCCGCATGCCTGATCGGATGGCCGGCGGCGCATTCGCGCTCGCCGCTGATCCATCATTACTGGCTGCGGACGCTTGGCATCAAGGGCGGCTACAATATCGAGGCGGTGCCCCCCGAAGGTTTTGCCGAATTCGTGCTGCATCTGTCCGCCCACGGCTTCGTCGGGGCCAACGTCACCATTCCGCACAAGGAGCGCGCGCTGGCGCTCACCAAGCCGGACGCCCGCGCCCGCGCGGTCGGCGCCGCCAATACGCTGTGGTATGACGGCGGCGAACTGCGCTCGACCAATACCGACATCGAAGGGTTCATCGACAATCTCGACGCCTGCGCGCCCGGCTGGGACGGCGTGTCAGATGCGCTGGTGCTTGGCGCCGGCGGCTCCTCGCGCGCAGTTGTGTTCGGCCTGATCGAGCGCGGCATCGCCCGCGTGCATCTGGCCAACCGCACCATCGAACGCGCGCGCGGGCTGGCGGATCAATTCGGCGCTTGCGTTCGCCCCCTGGCATGGGAGGCGATCGGCGAATTACTGCCGCGCGCGGAACTGCTGGTGAACACGACCTCGCTCGGCATGCACGGCCAGCCCGCGCTCGACATCGACGCCGGCCAACTGCCCGCGCATGCCGTGGTCGCCGACCTCGTCTATGTGCCGCTGCAAACGCCGCTGTTGGCGGCGGCGCAGGCGCGCGGGCTGAAGACCGCCGATGGGCTCGGCATGCTGCTGCACCAGGCGGTGCGCGGCTTCGAACTCTGGTTCGGACAGCGCCCGGACGTGACGCCGGCGCTTCGCGCGCTGGTCGAGGCCGATCTCACCAAGGTCTGAGCAGGAATATTGTGGCAGCGTCGGGGTCCAATGCTAAGTCGCGCCTGCCGGAGAACCACTCATGCCGTTGCCCCGTTCCATTCTATCGCATTCGCTCGGCGCGCTGGCGCTGATCGCCGTTTCATCCCACGCGATCGCCCAGCGGCCGCCGTCGCCGTCGCGGGTTCGCGGCACCATCGAAGGCGTTGAGGGCGACGTTCTCACCGTCAAGTCGCGCAGCGGCGAGGACGTCAAGCTGCACATGACCGGCGACATGCGGGTGGTCGGGATCATCAAAATCTCGCTGTCCGAGGTCAAGGTCGGCTCCTTTATCGGCGCCACCACGGTGCCGGCACCCGACGGCCTGCAAAACGCGGTCGAAGTGCATGTGTTTCCCGAAAACATGCGCGGCACCGGGGAAGGGTCGCGGCCATACGATC
This sequence comes from Xanthobacteraceae bacterium, assembly GCA_036511795.1. GTDB lineage: Bacteria > Pseudomonadota > Alphaproteobacteria > Rhizobiales > Xanthobacteraceae > BOG-931. The sequence continues at coordinate 5,190 of DATCBO010000079.1, forward strand.
TGCGCCCCAACTCGACCATGACCAATGCGACGGTAGCCGAGAGCGTCGCCGGCAATGACGGTCACACCCTGACGGTCAAATACAGGGGCGGCGAGAAGAAAGTCGTGGTCGGGCCCGATACGCCCGTTGTGACCTATGTCCCCGCCGACAAATCCGACCTCAAACCCGGCGCCAAGGTGATCGCCTTCATGAAACAACTGCCGGACGGTTCGTTCGAAACCAACCGGGTCAGCGTCGGCCGCGACGGACTGACGCCGCCGATGTGAACTGCTCTTTCGTCAGTACAAACATTTCAACGGGTCGTCCCCGCGAACGCGGGGACCCATACGCTGTGTCGTTTCGTTTTAACGACGCCGTTGCATCGATTCGTCAAAGCACTGACGTCAGGGGTTATGGGTCCCCGCCTGCGCGGGGACGACATCGCCGATATGTATCGCACCTAAATCGCCAGCACGTGGTCGTCGATCTCGGCGATGGTGTTGACGCCGCACAGGCCCATGGTGACGTTGAGCTCGTTGGCGATGAGGTCGATCGCCTTGGCGCCGGGGCCGCCGAAGGCGCCTATCCGTGAGTCGCGCGGAGTTACGCCGGGGGTATGGGGCAGGGGTCGCGCCTTGTTTTTCGGGTATCTAAGCGGGTTATCTTGCTCCTCCGCTGGAACTTGCCGTATGTATAGGCTCTCCTGGAGGCTCCCGATGGCAGAGGTTTCCGCTCTCCCGACACGCACAACCATTGATGATGTTATTGCGCTGGTCAAATACCTCGCGACCAAACCAATGGGCGCGACGGTTTCTGAGGCGAAGTCCATCATTGACAACGACATTTTAGATGCTCGAAAGTTAAGTGCCTATAAGTTCTGGGGGCTCGTGGAAGATGGTGAGAACGGCAGGCTCAAGCTAAAAGAGCTCGGGCGCACTGCGGCAAGGGACAAGGGTGCTCATCTAGTCAAGGCTATGCAGGAAGTTATTAAGTCGGTACCAGCCTACATGGCGGTCGCCGAGCGCGCTCTTCACAAGAGAGAATACGTTGTTTCCGCAGTGGAAGTCGCTACGCATTGGCATGAGCATTTTAACGAATCCGCCTCCGCGAACGAGACGATTCTGAACCAACAGGCCGTGTGTTACTTTTCAATCGCCGGCGGTGCCGGTTTGGGCACACTGATTGTCGGCCGCAAGGGCGCGCCGACGCGTTTTGAATTCACAGAGGCGGCCTTGGTTTCCTTCGCTGATCGTCATGGTGACGACTTCACGTTGCCCGACGCGTCTGATGATGACGAGAAAGTTGAAATTATTGAGGAACCCGCGGGCGTACTACCGGCGGCGCTCGTTACCAAACCCGTTACCAACAACAAGGTCTTCATTACCCATGGGCAGAATAAAAAGGTACTGGACCAAATCAAAGATATCGTCGCTTATGGTGGGTTCGAGCCAATCGTTGCGCAGGAACGAGAGAGCGCGGCAAAGCCAGTTCCAGAAAAAGTGATGGACGATATGCGTCAGTGCGCGGCTGCTGTTATTCATGTCAGCGCGGAGGGCGTATACGCCGACGCCAAAGGCAAAGAGAATCCGAAAATCAATGATAACGTCTTAATCGAAATCGGCGCCGCAATGGCTCTTTATCGACGCAACTTCATTCTGGTAGTGGAAGACGGTTTAGATCTTCCTTCAAATTTGCAGGGCCTCTATGAGTGCCGGTACGCCGGGGATGAATTGAGTTCGGCGGCAACGATGAAGCTATTGAAGGCCTTCAAGACGTTCAGAGACGAATGAACTGAAGGGAAATGAAGCGGCGACTGCAGTCGACCTTGGTCTATGGCACTATTTTCAGATGGCTACGGATATGCGATAAACAGACATACTATCATCGGAGACTATCGATCTCACAGAGCCGCCAAAGCTGACAGTGCAAATTCTACGATCTCCTCCCCCGAAGAATGCTTTGGACGACTGGTCTGTCCCGTTCGTCCAAGAGTGGATCGGAAAGAATTTGTTGCAGCGCGGAATAGATATACTCGGGCGTTTTCCCACGGAGCTTTCCCGATAGACTGCTCAAAACATGAACGGCCTCCTTGACGGTTTGGAAGTTGCGGGGTTGGAGTTCAATCTGTAGCTGTTCGTACAGTCTACTATTTTTTTGACCGATCAGTTGCTCTATTGATTGCGCAATAGCTCGTTCGTAAGTTCCTTCATACATTCGCACCAGTATCGACAGGGAAAGCGATCTAACTTTAAAATCCACCTCCGAAAAAAGAAACTCCTTCAAGAATTCGATAATGATTGAGCTACGAAGCTGTCTTATTGCGGCGGGTTGTAGAAAGGCCTTCCTTCCTTCGTTCGTAACAATTGCGCTTTGCAGAACGGAAAGGAAGATTGCTCGTAATTCATCTTCGTTCACTCGTAGAATCGGAACATCGGTCGTAAGATGAAGTCTCTTCACAAATAGACTAATACAGGCAATTTGTGTATACCAAGTGCCATTGCTTGCTTGTTGTTTCAAGAAATCTAGTGCGAGAACATCTGTATATTCGCCGGCATACTCCTCTATGACTGCTCCGGCTAGTTGAGCACTTCCTTCCAAAATTAACTGTTCAAGGGCCTGACGCCGCGTGAAAATGTTCTGTCCACGCACGTCGTCGCTCGCCAACTTCAAGTCGCCCTTGGTCATTTCTCGTTCGTATTGTGCACCGAGACTCGACAGGTTTTCGCCAAGCTTACGAGTCTCTTCAATGAGGACGTCACCAAATCGTCCCTTAAGTGTGTGCCATCGATTCCAAATGATTTCCGCGACGTCGGTTCCGATTTTTATCAGGTTTCCGGTCAATCTTAATGTCTTAGAATAAAATTGAAATGCCTCGCCAAAGCGCCTGATCCACTTTGCCGAAATGGCCGTTAATTGTGCCTCGGCCTCTACCAGCTTCGTTAGGTTTGCAACATCGTGGGTTTGTCTTAGAAGCAAATCTGATGTCGCGGATTGAGGATTTCGTATTTTTGAGAACTCTTTTCCAAAGTTATCTGCGGTCTCCGCAATCTTGTGTGTAGATTGGTTGACGCTATTAAGTTCATTCAGATGGCTTTTGCGCTCGACGCTCGCGTCAAACTGCTGTTCGTCTTCATCTTCGAGGTCTGAAAATTGATAATAAGTATCAAGGGCCGTTGATACCGAGGCTAGAAGACGGATCAGCAGATTGTCTAGCGTCAATCCTCTGGTTACCGGCGGAACAGAATCCCCCATTTCCCGGGTAGAAGATTCTGGAACTATATGGTCGCTACGCATCCTTGCCAAACGGGCTCGGGCGTATTCGAGAGGGTCTTTAGCGCCTGCGGCCGTACCCAACTGCAGGCCAATCAGGGAACGGACGAGCTTCTCGGCGTGCTCTCTGGGGAACGTCGCGGGAAGCGCGTTGTCATTCCTTACATAATCAATGAATTGCTTGGCATCGTCAGAAACCCCCTGCAACTCGTCCGCCAGTCGCGCATCAAGTGAAGCGTGATAGAGGGGCATCTGCTATGTCCAAGTACAATTGCCAATAGGACTAAGGGAATAAGTTAATTCTATTCAAGGAAAATTGGGATCAACGCGCGGTTGCGAAGGTCCGCTACCACTATCACATCAGAGAGCTGCAGCCAACAGAGTGGATCGCCGCAGTTCCAAGCGCGAGTTCTGCGGCAAGATGGACTCGTCAATTTAGGTGCCGCGCGAGTGAGCCTGGAATCCGTAGCCATCATCGGGAGTATTCAGTCCGGGACTGCATCAAAGTGCCGTTCCGAAATCACGAGCGTTCATTCCTGAAAAGAATATCAAATCGCCAGCACGTGGTCGTCGATCTCGGCGATGTTGTTGACGCCGCACAGGCCCATGGTGACGCTGAGTTCGTTGCGGATGATGTCGATTGCCTTGGCGACGCCGGGGCCGCCGAAGGCGCCGAGGCCGTGAATATAGGCCCGGCCGATCATGCAGGACTTGGCGCCGAGCGCCAGCGCGCGCATCACGTCCTGGCCCGAGCGAATGCCGCCGTCGAACAACACTTCCATCTGCGAACCCACGGCATCGGCGATCTCCGGCAGCACCTCGATCGATGACGGCGCGCCGTCGAGCTGGCGGCCGCCATGGTTGGAGACCACCAGCGCCTGGGAGCCGGTCTTCGCCGCTTCCTCGGCATCCTCGACGTCGAGAATACCCTTGAGCACCAGTTTGCCCGGCCAGATGCTGCGGATCCACTCGACATCCTTCCAGTTCAGCGTGGTGTCGAACTGCGTCGCGATCCAGGTGCCGAGCGCGGTGATGTCGTCGGTGCCCTTGAGATGGCCGACCAGATTGCCGAAGGTGCGGCGCTTGCCGCGCAGCACGCCGGATACCCAGGCCGGCTTGGTGGCGAAATCGATGAACTTCGACAGCGTCCACTCCGGCGGCACCGTCATGCCGTTCTTGATGTCGGCATGGCGCTGCCCGATCACCTGCAAATCGACGGTCAGCACCAATGCGCTGCATTTGGCGGCGATGGCCCGCTCGATCAATTCCTTGATGAAGCCGCGGTCCTTCATGACGTAGAGCTGAAACCAGAACGGCTTTTCCACATTGGCGGCGACATCCTCGATCGAGCAGATCGACATCGTGCTCAAGGTGTAGGGAATGCCGGCGGCCTGCGCGGCGCGGCAGGCGTGAATTTCGCCGTCGCCATATTGCATGCCGGTGAGGCCGACCGGCGCCAGGATCAGCGGCAGCGCCGCCGGCTCGCCGAGGATGGTGGTGGAGAGATCGCGTTTCGACACATCGACCAGGATGCGCTGGCGGAACTTGATCGCCTGCAGATCGTCACGGTTGGCGTGCAGCGTGTCTTCGGAATAGGAGCCGCGATCGCAATAATCGAAAAACGCCTTGGGTACTTTGCGCCTGTGGACCTGGCGCAGATCCTCGATGCAGGTGATGTGTTTCATGGACGTTGCCGGCCCTTCTTGTAATTATGGCTTTGACGGTTCATCTAGCACGCTTGGGCCTGCCGCAAAATCGCCCGCGGGAACAGGGTTGCCAACCAGGAGGGCATTCCATGACCGGACCACGCTCCGACAAGGACGCCAAGAGCGCCGACAAGCGCCGGCTGGAC
>DATCBO010000080.1:0-2528 GCA_036511795.1 Xanthobacteraceae bacterium
GTCGAGAAAGTGCGCGCCGAGTGGGCCATGATCTGCACCACCCACAACCTCCTGAAGCTGTTCACCCTCGCAAACGCAGCTTGACCCGGCTAACTTGCAAACAAATCTCACTCGTAACGCCTATCTGGACGGGCTCCTAGCTTCGTTGATAGCAGAAGGCATCAGTCACACGGCTCAAACGAGAGTCCGCGCCGTATGGGCCCCGGCGTTTGCCAGGACGACTCGCAGAAGCGTCGGCGCGCGCCCTCACCCCCAATGCAATTCCTTGAAGAAGTATTGCCGCTGTCGCCGATGATAACGCGAAAATTTTTTAGAAGTGACAGGGAATAAAACCCGAGAGCCATTGTTGCGTCGCCGCGTTGTCCGTCAGTGGCCAGCAACAGGCATTCCGCCGCCCTTCCCATCCGTGTATTCTGGCTGCACTATTGTTCCCGGTTAGCGGCGCTGACGCGTTGAACGCCGCACCGGGCAAAAAGGGGGCGCGCTCTGCCGCGCCATTTTCAGGGGGAGAAACAATGAATCGAATACTGACCATTCTCGCCGTCGCCGCCAGTTTGTTCGCCAGCATCGCAGCGCCCGCCCGAGCGGCGCCGGACGTATCGCTGGCCCGCCTCGATTGCGGCACGCCACCGGAACCTTTCGTCGTCAATGAGCGCTTCTCGGATACCTATGCTTTCCCCGGCCTGAAGATTCAGTTCGTCTTCAGCTGCTACATCATCAAACATGGCGACGAGTATATGCTGTGGGATACCGGCCACGCCATGACGATGCCCAAGGTGGCGCCGAAGGCGAGCCTGGTCGATCAACTGGCGAAGGGCGACATCAAGCCCGACCAGATCAAATATGTCGGCATCAGCCACTATCACGCCGATCACACCGGCCAGATCGACTCGTTCCCGAAAGCAACCCTGCTGATCGGCGCCAAGGAATGGGAAGCGATCTCCAGCCCCAAGCCGGCTCCAGGCGTGAACTACAAGCCGTTCGAGGGCTGGATCAAGGGCGACAACAAGGTCGAGCCGCAACCCATCGACAAGGACGTATTCGGTGACGGCACGGTGATCATGCTGCGCACGCCGGGCCACACGCCCGGCCATTCCAGCCTGCTCGTCAAGCTGTCACAGATGGGTCCCGTCATCCTTACCGGCGATGCGGTCCACTTCCGCGAGAACCTCGATACCGACGGCGTGCCCGCGTTCAACTTCGATCGCGCCGAGACCCTGGCTTCGATCGAGCGCCTCAAGAAAATCGCGGCTAACCTGAAGGCGACGATCGTCATCCAGCACGATGCGCGCGACGTCGACAAATTGCCGGCATTTCCCGCATTCGCGAAGTAGCTCTTCGCCCGAACGCGAAGGCCGTCGGACGTTATAAAAGGCCGTCATCACCCGGCTCTTGACCGGGTGACCCAGCAATCGCAGGCGCCTGTGTTTACTGGGTCGCCCGGTTAAACCGGGCGATGACAGCATCGAATGCGGCAGCGACGCCGTCCTTCGGACGGCTATGCCCGGCAACGACCGGCGCCAGTGGCTCGTCTCACCCCAGATTCAATTCCTTGAAGAAATCATTGCCCTTGTCGTCGATGATGATGAAAGCCGGAAAATCCTCGACCTCGATGCGCCAGATCGCTTCCATGCCGAGTTCGGGATATTCCACCACCTCGACCTTCCTGATGCAGTGCTCGGCGAGGTTGGCCGCGGCTCCGCCGATCGAGCCAAGATAGAAGCCGCCGTGCTTCTTGCAGGCCTCGCGCACCACGACCGCGCGGTTGCCCTTGGCCACCATCACCATCGATCCGCCGGCCGCCTGGAACTGATCGACAAAGGAATCCATCCGGCCCGCGGTGGTCGGCCCGAACGCGCCGGAGGCATAGCCGTCCGGCGTCTTGGCCGGGCCGGCGTAATACACCGGATGGTTTTTGAAATAATCCGGCAGCGGCTCGCCGTGGTCGAGCCGCTCGCGCAATTTGGCATGCGCCGAATCCCTCGCCACGATCATGGTGCCGGTCAGCGACAGCCGGGTCTTGGTCGGATATTTCGATAGCGTGGCCAGGATATCCGGCATCGGCTGGTTGAGATCGATTTGCACCACCTCGCCGCCCAGCGCCTGCTCCACCGCGGGCAGATATTGCGCCGGATTGTGCTCGAGCTCCTCGAGATAGACGCCCTCTCTGGTGATTTTGCCGAGCACCTGGCGGTCCGCCGAGCAGGATACGCCAAGCCCGATCGGCAATGACGCGCCGTGGCGCGGCAGCCGGATCACCCGCACGTCATGACAAAAATATTTGCCGCCGAACTGCGCGCCGACGCCGAGCGACTGCGTCATCTTCAATATCTCCTGCTCCATCTCCAAATCGCGGAAGGCGTTGCCGTCGGCCGAGCCGTGGGTCGGCAGCGCGTCGAGATAGCGCGCCGAGGCGAGTTTTACCGTCTTCATGCAGAGTTCGGCCGAGGTGCCGCCGATCACGATCGCCAGGTGATAGGGCGGGCAGGCCGCGGTGCCGAGTGTCAAAACCTTCTCCTTCAGGAACG
>DATCBO010000081.1:0-23801 GCA_036511795.1 Xanthobacteraceae bacterium
TGGCTTGACCGCCGAGCCTGCCTTCGACGCCGACTTCGCGCGCCACCGACGTCACCTGATCGGCGAACGTCGCCAGCGTCCCGGTCATGTTGTTGATGGTTTCGGCCAGCGCCGCCACCTCGCCTTTCGATTTCACCGCGAGGTTCTGCTTGAGATCGCCGTTGGCGACCGCTGTCACCACCTTGACGATGCCGCGCACCTGTTCGGTGAGGTTGGCGGCCATAACATTGACGGTATCGGTCAAATCTTTCCAGGTGCCGGCGACGCCCGGCACCTGGGCCTGACCGCCGAGCAAGCCTTCGGTGCCGACCTCGCGCGCCACACGCGTCACCTCGGAGGCAAATCCGTTGAGCTGGTCCACCATCGTGTTGATGGTGTTCTTCAGCTCCAGAATTTCGCCCTTCACGTCGACCGTGATCTTGCGGCTAAGGTCGCCGCGGGCGACGGCCGTCGTCACCTCGGCGATGTTGCGAACCTGCGTCGTGAGGTTCGCCGCCAAGAGGTTGACGTTATCGGTCAAATCCTTCCAGGTGCCCGCGACGCCAGGCACCACCGCCTGACCGCCGAGCCGGCCGTCGGCGCCAACCTCGCGCGCGACGCGCGTCACCTCGGCGGCGAACGAGCGTAACTGCTCGACCATGGTGTTGAGCGTTTCTTTGAGCAGCAACATCTCGCCGCGCACGTCGACCGTGATCTTCTTCGACAGGTCGCCGCCGGCGATGGCGGTCGCGACTTCGGCGATGTTGCGGACCTGCGCGGTCAGGTTCGACGCCATGAAATTGACGTTGTCGGTCAAGTCCTTCCAGGTACCGGCGACGCCGGGCACCTGGGCCTGGCCGCCGAGCTTGCCCTCGGTGCCGACCTCACGCGCGACGCGGGTGACTTCCGACGCGAATGCGTTGAGCTGATCGGCCATCGTATTGATGGTGTTTTTCAGCTCCAGGATTTCGCCCTTCACGTCGACCGTAATCTTGCGGCTGAGATCACCGCGCGCCACGGCCGTGGTCACCTCGGCGATGTTGCGCACCTGCGCCGTCAAGTTGCCGGCCATCGAATTGACGCTGTCGGTGAGGTCCTTCCAGGTGCCGGCGACGCCCGGCACGTTGGCCTGGCCGCCGAGCCGGCCTTCGGTGCCGACCTCGCGCGCGACGCGCGTCACCTCGCCGGCGAAGCGGTTGAGCTGATCCACCATCGTGTTCAGCGTTTCTTTCAACTGCAGAATCTCGCCGCGCACGTCGACCGTGATCTTACGCGAAAGGTCGCCGCCGGCGATGGCGGTCGCCACCTCGGCGATATTGCGGACCTGGCCGGTGAGGTTGCCGGCCATCGAGTTGACCGAGTCGGTCAAGTCTTTCCAGGTCCCGGCGACGCCGGGCACCATGGCCTGGCCGCCGAGCTTGCCTTCAGTGCCGACCTCACGCGCCACGCGCGTCACCTCGGCGGCGAACGCATTAAGCTGGTCCACCATGGTGTTGAGCGTATCTTTCAGCTCCAGAATTTCACCGCGCACGTCGACCGTGATCTTGCGCGACAAGTCGCCGCGCGCCACGGCGGTTGCCACCTCGGCGATGTTGCGCACCTGGCCGGTCAAGTTCGACGCCATCGAGTTGACCGAGTCGGTCAAGTCTTTCCAGGTCCCGGCGACACCGCGCACCATGGCCTGACCGCCAAGCTTGCCTTCGGTGCCGACCTCGCGCGCCACGCGCGTCACCTCGCCGGCAAACGCGTTGAGCTGGTCCACCATCGTGTTGATGGTGTCCTTCAGTTCCAGAATTTCGCCGCGCACGTCGACCGTGATCTTGCGCGAAAGATCGCCGCCTGCGATGGCGGTTGCCACCTCGGCGATGTTGCGCACCTGGCCGGTCAGATTCGACGCCATCGAGTTCACCGAGTCGGTCAAGTCCTTCCAGGTGCCGGCGACGCCGGTGACGTTGGCCTGACCGCCGAGCCGGCCTTCGGTGCCCACCTCGCGGGCAACACGGGTGACTTCGCCCGCGAAGGCGTTGAGCTGGTCCACCATCGTGTTGATGGTTTCTTTCAGCTGCAGGATTTCGCCGGACACGTTGACGGTGATCTTCTTCGACAAGTCGCCGCCGGCGATCGCGGTGGCGACGTCGGCGATGTTGCGCACCTGCGCGGTCAGGTTGCCGGCCATGAAGTTCACGCTGTCGGTCAGATCTTTCCAGGTGCCGGCAACGCCCGGTACCTGCGCCTGACCGCCGAGCTTGCCTTCGGTGCCGACCTCGCGGGCGACGCGGGTCACTTCCGAGGCGAAGCCGTTGAGCTGGTCGACCATCGTGTTGATGGTGTCTTTCAGCTCCAGAATTTCGCCGCGCACATCGACCGTGATCTTACGCGACAGGTCGCCGCGCGCCACGGCGGTGGTGACGTGGGCGATGTTGCGCACCTGGTCGGTGAGGTTGCCGCACATGGCGTTCACCGAGTCCGTCAGATCCTTCCAGGTGCCGGCGACGCCCGGCACGATGGCCTGTCCGCCGAGCTTGCCATCGGTGCCGACCTCGCGCGCCACGCGCGTCACCTCGGAAGCGAACGAACGCAGCTGGTCCACCATCGTGTTGATGGCTTCCTTCAGCTGGAGAATTTCGCCGCGCACATCGACGGTAATCTTCTTCGACAGGTCGCCGTTCGCCACGGCAATCGTCACCTCGGCAATGTTGCGAACCTGGGCGGTGAGGTTCGACGCCATCGAGTTGACGCTCTCGGTCAAGTCCTTCCACACCCCGGTCACGCCGCCGACCTGCGCCTGGCCGCCGAGCTTGCCCTCGGTGCCGACCTCGCGCGCCACACGCGTCACCTCCGAGGTGAACACGTTGAGCTGTTTGATCATGGTGTTGACGATCTCGGCAGCGCGGAGGAACTCGCCCTTGAGCGGCCGTCCGTCGACGTCGAGGCTCACGGTGCGCAGCAGGTCGCCTTGCGCCACCGCGGCGATGGCGCGGGTCACTTCGGTGGTCGGCCAGAGCAGATCGTCGATCAGCGAATTGACCGAGGACTCCATTTCGCCCCAGGCGCCATCGGACAGCCCGATGCGGACACGCTGGCGGGTCCGGCCTTCACGACCCACCACCTGCCCAACGCGTTCGAGCTGTTTGGCCATACGGTGGTTGGTAGCGACGATCTCGTTAAAGGTATCGGCGATTTTGCCCATGAGGCCGACGCGGTCGCCGGCCATCCGCGCCGAGAAGTCGCCGATTCGCATGGCTTGGAGAGCGTGCAGCAGTTCGGACAGACCGTGGGCGTCGCCATTGGGGCCAAGGTCAACCCTATTTTCGGCGCCGTGTTCGGGCGCCGGCAAAGTCCCGGCGAGCGAGGAGCCATTGGCGTTGGCCGGGGAGCCGACTTCATCAGGCGCTTGCATGGGTATTCTCCGGACCCCCCGCTGGGGGCGCGCGTGGCAGTGAGGGCGTTCAATATGTGGCGCTATCTCGGTGTGGCTGGTGCGGGCGGCGCCGAGGGGCCTCAAGACGGCGCAAACGCGAGTTCCCGCCGCGGCAGCGGCGTACGCCGCCCGGCGCCAAACTGGACGCGTTCCACCCTTGAGGGCGTTCAAAGCTACGCGGAATGCCCCTCACCATAGGGCCCCACCTCTGTGCCATCAGCGGGAACGCCGCCAAACACCGATGGTTCCACGGAAAAATGGCGCTTAGGTAAAATTTTTCGGTTGGTCACCGTTAAGGTTGTCCGATGACTTCCGCTGGTTCGTGGCACCTACCCGCGGTTCGATGCCTGAGCCATATTTCAGGGGTGGTGGATCCCAACGAGCGCCGGGTCGACGACCTCCGGCTTTCGCCTGAAAAAGTCAGGCAGCGCGATCCTGGCCGATACCATCAGGACGACCCCGAAAAGCAGAGCGCCGACGCCGAACACCAGCGGCGGGCCAAGGCCGAAAATCGCGGTGTTGTCCTGGTCGGGTCCGAAATAGCTGCGGCAGGCCATGACGAACAGCGCCAGCATGGTCAGTCCGCCGAGCGCCGGCACCAGCCCCATCGAAATGAAGTTATGCAGGCTCTTGCTTAGCTCGCGGCGATAGTAGATCGCACCGGCAAATCCGGTCAGCGCGTAATAGAAGGCAATACCGAACGCGGTCGCGGTGACGGAGTCGGTCAGGATATCGGCATTGGGGATGTAGGCGAGGACGAGATACCAGACCACCGAGACGGCCCCCGTCACCAGCGTCCCAAATCCAGGCGTCATGTTGCGGAGATGCACATCGCCGAATTTTTTCGGCAGCGCACCGGCATGCGCCATCGAGATTATTGTTCGCGCCGCCGGCAGAATGGTGGTCTGCGTCGACGCCGCCGCCGAGGTGATGACGGCAAGGATCAAAAGCTCGGCCAACCAGCCAGGCAGCACGCTCTGGGCCAGCGGCGCCAGAAAATCGTCGCCGCTGTTCTTGGCAAGGCCCGGCTCGGCGAAGGCGACCGCCGCCACAGCGACCAGCACGTAGAGCGCGACCAGAATCAGAGTTGAAACGATGGCGGCGGACGCCGGCGCGGTCTTGGGGTTCCGCGTTTCTTCGTTGACCGACGCGCCGGTGTCCCAGCCCCAGTAAATGAAGACAGCGATCAGCATCGCCTGCCCGAAAGCGCCCGCATCGCTGACACGGAACGGATTGAACCACGCAAGAGCGACGTGCTCGGCTCCTGCCGGCGGCGCCGAACCATAAACTTTGGCGAGCGCTACCACGGCGAATATGGCGAGGATGACAATTTCGGCGCCAAGCATGAGTTTTTGTATGCGCGCCGAAAGTTCGATGCCGAGATAGCAGATGGCGGTCATGACCACGATCCAGCCGACGCCAACGACCGTTTGGGCGATCCACCCCGGGTGCGCAATGCCGAACAGGCGGAACGAGTACAGCGCCGCCACTTGTGCGAGGCCGGGCATCACCAGCACATCGGTCGCGATAATCCCCCAGCCTGCCATCCAGCCCCAATACGGGCCCATCGCGCGCGTCACCCAGGAGAAACTCGTGCCGCAGTCGGGATCGGCGCGATTGAGATGATAATAAGCCGCCGCAACGAACAGAATCGGCACGAACGCCGCAATCATGATCGCCGGCACCTGAAAAGCGACAGCGGCGACCACCGAGGCGAGTGCTGCCGCCAGCGAGTAGGCCGGCGCTGTCGATGCAACGGCGATGACGAGATTCGACCAGAACGACAGGGCGTCCTTTTTTAGTCCTCGGTGATTCGTTGAAACGCCCTGGGGTGCCGCGCGCGGGCTTGACGTTGATGAAGCAGTCACCCCTGGCTCCTTCGCTAGTCGTAGCCCACGGCTCTTTTCGAGCGCGGGATTCGACCGTGCATGCGGACGTGCAACTGGCCGTTGTTTCGCGGCGAAACGCCGCTTGGCAAGTCCCGCGCGGCCATTATAGTCGAGCGATCCGCGGCGCTGCCAGCGCGCCGCCAATTCCTACTAAAATAATCAGTGCGTCTGAACATAGGGATGGGGACAATGCGCGCAGTGAAGACAATTACGTCTTGGAGCCGGGCGATCGGCGCACGCCGGACGCGTTGCGCAGCAGCGGTGTCGGTTATGGCGGCGCTGTTGGCGTCCGTCCCTGTGGGCCCGGCGGCGGCGGCTGATTTCGTCATGAAATTCGGCACCGCGACGATGAACGAGGGCCAACACCAGTTTCTGAAATTCTACAAGGAAGCGGTCGAAAAAGCGTCGGGCGGCCGCATCGAAGTGCAAATCTATCCGAATAGTCAACTCGGCCCGATCCCGCGCGAGATCGAAGGCGTCCAGCTCGGCAGCGTTCAGGGCTACATCGGGCCGGCCGACTTCTTCGTCGGCGTCGATCCGCGCTTCGGCGTGTTCAGCGCACCGATGGTGTTTCGCGACGACGCCAACGCGGCTGCCACGGTGCAGGACCCCGCGGTACAGAAGGCCATGTACGCCCTGGTTACGCCGAAGCGCATGACCGGCATAGCCACCTTGAGTCTCGGCGCGGCCGACTATGGCTCCAAGAAACCGATCATGCGGCTTGCCGATTTCCAGGGAAAAAAGATACGCATCAACGGCACCGCGCTGGAACGCGCCAAGTTGGCCAAACTCGGCGCCAGCGGCATCGGCATGCCGCTCTCCGAAGTCGTGCCGGCGCTCGATCAAGGCACGATCGACGGCACGATCAGCGGCTTGTCGATCTTTGTCGCCTTCAAGATGAACGATCTCATCAAGGTGATTACCGTCACCAATGACACCTACATCAATTCCATCGCCGTCGTGAGCACGTCGTGGCTCGGCACGCTGCCGCCCGACCTGAAAAAAATCGTGATCGACAGCGGGGCCACGGTCGAAAGCAAGGCGCAGCAATGGGAATTCGATTTCTCGAAGAAGCTGGTTGCCGACTGGAGCGCGCTCGGCGGCACGGTACACACGCTGCCGGCCGACGACTTGGCCAAGATGAAGACGCTGCTCGATCCGGTTGCCGACGAAGTGACGAAAAGCCAACCAGCGGTCCACGATATGCTGCAAATGGTCCGTGCCGCTGCCGCCAAGCATTGAGATTGTCGTTTCCCGCATCGGGAATTTGTGATGATCCCGGACGTGTCGTGCCTTAAAGTCGGCACCGCCGCCGCAGGGTGACTCGATTGAACGGTCGATGCGAAACACCTTCATCCGTTCCATCAACGCGCTGACCGCCACCCTGCGTGTGGCGGCCGGCGCGATGCTCGTCGCCAGCGTCGGCATCAATTTCGTCAACATCATCGGCCGCTACGTCTTCTCGACGTCGATCACCTGGGCCGAGGAGGCGATGCTCTTCCTTATGATCGGCTGCGTCTTCCTCGGCGCCGGCCCGGTCGGCTATCTCGGCCGTCATATCAGGATGGACATCGTCGTGCTGGCGCTGCCGCCGCGGGCGCGCAAGTTTTTCGAAATTTTCTCCGATGTGGTCACGGTCTTTACCTGCGTCATGCTGGCGATGTTTGCTTGGCCGGTCGTGTCCATGCTGGCTGAACTCAATGAGCGCAGCGACACCGCCGATATTCCGCTGGCCATTCCGCAATCCGCACTGCCGATCGGGCTTCTACTGACGGCGTTCCTGATCGCGGCGCGATTGATCTTATACGGGCCCGGCCGCGCCGATCTTGGGCCGGGCCAGGACTCCGACCACTAGCGACGGATCGAGACGAGCACATTCATGCTGGCCACGTTGGTCTATTTTGTTCTGCCGGCGTGCTTGCTGATCCTTGGCTTGCCGATCTTCGTCGTTCTGACGCTGACCTCCATGGCGGCGATCGTATTCGTCGCCCATGTGCCGCTCGACGCGATCCAGACCAACATGTTCGGCAGCCTCGACAACTTTCCGCTGCTCGCGGTGCCGTTCTTCGTCCTGGCCGGCGAGATCATGGGCCGCGGCGGCATCGCCAACCGCGTCGTCAATTGGGTGGTCTCGCTGATCGGCGGCGTCCGCGGCTCGCTTGCCGTTACCACCGTGGCGTCGTCCGAACTGTTCGGCGCCATGGCGCACACCACTGTTGGAACGGTCGTCGCCATCGGACGCCTGCTGTTTCCGTCGCTGACCAAGCATGGTTACAGCGAGCGCTTCGCGGTCAGTCTGATCACGTCCTCGGGAGCGGTCGCCGTAATCATTCCGCCGTCGATTTCGATGATCCTCTACGCCATGACGGCACAGGTTTCGGCCATCCAGCTGTTTACCGCTGGAATTCTGCCGAGCCTGCTGATCGGGGTGGTCGACGCGATCTACGTGCTGATCTACGCCCAGATCAAGGCGGTGCCGCTGACCTCCGGCGCGCGCTGGAAGAACATATGGGCCTCGACCAAGGAGGCGAGCTGGGCGATCGGCACCATCGTGGTGATTTTCGGCGGCATCTATGGCGGCATCTTTACCCCGACAGAGGCCGCCGGCGTCGCCGTGGTCTATTCGCTATTTGTCGCCATGTTCATCTATCGCGAGATCGGGCTGCGCGAGTTGTGGCAGGTCATTGTCAGCTCGGTTTATCTGATCGCACAAATCCTGATCATCGTGACCGGCGCCGGCATCTATTCCTGGCTGATGACGACGAGCGGTATTCCGCGGCAAATGATCGGCGGCATCGACGCGCTTCACTTGCCGGCCTGGGAGACGCTGCTGTTCGTCAATGTCGGACTGCTGCTGGCCGGAAGCTTTCTGGAGCCGCCGGCCGCCATTCTCATTCTCACGCCGCTCTTGCTGCCCGTTGTCGAGGCTGCCGGCGTCAACGCCATCCACTTCGGCATCATCATGGCGGTCAATCTGAGCATCGGCCTCTACATGCCGCCGTTCGGCCTCAACCTGTTTGCCGCGCGCGCCATCTTCAACGTCCCGATGGGCATGATTTACCGCGGCGTGCTGCCGTTCGTGGCGGTCAATTTTATTGCGCTGTTGCTGATCACTTATCTGCCCGCGATCTCGATGGTGCTCCTGAAAGCCGCGCACTGAACGTCGCATAAATCCGCAACGCCAATCGAAAATATTTCTTAAAACGATTGAACCTGGATCGGGTGACCGACACCAGCCCCGCCTTGATGGTACCGCGCGCATTGCGCCACGGTCCCGACCGCCTCCGGCGGGTTTCCAGTTGCCAGGCCCCATGAACCTTTCTGTGATGGCTGCGACCAAAGGGTATCAAACCTCTCACGCTTGGAGACAGCCAATGTCACGGAAAATCTCACGCAAAGTCATCATCGCGCTCGCGGCAGCCGCGGCTTTGGCCGCTCCTCTGCTCGGATCGAGCGCCAGCTACGCCCGGGGCTTCGGCGGTGGCGGCATGCACTTCGCCGCCCGGGGCGGCATGGGGGGCGGTCATGCGGCGTTTGCCCATCGCGTCACCGGCACCCACTTCACCCGCGTCGGCCGGGTCGGCCGCATCCACCCGATCTTCCCGCGCAACCCCCGCCACCCGATCTGGATCGGCCACCTGCATCACCTCCACCACCACTGGATCATGCGCGCTGGCCAATGGGTCGATGTTGATGACGCAGCGGTCGCTGATGTCACGCCGGCTCCCAGCGCCGCCGTCACCCCCGGGCCGTGCACCTGCCTGACCAAGACCTACACGCCGGCCGGCCTCGTTGTGTTCGCCGACATCTGCACCAAGGAATCGGCCAGCGCACCTGCGGCGGACGACGCCGCCGACGCGAGCCAGGCTCCGAGTACCCCAGTGCCGGCCAAGGCCACGCCGATCGCGGAAGTGCCGACGGCGCCGAACTATGCCGGCAAGACCTACGACGAATATCTGGCGGCCAATCCGCAGAATGCCAATCCCCAGGCATCCACCCAAGGCCCCCAGCAGAACTGAAAACGCGGCAGAACTAACCAAATAACCACCGCAGAAAAAACTCAGGCCGCCTGTGGCAACCCCACGGGCGGTCTTTCTGATTCCACGAATGGACCCGCCATCAGGAAAATACCGGCCGGCCCTCGGCGCCGATCTTGCCCTTGAAGGCAATGTAGCCGCCATCGATGAGAAGGTCGGTCGCGGTGACAAACGACGATTCGTCGCCCGCCAGATAGAGCGCGCCAGCGGCGATTTCGTCGGGTTCGCCCGGCCGGTTGAGCAGATGCCGCGGTCCATTGATGACGCGCGCCCGCTCCTTGCCGCCGGTGCGCGCGCTCGACCGTTCGGTAAGGATAAAACCCGGTGAGATGGTATTGGCGCGGATGTTATCGGCGGCGTGGTCCATGGCGAGAATGCGGGTAAAATGAATGAGTGCCGCCTTGGTGGTGCAGTAAGGCGAACGCGACGGCACGCCGAGATGGCCGAGCTGCGAGGCAATGTTGATGATGCTGCCGGCACCCGAACGGCGCAGCTCCGACACCGCGAACTTGCACATCAAGAACGCGCCGGTCAGATTCACCGCAATCGCTTTATTCCATTGTTCAAGGCTTAAGGTCTCCACCGTTCCGTCCGGTGTTATCGTCGCCGCCACGTTCACCAGCGTGGTGAGTTTGCCGAACGCCTCGACTGTGCGGGCGACCGCGCTCTTTGCGCTTGCCTCGTCGGCCACATCGGCGCCGAACGCCTGCGCCCGGCCGCCGGTTTGTCCGATCGACCGGGCCACGCTTTCGGCCTTGTCGAGATCGAGATCGGCGACGGCAATTTCAGCGCCTTCACGCGCGAACAGTCGGGCAATGGCGCCGCCGATCTCGCCGCCGCCGCCGGTGATGAGCGCCACCCGCCCTGTCAATCTTCCAGCGCTTGCCATTAATGCACCGCCTCCACAAAGCTACCGTCGAAGATTGCCGACTTCGGCGGGAACGGCGGCTTGATGGTGCCGATCTCGGCAAGACCTGCCGCCATCTTGGCATAGACGGCGTCCGGCACATCGCCATTGCCGCCGAACAGCTTCAGCTTGCCGATCAGGTAGTCGTAGGCTTTCAACGAATCGTCCGGTTTCTGGTGAGCGCGCTTCACCAGGATATCGACGGCCTGCTGCTTGTGCGCCGGATCGTACAGCCAGGCGACGCCGCGCCGGTAGTCGCGGGCGAAAGCGACGAGCGCATCGCGGTGCGCCGCCGCCCATGCGGTGTTGGCGCCCCACACCGTGAAGGGGACGCCCTCGGCATAAGGCTTGGTGTCGCCGAGATCGGTCAAACCCGCGGCGCTGGCCTCGAAATAGGTCGGCGGATTAAGGATGGCCGCGTCGACCGCGCCGGCTGCCAATGCGGCGAAACGATCGCCGGCGGCCTTGGCATAGACGAGATCGACGTCGCTGACCTTCAGCCCTGCCGAGGCGAGAAACGGCTTGATGTAGATGAGCGTGATATCATTCGGTCCGCCGATACTGATCAGCTTGCCCTTCAGGTCTGCGATTGTCTTGATGGTCTTCTTGGCAAATACCGCATAGGGCGATCCGACGAAATCCGACAAAACGATGCGCACCGGAGCGCCGTGCAAGGCGGCGCGGGCGAAGTCGGGATAACCGCTATGCGCCATGTCGAGCGAGCCGGCGGCTACCTGAGCGACGCCACCTCCGCCCGCGGTCACGAGCTGAAGATCGATCTTGTCGGCTTTGAACCAGCCCAGTTCCTCGGCGATATATTGCGGCCATTGCGGCGGCCCGTGCGCGACCATGCCGGCGGTGATCGTGGTCTGCGCCTGTGCGGCGCCAGCGGCTAACAACGCCACGGCGAAAGATCCAACGGCCGCAAGCTGCATGTAACGGCGCGTTTGATTGTAAAAAACGTCGAACATAACAGAGCTCCCCCGCACGGCTGCCGGCCAGTGGGACGCTAGCAGGCGGGGGAGCCTCGGACCATATCGCGCGGAGCGATGCCGCAGTTGCCTGCCGCGGCGCAATCCGCGTCGTCTTAAATCTTCAATTAAGGACCTGTCATATACACTCGATGATTGCACAAAGGAGAATTCCCGCATCGCGTTCGCAGTTCCGGAGCGCAAGTGGCATATTGTTTGCTATGATGACAGTGATCTCGAAGAGGAGTGCGCCATACCCGAATTGATCTTCGGAATATCCTCAGTTCGGGTGGCGACTGCAGTTTGGAATGCTGAAATTCGAAGACCTTCCTGGAAACGTCCGTGCGCTGATACTCGCAAAGCTTGCCGCTGAGCTGGCGGCGCATAAATTGACCAATCTTCATGCGCTCGCAAAAATACAGCGGACGGACGTGGCCCACGCGTGGCGCGACATTTGCCGCAAGGCCGGCCAGCCGGTCTGCACGATTCCCGCCGACGTGATCCAGCGGAATTGACGGCTACCCGTCTCAGCTCTTCGACGGACAGGCCTGGAAATGCACGGTGACCGGCAGGCCGATCGGCAGCGCCGGGGCGCCGCTATCGACCTTTAGGACCACCGCCACGACATCGCTGGCGTCCGCATTGCCACCGGCGCTTACTGCGCTAGCTGCCGCGCCCATAGTGGCGCGGCTGACGGTCGGGCTGATCGAGACGACTTGAGCCTGGATAGCAGCATTCGGCAGCGCATCGGCCGCGATCGTCGCGCGCTGCTGCAGGCAGACATGCGCAAAATCGTGCAACCCGACTTCTGCGCGCACGCGCGCCTGACCGTCCGGAACGATATGCAAGAGCGGCTGCGGCACCGCCAGGCTGAAAAACTGACCTCGATTGATCAGAACGTCGAGCACCACGCCCGAGACTGGCGCGCGCACCGAGCATTGCGCGAGTCGGGCACGGCCAGCGTCAAGCTCGGCGGCGGCGGCATCGCGCAGCGCCTTCGCCTGGCGGATATCCTCCTCGCGCGAACCGGCGCGTAACAGACTAAGCTGCGCGCGCGCTTCGGTGAGCTGCGCCGCAGCGATGCGAGCGTCACGCTTGACTTCGAGCACGTGCGCCGCAGTGACAGTGACGCCTTCCTGCAGCGACAACGTGCGCTGCAGCGTCTTGTCGGCTTCCTCGGCGCGCGCCAGTGAGAAGTTGACCACTGCCTCGCCGACAGCGATCTCGTCGGGACGCGGGCCGTTGCGGAATTTGTCGTAGGTCGCATTGGCGGCGGCAAGCTGCGCTTGCCGTGTGCGTACGTCAGCCTCCTGCGCCGCGCAAGCAAGCTGCAGAAGGAGTTGCCCGGCTTGGACTCGACTGCCTTCCTGCACCGCGATATCGCTGACGATGCCGGTCGCCGCGACGCCGATCGACAGCGGCGGCCCGGCCCCTTCAGCCCTTCCCGGCGCAGTGAAGACCGCACTCTGGCCCAGCATGTGCACGGGGACTGCGACCATCGCGAGTGCTGCAAGCAACGCCATGGCGCCTAACAGCTTGACGGTTCGCGTCATGCGGATTGGCCGCGGCAGCATCGCCTGTAACTCCCGGCGCCGCCGCTCGTACCGACGCGGCGCCCTGGCGGTCACCCTGGGCAAAGTCGTAACCCGCTTTGTCCGCGGCGGCAATGCAAAGAAGATTCTGGCCGAGCAGCGAGCCGCAATCTTCAAACGAATGAGGACGGGCTGCAAAAAGCCCGTCCTCACGGCTGGAGCGCCAAACGCGTCTGGAGACTACGGCACGCCGGCTAGCCAGCCACTTGGGGTTCGCGTCGCCTGTTAGGCGTTGCCGAGCGGCACCGCCACAAACTGCGTGGCATTGCCGGACTTCACCCGCATCAAGACATCGTGCTTGCCCTGCGCTTTGGCTTCACGCAACGCCTTGGCCACATCGGCGCCGTTCGCAACCGGCTTGCCGCCGACGTCGAGAATGACGTTACCGGTCTGGAAACCGATCTCGGCGGCAGGTCCATCCGGATCGACGCCCGTCACCACCACGCCCCGACCGCCGGCACCCTCAACGTCAGCGGCAGGTGCAACGCGCAGGCCGAGATGCGGCACGCCGTTGGTCGGCTGCTGCTGCGTATTGCCGGCGTTAGCCTGCTGCTGCTCCGGCATACGCCCGAGCGTCACCGAGACGCTGCGCGACGCGCCCTGGCGCAGCACGTCGAGCTTGACCGAACTATCCGGCGCTAGCATCGCGATTTGGCGCGCGAGATCGCGGGCGTCCTTCACGTTGCTGCCGTTGACTGCGGTGATGACGTCACCGGGCTGCAAACCCGCTTTGACGGCGGGACTGCCGGGCTGCGCGCTATCGACGATGGCGCCCTGGGCCTGCTTCATGCCGAGGCTGTCGGCGATGCCGGCGCTGACTGGCTGGATCTGCACGCCGAGCCAGCCGCGCGTCACCGAGCCATGATCTTTGAGCTGGGCGATGACGAGTTTCGCGGTTTGCGCCGGGATGTCGAAGCCGATGCCAACCGAGCCGCCGGACGGCGAGTAGATCGCCGTGTTGATGCCGATCACATTGCCGTTGACGTCAAACGCCGGTCCGCCGGAATTGCCCTTGTTGATGGGCGCGTCGATCTGAATGTAGTCGTCATACGGACCAGCCCCGATGTCGCGGCTTTCCGCCGACACGATACCGGCAGTCACAGTGCCGCCGAGGCCGAACGGATTGCCGACGGCGATGACCCAATCGCCGACGGCCGGTTCATGAGCGGAAAATTTCACGTAAGGAAAGTCGCTCTTGCCGTCGATCTTGATCAAAGCGAGATCGGTCTTCGGATCGGTCCCGACCACTTTGGCCTTGTAGATGGTGCCGTCGGCGGTCGTCACTTGGACCGATTTGGCATGATCGACGACGTGATTGTTGGTCACCGCATAGCCGTCGGCGGAGATGAAGAAGCCGGAGCCTTCACCAATGAGCATGCGATGGGCCTGCGGCGCGTTGTCCGTGCCACCGTGCCCGTTCTGATCGCCGAATTGCTGAAAGAATTTCTGCATCGGCGAGCCCGGTGCGAACGGAATGGCTTCGTCGTCGCTGCCGTTATGCCGCAAACCGGCCGCTTCCGCGGTTCCGTCAATCTTCACGCGTACGGAAATGACCGCGGGTTTGACCTTGGCAACGATATCGGCGAAGCCCGCCGGATGCGGCAACGTCGCCTCGGCGGCGCTTGCCGCCGGCGCGCCGAAGCCGAGATCGGCGGGCCGATAACCGCCCGGGCCGGCGAGCAGGACGAACGCGCTTAAGCCCGCGACCGACGCCATCAGGGCGAGACGGCGAGCGCTGAACGCGCCGCGCTTGTTGTATGTTTCGGGTTTCATGCCAGTCATTACGATCTCCATCGATGAATCGGTCGGCGGCACAGCCACCGTTGCGATACAAATTGGCGATTACAAATTACATGGGCATGTAGGGCGGATTAATTCGCAGCAATGATGCACATTACAGCGCGTTAATGATCGCGCGCGGCATCGTGATCACGTCTGATCTCTGCTGCAAATCGGCAATTATCAGTTCCGCTATTTCATCGGCGCCGTGTCCGGCAGAAAACGCTGGCCAAACACCGGCTCCTTGTAGGGCGTCGGCGGCAATTGCCAGGCGCCGGTCGAGGGCGGACGCACTTCGGCATCGACGTGCACGTCGAGCAGATACGGCTTGTTGGCCTTGACCGCATGTTCGAGCGCGCCGCGGAAATCCTCTGATCGCGTCACAGTAAGCGCGTCGACACCCGCGGCCCTGGCCCAGGCGGCGAAATCCGGATTGTAGGGTTTCTTGTTGTCGCCTTGGTGGAACATGGTGCCGTGTTCGCGGCCGCCGAACAGCCCGAGCTGAATGTCGCGGATCGAGACCCAGCCGAAATTGTTCCAGATCACCCAGACCACCGGAATATTGTATTCGACCGCGGTGCACAGCACGTGCGGCACCATGGTGAAGCAGCCGTCGCCGGTAATCGCGACCACCGGCCGGTCCGGCGCCGCAAGCTTGGCGCCGAGCGCGCCCGAGGCGCCAAAGCCCATGCCGGAAAAGCCCCACGAGTTGAGCATGGTCTGCGGCTTGCGGGCGTTCCAGAACTGCATGTACCAGTTATGGCTGACGCCGACATCGCAGCAGATAATGGCGTCCTCCGGCAGCACCGCCTGGCAATCGGCGACGACGCGTTCGGGGCGCAGCGGCGTGGTGTGCAACTCGAAATTCGGCCGGATAAATTTTTCCCATTCGGCGCGCCACTCGGCGATATCAGAGAGCCACTCGCCCTCCCTTCCCTCCCCCGCTTGAGGCTGGGCGCGGCGGTCGAGTTCGGTCAGCAGCTGACCCAGGAATGTTCGCGCGTCGGCGAGGATACCGACATCGGGCGGATAATTGCGCCCGATCTCGTCCGGATCGACATCGACATGAATGAGTTTGGTATGCGGGAAATTCCACGAAAAGCCCGGCAACCATGACGACGCCGAACGGTCGTCGAACCGCGCGCCGATGGCGAGCACCAGATCGGCGCGGCGGCCGGCTTCGTTAGCGGGAAACGCACCGTTGCGACCGATGAAGCCGAGCGACAGCGGATCCGTCATGTCGAGACAGCCCATGCCATTGGGCGAAGAGATCACCGGGATGCCGAGCTTTTTGGCAAATTCAGTCAACTCGCGTCCGGCTTCCGACAGCGTCACACCGTGGCCGATAAACAGCACCGGACGCCGCGCGGCGAGAATGAGATCGAGCGCACGCGACACCTGTTCGGGTGAGGCCCCGCCGCGTTGCGCATTGAGTGGCGGCGCCGGCGGCGGCACCTCGACGTCGTCCTCCTCCTGAAACACATTGAACGGCACATCGACGTTCACCGGCCCCGGCCGGCCCGACAGCATCGCGGTCGTCGCCTGGCGCAGCGCCAGCGGCAGCATGTCGACGCGGGTAGGCTGGAAGCTGCGCTTGACCACCGGGCGCACGATGTTGACGAAGTCGGCCTGGAAATGCCGGTTGATCTCCTGAAACGGACTTCTGTTGAACTGCTGCGTCGGCACGTTGGCGGTGATGGCAAGCAGCGCCGAAGAATCGGTGAGCGCGCAGGCGAGCGGCATGATGATGTTGCAGGAGCCCGGCCCACACGACGTGAGCGTCGCCACCGGCTTGTGGCGGACGCGGAAATAGGCATCCGCCATGTGCGCTGCCACCTGTTCATGGCGCGGCGAGATGAGCGTGATGCGGTCGCGCGCCGCGTAAAGCGGATCGAGCATGCCGACATTGCCGTGCCCGCAAATGCCGAACACATACGGAATATCGCTCGCGATCAGATATTCGGTGATCAGCTCCGCGCCCTTCATCCTTGGCATCGTTTGCTCCTACGCCGTTTTTGTCCGCGCTGTCGGCCGCAACAGGTACGGGGTGACATAGATTGGAAATTGCGACAGCGCGAAATAGAGCCACGTCGTCGCCGGCAGCACAGCCGCGGTTGCCGCCAGCATGAGTCCCATATTGCGTTGCGCGACCATCAGCCCCAGCGCCAGCGCGTGCTCCCGTCCGAGCTTCCTGAAGATCAGCATGGTCAGCCCGAGAAATACAAAGAACACGGCAAACGACAAGAGCAAAATCGCGCCGACCGTCAGGGGATCGACCAGAAAGCTGCCGGCCACCGTCCCCATCACGGCGGTGACGAACACCAGCATGAGCACAATGTTGAGGCCGTCGATCGCCTCGCGGTGCCGCTCGATGGCAGCGGCGCCGGCGACGCGGCGGATCACCGCGGCCAAAAGGAGCGAGCCGGCGAGGATGGCAAAAAGTTTCACGCCGAGCGCCAACGGCGAAAGCGTCAGCTCCGCGCCATAGAAAACGTAGGCAAAAATCGGCGCAGTGAACGGCACCAGCGCCATGCCGGTCACCAGCGTGATCAGCACCAGTGTGGCGTCGAGGCCCATCAGCGCGGCGAACGCCGGCGCCGCCATCATTGGCGAAGCAACCGCCTGCAGCATGAGCCCGAGAAAGACATCGGGAGCGCGCTTGTCGAACCCGGCAGCGACGCAGACGAGGCCGACCACGAGCGGCACAACCAGCATCGACCACGCCGTTGCGGCCAGCACGACACCCGGCCGCCGCATGTAAGCGCGTAAAGCCGCAACGTCGACGCGCATGAACGATATGGACAGCAGCAGAAAGATCGCCGCCGTAACATAGGGCTTGAGCAAGGCGCCGAGCGGCGGCACCGCGATGCCGATGAATACCAGGACAGCGGGTGCACGGGTGCCCTGGCGGCCGAGCCAGGTGAACGCCTGGACAAGAGCGCTTGCACTTTTGGCGAGAGCCGAGGCCATAGGCGAGCGTTATGCGGCATTCGCCGCGGAAGCGCAAAGGCGGATACGCGCGGCCTATGGCCGTCCAGCTCGACCGCTAGGCGATCTTCAGCGCGCGCGTCGTGTCATCAAACAACTCGTCGACCGATATGCGGCGCGGGATGAGCTGCTGCTGGTGGCAATAGTCAATGATGATGTCGAGGATCGGCCGGCAGGCCTCGACGCCAAACCGGTAGGGATCGAGCGCGCCACCATTGGGCAAGCCGGCGGCCAGTTTGCTTTCGTGCATCTGCCTGAAAATGTCCTGGACTACGTCGGGGCGCGAGCGCGACAGTCCCTGCCGGACCACCAGCATGTGATTGATCGGAATGCCGCCGTGACGCTCGGCCCATTTCTGCGCCGCCGCGTCGGGATCCG
This sequence comes from Xanthobacteraceae bacterium, assembly GCA_036511795.1. GTDB lineage: Bacteria > Pseudomonadota > Alphaproteobacteria > Rhizobiales > Xanthobacteraceae > BOG-931. The sequence continues at coordinate 17,942 of DATCBO010000081.1, forward strand.
GAATGAGGTGCTTGAGCTTCGGATCGGGCAGCTTGTCGCCGACAATGCCGGCGGCGACGTCACCGTCGAGCAACATCTGCGTCAGATCCTTGCTGCCCGTCGCGCGCTTGACGATGGCGGGATCGTGATATTCGGCGAGATGCGGGTCCTCAAAGGTGATCCACTCGACCTTGTTGATGTCGACGCCGTAGTCGCTGGCCAGAATGCCGCGCACCCACGTGCCGGTCGTCACCGTGTAGGCGCGCACGCCGACCTTCTTGCCATTGAGATCGGACGGCTTGAGCGCGCCGCGCTCGGGATTGTAGGCGATGGTGTGGTGCTGGCCGCGGCTGACCACCACGGCGGGCACCAGAACGTAAGGCTTACCGTAGGCCTTGGCCTGCAAATAGGTCACGATGGCGAGTTCGGCGACGTCGTATTTGGCATCGCGCACGACCTCCTTGAAGTGGCTGTTGGCGACCTTCACCTCGGCAAAATCGAAATCGACCAGATCCGAACCAATGACCCCGCTCTTGAGCGGCTTGGTGTTCGGATAGTTGCCGAGCATCGTGTGCAGCTTGGTTTTGGTGGCAGTCGCCATAAGCGCGTCCTCTTTTCACTGAGCCGACGCAGAATGGAGCGTCGGCGCACCCTTGCCAAAGTTAAGGATCGACCGCAACAAAGACGTGATCGAGCTGCGGCCGTGACGGGATCAGCTGCTGTTGCAGGCTGTAAGTGACCAGCGCCTCGATGCTGGGGCGGTTTGCGGTCATGCCATACGGCAGCGGATCGTCCATGAGCGACAGGAACTTCCGGTAGCGCTTGTCTTCGGGTTTGTCGCCCCGCCCACGCTTGAGCTCTTCGAGATAGGGTTCCTTCGCCGCCACGAAGGCGTCCATCAGCGAGCGAGGAAGCCACGGATACCGCGTGACGTGCTCGTCCTTCACCACGATGAGGCCGTGAATCGGGTAGATGCCGCTCTTGCGATACCAATCGGCCTCGACCTGTTCGGCATCCGCGATCAGTTCCGGATAGGTATCGGCATCGTTGGCAGAGGCTGCCGCCTTGTCCCAGCCACTGAGCGGCGGACCGGCGCGGCCGACGCCGGCCGGACCGGTGAAGCCGGCTTGGATCTCGCCGGACTTCATCATGCTTTGCAATGATTTGCCTCCCGGCGCGTGCATCACGTTCGGCGGCAGCTTCAACGCCGCAACATGTTCTTCGTCATCGACGACCCACGTCACCCTGCCGGAGTCGAGACCGTACTCGTTGACGAAGATGCCGCGGGTCCAGACGCCTGTGGTGACCGAGTAGGCGCGAACGCCAACCTTTTTGCCTTCCAGATCTTTCGGCGCCTTGATGCCGGCGTCGGGCCGCACCACGAAGCCGCCGTGATGGAAGCGCCGCATCAGAAAAATCGGCAGCGCGATGAACGGCGCGCCGAGTGCTCGCGCGATCATGTAGGTGGTCGGCGCCATCTCGCAGATGTCGAACTCAAGGTCGCGAACCATGCGGCGAAACGCGCCGATGATCGGAACGACCTGCACGAAGTCCGCCTCGACGCCTTTGATCGGCACCGCGCCCGACTTGATCGAGCGGGTGTGACCATAGTCGGCAATGGCGATTTTGAGACGCGGCTGGTCAGCCATGTCGGACCTCATCAGCCGCGCTCGAAGCGATGCCGGGTCGAAGTCGCGGGCCCATGATGATGGTGATGGTGGGCGCCCTGGTGATGGGGCGCCGTCTCGTAATGCAGGCGCAACAGGTCCATGCCGAAGTCGTTGCCGTTGGGCGTACGGACGATAGTGTGGATGTGAAATTTCTTCGGCTCAGGATTTTTCAGCACGACCCCACTCTGGTGATCAAATTCGATCATCACCACCGGGCTTTGGATGCGGTAATAAAACGGACTGTCGTCATCCAGGCCGCCGGCCCAGCAGAAATGCGTGGCCGCGAAATGCCGTTCCACGTCGCTCATGCGGGCCGCAAGCGGCCCCGCAGGCAGCGTGGATAGATAGCACTGCGTCAGATCGAGCAGCGATTGACGCTGCTGCGGCGCAAGGTCTGCCCCGCGAATTCCCTCATAGGGAATGATCGTATTGTTCTTTTGGCGCGCGCTCAGCATCAGACCGTCGACGCCCTGATGCCGGCCGGGCGGCAGCCGATCCGGCAGGAGACTGTCGGAAAAGATTGCCTTGCGCCTTTGCTCCGCCGACAGATCGCGGGCAAATTGCAATCCGAGGCGTTCCTCATCTTCGAATGCGGCTATGCCGGCGTATTTCCCGGCATCAGCCCGGTTCGGCTCCGCCCCCATGAAGGTCGGCGTCAGCGTCATCTGATCGCCCAGAACGAAGCAGGTGATAATCAGATGATGGCCGCTGATCTGCCAGCCCCAAGGCTCGGTCGCAGACGGCTCACCGTAGATGTGCAGCTGGTAGGACCATTCGCCGAGCACCAGTGGAGCGCCGACGAGTTCGCCGAGAAAGGCGTTGAGCTTCATCAGATTGCGCGCCTTCTGGTAGCCGGCGGCGCTTAGGCTGGCGCGCACCACCGCCATCGCCGCCCGCCGCAGGTCCTCCGGAGCTTCATCGAGGCGGAGACCAAATCGCTCATAACGGGCGATGCTGTTCTGCCACAGCTCCCGCTCTCGCGATTCGAGCGGCAGGCAGACCACCTCTTTCTGTTCCGGGCTCAACTGCGCCAGCAGCGCCAAAGCCGCTTGCAGGATCTCCCGCGTCGGGGCGGATTCAGACCGCAGCGCGAAGAGTCCGGGAATGACGTTGCCGTCCGTGATGATGCCCTTGAAAGGCGTGGAGAGGTATTTTTCGACGCCAGCTCTCTCCTTCGGGCCACGGTCCGGGATCACGGCGTCAAAGAATTGCTGCGTCGATTTTCCGAAGTGAGGGGCCGTACCCATTTCCGGTACGAAGCGGCGAAAATCGGATTTGGCCATCCCTACATCGTCCTTGTTGTACCGACGGCTTTCTTGTCTACGCTACCCAACGGCCGCGCGCGTCGGCCACGCCTCAATCCCTCAGCCCCGCCTGCTTGAGCAGCGGATAGGTCACGTCGCGAAATTCGCGCATGCCTTCGATGTAGCGCGGCCAGGACAGCAGCACACCGTCGAGTCCGATCTTGGAGAGCGTCATCAGGCCGTCGACGATCTGCTCCTTGGTGCCGATCAACGGAAAACCGCCCCAGCCGGAGATCATCATCTCGGCCATGGCCTTGCGCCGTTCTTCCGGATAGTCGCGCGCATTGATCTCCGCCCCCATCGTATCGATGACATGGCGCGCGGCGGCCCAATCGCCCTTTTCGTGCACGTAATACTTATAGAAGTCGCGCGCCTCTTTCTCCGTCTCGGCCTGGATGATGGTGGCGTTCGACCATACCCGCACCTCACGGCCGTATTCCTCGCGCGCCAGCCGGTAATAGCCGGCCACGTGCGCGGTGTTGGTCGAGATGTCGTGGGTGCGGATATTGGTGAAGACGAGATCGCAATGCTTGCAGGCAAAATGCCGGCCGCGCTCCGAAGAGCCGGCATTCATGATCGCCGGATAGGGATGCTGGATCGGCTTCGGTTGCAGGTAGCCGCCCTTGATGCGGTAGAATTTGCCGTCGTGGTCGAACGGCTCGTCCTGCGTCCACAGCCGCTTGACGATGCCGAGCCATTCCTCGGCACAGGCGTAGCGATCCTCGTGCTCCAAAAGCGAGACGCCGAACATTTCCATTTCGGGAAAATTCCAGCCGTTCACGACGTTGAGCGTGTAGCGGCCGTTGGAGATATGGTCGATGACGGTCGATTGCTTGGCGGCGATGATCGGGTGGTTCAGCGCGACATGCGAGGTGGACACCACGCCCGATGTTCGCGTCGCGCCGGCAATGCCGGCCGCCCAGGTATAGGTCTCAAAGCCCGGCCCCTGCGGATCGGTCGCGCCGCCAAAGCCACGCCAGCGCGCCACCGGCACCAGGGCCTCGAAATCCATCTCGTCGGCCAATTGCGCCAGGGTGACGGTATTGGGCCACGTAATGTCGAGCCGGCCGTCGAGGTCCGACATGACGCAACCGGAGTCGAGATTGGTCTGAAACGTGCCGAGTTTGAGCTTACGGGGCCCGAACGCCGGGTTGGTGGCGTTCCGGTCACGCTGGTAGGGCTTGGCGGCGGGGTTTTGGGACAACGACTTTAGTCCAACTTGATTTTACGCTGCGGTCCGCTCGATAAACTTCATTGCCCCCAAGGCAAAGACCGGCACCGCTTGCCGCTGTTTGCCTGAACCGGGGGCCGTTAACGCAAAACGCCGGTCCATAGCGACGGACCGGCCATCAGTGTAATCTGTACCAATCGGCACTGCCAAAGCTACCCCCGCCAGACCGGGGACATAGCGAAAAGCATAAGCAGAACGCCATCAAGGGAGGAAGACCATGATCAAGGACAACACGCCGTCCGCCAACCGGCTTTCACGCCGCCGCCTGCTGCGGCAAGCCGTCGCAACCGGCGCAGGCATCGGCGCCTTTTCGTTCGGCGGCCCCGGAAATATCCAGTTCATTCCGACGGCCCTGGCGGCGGATCAGCCGCCGATGGGCACGTGGCCGGCCGGCTCGCAGGGCTCGACCGTCACCATCGGCGCCACAGTGCCGCGCACCGGCGCTTATGCGGTGCAAGGCGAAGACGAACTCAAAGGCATGCAGCTTGCCGTCGAGCACATCAACAGCGGCCATCCACTGATCAAGAAAATCGCGCCGAAGGTCAGCAAAGGCTTGCTCGGCAAGCAAGTGGCGCTCGTGGTCGGCGATTCCGGCGCCAAGCCGAACGACGCCGTGCAGGAACAGCAGACCTTCATCAACAATAACAAGATCATCGCCATGACCGGCTCGACGTCGTCGGCCGTCGCGGTCGCGCTCAACAAGTTCGCCGAGCGCGAGAAGATTCTTTATCTGGTGGCGATCTCGGGCTCCAACGACACCACCGGCAAGGACTGCGCGCGTTACTCGTTCCGCCAGTGCTTCTATGGCGAGACCGCGGCCAACGCGATCGGCCCGGTGCTGGTGAAGGCGTTCGGCAAGAACCGCAAGGCAGCGTTCATGACGCCCGACTACACCTACGGCCACACCGTGACCAAGTCGGTGAACGACTATCTGAGCAAGAACGCCGGCTGGACCATGGTGACCAACCAGATCTCGCCGCTCGGCACCCAGGACTTCAGCCAATATCTCACCAACATCGCCAACTCGGGCGCCGAGTTCATCATCAACGTCAATTGGGGCCGCGACGCCGTGCTGTCCGTCCAGCAGGCCAAGCAGTTCGGTCTGACCCCGAAGATGAAGATGGTGATCCCCTACCAGATCCCGTTCCTGGCCAAGGAAGTTGGACCGGAACTGACCGAAGGCGTCTACGCTGCCACGGATTTCTGGTGGACGATGGAGGACAAGTATCCGCTCGCCAAGATGTTCGTCGAGGCCTTCGACAAGAAGTACGGCTACAAGCCCGAGTGGGGCGCCAACAACGGCTACATGCAATTCGCCATCTGGGCGCGCATGGTGTCTGAAGCCGGCAGCTTCTATCCGCCGGACGTCATCAAGACCTATGAGAAGGGCGAGACGTTCGACTCCACCGTCGGCCAGGTCCACTTCCGCCCGCAGGATCACCAGCTGGTCCGTCCGGTCGTCATTGTCCGCGGCAAGGCGCCGAAGGCGATGAAGAACAAGGAGGACTACTGGGAGGTGCTCGAGATCGTGCCGGGCGAGCCGCTGATGCAGAAGCCCGACGCCTTCGGCTGCAATCTGGGCGCCTATACCTGAGGGCTGCGGCCCCAATCTTCTCCGCAGCGATGCGGAGAAGACAGCTCTACTCGTGGAGGGCGCCGTGGGCAGCGGGCCCTCC
>DATCBO010000082.1:0-9262 GCA_036511795.1 Xanthobacteraceae bacterium
CACCGATGTCGCAGACGATTGCCTCGGGCGGTGCAATCGTTTCGAGCAGCACACTGCCCTCATCAAATTGGCTGCACTCTTCCGCAAACTTCTCGGCGGTCTTAATGTCCGATGTCCATGAGATGCCATAGATGCGCCGACGGCGCTCGCTGTCGCTTGCGCCCCGGTATAACCGCACGGACGGGCCACGATAAGGCGGCATCAACACGCGAGCCGCTGTACACAGCGCCCCGTGATCACCAACCTTCAAAGGCAGCACCTGCGTTTGTATCCAAACGGAGAGAAATGCCGATTGAACGTCGGGGCCGACCTGGGAGACCTCGCGGGCAATCTTGCGAACCGCGATCGTCCAGCCGGTGACGCTCTCGTTGCTGAGCAAGTCAGCGGCTTTATAGAGCAGGTCGGCATCACCAGACTTGCAAGCTTCGAAAAAGGCGGTGGCGGCGCGCCTGTCGGCGCGGCGCTGCTCTCTGATCCGTTCGCGACCTTCCTGCTCACTCATGACCTGTTGCATGAGGCGGAGTAGCGCACAGCCCGATTAAAGCCAGGTTATCGGGCCTGGGTTCTGCTCGCCATTGATCTCGTCCAGTGTGAAGAACCGAAGACGTGCAATCAGTGAACTCTTGGTGCGCTCAACGAAAAGAGCGACCGGCCAGCTGCGGACTTGGGTGTCTTCTATACGCGCCGTGGCAGGGCGCCTTGCGTCGCGTACGGCCAAGTGCTGAGCCCCCTCCGCCATACGTTAACAAAGAGTTAACACGGGTTTGAACCCAAAATATCTGCGAGGCACACGTCTCGCGCGCGCGAAGACGGGGGGCCTGTCCATGGTCCCCGGGGGATAGAATTGCGCGCTCCAGCCTGACCCAAACCTAGACACCTTGTCCGACGCGGCAATGGCACGCGGCCGATTTTGGTCGCGTCAGCCCCAACCGTGAGGCAAGCGATGAAACGTGATCTCTACGAAGACGTATCGAGACGTATTGTTGCAGAACTAGAACGTGGGGCCGCCCCATGGATCAAGCCATGGTCGGCGAGCCCCGGGGCGAACACGCCATGCAATGCTGCGACCAATCGGCCCTACTCAGGATGCAACGTCGTCCTGCTGTGGATGGCGCAGGCGGCCGGCTATCGAACACCGCGTTTTCTGACCTTCAAACAAGCCTCGGAGTTGGGCGGCAACGTCCGCAAGGGCGAGCACGGCACCAAGGTCTATTTCGTCAAGCAGCTGCAGGTTCGCGACAAGGAAGCGGACGATAACGCCGCAACCCGGCTCGTGCCAATGATGCGTGAATACACCGTGTTCAACGTGGACCAATGCGAGAACCTGCCGGCGCGGACCGTTTCGCTTGCTGAGGCAAAGGCCCGCAACGCGGACGAACGCGACACCACGATTGACGAGTTCTTGGCCGCTACCGGTGCCACCATCCGGGAAGGTTTTGGCGAAGCCTACTACCAGCCCGGCGCCGATGTCGTCAGCCTGCCGCGGTTCGAGGCGTTCAAGAACGCTGCTCATTTCTATTCGACCGCGTTTCATGAGCTTGGCCACTGGACCGGGCACAAGGCGAGACTGGCGCGCGAGCTCCGGCACCGCTTTGGCGACCGGGCTTATGCTGCCGAGGAGTTGGTTGCCGAACTCTGCTCAGCCTTTCTTTGCGCCGAGTTCTCGATTGATGGCGGTCTGCGGCACGCCGGCTACATCCAGAACTGGATTGGCCTCCTGAAGGCCGATAACCGCGCGTTCTTCACGGCGTGCAGCAAGGCTCAGGCAGCAGCCAGCTATCTGCGCAGCTTGGCCCTCGCCGAGCCCGCAGGGAGGGCCGCGTAATGACACGGCAGGGCCCCAGAGATCGTCATGAGCCGCTCTTTGACATCATTCCGGGGACCGGGGTGGGCATCGAACTTTTCTATGCCGACCGAACGCTGGAGACGTTCGGGAGGGTCGGTGCGGGGTGGTTCTGGTGGCGCCGCCGGCACGGCTTCACGCCGGAAGGCGAGCGCATCGGGCCTTTTGCTACGAGATACGCGGCGTATCGGCACGCGATGAACTCAAGACCGTGACGGTGCTGAACACTGCTACAATGTTAATGCGGACATAGTGCGGACACGCTGGTTTTTGGCTTTTCTTGGACCCGGCCTAAGTTGTTGATTGTGCTGGTGCCCAGGGGCGGAATCGAACCACCGACACTGCGATTTTCAGTCGCATGCTCTACCAACTGAGCTACCTGGGCACTCCCCGGCGCGGGCCGGGAGCGCCGGTTTATAGTCAGGCTGGCCTGCCCTGTCCACCACGCTTCGCCTGCGGCTGGAGCATTTTCCGGCTGGGTCGAATCATGACCGCGCATCCAGGGGCCTCGTGGTTCGAGACGCGTGGCGTTGCCACGCTCCTCACCATGAGGGTCAAAGACCTCATCCAGAGGAGCGCGCCTCCTCACTGCGGAAAACGCGCGAAATGGCGCTCAATCGGCGTCTTCGTCGTCGTCCTTGGCGGCGGGAATGGCGTAGGAATTCGACAGCCAGCGGTTGAGGTCGACGTCGCGGCAGCGTTCGGAACAAAATGGCCGCGAGGCCTCGGTGGCCGGCTTGCCGCAGATCGGGCACGGCTTCGTCTTGCCGGAGCCGGGCTTGTCTCGCGGCTTAGCTGGCATTCAACCATCCGAAGCGGATCGGAAAACCTTCGCCGCCGAGCAACGCCGTCGTCTCATACAGCGGCAGGCCGACGACATTGCTGTAGGAACCGACCATCTTGACCACGAACGATCCGGCGATGCCCTGCACGGCATAGCCGCCGGCCTTGCCGCGCCATTCGCCGGAGCCGATATAGGCTTGGATGTCGTCCTCGTTGAGGCGCTTGAAGCGCACCCGGCTCTCGATCAGGCGCTGGCGAAACGCCTCCTTCGGCGTCACCAGGCAGATCGCGGTGTAGACCCGGTGGTTGCGCCCCGACAACAGCCGCAGGCATTGCGAGGCTTCGTCGACCAGATTCGCCTTGGGCAGGATGCGGCGGCCGACCGCGACCACGGTGTCGGCGGCCAGAATGAAGGCGCCGCGCAATTCGTCATCGAGTTGCACCGATTTGAGCGCGGCGTCGGCCTTGGCGCGGGCCAGCCGGTTGGCGCAGGCGCGCGGCAACTCGCCCCGCTTCGGCGTTTCGTCGACATCGGCCGGCCGCAGCGCATCGGGCTCGATGCCGGCCTGGTTGAGCAGGCTGAGCCGTCGCGGCGAACCGGAGGCGAGAACGAATTTGGGACGGCCTAGCATGCGGATATTGGTCGAAGCGGATTCGGGGAACGGGCGCGCGCGGAACCTATCGGAAGGGACTCCTTTCGACAACTGCTGTCGTCGTCCCTGCGAACGCAGGTCAAACAGGCGGCTGTGACAGGATTTCCGTTCAAACTATGACCTCTGGTGGTTATGGGTCCCCCTGAGTTCGCAGGGACGATGAGATCACCCGCTCGGCGCTCCGACTCTCGCAAAGCGCTTACGGATGCGCAGCAACAGTCCGTCCAGGACCTCGCGATAGGCTTCCAGCCTCTGCTCGCGGTTGCCTTCGGTCCGGGTCGGATCGAAGGTCGGCCAGTATTCGACGTCGGCGGCGAGCGTGCGCGTCAACTCGAGCGCCTTGTGGTGCGCCTCGGGCGCGAGCGTGATGATGAGGTCGAAATTGAGCCCTTCCCAATCGTCGAGTTCCTCGAATGTGATCGGCCTGTGGCCGGCGATGTCCTGCCCCAGTTCCGCCATCACCGCGACCGCGAACGGATCGAGCTCGCCCTTGCGGACGCCGGCGGATTTGACATACATCGACTGCGGAAACATCTGCCGCAGCAGGCTTTCCGCCATCGGCGAACGCACGCTGTTGAGGCCGCATGCAAACAGCACGGCTTGCGGGTTGCGCACGCGCGGGGGCGCCGCCATGGGTCAGGCTGCTGTCGGGCGGCGCATTTTCGGATCCGAACAATGGTGCCGGCGGATCATGCGCCCTCGCCCTTCCAGTGCAGCACGCAGATCAGCGTGAACAGCCGGCGCGCGGTTTCGAAATCGATCCGCACCTTGCCTTTCAGCCGCTCCTGCAGCGTGCGCGAGCCCTCGTCATGGATGCCGCGGCGGCCCATGTCGATGGCTTCGATCTTGTCCGGCGTCGCGGTGCGGATCGCCTGATAGTAGCTGTCGCAGATCATGAAATAGTCCTTCACGATCCGCCGGAACGGCGTCAGCGACAAGAGATGCGCCACTACCGGCGTGCCGTCCTCGCGGCGGATATCGAACATCAGCCGGTTGCCGGTGATGCCGATATGCAGGGTGAACGGCCCCTCGCCGGCGCCCTCCGGCGCGAACAGGTTCTTCTCGATCAGATCATAGATCGCGATCGCGCGCTCATGCTCGATGTCGGGGCCGGAGCGCCCGATCGATTCCTCGTCGAGCGTCACCGCGACGATGTGATTGGGCGAATCGTCTGCTGCGGGCGGTCTGGTCATGGCAAATTGAGACGCAATCCGACCGAGCGGGCATGGGCATCGAGCCCTTCGGCCTTTCCCAGCCTGATCGCCGCCGGCCCCAATGCGCGCAACTGCTCCGGCCCGCATTTCAGCAGCGAGGTCCGCTTCATGAAATCGAGCACGCCGAGCCCGGAAGAAAACCGCGCCGAGCGCGCAGTCGGCAGCACGTGGTTGGAGCCGCCGACATAGTCGCCGATCGCCTCCGGGGTGTGCGGGCCGAGGAAGATCGCCCCGGCATTGCGGATCTGCGCCGCGAGCGCTTCGGGATCCGACGTCATGATCTCGAGATGCTCGGCGGCGATCGCGTTCGCCAGCGTGACCGCCTGCTCGAGGTTTTCAACCTGGATGATCGCGCCAAAATCATTCCAAGACGCCCGCGCGATCGGCGCGCGCGGCAGCGTATTCAACTGCGATTCGACCGCGCGCGCGACCGCGTCGGCCAGCGCGGCATCATCGCTGATCAGGATCGATTGCGCGCTCGCATCGTGCTCGGCCTGTGCCAGCAGATCGGCGGCGATCCAGCCGGCATTGCCGCTGCGGTCGGCGATCACCAGCACCTCGGACGGGCCCGCGATCATGTCGATGCCGACCTTGCCGAATACCAGCCGCTTGGCGGCAGCAACATAGGCGTTGCCGGGACCGACGATCTTGGCCACCGGCGCGATGGTCGCGGTGCCGTAGGCCAGCGCCGCCACCGCCTGCGCGCCGCCGACCCGGTAGATTTCGGAGACACCGCCAAGCTGCGCCGCCGCCAGCACCAGCGGATTGAGCTTGCCATCGGGCGAGGGCACCACCATCACGACACGGGCAACGCCGGCGACTTTCGCGGGGACGGCATTCATCAGTACCGAGGACGGATAGGCAGCAGTGCCGCCGGGGACATACAGCCCGACGGCGTCGATGGCGCTCCAGCGCCAGCCGAGTTCAACCCCGAGCGCGTCCGTAAAGCGCTGGTCGTGAGGCAATTGCCGGCGATGGAAACTCTCGATCCGGTCGCGGGCAAAGGCGAGCGCATCGAGCGTTTCGGCGTCGCAGGCCTTCACGGCGGCGTCGATTTCGGCCGCGGTGACGCGCAGCCCGGCGGGCTCAAGATCAAGCCGGTCGAATCTGCGGGTCGCCTCGATCAGGGCCGCGTCGCCGCGGGCTGCGACGTCATCGACGATGGCGCGGGTGGCGGCCTCGATATCGGCGGAAACCTCGCGCTTGGCGGCGAGAAAGCCCGCGAATCGTGCGGCGAAGTCGGCGCTGCTTCGGTCTAGTCGAACGGGCATGGTGGCTTTCCGGCGGGGCTTGATCGAACGCCCCTTGCTCAATGGCGCGGCGACAAATCGCCGTCAACCCTTCAGCTTGCGGATTAAAGTCAATGGCGGCGTACGGCGCTTTCGTCATTCCGGGATGGTGCGACAGCACCAGACCCGGAATCTCGAGATTCCGGGTTCGATGCCATCGGGCCGCGCCTGGCGCGGACCCGTTGGCATCGCCCGGAATGACGCCGGTATCACTCAGACGTCCAGTCCTGGCGGTTCGGCATCCTCGTCGAGATGGGAGGTTCCGAGATCGTCTGGCCCCAGATCGGCCAGTTCGCATTCGAGGCACTCGACGTCGAGCCGGAGCGCCCCGCCGGGGTTGAAGATCAGGACCGCGCTGCCGCCGGGCGCTTCGCCGGGATGAAATTCGATTCCGACCATCTCCAGCGTCGTCTCCGGCGCCTCCAGGTCGATGTCGCGCGACTTGCAGGACAGCACGCGGTCGAAGCGCAGCGCCGACACCAGACGGCGCTGGGTGGTTTCGCCTGAAGGCGTCTGCTCCCAGTCCAGCCGGTTCATGCCGACCACCAGCCGCTTTTCGCCCTGCCGCCAGATGATGTCGGAAGTCTGCACGCGGGCATCCTGCACATGCGCGGAAATGACGGCGAGGTCATCGGCATCGAGGGCAACCAGTTTGAGTTGAGCCGTCACGCAGCACTCCGAACGTTCAATCGCTGATGCGCTCGATCGAAGCGCCGCAGGCCGAGAGCTTTTCCTCGAGCCGCTCGAACCCGCGGTCGAGATGATAGACGCGGTTGACCATGGTCTCGCCTTCGGCGGCAAGGCCCGCGATCACCAGCGACACCGACGCACGCAGGTCGGTCGCCATCACCGGCGCGCCGCGCAGTTTCGAAATGCCGTCGATGGTGGCGGTCTCGCCGTCGAGCTGAATGCGCGCGCCGAACCGCGCCAGTTCCTGCACATGCATGAACCGGTTTTCGAAGATCGTCTCGGTGATCCGCGACGCGCCGCTGGCGCTTGCCATCAGCGCCATCAGCTGGGCCTGCAGATCGGTCGGAAAGCCCGGAAACGGCGCGGTCGAAACCGTCACCGGCCTGATCCCGGCGCCGTTGCGGGCGACACGGATTCCCTCGTCGTTGACCGAGATGTCGGCGCCGGCCAGCGTCAGCACGTCGAGCGCCGATTGCAGCAGTTCGGGCCGGGCGCCGGCCAATTGCACGTCGCCCCCGGTCATCGCAACCGCCATCGCATAGGTGCCGGCCTCGATCCGATCGGGCAACACGGTGTGGCGCGCGCCGTTAAGCTGGCTCACGCCTTCGACGACGATGCGGCAAGTTCCGGCGCCGGAAACCTGTGCCCCCATCTTGTTCAGGCAGGCCGCGACATCGACAATTTCCGGCTCGCGGGCGGCGTTGGCGATCACGGTCGTGCCGCTGGCAAGTGTCGCTGCCATCAGCGCGACATGGGTGCCGCTCACCGTCACCTTGGGAAAATCGATCTTGGCGCCCTTGAGACCACCGGGTGCGGTCGCAACCACATAGCCGCCGTCGATGGCGATGTCGGCGCCAAGCTTCTCGAGCGCCATGATCAGCAAGTCGACCGGCCTCGTCCCGATGGCGCAGCCGCCGGGCAGTGACACCTTCGCCTGATGCATCCGCGCCAGCAGCGGCGCAATCACCCAGAAACTCGCGCGCATCCGCGACACCAGCTCATAGGGCGCGGTGGTGTCGATGATGTTGGCTGCCGAAATATGCAGGGTCTGGCCCTGATAGGCGCGATCGCCGGGCCGTTTGCCCGCCGACATGATGTCGACGCCGTGATTGCCGAGAATGCGCTGCAATTGCGCGACGTCGGCCAGCCGCGGCACATTGTCGAGCACCAGCGTCTGCTCCGACAACAGCCCTGCGATCATCAACGGCAGCGCCGCATTCTTCGCGCCCGAGATCGGAATGGTGCCGTTGAGCTTGCTGCCGCCGACAATGCGAATGCGATCCATGCCGATTCCTGATTTTGCTATGCACAAAGTATAGAACGAATGAGACTGTCATGGCAAAAGCGTGAAATTTGCGGCTATTTGATGGGTTTTGGCATGCTGCGCCGCTATTCCGGGACATGCGCCAGTAGGCATTCGCGCAAGACGCCCTGCCCGACCATGCCGGGCGCGCCGAACAGGATGACTGTCATTGTGACCTCATCCTGGATGAAAGCGAGCAGGTCGGTGTCGGTCGTGGCTGCTCCGTGGAGGGCATGCCGTGCGGGAGGATCTTTATAGGTCTTCAGCGTGCCGGCCTTCTTGGTCTTGATGGTCGGCATCGCGAACTCTGCCGTTGATGATGTTCCACCCCCCGTCATTCCGGGGCGCGCATAGCGCGAACCCGAAATCCAGAGCTCTCTCGGTCGAGATTCCCCAATGTGCAATTGCACGTTTGAGGTTGGTGTTGCGCGCCCGAAATGGGCGTTGTTCAGCCGAATGCCGGCACCGGCCGGAAACGTCTCACCGCGCCGACGACCACGATGACGAAGAACAACAGCACGATGCCCTGGACCGCGGCGAACACCGGTCCCGACGGCGGATTGCCCGGCGCCAGCGCCGTCAACCCCGGAATCTTGAGGAAGCTCTGGATCACCAGCACGAACACATTGAAATAAAGCGAGAGCAATGCGGTCATCACATAGATCCAGCGCCATGCGCCGGAAAGCTTCATGCCGTAGAGCGCGATGCAGGCAATTGCCAGCAGCACCAGCGAGAGCGCGGCGATGACGTAAGACGGCTTGAATCCCTCGAACGGAAACAGGAAGCCGGTGGCGTTGGTCAGGACCGTGAACAGCAGGAATATCGCGGTCAAACCGGGCATCCGATTGGAGCCGAACATTCCGAACATGACCACAATGCCCGCAACGATTGCGATCAGGCTGATGATCACGTGCGCCAGCGTGAACGTAGCCAAACTCATACCTAAAACCATGATGCACCCCCAATTCTAGACCAACCGAAAGCTACGACTCTCGCCTGGAAATTGCTACAAGCGCGCCGACAGTCAGCATTCAATCTCGATCAAAAGCGCGTGCCGCGCCCCGCATTTCTTGCTGAATCCTTTGCGTTATTGTCACAAAGTACGGTGACAATGCTGCGACGTCCCGCCTTCAATAATAGCGCGGGATCGGACCGTTGTGCGGGGTCTTGCGCTTCGACAGATCGAACAGGACTTCATCGACATAACACCAGCCCCAGCCTTCCGGTGGGTCATAGCCCTCGATGATGGGGTGCTTGGTGCGGTGGAAATGTTTGGTCGCGTGCTTGTGAGGTGAGGAATCGCAACACCCGACATGACCGCAGGTTCGGCAGATCCGCAAATGCAGCCAGACGCTGCCGCTCTTCAGGCATTCCTCGCAGCCGAGCGCGCTCGGCGTGACGTCGCGGACACCGGTGATATGGGCGCAGTGCTTTGCCATCCTTTATCTCCTGTGATTAAAGCGCCGGCTTCGCCGTGTCGCCGAGGA
>DATCBO010000083.1:0-30411 GCA_036511795.1 Xanthobacteraceae bacterium
GCGACGAAGCAATCCAAGGCCGCATCTCAGGGCTGGATTGCTTCGCGGAGCCTGTCATCGGACCGCGCGACTTCGCGCGGGTCCGTTGGCTCGCAATGGAGACCTAATTGATCTTGATCTTCGCCGCGTCGATTATCGGCTTCCAGCGGGCGATATCGGAGTCGATGCGGGCGCGGAATTCGGCCGGCGTGTCGGGGATCGGTTCCATCAGTTGCGCGGACAACTTGGTGCGGATCGCGGGAGCAGTGATAGCGCTAGCCACCAGATGATTGATGCGCTCGATCGTGGCGGCAGGAAGCCCGGCGGGCCCGATCAGTCCCGACCAGGCGTCTGCCTCCACGTCGACGCCGGCTTCTTTCAAGGTCGGTACTCCCGGCAGCAATTCCGAACGCTTGGCGGTCGAGATGGCGAGCAATTTGATCTTGCCGCCGGCGAGTTGCGGCGTGATCGAGACCGCCGGCAGGCAAACCATTTGCACGTCGTTGCGGATCAGGGCTTCAACCGCTTGCGGCGATGACGGGAACGGGACGTGCACGAGCTTGGTGCCGCTCTTGAGCGCGATCGCCTCCATGGCGAGCTGCGACAGCGAGCCGGTGCCGATCGAACCGTAATTATACTTTCCGGGATTTTTACGGATCAGATCGATCAACGCCGCGACGCTGTCGACGCCGAGACTGGCGTTGACGGCGAGTGCGCTGGGCTGCGTCACCAGCATGGTGATGAGCGACAAATCTTTGCTCGGATCGTAGGGCAGGTGGGCGAACAGCAGCGTGTTGATGGCAAGCGGGCCGCCGATGCTGATGCCGATGGTCGTCCCGTCGGGTGCGGCTTTGGCCACCGCATCCGTGCCGGTGTTGCCGCTCGCGCCTGGCTTGTTCTCGACGATGAATGTCTGCCGGGTTTGCTGTTTCAACTGATCGGCGATCAGGCGGCCGACCAGGTCGGGTGTTGAGCCGGCACCGAACGGCACGATGATGCGCACGGGCTTTGCTGGCCAGGTTTGCGCGAGGCCGCCAACCGTGCCGAGCATGAGCGCGAGCGCCGTTGCGATTAATCGTTTCATACTGCCTCCACTTTCCCTCAGGCCGGCTTTCACCAAAGCCTGCTTTCCCCAAACCCTGCGTCGGACGTATCATGACCAGGATCGGGGCAGAAGGGGAGATGCCAGGTGCGTGCGCCCGCCAAATTGCGAAAGATCTTTGCCTCGGGCCGGATTGCCGTTGCGCCCGGCGCCTACGACGGGCTTTCCGCGCGGCTTGTGGCGCAGGCGGGCTTCCCGGCGGTCTATGCCAGCGGCGGCGCCATCGCGCGATCCGCGGGCGTGCCGGACCTCGGCTTGATTTCGATGGGCGAGATTGTCGAGCGCCTCGCCGCGATGGTCGATGTCGTCGATGTGCCGGTGATCGCGGATGCCGATACCGGCTACGGCAATGCGCTCAATGCGCAGGCCGCGGCGCGTGCCTTTGAGCGCGCCGGCGTCGCGGCTTTTCATCTCGAAGACCAGACATTCCCAAAAAAGTGCGGCCACTACGACGACAAGAGCATCGTGCCGACGGCCGAGATGGTGCAGAAGCTCAAGGCCGTTCGTGACGCCTTGCATGATCCCGATTTTGTCGTCATCGCCCGTACCGATGCGATTGCGGTCGAGGGATTTGAGGCCGCGCTCGAGCGTGCCGCCGCCTATATCGAGGCAGGCGCCGACATGATCTTTGTCGAAGCACCCACATCGGAAGCGGAAATTGCCGTGATCGCCAAGCGCCTGCCGGGCCTCAAGCTGATCAACATGTTTGCCGGCGGCAAGACGCCGCTGCTGCCGGTGTCAAAGCTCGAAGCGTTCGGCTATCAGGCCGTCATTATCCCAAGCGACACGCAACGCGCCGGCATCAAGGCGATGCAGCGCGTTTTGGCTGCGATTGCCCGCGATGGCAGCGCGGCCTCCATGGCGGCAGATATGGTTTCTTTCAAGGAACGTGAAGCGGTCATCGACACGTCTGCCTATATCGAACGCGACAAGCGCTACGCGAGCTGACAAAAAGATAAACCTGAATGTTGACAACCGAGTCCGGCTCGTGATCATCGCGCCGCAGAGCGCCGGAGTGCGGCCGCGGAAGAAAGAAATCGCGATTATGCACTTGACAATACCAGTTTTCGGGCTATATTTAGCCTATGACCAGCAAGCAAAACCAGCCCCCGAGCGGTAAGAACCCAAACGGCGATCTTACCCTTATGCAGATTGCGCAGCGGTTCTCGACCGAAGAGGCTGCCCGCGAGTATTTTGAAAAGCTCCGCTGGCCCGATGGTCCGGTATGCCCGCATTGCGGCAATGCTGATCAAGCGCGCGTCTATAAGGTGACGCCAAATCCGAAGAAGAAAATTCGCGCCGGCCTCTACAAGTGCGCCGAGTGCCTTCAAGGCTTCACCGCCAAAATGGGAACGGTTTGTGAGGATTCGCATATTCCACTCAATAAGTGGCTGATCGGCTTTTACATGATGTGCGCGAGCAAGACACAAGTGAGCGCGCTTCAATTGCAGCGCCAACTTGAAATCGGCTCCTATAGGACGGCGCTGTTCATGTGTCAGCGTATTCGCTTTGCATTGATGGACATTGAGCACAGTACGCAACTGAGCGGGACTGTCGAGGCAGATGAAACGTACATCGGCGGCGTGAAGTGCGGGATGGGACGGCGCTACGTCGGCAACAAGACGGCAGTTATGTCGATTGTCGAGCGCGGCGGCGATGTGCGCTCGCAGGTCGTGAACAAAGTTACAGGGGCCGTTCTTGGCGAATTACTCAAAAAGCATGTCGCCAAGTCTGCACATCTGAATACCGACGAGTCGCCCCTATATAACAAGGCGGGAACGCATTTTGAGTCGCACGATACGGTGAATCATAGCCAAGGAGAGTATGCCCGCGAGGATGTCTCCGGGCGGCTGGCGACCACCAACACGGCAGAAGGATTTTTCGGCAATTCCAAACGGTCGCTTGATGGTACGCATCACCACGTTAGCCGCAAATACCTTCCGTTCTACCTTGCCGAACTCGACTACAAATACAACACGCGCAAGATGACTGACGGCGCGCGTACTGCAAATGGCATTCCGAAACTTGTTGGCAAGAGGCTTATGTTGCGCCGTCCAAGCGGACGGGCTTGATATGGCTCGGGGAACGACAAAGCGCGCATCGGAACCTGTCGCGGATTTGCCTTTAATTGAGGGAGTGCTGCTTTATTGTCCAGTGCGTGGAGCATTGGGCGCGAAGGCGCTGGCGAAAGATGGGCTGACACCCACAGAAGAAGCTCGGCGAGTAGACTTCCTAAATTTTCTCGTGGACGAGCGCAACTACCCCATTGAGCGTATTCGCGTCGAAGTGATCACCATCAAAAATCTTGGCGAGAGCGGCCGGAATCAACTTCGTGCGGACGTGATCGTTTATGATTGTGCGTGGTCACAGATCGCATCGTTAGATGGTGGCGCGCAACTCGCTCACGCTATTTTAGTCGCAGAGATCAAGCGCGATTCTACAAAAAAAAATAAAGGGATTACGTATCAGCTTGAACCAGCGTTGCGCGTGCTCTCGCGACTTGATGCGGTAGGTGTCTATTGGGATGATGAAAGCCGAATCCTTTTCACCAAATCAATAAAGAAGCAAAAGGGATTTGAAGAGGTCACTATCAAGACCGATTCAATTGCGAATCTTCCAGACTACGGCATCGTCTACCAAGCGAAGGCTATCACGGTCGACACCCTGACAAAGCCCGCAAACCTAGTCGGTACTCTGCAAGGGCTCGCCAACGTCATGCGCTCACATGGCGTTAACGACGGTCAGCAACGCTATCGCGAGACCGTTAAATTGCTCTTGGCGCGCTACGTCGATGAAAAGAGCGCGCGAGTGTCTGCGAACAAGCAACTAAAGCTTCAGGTATTGGAGGGAGCAGACCCAGGCTTTATGACGCGAGTGCAAAAACTGTATACTAGTGCCTCCATCCGCTACAATCGCGTCAAGACGCTTTTCTCCCCTCGCACTGGTCCGGACGTTGACGAGAATACGCTTCGTGACCTTGTGAAAGCGATTGAGGGGTTTGATTTTTCATCGGTGTCAAGCGACACCATGCAACAAGTGTTCATGACCTTCGTTCCAGTCGTTTTCAAAAGAGACCTTAGCCAGTATTTCACTCCGGCGTCGCTCATTGACACAATGGTCCAAATGGTCGCGCCAGGACCGACGGAGAAGATTGCCGATCCCGCGATGGGGACGGCCGATTTTCTTACATCGGCGATGAATTACTGTATACGGCGCGGCGACGATGATGCGTTGAGCAGAATCTACGGGATTGATTCCGATTCGCAGGCGTATGACCTCGCGATCATCAATATGATACTGAACAGAGACGGGCAGGCGAATTTACGTAATGAAGATTCGATAGAGCACCATCTGCGATGGGCAGAGGAGATGGATGTTGTGCTCTGCAATCCGCCATTTGGGTCAGAAACAGTTGAGCGTCGTCCAGGAATTCTCAAAGCCTACGATCTAGGTCATGTGTGGGCCGCCAACAATAAAGGTGTTTGGAAAAAAACAGCAGAAATCCTGAAGAGCCAGCAAATCGGAATCCTATTCATAGAGCGATGCTGGAAAATGCTTAGGGATGGTGGACGGTTGGCTATCATTCTTCCTGAAGGTTATTTGGCTACGGCGTCGTACAAATACGTGCGGCAGTGGATGTTAGACCATTTCGTGATCAGCTCTTTGGTCGAGCTGCCGAGACGAATCTTCGTAAAATCAGGCGCCGGTCTTAGATCAAATATCATGGTGGCGGAAAAGCGCGACCCAAGTGAGAGAGTTTCGCCTTATCCAATCCACGCCTCTATGGTTCGCCGCGTCGGCTACAAGCTTGGTGGCGATTTCATGCCGCTGTCATTACAGGACAAAGCTACTGGACTTCCGATCAGAGACAGCGAGAACAAGATCGTTTTGGATTCTGATTTTCGCCGCGTCTTGCAAGAATTTGGGGCGACCCCGAAACGAGCGTCTGCAAAATGGAATGGTGCAACCTTCACAGACGTTGTTTCCCACAAGAATTTAGACATGAAACCGAGGCGATTGGTGCCGCGCGCTTTGGAGAACATGCGCAGTCTAAAATCTTCCGGGGCGGTCCCGCTATTTCAAATCGCTAATGTTGTGGATGAGAAAATAGACCTACTTGATGACGTAGGAGTGAGCGATTTTCGACGAGTAGTAGAAGGACAGGATATTCGGGCTATCGAAGGAATCGTCGTGCCCCATTTTCAGGAACGATGCTGGTCAATTGCCGAACGAAAACAGCGCAAGGTCTATCAACTTCAATATGGGGATTTGATAGTTGGCCTCGTCAGGCCAGAGAGGCGAAACATTGGCATATTGCTTGATGATGGTGACGATGTAGTTGGAAGCCCAGACGGCCTTGCGGTGGTGCGCGTCAAAGAGGATTGCGAAGAGAGTTACCCGGCCGAATGGCTATTTGCTACTCTCCGATCAGAGCACGTCCGACTTCAACTGTGGACCGAATCAGGGGGGACCAGCTACGGGAAATTGGATGCTGATCAGATTCGGCAGATTCTCATTCCGGTTGCTACGGAGAATGAGCGAAAAGATGTGGCTTCAAGAGTTCAGATGTGGATCGACAGCGTGCGGGCGAACAGCGAATCATGGGCTGAGATTGGCATAGAGGGCGACCGGCGCCCCATCCTCAATTCACCGTTGACTGGCCTGTTCGATGAGTCTGAGCCAGAAGAAGAACCCTTATCTACTTCGCAAACCGAGGATAAGCGCGACGCCGAGATCGTGCGTAAGCGGCTTAGAGAAATCAAGGAAAATCCCGGAGGGCTTGTGCAAGGCGATCAATTGCGTAGCAGGCTCGCAGGGATCAAACCCTAGCCAATGGCTGCCCTCTACGGTTTTGCTTACACTGAGGACGCGCTTAAGTTTCTTGAGACGATGGTGCCTGTCAAAATTCGCGGCCAGATAAAGCGGAGGATCGGGGCGTTGGCCGCCAATCCAGTTCCGCCGGGATCAAAAAAACTGCAAGGCGTTATGGACGGCGAGGCCCATGTGTATCGAGCGCGCCAAGGTGACTACAGAATCCTATACTCTGTTCGCGGCGTTATCATTGTGATCTTGGACATTGGCCATAGGAAGGACGTGTACCGATGACGGAGAAGCAAGCTGTGAAGGCGCACGATCTTCGCATGAGCGGCAAGGAGTTTGACCGGATCATGGGTCAAGTCCTTCGGGTAACACCGAAAGCATCCGCGAAGAAGAAGACGCCTCGCAAGAAGAAGACGGCTAGAAAGTAGCTGCGGCCTTTAAGTTCTAGGCCAGTAATAAGGCTGATCTGTCGGTATTGTCAAGTGCATAATCGCGAAAGAAATTTGATTGAGCTTGAATTGAGTTCACCATGGGTCTGGCCGTCGAAATACTCGGACTGGTTCTTTTTCTCGGGGCGCACGTGTTTGTGACGATGCGTGGCCAGCGCGCCGCGCTGATCGCTACGTGCGGCGAATGGCCGTACAAAGGTTTGTTCTCGCTGGTTTCGATCGCCGGCCTCGTGCTGATCGGCTACGGCTTCGCCATGTATCGCGACGCTGGCGTCATCCAGCTCTGGTATCCGCCGGGCTGGACGCGCCATATCGTCGAGGCGCTGATGTGGCCCGCGAGTATCTTGGTCGCGGCTGCGTATATTCCCGGCAACATCAAGCGCACGGTCAAGCACCCGATGCTGCTCGCGGTCAAAACCTGGGCCCTGGCGCATCTGTGCGCCAATGGCGATCTCGGCGGTATCGTCTTGTTCGGTTCGGTGCTGCTGTGGGCGGGCTACGATCGCGTGACGCTTAAACGCCGCAGCGATCCAGGTGCACCGCCGATTCCAGTGGGTGGAGTCATCAACGATGTTGTGGCCATCGTGGTCGGCACTCTGCTTTATCTGGCGCTCGGCTTCGTATTCCACCCGCTCGTCATCGGCCTGCCGGCGTTTGCGACGCCGGCCCTCGGACGCTAACCGATTGGACTAAGAAAATGTCAGTGCAGAACGAAATCCGGCGGCTGACCGCGCCCGACATCCGCGCCCGCAAAGGGGGCGAACCGCTTGTCTGCCTCACGTCATATCACGCGCATACCGCGCGCATCGCCGATCTGTATTGCGACGTCATCCTGGTCGGCGACTCGCTCGGCATGGTGATGCATGGTCTCGAGACCACCGTTCCGGTGACGCTCGACATGATGATCCTGCAGGGACTAGCGGTAATGCGCGGCTCGCGGCGCGCGCTTGTGGTGGTCGACATGCCGTTCGGTTCCTACGAGGCGTCGAAGGAACAGGCGTTCGCCTCGGCGGTGCGGATCATGAAGGAAACCGGTTGCGGCGCCATCAAGGTTGAAGGCGGCAAGCGCATGGCCGAAACCATCGCGTTTCTGGTCGAGCGCGGTGTGCCGGTGATGGGTCATGTCGGCCTGACACCGCAGGCGATCAACACGATCGGATCGTTCCGCGCTCAGGGCCGCGACGAAAGCGACTGGGCTCCGATCGAGGCCGACGCGCGCGCGGTGTCGGATGCCGGCGCCTTCGCGATCGTCATCGAGGCTGTCGCCGAGCCACTGGGCCGCCGCATCAGCGGCGAGGTTGCCGTTCCCACGATCGGCATCGGCACCAGCGCCGCCTGTGACGGCCAGATCCTGGTGCTGGAGGATATGCTCGGCTTGTCGCCGCGGGTGCCCAAATTCGTCAAGCGCTTCGGCGACCTGGGCCCATCGATTGAACGGGCCGTCAAAGGCTACGCCGAAGAGGTTCGCGCCCGTAGCTTCCCGGGGCCGGAGCACGTTTACCCGATGCGGAAGCCCAAAGCCTAAGTTCCGGTATGTGGTGCGCCACCCGTTAACTTAATCGTCGCAGGGGCGGCTCGGCCCTTTGCCTTGCTCACGCCACATCGTTATTTTAACCCGCGCGGGATTAATCTAATCAATACAGGGGCTTCTACGGCTAACCGCAAGGATTTCCTTGCAATTGTCCGCCCGGGCTCATCGCCCGCAGGCCGGATCGTCTAGGGACGAGTATTTCGGCAGCATGATCCCGAAGGGTGGCTATCGGTTTCGGACAGGATCATGCTTCGAGAATAACGCTGGGGTCGTGTTTCGTGGCCGATATCTTCCAGGAAGTTGATGAGGAAGTCCGTCGCGAGCGGTTCCAAAAGCTGTGGGATCGTTACGGCTATCTCCTCATCGCGCTCTGCGTTCTGATCGTCGCCGGCGTCGGCGGCTGGCGCGGCTATCAATATTGGCAGGCCAAGAAGGCGGGCGAGAGCGCCGTCGCCTACGAGCAGGCGGTGCGGCTCGCCGAGGCTGGCAAGCATAAGGATGCCGACGCGGCCTTTGCCCGGATCGCCTCAGGCGGGAGCAATGGCTATCGCGTGCTGGCGCGGCTGCGTGAGGCTGCCGAACTGGCCCAGACCGACCGCAAGGCCGCGGTCGCCGTGTATGATGCGTTGGCCGAAGATAAGAATTCCGGCCCGGTGATCGATGATTTGGCCGCCGTGCGCGCCGGCGTCCTGCTTGTCGACAGCGCGCCCTATCCTGAAATGCAAAAGCGGCTGGAACCGCTGACGGCCTCAGGCCGCACCTTCCGCCACACTGCGCGCGAACTGCTGGCGCTGTCGGCGTGGAAAGCAGGCGACCTTGGCGCCGCGCGGAAGTGGACGGATATGTTGATGACCGATCCGGAAACCCCGGCGGGTACGCGGAGCCGTGCGCAGATTTTGAGCGACCTCATCGCCGCAAATGGCAGTAAGGGCTGAGCGCGATGCGTCCGCGTCACACACTCTCTCTGTTCCGGCTTGGCATGATGCTGGCCTGCGCGTCGCTGCTCGCGGCCTGTACGAAGGGCGGCCAGTTCGATCCGACGACATTGCTCGACAACGATATGTTCGACACCAAAAAGACGTTGCAGGGCCAGCGCGAACCGGTGTTTCCCGGCGGCGTGCCCGGCGCCGAGACCGGCATTCCGGCCGATCTCTACAAAGGCTATCAGCCGCCTCCCGATGAGGCCGCCACGGGCGCGGCAACTCCGCTCTCGCCGCCAGTCGCCTCCGCGGAAAAGCCCGCCGAAAAGCCCAAGCCGAAAGCAAAATCCAGGCCGAAGCCCAAGGTCGCGCGTGCACCCGAGCCGTCACGAACCAAGATCAGCATCGGCATGAAGAAACCCCAGCCCGCCGAACAGCAGGCCGGGCCAGCTCAGACTGCCTGGCCGGCGCCCCCGCCAACGGCTGCGTCGCAGACCGCGTGGCCAGCGCCGCCGCCGACCGGCGGCGGCCAGCAGGCCGCCCAGCCGTCCCCGTCGCAGTCGATCTGGCCTAATCCGCCGCCGACGGGCGGACATTGATTGTCTTGCCGTAACGGCAGACAAAGGACTTTCCCGATAAACTGGAATAAAGAAGCGGGCCCCGGCGTAGCGGCGCGCAACACTGCGTAGCGCGGCTGGTGCCGCCGGATTGCATCATGTCCTTTACCGTCGCCATTATCGGTCGGCCCAATGTCGGCAAATCGACCCTGTTCAACCGTCTGGTGGGGCGCCGCCTCGCCCTGGTGGACGACGAACCGGGCGTGACCCGCGACCGCCGGGAAGGTCAGGGTACGCTCGGCGATCTTTCGTTTAAGGCGGTCGACACGGCCGGCCTGGAACGTGCCGGTGACGAAAGCCTCACCGCGCGCATGCAGGCGCAGACCGCGGCGGCGATGGCGCAGGCCGACGCGGTGCTGTTTCTCGTCGATGCCCGGGCTGGCGCGACGCCGGCCGATCGCAGTTTCGCCGATCTGGTGCGGAAATCCGGCAAGCCGACGATCCTTGTGGCGAACAAAAGCGAGGGCCGCGCCGGTGAAGCTGGCGTGCTGGACGCGTATTCGCTTGGACTGGGCGATCCGGTGCCCATCAGCGCCGAGCATGGTGAGGGCCTCGCGAACTTATACGACGCGCTGCTCGCGGCATTGCCCGCAGCGACGTCCGTCCAATCGGAGCCTGCGGCAGAACCACAGACCGACGAAAAGCCGATCCGCATCGCCGTGGTCGGGCGCCCCAATACCGGCAAGTCGACGCTGATCAACCATCTGCTCGGCGACGACCGGCTGTTGACCGGCCCCGAACCCGGCATTACGCGCGACTCCATTGCGGTCGATCTGCAATGGTGCGGCCATCGTGTGCGCATCCATGACACCGCGGGGCTGCGCCGGCGCGCGCGGATCACCGAAAAACTCGAGAAGCTTTCCGTGGCCGATACGCTCGGCGCCATTCGCTTTGCCGACGTCGCCATCGTGCTGGTCGATGCGCAGACGCCGTTCGAGGAACAAGACACCCGCATCGTCGATCTGGTCGAGCGCGAAGGGCGTGCTGTCGTCATCGGCATCAACAAATGGGATCTGATCAAGCCGCCGCCGGGTGCGTTGTCGCGCCTGCGCGAGACGACCGATCGCATCCTGCCGCAGGTCAAGGGTGTTCCGGTCGTCACGCTGTCGGCGCGCACCGGCACCGGGGTCGATCGGCTGATGAGCGCGGTATTTGACAGCTATGCGGTATGGAATCGCCGCGCGCCGACGGCGGCGCTCAACCGTTTTCTCCAACAGGCCGTCACCGCTAATCCGCCGCCTGCGGCGGGCGGCCGGCGACCGCGGCTCGACTACATCACGCAGCCGAAAGCGCGGCCGCCGACCTTCGTGCTGTTTTCATCGCGCGCTTGGGCGCTTCCGGAGACTTACCGCCGTTATCTGGTCAACGGATTACGCGAAAAGTTTTCGTTGCCGGGTACGCCGATCCGCTTGACGCTGCGCACCAAGGCGAACCCCTATGCGGGCCGCAAAAAGCGGCGTTGACTTGCGGCCGTTGACTTGCGGCCGTTGACTTGCGGCCGTTGATTTGCGGCCGTTGATTTGCGGCATAGAGCATTTTCCGGAAAAGTGGCCACCGGTTTTCCGAAGAAAACGCGGCCAAATCTCTGCTCAAGCAGGTTGGGTGAATTCGAGGTATTTGCCGGCGCGATAATCGTAGAGTTTGCCCGTTTCCATGCAGCTCGGCAGGCATAGCGGTACGATTGTTTCGGCTACCTGTTCGGGTGTCGGCAATGTCATCGGGTCTTCGCCGGGCATGACTTGCGCGCGCATGCGCGTGCGCGTCGGTCCGGGGTTGAACAGATTGATTCGTACCGGCGTCGAATCGGTTTCCGCCGCATAGGTACGCGCCAGCGCGTTGAGGGCGGCTTTGGAAACCGAATAGGGCCCGCCATAGGCGCGGGTATTGGTGGCCGCGCCCGAGGTCATGAACACGGCGCGGCCGGCGGCTGAGCGGCGCAGCAGAAGATCCATGGCGCGGATCAGGTGCCAATTGGCGGTGACATTGACCGCCAAGATCTCGTCCCAGGCGGCGGGGTCGACGTGATCGAGCGGTGAGCGTTGGCCGCCGATCGCCGCGTTGCCAACGAGGATGTCGAGTCGTCCGTGGCGTTCGTCGAGCGCCTTGGCGAGCCGGTAAATGCCGGGGAAGTCGCGCACATCGAGCGGCACCAGCGTCGCGGTGGAACCCGCCGCGCGCACCGCGTCATCCAGTTCTTCAAGCGCCCCTTGGGTGCGTCCGGTCGCGACGACGTGCGCGCCTCCGTGCGCCAAGGCGAGCGCCAACGCTCGTCCAATGCCGCGTGTGGCGCCGGTGATGAGAACAATGCGGTCGGCGAGTGGCTTGGTCATGCTTGGCGCAAGCCAACACACAATGCGGTGCGGTTCAAGCCGGTTGCGGCGTGCCCGTGGCCGAGGCGAAGAGGCTGGCCGCGGTCGGCAGCGTGGCCGCCTGATCGAACTGTGGAGAAGACGGGGGTGTGCTTCCGGCCGGCGCAGAAGAAGCCATCGCCTGTGCAAGCTGGGCGGACGAGGTTGCCGAGCCAACTGGCGGGTCGGCGGCGATGCCGGCCACCGTCCACTCCAAGCCGACCTGGCCCGTCGGAGCCGCCGCGGTGATCTGATTGTTGCTGATGTCAAAGAGCTCGAGTGTGCCGGTATTGGTGTTGCGCATCAGCATGTCGCTTGTGCCCGAGCCACCGAGCGGACCGAAGCCGGCGACGGTCCATTCCAGGCCGACCTGTCCCATGCCTGCCGCGAACGTGATGGTGTTGTTGCTAATGTCGAACACCTCGAACGCGCCGGTGTTGGAATTGCGCATCAGCATGTCCGACTCGTTGGCGTCGCCGGAAAAGTCACCGAAGCCCGCGACCGACCATTCGAGCCCGACCTGACCCATCGGCCCCGCCGAAACGATCCGATTGTCGTTGATGTCGTAGAGTTCGAGTACACCGGTATTGGTGTTGCGCATCAGCATATCGGTTTCGTTGGGCCGCGTCGAAAAATCGCCGAAGCCCGCCACCGACCATTCGAGGCCAACTTGTCCCATCGGCTCGGCTGACGTGATCTGATCGTTGTCGATGTCGAAGAGTTCGAAAGCGCCGGTGTTGCTGTTGCGCATCAGCATGTCGGTCTCGCCGGCGCGCGAACTGAAATCGCCGAAACCCGAAACTGTCCACTCCAATCCGACCTGGCCCATCCCGGCGGCATTGGTGATGTTGTTGTTGCTGATCTCGTAGAGCTCGAACTGACCGCTATTGCTGTCGCGCAGGATCATGTCCGAGGTGTCTGAACCGCCGAACCCGCCCACGCCCGAAACCTGCCACTCCAGTCCGGCCTGCCCGAGCGGGCCGGCCGCGAGAATCGTATTCCTGCCGAAATCGAAAATTTCGTAATCGCCATTGCCGCCGTCGCGCATGATCATATCCGCGGTCGTGCTCGATGGGGGCGCCGGGTTTGGCGGTGGCGGCGGCGGCGGCTGAGTGGCGGCGGAAGCGAAGCCCGAGGTGGCGGCGGACTGAGCCGGATTGTTCTGCGGGCTGAAACTGTCGATGCCCGGTCCGCCGTTCGCTGAGTTCGGATCCCACTCCCAGAAATAGGTGCCGACGAGAGACGAATTGCCGGCTTGCTGCCAAGCGTCAAAGAAGGCTTGGTAAAGCTCCGCCTGCAGCGTGGGATCGGGGCTGTTGCCTTCGGCGAACGGCTCCGCTGCGGCGCCGCTGTCATTGGCGTAACCAAGCTCGGTGAAGATAACTGGCTTGCCCGATTGGGCCGACAGATTTTCGAAATATTGGATCGGCGATTGGTTGCCGATGACCGCGTAGGCGTCGGGATTGTTCGATTGCGTCGCCGGTAGCGTCCAGCCGTTGATCAATTCCTGCAGAGTTGGATTCGCCGCCGTTGAAAGCGGGACGTAGCAATCGATCCCTTCGTAATCCAACTCATTCCAGAAGCTGACATTGGCGGCGGTCTGCCACGACGCCGAGTAGGTCAGCTTGCCGGAAAACACCGCGCGCACCGCGTCGATGATGCTGGTCCAGTACGACAGATATTGCGGCCCGGCGAGTTGATCGAGTTCGGCGCCGATCGAGAACATCTGGGCGCCGTTGGCCTGCGCGACCTGCGCTTCGGCCACGATCATCTGCTGATAGCTTGCGAAGAATGTGGCCGCATTGGTCGGCTGATAATCCTGGCGCCATTCGCCGACGCTGTAGCTGCCGATTTCGGAGGGATCGAGAAAATCGATCAGCGGCCGCACCATGACGGTGAGGCCGAGATGTTCCGCCTGCGCGATGGTGCTGCCGAGCGCCGCCAAGCTGTCGGTGTAGTTCGGATCGGCGACGACCTGCGAGGTGTTGACGTCGATGCCGTAGTCGAGCGTTGCCTCGATCGAATTCGCGCCGGTCTGCGTCAGCTGGGGGAGTGAATCATCGTCTTCGTAGGCGCCGTTGAAAAAGGCGACGTAATCGAAGCCCTTGTATTGCAAAGCGAGCGTCAAATGTGCCTCTCGGCCGGGTCGGCTTTGCTCCGTTGCGGCGCGTCGGTAATTGGAGCAGCAAATGTGAAGGTTGGACTGCTACTCAGACGGTACGTGATTCGCGCCGCCGACTATAATGCCATCCCCGTCGTCAAGGCATTGCCACAACGGCAGGCAATCAACGAGGGCGGTAAATCAAATAGGCCAGCATTGGGGAGAATTGTCTATTTTTGTAGTCGCACTGCCGCGCAAAGGGCGTCTTTAGCGGTCCATGTCTTTAGCGACTCATGTCTTTAGCGATTCATGTCGTGGACCGCAAAAAGGGCGTCAGCAGCTTCGCTTGACAGCAGCATGCCATTCTCGTTGTGGCCGACGTCCGGCACGATGACGGGTTTCAGAAGCGGAGCGACACCGTGCAAAGTCAACATTTGCGCGAAATTTCGTCCGCGTTCGAACCGATTATGTCCCTGGGTTTGTGCCGCACAGGACTGATCCAGGATACCCCTGGCTTTCTTGTCTTTCGTGCCCAGTAGCAGTGTCACTTTCCGCGCCGCGAAGACCTTCAGAATGTCAGCTGCTCCGGTGACGTAGGGTGGCGCATTGTCCAACCCGTATTTCCATCGATTGAATTCCGGACATTCAAGCCGCACCGGGCGCGCTGTTATGGGGTAGAGATACGTTCCCGCATTGGCGATCAAAAAACGAACCGGCGGACCGGCCTGCGTGTGCATCACCACGGCATATCGCGCTAGCATTTGGGCGCCGCCGCCGTGACCCACAAAGACGATGCTTCGGAGCGAAGGAAATGCCGATTTGTTCGACAGCTTTGCAACGATGTCATCGAGAACATCATATGAACTTGCCGGCGGACTGCCGGATAGGCGCGAAGCCGGGCTCTGTGCCGGGGCGCCGTCTTCCCAATCGTGATCCCACTGGAGGTAACGATCGGAAAGCTGATGCGCGGTCGCATCGATCTGATCGAGAAATTGCGGCGCCAGCACTATAGTCGCTTCCCCTGCGGTGCCGGCGGCTTTGACCATTGCCATGCCGGTGGCGAAATAGTCCGACGCGTTGCGCAGTCGACCGTGGATGATGACGAGCGCCTGGCGGGCCGTCGCGGAGCCCGTCTTGAGATCGACCGTTGTAAATAACGGGTACGCGCCGGCGCCGCGATTGGAGTCAAGGTCCTCGGTAGTTGAACCTATGTGCTCAGCTGGCGGCGATGGATGCGGCCGCGATCGCGCAGCGGCTGATGCGCTTGCGAAAATTGTCGCTGTTATCAGAATCGATGCGGCGGCGCGTAGCAAGCAATCGCGCAGCTGCAGCGGTTGCTTTGCCACACCTTCAGCTTGCTTCGGCGAGCAGCGACAGCTGGCGCGGCGGAGAATCCTGCGCCATGCGGTCGGTGAGCGGGGTGGGATATTCGCCGGTGAAGCAATGATCGGTGAATTGCGGGCGCGCGGCGTTGCGGCCGTTCTCACCCATGGCGCGATAGATGCCCTCGACCGAGAGGAAGGCGAGTGAATCGGCGCCGATGAATTGCCGCATGCCTTCGAGATCGTGTGTGGCGGCCAGCAGCTTGTCCCGCTCCGGAGTGTCGATGCCGTAATAATCCGGATGCGTGATCGGCGGCGAGGCGATGCGGAAATGCACCTCGCGCGCGCCCGCGTCGCGCATCATCTGTACGATCTTGACTGACGTGGTGCCGCGCACGATAGAGTCGTCGATCAGCACGATGCGCCTGCCGTTGACCACGGCGCGATTGGCGCTGTGCTTGAGCCGCACGCCGAGCTGGCGGATGTGCTGGGTCGGCTCGATGAACGTGCGTCCCACATAGTGGTTGCGGATGATGCCGAGTTCGTAGGGGATGCCGGACGCCTGCGCGTAGCCGATCGACGCCGGCACGCCGGAATCGGGCACCGGAATCACCACGTCTGCCATGGCCGGAGCTTCGCGCGCCAGCTCGACCCCGGAGGCTTTGCGTACGTCATAGACGCTGCGGCCGCCGATGACCGAATCCGGCCGTGCGAAATAGATGTATTCGAAGATGCAAGGTCGCGCCGGCAATTGCCCGAACGGTTTGTGCGAGTGTGCGCCATCTTCGTCGAAAATCAGCACCTCGCCGTTTTCCACGTCGCGTACATGCTGGGCGCCGATGATGTCGAGGGCGCAAGTCTCCGAGGTGAGGATCGGGCAGCCGTCGAGCTTGCCGAGCACCAATGGCCGGATGCCGAGCGGGTCGCGCGCGCCGATCAGCTTCTTGTTGGTCAGGCCGACGAAGGCATAGGAGCCTTCGAGCATGCGCAGGCCTTCGATGAAGCGATCAACGAAGCGGTTGCGATGCGAGCGCGCGACCAGATGCAGAATCACCTCGGTATCGGTGGTCGACTGCATCATGGCGCCTTCGCTCACCAGCTGGCGGCGCAGCGTCAGTCCGTTGGTGAGGTTGCCGTTATGGCCGATGGCGAAGCCGCCGGCATTGAGCTCGGCGAACAGCGGCTGCACGTTGCGCAGAATGGTTTCGCCGGTGGTCGAATAGCGGACATGACCGATGGCGGCGTTGCCCGGCAGGCGGTCGATGACCTCACGGCGCGAAAACGCGTCGCCGACGAGACCAAGGCGCCGTTCGGAATGGAACTGCTTGCCGTCGAAGGAGACGATGCCGGCCGCTTCCTGGCCGCGGTGCTGCAGCGCGTGCAAGCCGAGCGCGGTGATGGCGGCCGCATCGGGGTGGCCGAAAATGCCGAACACCCCGCATTCTTCGCGTAACCGGTCGCCATCAAGGTCGGGGAGGGCGGTTTCGGTCATGCTCGTTGGCCCTCCGGGGTATTATTCGCCGGGTTTGCCGGCAGGCTGGTCCTGTGCGCCATGCTGGGTCGGGGCGGCATCGGGTTCACCGCCCTTACTGCTCTTGTATTTCTGATATAGGGCCTCGAGGTCTGGAGACATAGACCTGAGCCAGTCCGCACTATTGGCAAGGAAAACTTTCGATTTCGCATCCGTGACCCAGGCCGGCTGCGCCTTGGCGGGCACCAGCCAGTCGAAAAAGCCGAACGCCACCACAACGATGATCAGTCCGCGGCCGAGGCCGAACAGAAAGCCCAGAGTGCGATCAAGCGCGCCGACCCTGCTGTCAAGCACCATGTCGGAGATTCGCACAGTGATGATGGAAACCACCAGAAGCGTGACCAGGAACACGCCGCCGATCACGACTCCCTTCGCGATCAGGTCGCTATTGAAATAGGCCGTCGCTGCGGGCAGCAACTTGCCGTAGGCGTACAGCGTCGCGACAGCCGCCAGGACCCAGGCAACGATCGAGAGCACCTCGCGCATAAAGCCGCGAATCATCGCCAACAGGCCGGAAATCAGCATCACGGCGATGAGTCCGATGTCGAGCAGCGTAATCGGCATGATCGACGGGTCCGCCCCTTCGGTAACTGCCTCAAGATCAGCCGTGTATAGCGGGGCCCCGCAGCGCCGTCACCCGCCTTGTTGCCGGCTCAGTCATTCCACCGTCGCGAGGGTTACCAACTTCGCGGCCTCATTTGCGGAGCGCACGTTAACCGCTCCGCGCGTCGAGGGAAGCCTGTCGGCTATTCGGCGGCGACGTCCCGGTCTCGCGGCCCGCGGCGTGACGTATCGCCGCGCGCTGCGATCTCGGACACAAGGTTGACGAGCATGCCTACCGGGTGGAGCGCGAGCCCGGCTTCGCTGCTCTCGCTGCGCGCCCCTTCGGGCAGGATGGCGCGGGCGAAGCCGAGTTTTTGCGCCTCCTTCAAACGCGCTGCGGTCTGCGCCACCGGCCGCACCGCGCCGGACAGCGACACTTCGCCGAAATAGACGGCATCGGCCGGCAACGGCGCCCGCGCGAGCGAGGAGACGAGCGCGGCGGCCGCGGCGAGATCGGCTGCCGGCTCATGGATACGCAAGCCGCCTGCAACATTGAGGTAGACGTCGTGGCCCGACAGCCTCACGCCGCAATGCGCTTCGAGCACCGCGAGCACCATGGACAACCTGCTCTGATCCCAGCCGACGACGGCCCGCCGCGGCGTGCCGAGCGTCGTCGGCGCGACGAGCGCCTGGATCTCCACCAGCAAGGGTCGCGTGCCCTCGACGCCGGCAAACACCGCGGTACCGGGGCTGCCGAGTTCTCGCTCGGACAGGAACAGCTCGGAGGGGTTTGCGACTTCGCGCAATCCAGTCCCGGTCATCTCGAACACGCCGATTTCGTCGGTCGGCCCGAAGCGGTTCTTGATGGCGCGCAGGATTCGGAATTGCTGCGAGCCTTCGCCTTCGAACGACAACACCGCATCGACCATGTGTTCGACGACGCGCGGGCCGGCGATCTGGCCGTCCTTGGTGACGTGGCCGACCAGAATGACGGCGGCACCGGTACGTTTGGCAAAGCGAATAAGTTCGGCGGCCGACCCACGCACTTGTGTGACAGTGCCGGGCGCGGCCTCGACCGTGCGCGTCCACATGGTCTGGATTGAATCGATGACAAGGAGGCGAGGGATCGCGCCTTGCGATAGGGTTGCGACGATGTCTTCGACCGATGTTTCAGCGGCCACTTCGACCGCAGCCTCGGCGAGCCCAAGGCGGTCGGCGCGGAGCCGCACCTGCGCCACGGCTTCCTCGCCCGAAATATAGATGGCGCGGTGCCGATTGCGCGCGAAGGCGGCGGCGACTTCGATCAGCAGCGTGGATTTACCGATGCCCGGATCGCCGCCAAGGAGCAGCACCGAGCCGCGCACCAAGCCGCCGCCGGCGACGCGGTCGAATTCGGCGATGCCGGAAGGTGCGCGCGGCGCCTCATCAGTCTCGCCCTTGAGCGGCTCGATGGCAAAATGCCGGCCTTTGCGCGCCGGCCGTGCGCTCGCGGCTGCGCCTTCCTCAGTGATCGTATTCCAGGCACCGCAGGCTTCGCAGCGTCCCGCCCAGCGGGAGGATGCCCCGCCGCAACTTTGGCAGACAAAACTCTGTGCGCGCGCGGCCATTTCGACAATCTCGATCAGCTGATGCTTTAAGTCCCGCGGTACACAAGATGGCAACGCGGCCCGAGATGCGTAAGGATCTCGTAGCCGATGGTCCCAGCCGCTGCGGCAACGTCGTCGATCGCGATACCGCCGCCGATGAACAGCGCCTCATCGCCGCGGCGGGCCGCGCCGTCAGGCAGATCCGTAATGTCGATACACATCAGATCCATCGATATGCGTCCCACCAGGGGACACAGCTTCCCTGCGATACTGGCCGAACCACCCGATGCCGCGCGTGGAATTCCGTCCGCATAGCCGATCGCGGCGACGGCAAGACGCGTGGCCCGCTTGGCGCTCCAGGTTGCGCCATAGCCCACCGTCTCGTCGCGTTCGAGCTTGCGAATTTGCAGAATGCGGCCGGCAAGCTCGACGGTGCTCTGCATCGGGTTGGGCAAACGGGGTGTCGGATTGACGCCGTAGAGCGCCGCGCCCGGCCGAGCGAGATCGCAATGCGCCGTATCGCCGAGAAAGATTCCCGACGAATTGGCGAGCGAGGCGGGAACCCCGCGAAACATCAGTTTGATCTCCTTGAACAGCCCAATCTGCTCCGCGTTGAGCGGGTGATCCGGTGTTTCAGCGCAGGCAAGATGACTCATCAAGAGCGTAATGCCGTGATTTTCGGTCTGCACGCGGGGCGCCAGCGCCATCGCTTCATCGGCCGGGATGCCGAGCCTGTTCATGCCGGTGTCGACGTGGAGTGCCGCGCCGCCCCGCCAATTGCGTTCGGCGACGAAGGCATCCCACTCGGCAAGTTCGGTGGTCGAATTGATGACCGGTTGTGCGCCGATGTCGATGAAGGCGGTGGCGGCTTCCGGCAGAAATCCATTGAGCACGTAAATCGCGGCATCTGCGGCGTGCGAGCGCACGCGCCGGGCCTCGGCAATGTCGGCGACAAAGAAGGTCTTGCAGCCGGCGCGAGCGAGCTTCGCGGTCACGGCCTCCAGGCCAAGCCCGTAGGCGTTCGCCTTGACCACGGCCGCACACTCGGCGGTGCGCAACTGGCGCGACAGCGCGCGCCAGTTCGCCTCGATGGCGGCGAGGTCGACCGTGAGTGTGCCGCCAGTCTCAGGGACCGGGGCTGCGCCGTTCGGTTCCGGCAAGACTTCCGCGAGAGCCATGGCGCGGTTATGACCCTCCGTGGGGCAGTGGTAAAGCCGGGCGATACGCACTAAGAAGCATGGCGAAATCGCCGAAGCAGCCTCGCGTGACCACGTGATGTGCGGTCGCGGGTGGCCTAAAAACTCGGCTGATGCGCGATGTCGAGATTGGCGAAGCGGGTCACCGCGGCGTCGAATTGCAATTCGACGGTACCGGTCGGGCCGTGGCGCTGTTTGCCGATGATCACCTCGGCCTTGCCCTCGACGCGCTCGCCTTCGGCCAGCCATTCGCCGAACTTCTCGCGGTTCGCTTCCGTGGGCTTGCGCATCTGGTGGTAATATTCCTCGCGGAATACGAACATGACGACGTCGGCGTCCTGCTCGATCGAGCCCGATTCGCGCAGATCGGAAAGCTGCGGGCGCTTGTCGTCGCGGGCTTCCACCTGCCGCGACAATTGCGAGAGCGCCAGAATGGGAATGTTGAGCTCTTTGGCCAACGCCTTGAGCCGCTGGGTGATGTCTGTAATTTCTTGCACGCGGCTGTCACTGTACTTGCCCGATCCCTGCAGCAATTGCAGATAATCGACGACCAGGAGATCGAGTCCTTTTTGCCGCTTAAGACGCCGTGCGCGTGCCGCCAGCTGGCCGATCGAAAGCCCACCCGTTTCGTCGAGGTAGAACGGCAGGTTCTGCAGTTCGATCGAGACGTCTCTGATCTTCTCGAAATCGGTTTCGTCGATGGCGCCGCGGCGGATCTTGTTTGACGGGATTCCGGTCTGTTCGGCGATGATGCGGGTGGCAAGCTGCTCCGCCGACATTTCCAGCGTGAAGAAACCGACGATGCCGCCGTTGACAGTCGCCATGTGCCCGTCGGCCCGCAACTCGCCCGCCCATGCCTTGGCAATGTTGTAGGCGATATTGGTCGCAAGCGCGCTTTTCCCCATGCCCGGCCGGCCCGCGAGAATGATCAAATCGGACGGCTGCAGGCCGCCCATCCGCGAGTCGAGATCGGTCAGGCCGGTCGCCAAGCCCGACAGTCCGCCATCGCGCTGGTAGGCATGCGCGGCCATGTCGACCGCGGTGGTCAGCGCCTGTGCGAATCGCTGGAATCCAGAATCGTAACGCCCGGTTTCGGCAATCTCGTAGAGCTTGCGTTCGGCGTCTTCGATATGGCTCGTCGGCGTCGCATCGACCGGCGCGTCGTAGGCCAGATTGACCATTTCTTCGCCGATGGTGATCAAATTCCGGCGAACCGAAAGGTCGTGGACGGTGCGGCCGTAATCCTCGGCGTTGATGATCGTTGTCGCTTCGGCGGCAAGCCGCGCCAGATATTGATTGACCGACAGGCCCGCCACGTCGAAATCCGTCGGTAGAAAGGTTTTCAGCGTAACCGGCGTAGCGATCTTGCCGGCCCGGACCAGCCCGCTCGCCAGTTCATAAATGCGCTGATTGATCGGCTCGAAGAAATGCTTCGCTTCGAGGAAATCGGAGACGCGGTAGAACGCCTCGTTATTAACCAGGATGGCGCCGAGCAATGCCTGCTCGGCCTCGATATTGTGCGGCAAGGCG
Organism: Xanthobacteraceae bacterium; assembly: GCA_036511795.1. Taxonomy (GTDB): domain Bacteria; phylum Pseudomonadota; class Alphaproteobacteria; order Rhizobiales; family Xanthobacteraceae; genus BOG-931. The sequence continues at coordinate 21,577 of DATCBO010000083.1, forward strand.
CGGATCGGGAGTTCCGCGGGAAGCTGCTTGCGTACAATCGAATCGATTTGCGCCATGTGTCCGATCAAGAGATTCTGTCCGATCAAGAGATTCGCGTGTGGCCGATTTGCGGTCGGCGCCAGTGGCTTGGTCTGTTCTGTTGGCACTCAACATCGCGAATCACTCAACGATGCGAAGGCCCCCGGTTCCTTACGCTATTTCACGCCGTCCCAGGACTCGGAGGCCAGGACTCGGAGGCAGGCCGCGCATACGCTCTTCGATAGTCCGCGCGCCGCGGCCGGGCAATCGACGATTCTGGCTTTCCCCGTTACCCACCGTACGCATCTTTCGATACGTTGCGACGACGCTTTCCGCTTGACGTTTTTCGCGACGGCGCGCTTCAGCCGCGCGGTTATTCGCCGGCAAGACGCAACGGTGGCGCGTGACCGGCTTCGAGCCCGCGCAACCGCGCTTCTTCGCGGGCGATATAATCCCGCGTTGCCGGCGTGATGCCCTTGCGCTTGGTCATCTGGATTTGGAACACCACCATGTCGCCGTCGCGGAAAGCGATTTCGGAACAGGCCAGATAGAACTCCCACATCCGGACGAAGCGCTGATCGTAGAGCCGTACCACCTCGTCGCGATGGGCGAGAAAGCGCTGGCGCCAAGCCTTGAGCGTCTCCGCGTAGTGCAGTTGCAGCACTTCGATGTCGGTGACGAGGAGCCGCGCCCGTTCGACCGCGGGCACCACCTCGGACAGCGACGGAGTGTAGCCGCCGGGGAAGATGTACTTGGCGATCCACGGATTGGTGATGACCGGCGTGCTCTCGCGGCCGATGAAATGCAGCACCGCGACGCCGTCGTCGTTGAGCAGCTCCGCGCACTTGCCGAAGAACGCATCGTAGAAGCCGACGCCGACATGTTCGAACATGCCGACCGAGACGATGCGGTCGAAATGCCCGCCGACGTCGCGGTAGTCGATCAGCTGGAAGGTCGTATCCTGCGCCTGGCCGCGCTCGACTGCCCTGTTCTGGGCGAGGTGGAATTGTGCCTCCGACAGCGTGATGCCCGTGACTTTCGCGCGGCAAATCTCCGCCAGATAGAGCGCAAGACCGCCCCAGCCGCAGCCGATGTCGAGCACGTTCGCGCCTGGCTTGAGCAAAAGCTTGGCAGCGAGGTGACGCTTTTTGACGAGCTGGGCGTCATCGAGCGAGACATCCGGCGTCGCGAAATAGCCGCAGCTATATTGCTGGTCGCCGTCGAGAAAGAGCGAATAGAGCCGGCCGTCGAGATCGTAATGGTGCGCGACGTTGCGCCGGGCGCGAAACCGCGAATTGAACTGCTGCAGCCGCCGAAACAGGAAGCGGGATAGCCGTGGCGGCCAGGCCCAGCGTGGCGGCGGGATCCATTCCTGGCGAAAGGCGATCGCAAGCAGGTCGACAATCGAACCGCGTTCGATCACCAACGTGCCGTCCATGTAGGCTTCGCCCAGTTTGAGATCCGCGTCGAACAAGACGGCGCGCTGCGCGCGTGCGGTCGTAAACCGCACCGCCGCCGAGGCTCCTCGGCCATCGCCAAACGTGTAGACGTTGCCCGCGGCGGTTGTGACTTTGAGCGAGCCCCGGCGGATGGAGCGACGCAGAAAAGCTACCAGCAAACGTTCCAACGTTGCCTCCAACACCCTTTACCGAGCCCCTTGCGCAGGTGACCGGTGAATCGGCGCCTTACCACCCGTCGCAGCAGCTTCCGGCTGCATCCCTCGGGTCGTTTCGCCTGCGGGGTCTTGTCGCTGCCGTTATTAAAACAAAATCTTCCTAGACCAGCAATGCGACAAGCGAGCCGGCGTTCCGCCCGCCGCCTCAAACGCCGGTTTGCTGCGACGTCTGCCGGTTAGGGGTGGGGATCGCCGGCGATCCGAGAAATTGAAGGAGTTCAGGGTGTCCCGGCATCTCGCGCCCGTATTCATCCTGGTTGCCGTACTGGCGCCGTTTCCGGCACGCGCACAGGTTAATATCGATCAGGACAAGTCGCCTGCCCACATTTTTGCTAGCGATTGCGCGGTTTGCCACAAATCCACGCGCGGGCTCGCAAATGGCCGCGGCAGCTCGGCCCTGAGCGGGTTTCTCGCCGAGCACTACACGTCGAGCAAGGAGGAGGCGGCCTCGGTGGCCGCCTACGTGCTGTCGGCCGGCGGAGGGGTTGGGACTGCGGCGCCCGTGCGCGAGCAGAAGCCGGATTCCGTGCATGGCCGGGCGGCATCGGCCGGTCCGGATATCAAGCCAGAGCCCAAGACACGCCGCGGAGTGAAGCCCGAGGAGGAGCCGTCGACCGGCGCGAAGCCACGGCGCACCGCGCACGAGCGGGGCAAGCCGAAAGAGGAGCGTAGCGCCTCAGTCGAACCGGGCGCACCCGCAGTGGATAAGAAACCTCCGGACCGCCGTGGCCCGGCAGCGGCGATGCACGCTCATAGCCCGCCGGCGAAACCTTCGGAGGAGGCTGTCCCGTCCAAGCCGGCGCCGCCTGCAGCCGTGACGGCTGCCGCGAAGCCCGCCGAACCGGTACAGCCGCAGGCTGCTGTCCCGATGTCGCCGGCGGCAAGCGTCCCGGCGCAGTCGCAGCCGGCCGCGGCTTCGCCCGTGCCGACCGACAACATTCCCGACTGAATTTTCGCCGGATCAGCTCGCGCTTGGCGCCGGTGCGGTGGGGGCGTCCTCGCCTTCACCTTCGCGCGCACGCTGCGCTTCCGCCGCCTCGGGTTCAAAGAACGCCTCGGCGACTTCTACCGCTGCTTCCGCTTCGGTGGGCTCGCGCCGATGCGTCACGTCCTCGCCGCGCGCAATGCGCTCCGCCTCGTCGGCATTGCGGGCAACGATCACCGTAATCGCAGTTTCGATTTCGGGATGCAGGGCAATCGGCACATTGTGCTGACCGATCGTCTTGATCGGCGTGTTCAGCGCAATCTGGTTCCGGTTAACGGCGTAGCCGGCTTCGTTGATCAGGTGCACCAGGTCGCGCGGCGACACCGAGCCAAACAGCTGGCCGGCCTCGGATGCCTGACGCAGCACCGTGAAGCGCTTGCCGTTGAGCGTGTCAGCGACGGTCGTAGCTTCCGCCTTGAGGGTCTGCGAGCGCGCCTGAAGATCGCCCTTCATTCCTTCAAAGCGCGTGCGGTTTTCCGCCGTGGCGCGCAGCGCCTTGCCGCGCGGCAACAGAAAATTGCGGGCAAAACCGTCCTTGACGCGCACCACGTCGCCCATCTGGCCCAGTCTGGCGACCCGTTCGAGCAGCATGATTTCCATCTCGGATTCTCCGCCAGCGGTCAGCGAATGACGTACGGCAGCAGGCCGAGAAAGCGGGCGCGTTTGATCGCCTGACCGAGTTCGCGCTGCTTCTTGGCTGAAACCGCAGTGATACGGCTCGGAACGATCTTGCCGCGCTCCGAAACGAAACGCTGCAACAGCTTGACGTCCTTGTAGTCGATCTTCGGCGCATTGGCGCCCGAGAACGGGCAGCTCTTGCGGCGGCGAAAGAACGGCCGGCGTCCGCCGGCGCCTTGGGGGGACATAGCCATGATCACTCCTCCGTCGGCGCGTCGGTGGCAGGGGCTTCATCGCGCGGCCGCCGATCGCGGTCACGCGGCGGACGGTCGCCGCGATCGCCGCGGTCAAAACGATCGCCCCGGTCAAAACGGTCGCCGCGGCGCTCGTCACGATCGCGATCGCGATCAACCCGGCGCATCATGGCGGAGGGACCGTCCTCGTGTTCCTCCACCCGGACGGTCAGATAGCGCAGCACGTCCTCGTTGAGACGCTCCAGGCGCTCGATCTCGTTGATAGCCGCCGGCGGCGCAACGATATTCATCAGCGTGAAGTGCGCCTTGCGGTTCTTGCGCAGCCGGTAGGAGAGCGTCTTGACGCCCCAATACTCATTCTTGGCGATGGTTCCACCGAGGCCTTCGACCACGCCCTTAAGCTGTGTGGTCAATTCCTCGACTTGCTGCGTACTTGCGTCCTGGCGCGCAAGGTAGACGTGCTCATAGAGCGGCATGATTGCCCTTTCCTCAACTGCCGTGCTCGCCATCGGCGCTAAGCCCCTCGAACCCTTCGGGAAAGGCTCGAATGCTCTGAAGGCGGGAACACCGGACGCCGGACCCGAAGGTCCTACCGCGCTTTGCAGAACACAGCGGCGCGGCCGTCCGTTCAGCCCCCGGCCGGGGACGAGCGGAAGGCGCACATATACGCAGACCGCATGGAAACGCAAGCGAATCGGACGATCAAATCCGCCCGCGGGGGCGCGCCGCCGTCCTTTGCGCGGGCTCTTGAATGAGCTCGGCAAGCCTTACGGCAAGTTCGACCGCCTCGCGCATCTGGACGGCCGCGGCGTTGTCCTTGGGCGCTGTGGTCTGGCGCAGCTTCTTCAGGCTGGCGAGCAAGGTTTCGAGGCTTTGCTCCAAGAGCTTTTGCCGGAACGCGGGGTCGCTGCGCGCGCGCGACAGATCGGTGTCGGTCACCAGCGCGTGGACGCTCATGGCGGTGGTCCCGTGAGCTTTCGGTGGATGGCGGCCAAGTGACTAAGCCCCGCGACGATCATGCCGTTCTACCAGAGCGCGATTAGCGATTTCTTGCCCGTCGTGCTGCACGGCGCAGCCGGCCGAACTTGACAGCGCCGGGATCGCGGTATCTTTCGCCGCTTTCACGGTGCGAGCAATGGAAGTTGCGTTCGTTTTCCCCGGACAGGGCAGTCAGACCGTCGGCATGGGCAAGGCGCTGGCCGATGCCTTTGCTCCGGCGCGCCTGATTTTTGAAGAGGTCGACGCCGCCCTTGGCGAGCGGCTCAGTGACACGATCTGGAGCGGTCCGGCCGAGGCGCTCGTTCTGACCGAGAACGCCCAGCCGGCGTTGATGGCGGTGTCGCTCGCGGTCATGCGAGTGCTCGAAGCAGAGGCTGGCCTCGATCTCGGCCGCGACGCCGCCTACGTGGCCGGCCATTCGCTCGGCGAATATTCGGCCCTTGCCGCGGCCGGCGCGCTATCGATCGCCGACGCGGCGCGGCTGTTGCGGACGCGCGGCCTCGCCATGCAGAAGGCCGTGCCGGTTGGTGTGGGCGCCATGGCGGCGCTGGTCGGGGTCGAGTTTGCCCTGGCCCAGGCCGTCGCCGCCGAAGCCGCCAGCACCGGTGTATGCGCCGCCGCGAACGACAATGGCGGTGGCCAGGTCGTGCTGTCCGGCGAAAAGGGAGCTGTGGAGCACGCAGTCGAAATAGCCAAGGCGCACGGGGTCCGGCGGGCGATGATGCTGCGTGTATCCGCTCCCTTCCATTGTTCGCTGATGCGCCCGGCTGCGGATGCCATGGCGGAAGCGCTGGCGAACGTCACGGTCAAAAAGCCGCGCGTGCCGCTTGTCGCCAATGTGAGGGCGGCGCCAATCAGCGAACCCGCCGACATCGTGCAGAGCCTGATCGACCAGGTGACCGGTACGGTGCGCTGGCGCGAATCGATACAATTCATGACGCAACATGGTGTCGGCAGGTTCTACGAAATCGGCGCCGGCCGCGTACTGGCCGGTTTGATCAAGCGGGTTGCAGAGGCGGCCGAGACGTCTTCAATCGGTACGCCCGACGATGTCGCGCAGTTCAAGGCGGCGCGCGGCTGATTTTTCATTTCTGGTGCGCGGTAACGAGGAAGCAATGTTTGAACTCACGGGCAAGACCGCGCTGATCACCGGGGCGACCGGCCCCATCGGCGGCAGCATCGCGCGGGTGCTGCATGCGCAGGGGGCCATTGTCGGCATTTCCGGTACCCGCCATGAAGCTTTGCAGAAACTTGCTGCCGATCTTGGCGATCGCGTTCATGTTCTGCCATGCGATCTCGCCGACGCGACGGCGACGGATCAGTTAGTGCCGCGCGCCGAGGAGGCCATGGGCCAGCTCGACGTGCTGGTCGCCAATGCGGGGGTGACGCGCGACAATCTCCTGGTGCAGCTGCGGGACGAAGACTGGGAGCAGGTGATCGCAGTCAATCTCACGGCAACGTTCCGGCTGTCGCGCGCTGCGGTGCGCGGCATGATGCGCCGGCGCTTCGGCCGCATCATCGCGATCACCTCGGTGGTGGGAGCGACCGGCAATCCGGGCCAAGCCAATTACGTTGCCGCCAAGGCCGGCATCGCCGGCATGATCAAGGCGGTCGCCCAGGAATACGCCAAGCGCGGCGTCACCGCGAACTGCGTAGCGCCGGGTTTCATCGTCACGCCGATGACCGAGAAACTAAACGACAAGCAGCGCGAAGCGATCGTGTCGAAAATCCCGGCTAGTCGTGCCGGCACGACCGACGAAGTCGCAGCCGCGGTCGCGTTCCTGGCGTCCAACGAGGCCGCCTACATCACCGGGCAGACGCTCCACGTCAACGGTGGAATGGCCATGGTTTGAAGACGAAACGATAGGGCAGGACAATGCGTCGGTGCGCTAGTCAACGCTGGGGAAGTATGCTAACCGAACCGCGATTGGGCTGGGGGAACCTGGAGTGCCGGAGCGCGGGGCAACAAATATCCGCCTCTGATCGGTGCCGACCCACGGCCGTCGCCGACGACGAGACCACAAGACTCAGTATATTGGGTCGCGTTGCAAGATGAGGTTGGAACGATGAGCGATATTGCGGACCGGGTGAAGAAAATCGTCGTCGATAATCTTGGCGTCGATCCCGACAAAGTCACCGAGAACGCGAGCTTCATCGAAGATCTCGGCGCTGACAGCCTCGACACCGTCGAACTCGTGATGGCGTTCGAAGAGGAATTCAATTGCGAAATTCCCGACGATACGGCTGAAACGATTCTGACGGTTGGCGACGCCATCAAGTTCCTTGAGAAGAACGCCAAGGGCTGACGCCTATCCTTTGTTCGGTGAGCCTTAGCCGGAACAGCCGCACCGCAGGGCGGGCGCGGACGTGTGCGCGCGCGTATGATGCGGGCGAGGCCCGAAGCGATAGAGTTGAGCGCGGCACATGCCGCGGTGGCCGCCGGGAGCGCCGATCATGAGACGCGTCGTCGTCACTGGACTTGGCATGGTCACGCCGCTCGGTTGCGGCGTAGAGCCGACGTGGCGACGCCTGCTCGCGGGCGAGAGCGGCGTGAAAGCGATTGAGAGATTCGAGGTCGCCGATATCACGAGCCGGATCGCCGGCCAGATTCCGCGCGGCGACGGCAGCAACGGCACTTTCAATCCCGATCACTGGATGGAGCCGAAGGAGCAGCGCAAGGTCGACGATTTCATCCTCTACGCCATGTGCGCGGCGAAACTCGCGCTCGACGATGCCGACTGGCATCCGCGTGAGTACGACGACCAGATCGTCAGCGGTGTCATGATCGGCTCCGGAATCGGCGGCGTCGAGGGCATTGCGGAAACGGCATTGCTGCTGCGCGACCGCGGCCCACGCCGGGTGTCGCCGTTCTTCATTCCAGGCAGGATCATCAATCTGGCTTCCGGCTATGTGTCGATCGCGCACGGCTTGAAGGGTCCCAATCACGCGGTGGTCACCGCCTGCTCGACAGGGGCGCACGCCATCGGCGATGCCGGCCGGTTGATCGCACTCGGGGACGCCGACGTCATGGTTGCGGGTGGTACCGAGTCGCCGGTCAACCGTATTTCTGTCGCCGGCTTCGCCGCGTGCCGGGCGTTGTCGACCGGATTCAACGATACGCCGGAGCGCGCCTCACGGCCCTACGATCGCGACCGCGACGGTTTTGTGCTCGGCGAAGGGTCGGGCACCGTAGTGCTTGAAGAATACGAGCACGCGCGGCGCCGCGGCGCACGCATTTACGCCGAGCTTACAGGCTACGGCCTCTCTGGCGACGCCCATCACATCACCGCTCCGGCGGAAGACGGAGACGGTGCGCTGCGTTGCATGCGGGCCGCGCTCCGCCGTGCCGGCGTTTCGCCGGAACAGATCGATTACATCAACGCCCACGGAACCTCGACGCCGCTTGGCGACGAGATCGAACTGAGGGCTGTCGAAGCATTGGTCGGCAATGCGGCCGGACACATTTCGATGTCGTCGACCAAATCCTCCATCGGGCATCTGCTCGGGGCCGCTGGCGCCATCGAGGCGATCTTCTGCATCCTCGCCATGCGTGACCAGGTGGTGCCGCCGACCATCAATCTCGACAATCCGTCCGTCGCGACCGCGATCGATCTTGTGCCACACCAGGCGCGCAAGCGGCCGGTCAATGTGGCGCTGTCGAATTCGTTCGGATTTGGCGGCACCAATGCTAGTCTGGTGTTCAGCCGGTTCGCCGGCTAGGGCAAAACACCCTTTCGCCATATTTGCTCCGCACTGGCCTGCGATCCACAAGCCAGGATGCTTTTGCCGTTTCGCTGGGCAGGGGCGCTGGAATGTGCGACCATTTGGGTGCGGGAAAGGGCTCATCTGCATTGTCGATGCATTTGACCAAAGAGGGTAATCGGCGGTGACAGATTCCAACATCCCGCCGGACGGCAGCGATCGCGCGGCACCGCGATTGCGTCCGACGCCCCCCCGTGCCGCCGGTCAGCCGGATTCGGCGCTGCGCGAGCGCCCTAAGCCGCGCGCCGCCAGTTCCGCGCAGGGGCTCGGTCCCGCGTCCACCGCCAATGCCCCGCTGCGTGCCGCCGCTGCCAACGGCCAAGTACCCTTGCGGATGCCAGCCCAGCCGCAACCGCCGCCGGTGCGCAGCGCGCCGTCGCCGAAAGTTGTACCGGCCGGAGGCGAACCCTATCCGCCGTTGTCGGAGCGGGTGGTCAATGGCGTTGCCGCTGTGCAGCCACCGCCGCAACGCGCCGAGACCAGGCGGGCGGCTCCGCGCAGCGCACGCGACGCGCTTGAGCCGG
>DATCBO010000084.1:0-40595 GCA_036511795.1 Xanthobacteraceae bacterium
GGCAGCAACGGTGCCGCCGTAGACGCAGTCGGAGAATATGCCGAAGCCTTCGGTCGCCCCGCGCACGCCCTGCTCGTTTGAGGGGTTAGCATCCCACAGATACTTAAGGGCGCCTTGGGTGTAGTTAGCCTCGGCGTACAAGTGGTCACCAGGCGAGATGAACGGCGTGTTGATCTTGATGCCGCCGCCGACGACCCAGCCCCACGCATTGGACGGATGACCGGTGGAGGGAGTGGCGCCGTAGTAGGTGGCATTGTCTTCGTGCAAGGCGCCCATGACCTGCGCGCTGCCCCAAGCCTGATCGACGCGTAGGTTGCCGACGATGTCGGGCGACTGCCAGCCGCCGTACCCAGCGAGGGTGGCGCCGCCGTTGCCGGTGAGCAAGCCAGCGCTGACCGCCGCCGGATTGGCAGGGGTGATAACGACCACGCCAGCACCACTGAGCGCCGCAGAAGCCGCGGTTCCGCTTGCGCCAACAATCTGAGACGAGCGTCGATCTTCCGCTGACAGCGTGGCGGACAAACCACCGCCGAACTGCGCGGTATACCCCCAAACCCACTGGCCGCCGTCGCCGGTGTCTTCGTTCGGAAGGTTGCCGGCACGATACAGCAGTGCGGCCGCCGGATAGAAGTCGAAGAACGACACCGACAGGCCGGCCGTGAAGCCTGCCCATTGGACGAAGGCGCGGTTCGAACTGAACGAACTGGGTGCGTCACTATTGTTGTTCGAACTTACGCCGACATCGATGTAGCCGCGGGCCACGCCATAGGCGGTCTGCTCGCGAGCATCGGCCGTGATGTAGCCGCGTTCCCGCGTCCACAGGTTGTTGGTAGTGCGGTTGTTGTAGTTGGTGCCGAAGATACCTGTGGTCGAACTACCGTTGACACCGTAGGTCGCTTCCGCCCGCACCCAGCCACCGATTTTCAGGCACATATCAGTGCCAGGCATGTAATAGAATCCTGCCCCGTAGAGGCTGCAGACCTTCACGTATTGTGATGGTTGGAAGGTGGAGGATCGAAAATTCGCTTGATGAGCCAATGGCCGACCTGCGCCAGCCAGCGGCCGAGTGCTGATTCCAAAAAGCGCGTGGCAGGTCCAAGCAGGGTCGATGTGCGAAGCGACTGGCACTTTATCGGGCGAATCGCCTCAACAACGGAATCCATTGGCGCGGTGGGCACTGGGTCGTGCCCTTTTCCAGCCGCCGGATAGAGCGCGAAAGCGCCTTGAGCCGATTCGTTGAAGGCTGCGCCCAGGCGCCTGCTGGAATGCCCGCGGGGTTGAAATCAGAACAGATTGATCTTTTTGGGTCGCGCGAAATCTGCGCCGTTGCGGTGGAACCGCGAATTGCCGCGCCGCAACCTCGAATGGTGTTAAGCCGTTGCGCGGGGAGGGGGTTTTGTGCAATCTCCGCGCCAAATTTGCGTGCGACGTGTCGCTACCGTCGTGCGCCCTTCCTCTCGGGCCGACTCGTTGAGTTCGGCCCCTAAAGACAAACCGGGGTCGTTGCCATGCAAATCTTGTGGCTCATCGTGTTGTGCGGCGTACTTGCCATCGTTTTCGCCATCTGGGCCACCTATTCGGTACTGCAGGCCGATCCCGGCAGCGCTCGCATGCAGGAAATAGCTGCGGCGGTGCGCGAAGGCGCGCAGGCCTACCTGCGCCGGCAATACTCCACGATTGCTGTCGTCGGCGTCGTGATTTTTCTCATTGTCGGGTATTTCCTCGGTTGGCTTGTCGGCGTCGGCTTTGCTGTCGGCGCGATTCTTTCCGGAGCGACCGGTTTCATCGGCATGAACATCTCGGTACGCGCCAACGTGCGCACGGCGCAGGCTGCGATCAGTTCGCTCGCCGGCGGGCTTGAACTTGCCTTCAGAGCCGGCGCCATCACCGGACTGCTGGTCGCCGGACTCGCGCTCCTCGGCGTCACGCTCTATTTCGGGTTTCTCACCGGCACGCTGCACCTGGCGCCCAACGATCGCACGGTCGTGGATTCGATGGTGGCGCTCGGTTTTGGTGCCTCGCTGATTTCGATCTTTGCCCGTCTCGGCGGCGGCATCTTCACCAAAGGTGCCGATGTCGGCGGCGATCTAGTCGGCAAAGTCGAGGCCGGAATTCCGGAGGACGATCCACGCAACCCCGCCACCATCGCCGATAACGTCGGCGACAACGTCGGCGATTGCGCCGGCATGGCCGCGGACCTGTTCGAAACTTACGCCGTGACGACGGTTGCCACTATGGTGCTGGCCGCGATCTTCTTCAGCCCCGTATCGCCGGAAATGGTGACGCGCATGATGACGTTTCCGCTCGCCATCGGAGGGGTATGCATCATCGCATCCATCATCGGCACGTTCTTCGTCAAACTCGGCGCCAATCAGTCGATCATGGGCGCGCTCTATAAGGGCATGATCGCCACCGCGATTCTGTCGCTGATCGGCATCGCCGGTGTCGTTTATTACCTGATCGGCTTCGGCAAGCTTGCGGGCGTCGACTATTCAGGTGCCGACCTGTTCTATTGCGGCGTCACCGGCCTGATTGTCACCGGGCTGATCATCTGGATCACCGAATACTACACCGGCACCGACTACCGCCCGGTGCGCTCGATTGCGCTCGCCTCGGTGACCGGTCACGGCACCAATGTGATTCAGGGTCTCGCGGTGTCGCTCGAATCAACCGCAGGGCCGGCGCTTGTCATCATCGCCGGCATTCTGGTGAGCTATAACCTCGCCAACTTGTTCGGCATCGCCATCGCTGTGACGACGATGCTGGCGCTCGCCGGTATCGTGGTGGCGCTCGATGCGTTCGGTCCGGTGACCGATAACGCCGGCGGCATCGCCGAAATGGCCGGATTGCCGAAAGAAGTGCGCAAATCGACCGATGCGCTCGACGCCGTCGGCAATACCACCAAGGCGGTGACCAAGGGCTATGCCATCGGTTCGGCGGGCCTCGGTGCGCTGGTGTTGTTTGCGGCGTACAATCAGGATCTCACCTTCTTTATATCCAATGCGACAACGCACCCGTATTTCCAGGGCGTGTCGCCGAATTTCTCGCTGAGCAATCCTTATGTGGTGGTCGGCCTGCTGTTTGGCGGCTTGCTCCCCTATCTGTTCGGCGCGATGGGCATGACGGCAGTCGGCCGTGCGGCGTCCGCGATCGTCGAGGAGGTGCGCCGCCAGTTCCGCGAGCACCCCGGGATCATGAAGGGCACCGAAAAGCCCGATTATGGTCGCGCCGTCGACTTGCTGACTCGGGCGGCGATCAAGGAAATGATCGTGCCGTCGCTGCTACCGGTGCTATCGCCGATCGTCGGCTATTTCATCATCTATTTCGTTGCCGGCGGTGGCGCTCCAGGCAAGTCAGCGGCCTTTTCGGCGCTTGGCGGCATGCTGCTCGGCGTGATCGTGAACGGGCTGTTCGTAGCCATCTCGATGACGTCAGGCGGCGGCGCGTGGGACAACGCCAAGAAATACATCGAAGACGGCCATTACGGCGGCAAGGGCTCCGATGCTCACAAGGCGGCGGTGACCGGTGACACGGTCGGCGACCCCTACAAGGATACGGCCGGGCCGGCGGTCAATCCGATGATCAAGATCACCAACATCGTGGCGCTGCTGCTGCTCGCAGTGTTGGCGCACTGATCGAGGTCGGAAGTCCGAAATCCGCAGGCCGCATCAAGCGGCCTCCGGCTTTCGACTTCCGATTTCAGATTTTCGACGTCACGTCGTCTTGTCGGAGATGATCCGGAACAGCCCGTTCAGCAGGCTGAGGTCTGCGCCGCTGGTCGGTGTCGTGCGGCTGACGAAGTCGAACAGTTTGCCGTCCCTGAGGCCGTATTCCGCAAGCCGCCGCACCTTGCGGTTCTTGTCGAAATAGACCGCTATGACACGCTGGTCGACCACCTTCATGTTCATGAACGACACGGGCCGTTCCGCGCGCTGGGAGATGTAGTAGAACGCCTCGCCGCTGACTGTCGCCACGGTTGAGGGCGTGCCGAGCACGATCAGTACCTGTTCCTGGGAAGCACCCAGCGGAAGCTGCTGCAGCGCCCCTTCGGGCAACACGTAACCGCGCTGGAATGTCTCGCCGAAGCAGCCGCCCGGCATCAAACCGAGGGCGAGCACGAAAAGGCACGCTGCGGTGGTCCGCCGCGTTTGAAGCTGGCCGAAAATGCCCCCGCCGCTCACCCTGGCTGTGCCCCGCATCCCCGCTCCACCTTGCAACGACCCGCCGCCTGCCGTACCTCGGAGGCTTGCGATTGGCAATGCGCCCGTTTTTCGGGTGCCTTACCGAAACGGGCTATCCCCATGATCCCACGACCGTTTCGGCGAAGTGCCGAGGCTCGTACCATCGCTTCTCTCTATGGCATGATCGTGGCGCAGGCCCGACACCGGGCATTTTACGCCAATTTCGGGGTGCCCGATACGGTGCAAGGCCGCTTCGACTTGATTGTCCTGCACTTGGTGCTGCTATTGCGGCGGCTCGACCGGACCGGCGACCGCGGACGCTTGTTCGGGCAGCGGCTGTTTGACGCGTTTTGCCGCGACCTCGATGGGAACCTGCGCGAGATGGGCATCGGCGATCTTGCGGTTCCGAAGCACATGCAGCGCTTTGGCGAAGCATTCTACGGCCGGCAGGCCACTTATCTGGCGGCGCTCGATGCGCCGGACGTTCGGGTCCTTGAGAACGCCCTGGCGCGCAATATCTTGGAAAATGGGGCGCCTGGGCAGTCGGCCGAGCTTGCACGCTACGCCCGCTCGGTTGCGCAGAAACTCGATGCCCAGGAGGAGGGCGCCCTGATGCGAGGTGAACTTGCCTTTCCGAACCCCGAGGCTTTTGCTGATGCGCGACCATAAATCCGAGAGAGCCCCAGTGACGCTGTGGCACGTTCCGGTCGTGGTGGAGGACATTCCCGAAGACGGCCGGTCATTCACGCTGGAGCCGGATGCCGAAACGCGCGCCACAATAGCCGCCGCGGCCGGCTTGCGCGATTTGCCGCAGCTCGCGGCGACATTCGATCTGACGCGACGAGACGCTGACGGCCTTCGCGTCGTCGGCCGGGTTTCCGCAACTGCTGGACAGACTTGCGTCGTCACACTCGAGCCGTTGCTCAACGCGATCGAGGAGAATGTCGACCTGCTGTTCATGCCACGGATCATCTCTCCAGGGCCTTTGGCCGACAATGAACTCCTGCGCGCGCCCGCAGAGGCCAAGTTGAACGATTCCGAACCGATCCTTGACGGTGTCGTTGACCTTGGAGCGCTTGCCGTTGAATTGCTCATCCTTGGTCTCGATCCGTATCCGCGCAAGCCAGGGGTGGTGTTCGAATCGCAGCAGGAGCATGGCTCGGACGCGGGGCCGTTCGCGGTGCTCGCCGGCTGGTCGAAGGACCAAAACGGCCGGTGATCGCCTTGTGTCGGAGCGCCGAGGCGCTATTGTCGCGTCCGCCTCCGGCAACCTGTCTTCCGGACTCTGGCGTGGTGGGTTTGAAGCTTCTGCTGCAACGTCGGGACTTCGATTGCAAAGCCAAAAGCTGCGCTAGAATCATGGTTTGGTCGCGTTCCTTTGACTGCAATGTCGGCGTGAGTGTGTGCCGCACCTGCACGCCAACTTTTTTGCAATCCGGCCACGCGAAACCGCAGGGTCAATCATTCGATGCCTAACAAGGTGCGTATTGCGCTCGATGCGATGGGAGGAGACAACGGCCCCGCCGTCGTCGTTGAGGGTGCCGAGATTGCGTTACAGCACCATCCGGATTGCGAGTTCATTTTCTTTGGCGATGCCGCGCAGATCGCGCCGCTGATTGACGCCCGTCCGCCGCTTAAAGCTGCCTCGAGCCTTCTTCACACAGACGTTGCGGTACGCATGGATGCCAAGCCGAGCCAGGCGTTGCGTTACGGCCGTTGGAAGTCGTCGATGTGGCTGGCGATCGAGGCGGTTAAAAAGCGCGACGCGGACGTTGCCGTGTCCTGCGGTAATACCGGCGCGCTCATGGCCATGGCGAAATTCGAGCTCAAGATGCTCGCCGGCATCGAGCGGCCCGCGATCGCGGCCGTGTGGCCGACGACACGCGGCCGTTCGATCGTGCTCGATCTCGGGGCCTCGATTGGCGCCGACGCCGACCATCTCGTCGACTTGGCGGTGATGGGCGCCGCGACCGCGCGCATCTTGTTTGGAATTCCGCACCCGACCGTAGGCTTGCTCAATATCGGCGCTGAGGAAGTGAAGGGGCTTGAGCCGGTGCGCGAAGCCGGCCGCATCCTGCGCGAGGAAAAGCTGCCGGACCTGGACTATCTGGGCTTTGTCGAAGGCGATGATATCGGCCGCGGCAAAGTCGATGTTGTTGTCACCGAAGGCTTTGCCGGCAACATCGCGCTCAAGTCGGCTGAAGGCACGGCGCGGCAAATGGCCGAATACATCAGGAATGCGATGACTCGCTCGCTCAGTTCGCGGATTGGCTACCTGTTCGCACGCTCAGCGTTTCGCGAGTTAAGGGAGCGTATCGATCCGCGCCGCTCCAATGGCGGCATCTTTCTGGGGCTCAACGGCATCGTCATCAAAAGCCATGGCTCGACCGATGCCCAAGGCTTCTCCGCGGCGGTCGAAGTGGGGTATGGCGTGGTCCGGGACGGATTGCTCGAGAAGATCACAAGAGCGATCGGGCGCCATCACAACGACCAGCAGCGTGCGGTCGGTGGAGCGGCCTCGTGAGTGTTCGCCGTTCGGTTATTCTCGGCTGTGGTGCCTATCTGCCGAGTCAAGTCGTAACCAACGACGACTTGGCGCGCAAAGTCGATACGTCGGACGAATGGATCGTGCAGCGCACGGGTATCCACGAGCGCCGCATTGCCGCGCCGGGCGAATTGACCTCGCAGATGGCCACGCAGGCGGCGCGTTCCGCGCTCGCGCACGCTCATGTCGACGCACAATCTATCGACCTGATCGTGCTGGCGACCTCGACGCCTGATAATACATTCCCGGCCAGCGCCGTATCGGTACAGGCCGATCTCGGCATCACGCGCGGAGCTGCCTTCGATCTTCAGGCGGTGTGCTCGGGCTTCGTCTACGCGCTGGCGACGGCGGATGCACTGCTCAAAGCCGGCGGGTTTTCGCGCGCGCTCGTCATTGGCGCCGAGACTTTTTCGCGCATTCTCGATTGGACTGATCGCTCAACCTGCGTGCTGTTCGGCGATGGCGCCGGCGCGGTGGTGCTCGACGCGCAGGACCAGCCGGAGACGCGCGAAGCACGCGGCATTCTCACGATCCATCTGCGTTCCGACGGCCGGTACAAGTCGAAGCTCTATGTCGACGGCGGGCCGTCATCGACCGGCACAGTCGGGCATCTACGCATGGAGGGCCGCGAAGTGTTCCGCCACGCCGTGGCGATGATCACCGACGTGGTCGAGGACGCATTCAAGGCGACGGGATATACCGCTGACGACATCGATTGGTTTATTCCGCACCAGGCCAATAAGCGCATCATCGACGGCTCAGCGCATAAGCTGGGTATCGCTCCCGCAAAGGTCGTGACCACGGTCGATCGCCACGGCAATACTTCGGCTGCGTCTATTCCATTGGCACTCGCCGACGCGCTGGCCGAGCGGCGCATCAAGCGCGGCGACCTGCTGCTGCTGGAAGCCATGGGGGGGGGCTTTACCTGGGGTGCGGCACTGGTTCGGTGGTAGCCCGCAAAGTCCCGTTGACCGTGTCCCGACAAGCTAATATCGTAGATAATTCAGCACGATATGGGGTCGCTGGGTGACTCGGGGGCCGTGCTGGGCGGGGCTGGCCATGGCGAGTAAGACGATCACGCGTGCGGATCTGTGTGAGGCGGTCTATCAAAAGGTCGGCCTCTCTCGCAGCGAATCCGCTGCACTCGTGGAACTAGTGCTCAAGGAAATTACCGACTGCCTCGAACGCGGCGAGACGGTAAAGCTGTCGTCGTTCGGCTCGTTTGTGGTGCGCAAGAAGGGTCAGCGTATTGGGCGGAACCCGAAGACCGGTAAGGAAGTCCCGATTTCGCCGCGGCGTGTGATGGTGTTTAAGCCCTCGGCGATTCTTAAGCAGCGGATCAATTCCGAGGCGGCCGCTGAACTAACGCCGTAACGGGGCGACAGCGAACGCGAATCTTTGCGGGGGACAAGGCCAATGGACAAAGCGCCGGGGGCATTCCGCACCATCAGCGAGGTCGCCGACGAAATCGACGTGCCGCAGCACGTGCTGCGTTTCTGGGAAAGCCGGTTCACGCAGATTCGGCCGATGAAACGCGGTGGCGGTCGGCGCTTTTACCGTCCCGAAGATGTCGATCTGCTGCGCGGCGTGCGCCATCTGCTTTACGGCGAAGGTTACACCATCCGCGGTGTGCAGCGCATTCTGCGCGAGCAGGGCGCGGCCTTTGTGCAATCGATCTGGCGTGCGGGTGCCCAAGTGCCGCCGCCTGACGCCGAAGACAGGGAAGATGAGGACGAGATCGCCGCCACACCGGCGCTTGGCCGATCCGAGCCTGATCTGTCGGCTTTCGTTGCCTCGCCGCGGCCCGTGGAAGCCGCCGGTGGCGAGCGTTCAGCCGAGCGGCGCGAGACAGCTTTGGCTGCAGGGCCGGTCGCAGCGCCGGCGAAAATCCCGGCCATTGGCGGTGACGACCGCCGCAAGTTGCGTGCGGCGCTGGACGAACTCGTCGCCTGCAATCGGCTGTTGGAAGCGGCGCTGGCGGTGCCCGATGCCACGGAGGCGGCCGGCTCAAATCGAGATGCGGCAGGGTAGCTGAACTATTGCCCAGTGTTCCGCTGACTTTGCGCGAGGTACCACGTCGCGATTTCTTCGCGCGTCGGATACCAGACCCGCGGTTTGCTCTGCACGTAGGCGATGAACTCGCGCAAGGCCGCGACGCGATGCGGCTGTCCGGCCACGTGCGGGTGCAGCCCGACATTCATGATGCGCCCGGTAGCCGCGCCTTCGGCGTAGAGTTGATCGAAACATTGCCGCAGCATGTCGATGCCGTCGCGCGTCGACAGGCCGCCGCGCGCGAACATATTGAAGTCGTTGATGTCGTTTGAATACGGCACGCAGACGATGGGTCCATGAACTGTATCGATCAAGTAGGGCTGGTCGTCGTTGAGATAATCGCAGTAGGCGATGAGGCCAAATTCCTTCAGAAAGGCAGGCGTGTGTGGCGTGCCGCGGATGGCCGACGATAGCCACGCCTTGGCAGGCTTGCCGACCACCTCCGCATAGGTGTCGAGCGTGCGCCGGATCAGCGCGCGTTCTTGCTCCGGCTCGTGAGCGTAAAAGGCGAGCAGGTCGGTCTGCGCCCAATTGTGCGGCACGAGCTCCCAGCCACGCTCTTTGACGGCATCGACGATGCGACGTCGCTCCACGAGAATTGCGCCGTTGCAGGTACAGGAGGGTGCGATGCAGGCGGCGTCGAATACGTCCATGAGCCGCCAGACCCCGACCCGCTGGCCATATTCGCGCCAGGTCCAATTCGCCGTGTCGAGTACATCACCCGGCAGCGAGTGGGGAATCGTTGCCGGGCCGCCCGGAAACAGCGGTTCCTTTTGACCGGGACGAAACGGTTCCCAGTATTCGATGTTGATCGTAAAGATCAGCGCGACGTGCGCGCCGCCCGGAAATCTCAGCGGCGGCCGGTCCGGCAGCGGAACGAACGGATAGGATGAAGGCGGTCCGTCAGGTGGCTGCGCCATCACGCGATTCCTTGGAGAATATATGAGCGAGGCGCTCGGCACGGGAGAAGCGCCAGGCGGTCATGTGCCGCGCGAGATCGGGTGCGTCGAGCACAGCGATGACAAGCAGAATGCCTCCGGTCACGAGATCGTGGACAAAGGGCGGAACTCCGATCGCGCTCAGGCCGGAACGCAGAATGCAAAGCGTGAGTACACCCGCGGCGATGCCGAGCGCGTTGCCGCGGCCGCCAACGACCGACACGCCGCCGACGATGGCCGCCGCCGCCGCGGGCGCGAGCACGTCCGACAGTCCGGCGGGCGACGCGGCACCAAGGCTGTAGCTCAGCAGCACGCCAGCGAGCGCTGACGCAGCGCCGGACGCGGCGAATACGCCGATTACAATGCGATCGGTATTGAGCCCGGCGATGCGACTGGCGCGTCGATCGCTTCCTGTGGCGATGATGTCGCGTCCGATATGGGTGAAGGTCATGACCAGCGCCGCGACCATGAAGACCGCGAGCGCCGCGGCGCTGCGCACCGACAGCAGATGTGCAATCGGGGCGTTGAGGCCGAGCGCGACCGCCATGTTGGGATAACTGACGGTCTGATTGCCGGCCAGCACATAGGTGAGGCCCTGCAGGGTCAACAGGCCGCCCAGGGTCACACCCACCGAGCTCAGGCCCAGCCGCGTTATGATCAGGCCCTGCAGGAGGCCGCTCAGCACGCCTGCTCCGACGCCAAGGCCTGCGCCGAGCCATGGGCTGGTGCCGCCGGTCAATACCGCGATGCAGCCCGCCAAGCTCATCATGCCGGCGACCGACAGGTCGAATTCGCGCACCAGCATCGACAGTCCCAAGCCAAGCGCCACCAGGCCAAGCGTGGCGAAAAGCTGCATCACGCTGAAAATCGTTCCGACGCTGAAGAAATATCCGGTGCCGCGGTCGATCAGCCCGAGCGCCGCAATGGTGCCGACCATGATGGTGAATGGTCGAACGGCTGGCGACAACAGCAGACGTGCGCTTGCTTTCATCCCTGCCGCCTCTCGCCGAGCGCATGCAGCATAATGACGCCAAGCACGATCAGTCCCGTGATGAGATATTGCAGCTGTTCGCTGAAGCCGCGCAGCAGCAGCACGACTTCGAGGACGGCGATGACGATGACGCCAATGAACGTCCTCCACGCAGAGCCGGAGCCGCCTGAAATTCCGGTTCCGCCGACCAGAACGGCGGCAATCGCCGAGTAGTCGTAGCCGGCGCCTAATTCCATATCGGCGGACCCATACCGCGCCGCCAGCAGCATGCCGCCGATTGCGGCGCAGGCGCCGGCAATGGCGTAGGCGATGGTGATGGTGGCGGTGATGTCGATCCCCGCCGCAATCGCGGCACGCGGGTTGCTGCCGACCATGGTCATGAGGCGGCCGATCCTGGTCCACGACATCACGAATTGGCCGACGATCACGGTGGCGAAGAAGATTATTGCGTTGACCGGGACGCCGGCGATTCTCGCTTTGAAAAACTCGATGCCGGCACCGCCCGGATAGATGCGGTGTCCACCTGTAGCGAATGCCGCGCCGCCAAGCAGCAGCGACAATGCGGCGATGCTCACAAGGATCGGATTCGCCCGGAAATAACCCACAAGGAAGCCTTGGGCCGCGGTGATCACGGTGCCGAACAACGCGGCAATCAGGAATGCCGGCACCATGCCGAACGACAGGCTGGCGAGAAAAACCAAAGCCGACGCGGAAAGCGTGGCGCCAAGCGCAAGCGACATGATGTTGCCGGTCAGCGTAATGAAAGTCATGCCGACGGCAACGCAGCCGACAAACGAGATCGCCGTGAGGAGCGCGTTGATGCTCAACGGTGACAGGAATCCCGGCGTCGACAACGCAAAGACTGCGATTGCCGCGATCGCCGCCACCCGAATGGTCAGCCCAAGCTGGCGCGCGCCCAACAGGCGACGCGACCTGCGACCGGGAACCGCGAGCTCGCTCACGACGCCGCCACCGGATGGGTTATGTCCGCCAGCAGGCGTTGCCTGTCGACCTCGCCGCGCCCGTACCGCGCCACCCGCCGGCCGCGATACATGCTGACCACAACGTCGGCCATACCCAGCACTTCCTCGATGTCGGACGATGCCATGACGATGCAATAGCCCTGATCGCAGAACTGGCGAATGAGACGGTAAATTTCGGCGCGCGCGCCGACATCGACGCCGCGGGTTGGTTCGTTCATCAGGAGCACGCCGGGACGCTCGCTGCCGATCCAACGCCCGAACGCCAGCTTTTGCTGATTGCCGCCGCTGAGTTCGTCGGCCGGCGAGCGCAGGCGGGCCAGATCGACGCCGACTGCGGTGGCAAGCTTCGCCGCCGCGCGCCGCAGCTTGTGCCGCGCCAGGATGCCAAAGCGGCAATAGTCACGAAGCTTTGTCGCAATGAGATTTTGTCCGGCATTCAGACGAAGAAATAGACCTTCGCCGGCGCGATCTTCTGAAATGAATTGCACGTTGGCGGCTTGGGCCTTTGTCACCGAGCGCAGTCGCATCGGCGCGCCCTGCACGCTGACCTCACCGGTTGCGCCGGCAATGAGGCCCGCCAGCGCCCGCAGCACCGTAATCGCACCAGAGCCGATCTGACCGGCCAGACAGGTCACCGTACCGCGCGCGGCGACGAGATCGAAATCGTGCACCAGCGGCGGTACGCGCAATTGCCGGACCGTCAGCATGGCGCCGCCCGGCTTGTCGTCCCAGCGCGGATACATCTCGCTCATGCTGCGGCCGAGCATCATCTGCATCAGTGTGCCGCGATCAATCTCGGAAGTTGGGCGCGTGCCGATCAATTCGCCGTTGCGCAATACCGTTACCGTGTCGCAGATCTCGAAAACCTCGCCGAGCCGGTGGGTAATGTAGATCACCGATTTGCCCTCGGCCTTGAGCGTGCGCAAAGCGGCAAAAATGCGCTCGATTTCCACGTCCGACAGGGTTGCGGTCGGCTCGTCGAGAATGAAGACGCGCGCCTCGCGGGTGAGCATGCGGGCGATTTCGACAAGCTGGCGCCGCCCGATGCTCAGCGCCGAGACCGGCGTGTCGAGGGCAAGATCGGACAGGCCGAGCTTGTCGAGCGCCGCTCGCGCCTGTCGGCGCAGTGCTGCGCGGCGATGAAACAGCGGCACCTCGCGATTGCCGAGCCAGATGTTGTCCAGCACCGAGAGGGCAGGCGGCAAGCTCAGCTCCTGCGCGACGAGCGCGACGCCGAGCTGTTGCGCGTGCTGCGGGCTTTCGATCGCGAGCGGCTTGTCGTCGAGCAGAACGGCGCCTTCGTCGGGCGCGTAGAGCCCGGTCATGATCTTGACCAGCGTGCTTTTGCCGGCGCCATTCTCGCCGCAGATGGCGCGGACTTCCTGCGCCTCAAGCGAGAGGCTCACGTTTTTGAGAACCGCGTTCGGCCCAAACCGCTTGGTGATGCCGGCAACGGCGAGGACGGACATCAGATATTTAGTATGAGCAGCCGGCGGCGAACTTGTCGACGTTGTCCTTGGTAATTCCGTAGACCGGAATGATGTCGTATTTCTTCAACTGGCCACCGTTGAAATAGCCCGTGACTTCCTTTGCCGCATACTCGGCCTCTTCGGTCGGAATTTGCGTCGCGGTGCCGTATTGCTCGCCGGACCTGATGTGGATGACGCCGTCCTTCATGCAATTGCTGGCGACCACCACGATGCCCTTCTTGGCGACGCCGAGCGCGAGGCCCGCAGACTCGACGGCGTTGATGGCGCCGGTTGCCTGATTATCCGCCATGGCGAAAATGCCGTCGACGCCGCCCTGGCCGGCGAAGCGTACTAAGAGTTCGCCGGTGACTTTTTCCGACACCGCCGTGTTCCATTTGCCGTCCTGGGTGTCGACCAGATCGATCCCGGGATGCTGCGCCAGCACGGCTTTGAACGCCGCCATCCGCGCCATCACGTTGGTCTGCTGCGCGAGGCCCGTGACCGCCACGACTTTCGCCTTGGTCTTGCCTTCGGCAGCCAGCCCCTTGACGATTTCCTCGCCGGCGAGGCGGCCAAGGTCGGCGTTTTCCGTGCCGATATAGGAGGTCCAGAGCGCCTCCTGTTCTTGCTTCATCGGCGTGGCGTAAAGCACGACCGGAATGCCGGCCGCCTTGGCGCGCGTGAGCGCCGGCACGATTGCCTGGTCGTTGACGTAGCAGATCACAATCAGATCGAATTTCTGCGCAATCGCGTCGTCGATCTGCTGCGACTGTACCGCGGCATCGTAATTGGCGGACAGGTTGGTGACTTTCATGCCCGCCTGCGTGGCGAACTTGGTGAAAGTCGAAGTCCACGCACCGATATACGGATTGGTGTTGGACGTCGCCAGCACGACCACGCGCTTGCCTTGCGGCGCGGCGCTCGCGGCGCCGCTCATCGGCAGCGTCATCAACAGAACTGCGAACAGACCGATCAGCAGACGCATGACTTTCCCCCGCGTGCCCAGAAGCAAAATGTTAGCGCCAATCCGCCGAACGCGCCAGCGCCGGACGGCCGCAGCAGCGGCTGCTACGCCGGGTTGCCAAAATGCATTTCGGCGAGCCAGCGCGCGACGGCCGTGAGCCGTTCGTCGCCGTGCCAGCCGCCGAGAAGCTGGATGCCGAGGGGGGCGGCGTCAACCGCAAGCAGCGGCAGGTTGATCGCGGGTACGCCCAGAATCGAGGAAGCCTCGTTGAAGATTGCACTGCCCTGGTCCATGCCGATCGGGCCGGGACCGGGTGATGACAGTGTGATGAAGCCGTCGGCGCGCCGCGCCAGCTCTTCATGCACGGCGCGGAAGTTTTCGCGCTCAGTGAGAGCGGTCCGGTAGGTCTCCAGCGTCATATGGGCGCCGTCCTCGATGCCTTTGAGCAGCCGCGGCGGCATTTTGTCGGCAAACCGCTCGCGGTATTGCAGCATCGGCCAGTGCATTTCGTAGCGGTAGAGATTCGCCCATAATGTCGGCGTGCGCAGGTGCGCGGTTTCGTAGGCTTCGATGGCCTGATCGTCGCGTCGCGTCACGATCTCGACGCCGGCCTCTCCCAGCCCCGAAACGAAGCGTTCGAATTGCTCCTTGGCGGCCGGCTCGGCAGCGGGCCAGCCTGCAGTATCGAGGCGGATGAGACGGGCTGGCTTGTGTGGAGCAGGGGACGTTTCACCGCCGTAGAGACCGGGATGCGACGGATCGCCGCCGGTCTGCCCGGCGATGTACCGCGCCGTTCGCCACATGTCAGACAGCGTGCCGGCAAACACACCGACGTGGTCCATGCTGTAGGCCATGGAGAACGAGCCCTGCCGGTTGATGGCGCCGAAAGTCGGCTTGAGCGCATAGACGCCGCAGAAGCTGGCCGGACGGATAGTCGAGCCGCGTGCGTGGGTGCCGAGCGCAGCCGGAAGCATGCCGGAGGCGACGGCCGCCGCGGTGCCGCTCGACGACCCGCCTGGCGTTCGGCGCGTGTCGAACGGATTGCGCGTGCGTGCCGGATCTCCGCCGCCAAAGCAGACAGTCACAGTTTTGCCGACCAGTACAGCGCCGCCCTGGCGCAGTGCCCGCACCGTGGCGGCATCCGTCATCGGTTGATGGCCGCGGAACAGTTCGCTGCCGAACTCGGTCGGCATGTCGTAGGTCTCGATCAGATCCTTGATGCCAACCGGCATGCCGTCGACCGGGCCGAGCGGTCGGCCAGCTATGTAACGCGCGCCCGCTTGGTCTGCCGCGTCACGCGCGCGCGCCAAGTTGAGAAAGGCGAATGCCATGACTGCGGGTTCGAGCGCCTCGATGCGCGCGATGCAGCGTTCGAGATAAGCGCGCGGCGTGTCGGCGCCCGCAGCAAACCGCGCGGCGGCGTCATGGAAGCTCAACATGCGGTGCGCTGATGGATCGTAGGCGCCGGCGGGCGATTGCGACTCTGTTGCAGTCATATCGGTGATCTACGCGATGCGGAAGGAAGCGGCGTTACGTTACATGCTGCAAAACGAATGCTCGGCTGAGCAGTGGTCGGAGCGCCGAGATTTGAACTCGGGACCCCCAGTCCCCCAGACTGGTGCGCTAACCGGGCTGCGCTACGCTCCGAAGCCGGTAACAGGCCCGATAGCTAATGTGCGCCCGGCGGCCCGTCCAGCCAAATCGCGTTTGCGTCGCGTCAATGTCGCGCTCCCCGACATCGGGTTGCTACCGCCGCGCGCGGTTCTCTTCTTGTAATAAATTTTACGTATAAATATACATGAAGTACATTATAAGAAATAAAGCATAGAGTTTCTGTATAATTTATCAGTGATTTATGTATTCGCCCGGCGTATTTATCCAACCGCGCCTATATTTCACAGTTCAGCCAAAGTTAGTCCTCCTAGCGGCGGCCCGAGTTTGGCGACGCCCGGTCGCGCCTGGCAACTGGAGGAAATCATGCAAGTAAAAAACAGGGTTACAAGCATTGTCATCGGTAGTGCGCTTGCTTTCGGCATCACGCTGGCTGCCAGCGCGGCGTCGGCCCAGGGCTACCCCGTCGGACGCGGCGCCAACGACGGCGGTCAGGTCAGTATGTCCGGCACAGCGTCAGCTGCGACGCCGCGGCAGCGTCGTCATTCGCTCGCGCAACAGACTGGCTCCGCCTATCCGACCGGCCGTGGCGCGAACGACGGTGGACTTGTTCAGGTCTCTGCGCGCGGCCTGGTCCGGGCGACCCGCTTTGTTGCCCCGCAGCCGTCGGCGCCGCACTACGGCCGTAACGCGGACGACGGCGGTCCGGTCGACTAATCGAAACTCGGCACAGAAGGCGAGGTCGACTCGTCTGTTTTGAGGGCGGTTGCGGCTATATCGGGGCCGCTCCAGCATTGATGATTGATTTCAGCTTTCCGGCGCTGCGCAGGTCGCGCGGCGCCTTTTTTAATCGTCGATTGTCGCAATGAGGCTATTTCACAATACCGATAATCATGCCGCGCGAAGGCGCTCGCCCATGCGCGCTCGACGCCGTAAGGTAGTTTGTCTCTTTCCGGCTCTCCCGAACGGAATCCAACGTGAAGCGGCTTTACAGCGCTTTCCTCAACACGGTGCGTGGCTTCGGCTGGTGCCTGGCGCACGAGGCGGCTGTGTGCGAGGAAGCGGTGTTGCTGGTGATTGCGGTTCCGCTCGGCGTTTTCCTCGCACCGGGCGTGGGCTGGTATGTGGCCATGGTCGGCTCACTACTCGCCGTGCTCGCGGTCGAACTTTTGAATACATCGGTCGAGAAACTAGCCGATCATGTGACGCGCGAATGGCATGCCGAAATTCGCCGGGTCAAGGATTTCGGCTCGGCGGCGGTCTTCTGCGCGCTATGCTTCGCCGGGCTTATATGGCTTGCGGCGATTGCCTTGCGCCTGGGGCTCCTGTAGCGCGCATCGCGCTTTCGATCGCACGGTGCAACAAGTCGCGATACGGATAGCCGGTGTACGGCGTAGCGGGTCCGGTCATCTCTGTGAGGCGAGCGACGCCGGTGAAGAAGCCGGCTGGATTTTTGTAAAGATAGACGTCACCGTCGCGCAATTCGGCGAACTCGGGGATATCGGTCGCCAGTACGCGAGCGCCGGCGAGACGACCCTCGACCACGCAGCGTCCGAAACCCTCGCGCAAAGAATGCACCCACACGACAGCATGCGAACGATAGGCGCGCGCGACCTCGGCGTCCGACAGACGGCCGCACACCTGCAACTGGCCCGAGGCCATGAGTGCAGCAACCGGCTGCAGTTTCGCCATGTCGTCTGCCTTATGCAGGCCAAGAATGGAAACGCGATAACCCCGCGCCAAGACCGCCGGCAGGTATTCGTCCACGACCGTTTCCAGGTCCTTGTTGGCGGTCGAGCCGGTGCACAGAAGGATCGAGGGGCTGCGTTCTGGCGCCTCGGCGGCGGCGAGGCGCTCGAACGCGTAGAACGTGTTGGGCAGGAGCGTGACGGGGCCGCCGCCGAACAGGCCGCATTGCGTAAGCCGTTGCGCCGTGATGTCCGAGATGGTGAACAGCGGCGCGCTGAGCCACCTCACCGCGCGATAGCAGGCGAGATAGTAAAGCTTGGAGAATGATAGCGGCCGGTTGAGCTGCTCGAGATCGTGTACAACGATGCGACCACGCCGCGTCAAGAGATCAATGACAGCGACTGAATTGTACGGATAGATCGTAAGGTCCGCCCGCAGCAACAAGCCGATCACCGGCAGCAAAGTCTGTTCGACCGCCACCGCGATCAAATAGAGCACGCCGCGCGGCAGCTTCCGGCAGAACGCCGGTGCGCGCACCACACTGACGCGCAGTCCCTCGCCGCGCAGGCCGTCGATCAGATTGCGCACATAAAGCGGGATGCCGCGATCGAGCGCGCCGCCGATGAAATCATTGATCAGAATATGCATGCATTGGCTCACGCGCTCATTTGCCGCCACCACGCGGTCACGGCGCAACAGGCAGCAAAGCGCCGCCGGCATCGGCGCCGACGGAATAGTCCCGCCGGCGACAGGAATTGATCGTGGCCACGGTGAGGCCCCAGATGAGGCCGAGCAGAAGAAAGAAATGACGCCAGTGGTCGGTGTCGACCACGAAGCCTTCGACCACTTCGCCGACGAATGCCGCATAGGCCGCGAGCAGATAATATTGCCACGGGGTCGAGATCAGCACCGCGCGAACGCCAATGACGAGCGTTACCAGAACCAGCGTCATATAGGCCGCGCCGCCGAGCCAGCCGTAAACCAGAAAGCCCTGCATGTAGACGTCGTGCTGCTGGCCGCCGAAGATGCGGGAGAACTCGAACGGTCCAAGGCCGTTGGGATGTTCGAGAATCTGCGTCAGCGCCAGCTGTTGAAACCAGAAGCGGCCGCCCGGCCCGACGTCGTAGGGCTGAATCGCCTGAGCGCGCACGAGCAGCATATCACGCACAGATTCGATCGAGGTGAGCGCGATTACCAGCAGCGCAACGACGATGCCGGCGCCGGCGGTGAGCAGCACGATTCGGTTGCGCATGCGCTGACTAGGGCTCACCGCAAACAGCAGCGTCACCGCGACGGCGAGCGACAACGCGAAGTGCAGCCAGGCGCCGCGCGAGAAGCTCAAGAACAGCCCACCCAACAGCGCCGCGACGATGATCAAGCCCCCGATGCGGATGCCGCGGGTCATAAAACCGACGATCAGCAGCAGCAGCGGAAAGATCAGAAATGGTCCGTAGACGTTGGGGTCTTTGAAGGTCGCACTGACACGCTCGTTATCGAGAAAGATCTGAGAACCGGGCACCAGGTGAAAAAAGCCCAGATAACCGGCCAGCGTCGCGAGCAGCGCGGCGAGTAGATAGGCGCGGCGCAAAATAGCAAGGCGAGTCAGATCGCCTTCGCTGAACAAGCAGGCGAACATGATGCTGGCCGTACCAAGATAGATCGAGGTGCCGGCGTATTGGATAGTGTTTTCCTGGTCGCCGACCTGAACCAGCGTCAGCAACCCGCCGAGCAGCCAGACGACGGTCAAGATCAGCAAGGGCACCAGCCTACGGTCGAATGGCACGCGCGCGGCAACGCACATGGTCAGAAGAACGAACATCAGGGCGTCGTGCGGCGATGGCTCGATGAAGGCGATCGAGCTCAACGCCATGGTGACAAACAGCGTGATGTTCAGCAGGCGTTGCGCCAGTGCGGGCGAGCGGACAATTCCGCCGCCGCCGAGCGGCGCCTGCGTCGTATATAACGCCGCGCTCAATACGCGCTCCCCGTGCGCAAAAGTGCGAACGGCGTGCGCGCCAGAATGTAGATATCGAACGGGATCGACCAGTTTTCGATGTAATAGAGGTCGTGCTCGACGCGGCGCTGGATCTTTTCCTGGCTGTCGGTCTCGCCGCGCCAGCCGTTGATCTGCGCCCAACCGGTAATGCCGGGCTTGACCCGGTGACGGGCGAAATAGCCGTCCACCGCCTCGTCATAGATGCGGTCCGCCGCCTTGGCATGCACCGCATGTGGCCGCGGCCCGACCAGCGACAGGTTGCCGGCGAACACGACATTGAGCAGTTGCGGCAGTTCGTCGAGGCTGGTCTTACGGATGAAGCGGCCGACCCGAGTGACGCGTGGGTCGTCTTTGGTGACGAGCTTCTGCGCCGTTGCGTCGGCCTGCTCAACATACATCGAGCGGAATTTGTAAACCTCGATCAGCTCGTTGTTGAACCCGTAGCGGCGCTGCTTGAACAGCACGGGCCCTTTGCTGTCGAGCTTGATGGCGAGCGCGACGAGCAGCATGACGGGTGAAGCACAGATCAGCGCGAGTGTGCCGACGACTTTGTCGAACAGCCACTTCATCACCACGTCCCAATCGGCGATCGGCTTGTCGAAAATGTCGATCACCGGGACGTTGCCGATGTAGGAATAGGAGCGCGGCCGAAACCGCAGCTTGTTGCTGTGTGCGGAGAGGCGGATGTCGACGGGCAGCACCCAGAGCTTTTTCAGCATCTGCAGGATGCGGCCCTCGGCGGTGATCGGCAACGAGAAGATCACCAGATCGACGCGAGTATGGCGGGCAAACTCCACCAGTTCGTCGACGGTGCCAAGTTTTAGCACCCCCTGGCAGCTTGCCGCACTGCGCTGGTCGCCGCGATCGTCGAATACGCCAATGACGCGCACGTCGGAGTCGCGCTGCGCGGCGAGCGAGCCGATGAGCGTCTCGCCATTACCGTCGGCGCCGACCACCACCGTGCGGCGGTCGAGGCGGCCCTCGCGCGTCCAGCGCCGTACCAGCAGAAACAACGCACGGCGAAAAGCGATCAGCGTGCAGAGACCGAAGACGTAGAAGCCAGCGAGCCAGACGCGTGAGAATTGGTCGCCTGCTTTGGCGAAAAATGATGCGCCGATAGCCAGCAGGAAAACCACCGACCAGGCCGACGCGAGCCGCATGTACTGCTTCTCGTGGCCGCGGAAGGCCCCGACCTGATAGATGTCGGCGGCCTGGAACGCGAGCATCGCGAGGAACGCAATGCCGGCAATCGCGGCGACGTAGCGCCAGGCAAAGCCGTCGTGCGGTACAACGTGCGCGACATATACGGCGAAGCCGACGAGCGCCACGAGCGCGGCCTCGATCAGGCGGACCGTGCCGGCAAGCACGATCGGCGAATAGGCGCTTCTTGATGGTTCCGCCGCGACCTTCAGCGCGGCCGGCGAGAGCTTAGCCGGCTTGGGTGCGGATGTCCCACGGCGCGCAGCGGATGCCGAAGGCACTGCCGACTCGAACACCATACTGTGGTCGGGGCTGGACATTGGTTTACGCACGCAACTCTTCCGCCGGCACTCAGGTTGCCCGCACCGGCCGGCAGACCGCTGCAGAATAGTGAACAAAGTTCAAAAATTAGTTAGTCAAGGCGCGCGATTTGTCGCCGTGCCAGCGCCTCGCGATAGGCGGCAAGACCGCCTTCTACCATTGTGTCCACAGTGAATTCGCTGCAGACGCGCGCATGGAGCGTCCGCGCCAGAAGATTAAGTTGCGCTGGGTCGTCCAATGCGCCGGGAATGGCCTGCGCCAGCGCCGCGACATCGTCGGCGGGAATAAGGTGGCCCGCTTCCGGGCCAAAAATCTCGCCTATGCCGCCGACCCGGGTCGAGACGATCGGCATGGCGGCGGCTGCTGCCTCGAGCACGACATAGGGCAGCGACTCCGCGCGCGAGCACACGACAAGCAGCTTTCCCATCGCAAATGCCTCGCGGGCGGGCCGGAAGCCGACAAATCGAATTTGGTCGTCGACGCCGAAACGCTCCGTCAGCGCGACGAGTTCTTCACGCTGGGGCCCATCGCCGGCGATGGTAGCCGTAAAGCGCCGGCCGCAATGCTTGAGCATCGCAAGAGCTTCGATCAGCACATCGATAGCCTTGACGCTGCGCAGTTCGCCCACACAGACAATGTCAGTCGCATCCGCACGCGCGACGATGGGCGCCAGGTCTGCGTCGCCGACGCCATTACGCACGACATGAACAAAGCCGTGCGGAGGGCCGACCTTGTCGCGGAATACCTGCGCGATATATTCGCTTTCAAACAGAAAGAGATCGGTGCGCGCGTTGAGAAGCCGCTCGACCACGCGATAGAAACCGCCCGCCGCCGTCCCGGGAGCGTAGACGAGCGATCCACCGTGCGGCGTGTAGACCCGGATCGTGGTCTCGCCGCGCGGTGCAAGACGGGCCAGCGCCGCCCCCTTGGCGCCGTGGCCGTGCACCACGTCCGGTTCGATCGATGCAATCCGCTGCGCGACGAACTGCAATGCGCCGATATCGCCAAAGCCGAGCTGTCGCGCAATCGGAACGCGGGCGATATTCAGGGCCATCTTTGGGGCGAGCCGCGCTAACACCTCATCTGCCCGTGGGCCGCCGGTCGTGCTGTCAACGATGAGGCCGACACGGTGGCCGCGCGCGGCTTGGCCTTGCGCGACGTCGAGCACGTGACGAAACAGCCCGCCAAGTGGCGCACGCAGGATGTGGAGAATCTTCAAACTGGCCGGTGCGCCGACGGCTTGCACTCGCGCAGGAGCGGCATCGCGGCCAACCTGATCGGCGGCTCCCGTCGCGGGGGCGAGCATAGACGCGGCGGGCAACGAGAATTTGCCCATGAAGGGTCCCTAAAAGTCGTGGCAAACAGTTAAGCGCTATTAAGACTTGATCGAGTTAAGAAACCCTCACGTTACTCGCGGCACGCTCGCCAACACTGGAATGTGAGTGCCTCTGCGTCATCGCGGGGCGAGTAGCGGCTGCCTTAACCGGATGGCAACCTTAATAGTTCGTAATGCCGTGAGTTGTGGTCCGTTTGCGGGAGTTGGGTGATGAGCGTGGTGTCGGAATCGGCGCGGCGTTCGGGCGCGGGTCCGTTGGGCGACGCGGAATTCGATTTTCCCGCGCTCGGTGCGGCGCTCTGGCGCAGCAAGTGGAAAATCCTGCGCCCCACGCTGCTCGTTGCGATCCTGACCCTTATCGTCGTTCAGATCATTCCGGCGAAATACCAATCGGAGTCCCGGGTCCTTATCGAGGGCCGCGACAACGTGTTTTTGCGTCCGGACGCCGATAAAGACCAGTTCGATCGCAGCGCGATCGACGAACAGACGGTAACCAGCCAGGTTCAACTCGTCCTGTCGCGCGATCTCGCGCGTAGCGTGATTGCAAAACTCAAGCTCGACAAAAATGCCGAGTTCGATCCGGCCCTGAACGGAATCTCCCCGATCAAGAGGATTCTTGGCCGGCTCGGGCTGACCAAGGATCCGGCGAGCATGACGCCGGAAGAACGGGTGCTGGAAGCCTATTACGATCGACTGACCGCTTTCGCCGTCGACAAGTCGAACGTCATCGTCATCGATTTCCTGTCGCAGGACCCTCAGCTTGCTGCCAATGTCGCCAACGCGATCGCGGACGAATATCTGGCGCGTCAGCGCGCCGCCAAACAGGACCAGGCGCGCACCGCGGTAGATTGGCTGTCGGGCGAAATTCAGGCCATGCAGAAGAGGGTCGCCGCCGCCGAGGCCAAGGCCGCGGCGTTCCGCGGCGATACCAATCTCTTGGTCGGACCGAACGATACCACCCTGTCGGCGCAGCAGCTCGGCGATTTCAATGCGCAGATCGCCGCTGCACGCGCGCAAAAAGCCGATGCCGAAGCCAAGTCCAAGATCATCCGGGAAATGCTCAAATCCGGACAACCGATTGAATCCTCGGATGTTCTCAATTCCGAATTGATCCGCAGGCTGTCGGAACAGCGCGTGACGCTTCTCGCCCAGCTCGCGGAACAATCCACGTCGCTTGGCGACCGCCATCCGCGCATCAAGGAACTAAGGGCCCAGATCGCCGATCTCGATCAGCAGATCAGACTCGAGGCAGCAAGAACGGCGCGCGCGTTCGAGAACGACGCCAAGATTGCAGTCGCCCGGCTCGACGCGCTGACGACGAATTTCGACCAGCTCAAGAATCAAGCGGCGAACACTAACGGGCGCAATGTGGAATTGCGGGCGCTCGAGCGTGACGCCAAGGCGCAGCGCGATCTGTTAGAATCCTATCTCGCCAAATATCGCGAAGCCACGTCGCGCGAGACCCTCAATTCGGCGCCGGCCAATGCGCGGGTGATTTCGCGCGCCTCGGCTTCCAATATTCCGGCGTTTCCAAAAAAGCTGCCGAGCGTGCTGATCGCGACTGTGGCGACGCTGATGCTGAGCTGCGGCTTTGTTTTGACCAAGGAACTCCTGAGTGTTCCGAGCCGGGCTGTGGCAACCGCCGCTCCGCGAGTTGAGCCGCGCGTTGCGGGACCGGAGCCTGACCTTGACGTCGCGCCCGTCGTCAAGGCGCCACCGCTAATCAAAGAGAGGAGCGGTGCGGTAGCCGAGGTTGCGGAGAGCTTGCACCGGGCCGGCGCCGCGCGCATCGCCGTCGTCGGCGTGGAGCCCGGCGCCAGGACCGGCGAAACCGCGATCAAGCTCGCCCGCTCGCTCGCTGGCGACGGACATGTTCTGCTCGCCGGCATCGAGCCGAAAAACTCGCCGATCGCGGCTGTATCGAGCGATCCGGCTGCCAAAGGTCTTGCCGAACTAGCGGCGGGCGACGCCTCGTTCCGCGACATTATCGACAGGGATGTGCAGTCAAGCGTCCATGTGATTTCCCCGGGGCGTACGCCGGTTGAGCGGATTACGCTCTTGTCATCGCCGAGGCTTGCCCCGAGCTTCGACGCGTTGGCGCGGACATACGACTACATTGTCGTCGATGCCGGTATCGCCGAGGGTGCCGACCTGGAAGCCATAGGCGAAATCGCGCCCCAGGCCGTGCTGCTCACCGGCGCCGCTACGGATGATGCGGTCGAGGCCGCGCGCCAGCGCCTCTTGGCTGCGGAGTTCGAGGACGTGACCGAACTGTCTCGCGCCGGCCAGTCTGTGCCCCAGGCAGCCGCCGCGTAACGCATTCCGGCATTTCGCCGCGGCTCCGTTGGCCGGGCGTTGCCCGTCTCGCCGGAGCGGCAAAGAATTATCAACCCTCGATGGGCAATAGT
Organism: Xanthobacteraceae bacterium; assembly: GCA_036511795.1. Classification (GTDB taxonomy): domain Bacteria; phylum Pseudomonadota; class Alphaproteobacteria; order Rhizobiales; family Xanthobacteraceae; genus BOG-931. Next base: position 24,685 of record DATCBO010000084.1, read on the forward strand.
CGTATCGGCGGGATGTGGCTTGGAGTAGTGTTTCTTGGGCGCACTTAGACCGACCCTGATCCGCGGCGGGCTGGAGTCGCTGTATTTCACCGGCGCGCATCGCTGGCTGACGCCGTTGGTCGGCGGGGTCGGCGCTATTCTGACGCTGCATCACGTGCGGCCGGCGCGGCCGGGGCGGTTCCAACCCAATCGCCTGCTTGAAGTGACGCCGGGTTTTTTCAACCGGGTCATCAAATATCTGCGCAGTGCCGATGTCGATCTTGTCAGTCTTGACGAGGTGCGTCGGCGACTGGTCGAGCGAGACTTCTCGCGGCGCTTCGTTTGCCTGACTTTCGACGACGGCTACCGCGACACGCTACAGATCGCCTATCCGTTGCTCAAAGCGGAGGGGATTCCGCTCGCGGTCTATGTCGCTACGAGTTTTCCGGACCGGCTCGGCGAATTGTGGTGGCTGGCGCTCGAAGCTGTGATCGCCAACAATGATCGCATTGGGTTATCGATCGACGGCCGCAATCGCACCTTCGATTGCGAAACCGTCGCCGAAAAGCGTGCGCTCTACGATGAGCTATACTGGTGGCTCCGCGCTCGACCGACCGAAATCGAACTTCGCGAGGTGATCCGCAATCTTGCGGCCTGCTACCACGTCGACATCGCGGCGTTCTGCAAGACCTTGTGCATGAGCTGGCAGGAACTGGCGAAGCTTGCTGCCGATCCACTGGTGACCATCGGGGCGCATACGGTCAGCCATCCGATGCTGGCGAAGCTGCCGGAAAACAGCGTGCGCTCCGAGATCGACTTGAGCCGCAAGGTGATCGAAGCAGCGCTCGACAAACGCCCCGAGCATCTGGCGTTTCCGGTCGGCGACCGGACCTCGGCCGGACCGCGCGAGTTCGCTATCGCGGCGGAACTTGGTTTCAAGACCGCTGTAACGACGCACCCGGGCGTGCTGTTTCCCGGGCATCGCGACCGTCTCACGGCGCTGCCGCGCATTTCGCTCAATGGCGAATACCAGCGCCTGCGCTATGTCCGTGTGCTGCTGTCAGGTTCGGCGACCGCGGTGTGGAACGGCTTCCGAGGCTTGAAAGCGGCATAAGCCGGAACGTCTGATTCAGACGTCGGATTTTTCGGTTTCAGAATTCTGATCGGATTTTTTGCGCGGGCTCATCCAGGCCACGATCGGCATGGCGGGCAATACCCAACCGATGCCGGCAATCACGTAATAGGCGATAGAGGCGGGCGTGCTATCGTGGATGGCTGGCGATTGCGCCAGCGCCATGGCGACGAGCGCCCACACGATCACCAGAATGAACAGGGCGATGGTGCCGAGAAATTTGCGCAAGCGAATCGGCATGGCGACTGGGGTGTAAACGAGCAACTACAGTGGTGTGCTGCCCGCTCGCAATGACGTGATTGCGGGGCAGGAGGCAGCACTATATGGTCCGCGCGTCCCACACAAGCGAGCGGCATGACGGAAATCGTTTCAGCCGACACCCGCGAGGGTGTGCCCACGCGCGCTGTGCGGCTGTGGCTTTTTGCCGTGGCCGCCATGGTTGCCGCCATAGTGCTGGTCGGCGGCGTCACGCGGCTCACCGAATCCGGCCTGTCGATTACCGAATGGCAGCCGGTGATGGGCGCGTTGCCGCCGCTGAGCGAAGCGCAATGGCTGACTGAGTTTCACCGCTATCAGCAGATCCCCCAGTACCACGAACTCAATTCCGGCATGAGTCTCGATGCCTTCAAGACGATATTCTGGTGGGAATGGACGCATCGGCTGCTCGGCCGGTTGATCGGCGTGGTGTTTCTCGTCCCATTGCTATGGTTTCTGTGGCGCGGCTGGATCGAGCCTGGATTGCGGGCACGGCTGTGGCTGATCTTCGGCCTTGGCGCGCTGCAGGGCGCCGTCGGCTGGTGGATGGTCGCGTCCGGCCTCGTGCATCGCGTCGAGGTGTCGCAATATCGGCTGGCGACGCATCTCGTGCTCGCCTGCGTCATCTACATCGCGATTTTGTGGACGGCGTTGCGTTTAGACGAGCAGCCGCGCGAGACGCCGCCTGCGCGAATCCGCGTCGTCGCGGTCGGGCTGCTGATCCTGGTGCTGGGGCAGATTTATCTCGGCGCATTGGTAGCCGGTCTGCGTGCCGGCTATGTCTACAACACTTGGCCGCTGATCGATGGCGGGCTTTTTCCCGATACGTCGCAGCTGTTCCTCGCGAAGCCTTTGTGGCGCAATTTCTTTGAGAATGCGCTCACCGTGCAGTTCGATCATCGCATGCTTGCTTATGCGATCTGGCTTGGCGCGGCGTGGCATGCGATCGATACGTTGCGGACAGCGCGTCGCGGAGCCGCATGGCGGGGCGCACTGACGCTGTTCGTTGCCGTCACGCTTCAAGCTGTGCTCGGCATTGCCACGCTGCTTTGGGTCGTGCCTCTCCTACTGGCGCTGTCGCATCAGGCGACGGCCATTGTGGTGCTCACGGTCGCGGTAGTTCATGCTGCGCAAATGACGTGGCGCCCCGCGCGATCCACGTTCCACGCGGCACTGCCGTTACCGACCTCTTCGCGGGCGTAGCCGAGTTCGCCCGAGAGGATAGGGCGCTACGCTTCGGCCAGTGCCTCTTCCAGATCGGCGATAATATCTTCTTTGTCCTCGATACCGATCGATAGCCGCACCACGTCAGGGCCGGCGCCGGCTGCGGTCTTCTGTGCATCGGACAGCTGCCGGTGCGTGGTCGAGGCGGGATGGATGATCAGCGAGCGCGTATCGCCGATATTGGCGAGATGGGAGAACAGCTTGACGTTGGAGACAAGCTTGACGCCCGCGTCGTAGCCGCCCTTGAGCCCGAAGGTGAACACCGCGCCGGCGCCACTCGGGCAATATTTCTTGGCGAGATTGTAATAACGGTCGGCTGCCAGTCCGGGGTAGCTGACCCAGGCGACCTTCGGATGGCTTGAAATCCATTCGGCGACCGCAAAGGCGTTCTCGCAGTGCTTCTGCATGCGCAGCGGCAGCGTCTCGATGCCGGTGAGAATAAGAAATGCGTTGAAGGGCGACAACGCCGGGCCGAGGTCGCGCAGTCCGAGCACCCGGCAAGCGATGGCGAAGGCGAAATTGCCGAACGTCTCGTGCAGCACAATGCCGGAATATTCGGGACGCGGTTCTGACAGCATCGGATAGCGCCGCTCGCGTGACCAGTTGAAGGTACCACCGTCGACGATCATGCCGCCGATCGAATTGCCGTGGCCGCCGAGAAATTTGGTCAGCGAATGGACGACGACGTCGGCGCCGAACTTGAAGGGTTTGCACAGGTAGGGTGTGGCGAGTGTGTTGTCGACGATGTAGGGCACGCCGGCGCGTCGTGCGATCTCAGCGACCGCCGCCATGTCGGTGATGACGCCGCCGGGATTGGCGATAGACTCGGTGAAGATCGCCTTGGTCTTGGGCGAGATGGCGCGCTCGAACGAGGAGATATCGTCAGGGTCGGCCCACACCACGTTCCAGCCGAAATTTTTGAACGCGTGATTGAACTGGTTGATCGAGCCGCCGTAGAGCTTTTTCGACGCGACGAATTCGTCGCCGGGCTGCAACAGGCAGTGAAACACCAGGACCTGCGCGGCGTGACCTGACGCGGTGGCAAGCCCTGCGGTGCCGCCTTCGAGCGCGGCGACGCGCTCTTCCAGCACCGCGCAGGTCGGATTGCCGATCCGTGTGTAGATGTTGCCGAACGTTTGCAGTCCGAACAACGATGCGGCGTGGTCGACGCTTTCGAACACATAGGATGTGGTCTGATAGATCGGCGTCGCACGGGCGCCGGTCGTCGGATCCGGCTGCGCGCCGGCGTGGACGGCAAGCGTCGAAAAGCCCGGTATACGTTCGGTCATATCGCCGTTCCTTTGCCCCGATGCGCGCGGCGGCGATGGCGGCCACGGGCCCGCGTCCGGTGTATAGGACGAACCGAGGCCGTCAAGGCGAGGAAAGGCATGGTGTTAATTCAGAAAGGCCGCGCTTGGTGAACGCCGCGCTGCAGAAAATCCTGCTACCGCTTCTCTTTGAAATGGGACAGGGCGACGCGGCAGGCCTTCGAAATGACCCGGCGATTATGCTGCAGACAATGTGCGACGGCGTCGCGGTTCGGAAAGAATTGCGAGCAATGGGTCTGTGCGTCCGTCATGCAGGCGTCGCGATCCGATTGCTCGTCGGCGCGGGCCGAAACAGGCACAAACATGAGCCCGATAAGACCGAGAAAGACCAAAGCACGGATTTGTGCACCCACGACCAAGCCCCCTTTATGGATTGAGATATGGATTGAGAAAAGCCCTTGCTCGCAGTATCGAGGCGTGATGGCCGATTTGCGGCAGGCCGTGAGAACTCAGACCTAGCGCCCGGTCTCCCGCTGCTGGGCCTGGTCGGCTGCCTCGGTGGTGCCGCCCTGGGCTGTGGTGCGATTGAGCGTCATACGTTGCACGCCGCCGATCGTCGCCTTTCTTGAGCTGATGGTGCGAGTGTTGACGCCCATCCAGGCGATTTCCGAAGACAGGCGGCCATATTCGATCTTCGGGCACCGGTTCATCACGATTTTCAGTCCGTTGGCCTCGGCCAGCGCCGCCGCCTCGTCATTGCGGATGCCAAGTTGCATCCAAATTATTTGCGGCTTCGGATTGAGCGCCAATGCTTCCTGCACAATCGCCGGCGCGTATTGCGCGGCGCGGAAAATATCCACCATGTCGACCGGCTCGGGGATGTCGGCAAGCCGCGCGTAAATGCGCTGGCCCAGCATCAGTTCGCCGGCGTGGCCAGGATTGACCGGGATCATTTTGTAGCCGCGCTCGAGCAAATATTTGAAAGCGAAATAACTCGGGCGGTTCTGCTTCTCCGAGGCTCCGACCATGGCGATGGTCTTCACCGTATTGAGAATGCCGCGGATGTAAGTGTCGGGATAGGAGTCGTGATTCATGGGCGGGCGCTGAAACACTCAGCGGTTCTCCCATTTCGGCGTACGCTTGTCGATGAAGGCCGAAATTCCTTCCTCCGCGTCGCGCGCCATCATGTTCTCGACCATGACTTCGGACGCGTACTGATAGGCGTCCGCGAGCGGCATTTCGATCTGCCGGTAAAATGCCTCCTTGCCGATCTTGAGCGTGAGCGCGGATTTGGCAGTGATTTTGTTTGCAAGCGCAAGCGCCGCCTCGCGCTCGCCGCCGGGTGCGACGACGTGATTGACGAGACCGATGCCTGCGGCATCCTCGGCCGCGATGGGCTCGCCGGTCATCAACATTTCCATCGCCTGTTTGCGCGGCACGTTGCGCGACAGCGCAACCATCGGCGTCGAGCAGAACAAGCCGATATTGACGCCGGGCGTGGCGAATTTCGCGGCGTGCGAGGCGACCGCAAGATCACAGCTGGCGACGAGCTGGCAACCAGCGGCCGTGGCGGTGCCTTGGACCGCAGCGATAACCGGCTGCGGCAGCATGACGATCTGCTGCATCACGGTGCTGCACAGTCCCATGATGTGTTTGAAATACGCGCGTCCGCGGTCTTCGTCGGCGCGTCGCGCGTTCAATTCCTTAAGATCGTGGCCGGCGGAAAACGCCGGACCGTTGGCCGCGATGATGACCGCCCGCACGTTGTGGTCATTCGCGATCCCGGTGAGCGCGTCGCCGAGCGCCACCAGCATCGCCTCCGAGAGGCTGTTGCGGGCCGCCGGCCGATTTAGCGTCAGCAGTGCGATGCCTGCAATATCCTCGCGCAGGAGGATGAGCTCGGAGGCGCTCGGAGCAAGCACGGGGGTGGCAGCTTTGGCGGGACTCATCGAGCGGGCTCACCGGCGGAGAGTTTGGCGATTACTTCCAGCCATTGTATCCGATCCGTCAAGCCAGAGGAGAATGGCCCATGGCAGGGCAGGGGCCGTTTCGCGAAGTGGCGCCGCCGAAGCTGACGCACAAGGAGCTGGAGGACCGGCTCCGCGCCGAATTTCCCGAAATGTTCAGCGCAGAGAGCGGATATGCACTCGAAGCGTTATGGTTTGGCGGATGCCGGGTGCGCCGGCATTTCCACCCAAGCACACTGCGCCCGGGTGGCACCGTGTCTGGCCCGATCATGATGGCGCTGGCCGATTTCACCATGTACCTCGCGGTGCTTTCGGCGATCGGCTGGGTGCCGCTTGCGGTGACGACGAATTTTTCCATCAATTTCCTCAGGAGACCCGCGCCGCGCGATGTCTTGGCGGAGGCGCGGCTGTTCAAACTCGGCAAGCGGCTGGCGGTCGGAGAAATTGCGGTCTTCTCCGATGGCGACGATGAAATGGTCGCCCACGCGACCTCGACATACTCCATCCCGGTATAATAATACCTCTAACTCAAATCATTGAATTATTGTGCAAATCGGGATTCTTTTGCGTTGACGCTGCGAGGACGCTTGGCTAAATAGCTGCCGCGGTGCCGCTTACAGCGGGCGCCTTCCCCAAGCGGATATTGTTTCCAACGGATGCTGACGATGAAAACGTTTTCGGCCAAGCCCGCCGAGGTCGACAAGAAGTGGGTCATGATCGACGCCGACGGGCTCGTCGTCGGTCGCCTGGCGTCGATCGTGGCGTTGCGGCTGCGTGGCAAGCATAAACCGACCTTCACCCCGCACGTCGACTGCGGCGATAACGTCATCGTCATCAACGCCGCCAAGGCGGTGCTGACCGGGCGCAAAGTCGAACAGAAGGTCTATTACAAGCACACCGGCTATATCGGCGGCATCAAGGAGCGCACGGCGAAATCGATCCTGGCCGGCCGCTTTCCCGAGCGCATCGTTGAAAAGGCGGTGGAGCGTATGCTGCCGCACGGCCCGCTCGGCCGCCGCCAACTCGCGAATTTGCGGGTTTACCCGCACGCCGAGCATCCACATGCAGCGCAACAGCCGGAAAAGGTCGATATCGCCGCGATGAACCGCAAGAACAAGAGGACCGCGTGATGGCGGAGACAATTCAAACGCTCGAAGAGCTGTCGGCGCTCAAGCCTGCGGCGGCGCCAGCGGCGCCCAAATACGTACAAAAGCTCGACAAGCAGGGCCGCGCCTATGCGACCGGCAAGCGCAAGAACGCGGTGGCGCGGGTCTGGGTCAAGATGGGCGCCGGCAAGATCATGATCAACAACAAGCCGGTCGAAACCTATTTCGCACGCCCGGTGCTGCGCATGCTGATCCAGCAGCCGCTGGTCACCGCCAACCGGCAGGGTCAGTACGACGTAAACTGCACGGTTTCGGGCGGCGGTCTATCGGGCCAGGCCGGAGCGGTGCGCCACGGCCTCTCCAAGGCGCTGACGCGCTACGAGCCGGACTTGCGCAGCCCGCTCAAGCACGGTGGCTTCCTGACCCGCGATCCGCGCGTGGTCGAGCGCAAGAAGTACGGCAAGGCCAAGGCGCGGCGCAGCTTCCAGTTCTCAAAGCGGTAGTTTTGCCGTCATTCCGGGGCGCGTCCCAGGCGCGCGCCCGGAGTTCCATATCCCCAGAGCATCAAGTTTTTCTGCACGCCGGTGCCAATATTTTGGCAGCAACGGTTATGGGTTCCGGACTTGCTGCTTTCGCGGCAATCCGGAATAACGAATCAGAAAAACGCGAGCGTGCGGATTTCAATGCTTTCGCGCGGGCGAGCGTGCGGCGGAGTCGTCGGGTCCTCGAACGCGGTGTGCGCGGTCCAACGGGACCGGCCATCCTTCATCGAGTCGAACACCTTGAAGACGTAAGCTTCCTCGCGCCGCATGCGCGGGAACCAGTACCATTTGTGTGCCGGATTGTACTTTATCGCGTAGGTCTGGCCGATGCGGCCCGGCGCGCGCCGCTCGGAGACGATCATGTCGCCGGGTGATAGCGCCCGCGCATCCGCCATGGCGAGCGGATAGGTTTCGACCGGATGCCGGATCGGACGCCACACCTGGATGATGGCGAAGCGGCGCTGCAAGAGATCGTCGGCTTCGTCCGGCAGGATATCGCGCACGCGCTGCGGTGCCGACCACTCGGTGTAATCGTTATGAACGCGGCGCACGACCTCGCGGATTTGCTTTGACTCGCGCAGTTCATCATCGGCGGTGCGCAGCGTATGATCGAACACCACGACGCGCTTGGCGCCGCTTTCTGCTTTGATGAGTTCGACCATTTCCGGATAGTAGACGCGCTTGATCTCGTTCTCGTCGTAGAAATCGGCGACTTTGGTGTCGTGGCGCACGAAACGGAAGCCGTTCTTCTCCAGCACGAAATCCTTGGCCGTGCGGCGACCGTTGTGAATTGTCACGCGGCGCGGATCGGGCGTAGCGCCCGAGCGTGTATCGCTGCCGCCGGGAGCGGCGACGATAGTGAAGACTGGCTTGCCGTCGTCGACAATGTAATTGAGCGTCGCTTCGATCGTATCGGGAGCGACGTCGAGTTCTGCCGTCTGGGCCATCGATGGACTCCACTGTCTATGACAACAATTTAGGCGTGGGCGGAAGTCATGTGAAGGGCCGCTTAAGGCGATCGCTCAAATTCACGGGTCTGCTTTTACTCGCCGGCAGTGCTGATCGCGAAAACGAATTCGCAGTAACCCCTACGGAACACTTGCCCCCATAGCGTGCGCCGGTCAATCGGCGCGGCCTGTCCATGCATCTCGACGTGCAAACCCTCTCTGTGGTGACCGTGTTCGTCACGGCGCTGCTCGGGGCGCTTTTGGTTTTTGCCGGACTGCAGAACCGGAGCATCCGCGCCCCGATGTGGTGGGGCTCGGCGCACATCATTAACGCGGTCGGCTTGGGCTTTTTGACCTCGCTCGGCGCCGCGCCCAGCTTCGTGACCGTCGACCTCGCCAACGCGCTTATCCTCCTGGGCTACGGTCTTACCTGGACCGGCGCCCGGGTGTTCGATGGCCGTTCAATCCGGCCTTGGTTGGTGCTGCTGGCGCCGGTGGTCTGGATGCTGCTTTGCGCCATTCCAGCCTTTAATGTTGCGCTGAATTTACGCGTCATCGTTGTTTCCACCACACTCGCGGTGTTCGCTCTGATGACGGCGGATGAGTTCTGGCGGGGCCGTGACGAGCCGCTGATGTCGCGCTGGCCGTCGATTTTCGTGCTGCTTGCCTATGCGGCGGTCTTGCTGGCGCGGGTACCGGCGACCTTGCTGTCGCCGCTGTTCGCCGAGGATGCGCTCATGAACAGTGTGTCGTTCGCGCTGCTTGCGTTCGGCACGCTGTTGTTCACGGTGGTCATGGCCTTTCTTCAGCTCAACATGACCAAAGAGCGCACCGAGCTGAAGCACAAGATCAATTCACTGGTCGATCCGCTGAGCGGCGTCGCCAACCGCCGCGCCTTTCTCGATGGCGCAGCGGAATTGCTGCGGCGTCAGCACTCCGAAACCGAGCCGCTGGCGGTCATGCTGTTTGATCTTGATCATTTCAAGCAAATTAACGACCGGCTCGGCCACGCTGTCGGCGATACGGTGCTGCAGACGTTCGCCCGCGCGGCAACGAGCACGCTTGGCTCTGATACTCTGTTCGCGCGCATCGGCGGTGAGGAGTTTGCCGCCTGCATGCGGGTTGGCGACCTCGATGAGGCGTTTGCGGTCGCCGATCGCGTGCGGCGCAACTTCGCCGTTGCGGCCGCGCGCTTCGGCGATGCCGAGCTGTCGCCGAGCGTGAGCGGCGGCGTCACGCTCGGGTGCGATCCGGAAGCCCAGGTCGTGGAACTGCTCTCGATTGTCGATCGGGCGCTCTATCGCGCCAAGGAGCGTGGCCGCAATCGGATTGAGGTCGAAACGCAGGTCGAAAGCACTGTGGCAAGCGCCCCCTCGATCGTCCCCATTATCGGGCCTGAGCGCGTCGGGTTTGGCACTGCCGTCGTGCGCCGCTGGCGGACGGCGTTTTAAGATTTCGAACAATTGCAATTTTCGAGGATTTTCACAAAAACCCGCTTTATCTATCGAACACTTGGCAAAGGCTGAATTGCAAACGCCCACCGCGACTCCCGGTTCGGTGATAGGTAGTACCCCCTAGTAGTGGTGAGGAGCTGCCGGCCGATGTTGTTCCGTCTCGCCGAAGCGTCGAGTTCGCTCGACATCGGAACGCTGTTCGTCATCGCTACGTGCGTGACGTCGTTGCTCGGCGTGTTCCTGCTGTTCGCTTACCTGCAGGATCGCATTGCCGCGCTGGCCTGGTGGGGCGCGGCCTATCTGATCGGCGGCTCGTCCGGCGCCATCTGGCGGTTGGGCGATCTGATTTCGCCGCCGGTGCCGCAAAGCACCGCCAATATACTTTTGTTTGTCGCCGTCGGCATGATCTGGAGTGCGGCGCGCCTGTTCCATGGCCGCCGTATCTCGTGGCCAGGCATGTTCTGCGGCGCCGGTGCTTGGGTTGCCGCGTGCAGTTTTCCGGCTTTCGCCGCTTCGCCGGCTTCCAGGGTGATCGTGAGCTCGCTCATCGTCGCCACTTACACGTTTCTGATCGCAGCCGAGCTGTGGCGTGAACGGCGCAAGCCTTTGATCCGGCGCTGGCCCGCGATTTTTGTGCCGATGCTTCACGGCGCGATCTTTCTGTTTCCGATGACGCTTGCCAGCCTGTCGTTCGATCTCAGCGGCACCCGCAATCCGGCAACCGGCTGGGTCGCGGTGTTCGCCATCGAGGTGGTGCTTTACGTCGTCGGCGCCGCCTTCATCGTGCTGGTTCTGGCCAAGGACCGCGCAGTGCGTGCCTACAAGGTGGCGGCGTCGACCGATGCGCTGACGGGCCTGCTCAACCGGCGGGGTTTCTTCGAGTCGGCCGCCGATGTCGTGTCGGCCAGCAGGACCTTGAAGCGTCCAGTGAGCGTGCTCGCTTTCGACCTCGATCATTTCAAGTCGATCAACGATAATTTCGGCCACGGCATGGGCGACGCGATGCTGCAATTGTTCGCAAGTGTCGTGCGCAAGACCATGCGGGCGAACGACGTAATTGGCCGCCTTGGCGGTGAGGAGTTCGTCGCGGTGCTGTCTGGCACGCAAGCCGAAGCCGGCATCGCGGCGGAGCGCGTGCGCGCGGCGTTTGAGACCGCCACCCTCGATTCCAAGAGCGATCGCGTTCCGGCAACCGTCAGCATCGGCGTGGCATCCGGGCCGGCCGATACCGCTGTCGATCAACTCATCACCCGCGCTGACGCGGCGCTCTATCGCGCCAAGGCGGACGGACGCAATCGCATCGAGTTTGGCGATGAGGCGCCGCCTCCGGCGCGGCCCGTGGCTCCCGTCGTAAGCCTGCAGACGGTTCGTGCTCGCCTGGCGCGATCGCTTCCGGATCAGCCCCAGCCGGCGCCGATCGTCGTGCGGCGGGGCGGCTAAAGTCGGCCGCGCCGAAGCGGCATTCTTACAACCATGTCCTCAAAAAAAGGGCGCCGACATAGCGGCGCCCGTAAGTTTGCATTGCGTGACGCAATGCAAGGAAGGATACGCGGACGCTACGCCGAATAATACATTTCGAACTCGACCGGATGCGGCGTGTGCTCGAAGCGGATGATCTCCTGCATCTTCAGGTCCATGTAGGCGTCGATGAAATCGTCATCGAATACGCCGCCGGCCTTCAGGAATTCGCGGTCCTTGTCGAGGCTGCCGAGCGCTTCGCGCAGGCTACCGCACACCGTCGGGATCTTTTTCAGTTCCTTTGGCGGCAGGTCGTAAAGGTCCTTGTCGATGGCTTCGCCCGGATCGAGCTTATTCTTCACACCGTCGAGGCCGGCCATCAGCATTGCCGCGAAGGCCAGATACGGGTTCGCCAGCGGATCGGGGAAGCGGACCTCGACGCGTTTGGCCTTGGGGTTGGTCGTGTAGGGAATCCGGCATGATGCCGAGCGGTTGCGCGCCGAATAGGCCAGCAGCACCGGCGCCTCGAAGCCCGGAACGAGCCGCTTGTAGGAGTTGGTCGTCGGGTTGGTGAAGGCGTTGATGGCCTTGGCGTGTTTGATGATGCCGGCGATGTAAGACAGGCAGGTGTCAGACAGGTCGGAATACTTGTTGCCGGCAAACACCGGCTTGCCGCCTTTCCAGATCGACTGATGGCAGTGCATACCAGAGCCATTGTCGCCGTAGATCGGCTTGGGCATGAAGGTCGCCGTCTTGCCGTAGACCTGCGCAACCTGCTGGATGCAGTATTTATAGATCTGCGTCTGGTCGGCCATCATCGTCAGCGGCGAGAACTTCATCCCGAGCTCATGCTGGGCCGACGCGACTTCGTGGTGGTGCTTCTCGACTTTGACGCCCATGCGCGCCATGGCGGCGAGCATTTCCGAACGCATGTCCTGCACCGAGTCCTGCGGCGGCACAGGGAAATAGCCCTTCTTGGTCCAGACGCGGTGGCCGAGGTTGCCGCCTTCGTAGTCGGTGTCTGAGTTGGTCGGGAATTCGACGGAGTCGAGCCTGAAGCCGGTGTTGTAGGGCTGAGCGCTGTATTTCACGTCGTCGAAAATGAAGAACTCCGCCTCCGGTCCGAAATAGACCGTGTCGCCGATGCCGAGCGACTTGACCATGCCCTCGGCCCTTTTGGCGATGCCGCGCGGGTCGCGGTTGTAGGGCTCGCCCGTGGTCGGCTCGAGCACGTCGCAGACTAGAACCAGCGTGGTTTCGGCGAAGAACGGATCGAGGCACGCGGACGCCGGGTCGGGCATCAGGCACATGTCGGATTCGTTGATCGCCTTCCAGCCCGCGATTGAGGAGCCGTCGAACATCTGGCCTTCGGCAAACGTTTCCTCCTCGATCATGCCAATATCGAAAGTAACGTGTTGCCACTTGCCGCGCGGATCGGTGAATCGGAAATCGGCGTATTTGACGTCGTTGTCCTTGATCATCTTCATGACATTCTTCGGCGTCGTCATGGCATGCGTACCTTTCGTGGTGTTGGTGGAGAGCTAATTGGCGCCCGCCGGACTGCGCTCCCACCGCTGGAGCAGGCAGTCAAGCTGGCAGTTCAGATGGCATCGACTCCGGACTCGCCTGTCCTGATCCGGATGGCCTCCTCGATGCTTGAAACGAAAATTTTGCCGTCGCCGATCCGGCCGGTTTGCGCCGCTCGCCGGATGGCGTCGACCGCCTTTTCGACCATGTCGTCACCGAGAACGATCTCGATTTTTACCTTGGGGAGAAAATCGACCACATACTCGGCGCCGCGGTAAAGCTCGGTATGTCCCTTCTGCCGTCCGAAGCCCTTGGCTTCGGTGACGGTGATGCCTTGAAGTCCCACTTCCTGAAGTGCCTCTTTGACCTCATCAAGTTTGAAGGGCTTGATGATCGCCTCGATTTTTTTCATGCGTTTCCACTCCCGGCTCCAAGGCAGGCACCTTGAGCCCCAGAACCGTCGCTATGTTAGCAGGTCCCGTGCCAAGCCTTCGGCGATGCAGATAAGCAAGCTGGATCAGGGCGATAACGTGAGTTTGTGGGCTCTGTCCGGAGTCTGCCAAGAAACCTTCGCCTATGAAATAGGCATGATGCCTCTTATCTCGTCAATAGCGTCGATTGGTGTTGGGATTACGTTGAAGGTAGGCGCACCTTGCCCGTTTCGTTATCTTTGTGGCGCCCATGCTTGAACTCCTGAGCACACCCCAAATGGCCGAAGCCGACCGCCTGGCGATTGCAGGCGGCGTACCCGGCATCGACCTGATGGAACGCGCCGGTGCGGCTGTTGCGGCCGCCGTCGTCGCCATGCACCCCGTCGGCAGCCGGGTCGCCGTCGTGGCCGGGCCAGGAAATAACGGGGGGGACGGCTTTGTCGCTGCCCGCGTCCTCACGGAGCGAAATTATCGAGTCGAGGTGCTGCTGCTCGGGGACGCGAGTCGGCTGAAAGGCGATGCCGCAACTGTCGCGGCAAAATGGAAGGGTCCTGTGAGGCCGGCCGAACCGGGCCGGCTCGAAGGCGCGCAGATTATCATCGATGCGCTGTTCGGAGCCGGCCTCGATCGGCCGGTCGACGGCCCGGCGCGGTCGCTGATCGAGGCGATGAACGCCCAGCCGGCACCGATCGTGGCTGTCGATCTGCCGAGCGGCATTAACGGTACGTCCGGGGCGGTGATGGGAGCCGCCGCATGGGCTACACGAACCGTGACGTTCTTTCGCAAAAAGCCGGGCCATCTCCTTCTTCCAGGCCGACTTTATTGCGGCTCGATCTCCGTCGCGGAGATCGGCATTCCAGCCACGGTGCTGACCTCCATCGGGTCGAAAGTGTTCGAAAACCTCCCAGAGCTGTGGCGCACTCAATTCCCAGTGCCCAGGCTTACCGGCCACAAATACGACCGCGGGCACGCGGTCGTGCTTTCGGGCCCCTCATGGTCCACCGGAGCCGCGCGGCTTGCGGCCCGCGGCGCGTTGCGGGCCGGTGCTGGTCTGGTCACGATCGCCAGCCCGCGCGAATCGCTCGCCGTCAATGCGACGGCGAGCCTCGCGGTGATGGTGCGCCCAGTCGACGGCGCCGAAGAGCTGAAGGCGTTTTTGAGCGACCGGCGGCTCAATGCGGTTGCGCTCGGCCCGGGGCTTGGTGTCGGCGAAGCGACCTGTTCGCTGGTCTTAGCGGCGCTGGCGGGGGATCGCGCGGTCGTGCTCGACGCCGATGCCATCACGAGCTTTGCGAGCGAGCCGGGCCGGCTAGCTCAGGCACTGGTCGCACGCGCCGGCCGGGCGACCATTTTGACGCCGCACGAGGGTGAATTCTCGCGATTTTTCTGGGCATTGGACGAACGAACCAAAGTGGGCTCGAAACTCGATAGAGCTCGTCTGGCAGCATCCATGACCGGTGCGATCGTGCTTCTCAAGGGCGGCGATACGGTGGTCGCCGCGCCCGACGGCCGTGCCAGCATCGCAGCCAATGCGCCCGCCATCCTCGCTACCGCGGGTGCGGGAGACGTGCTCACCGGGATCACGGCCGGCCTTTTGGCTCAGGGTATGCCCGCCTTCCAGGCGGCGTCGGCTGCCGTTTGGCTGCACGGCGAAGCCGCCGCGGCGGTCGGTCCGGGCCTGATCTCAGAGGATCTGCCGGAGGCATTGGCGCATGTGTACCGGGCGCTGCTGCCTTAAGGCTTGGCGGCCTGCTCCGGTCCTTGCTTTGCAAACTGTTGTTCAACGGCTATTTTTCTAGTGGCCTATTCCGCCTGCGTGATATAAGCCCCGCCTCCGGGCCGCCTTGCGCGCAGCGGGCGTGGCGGAATTGGTAGACGCGCGGGATTTAGGTTCCCGTGACGCAAGTCGTGGGGGTTCGAGCCCCTCCGCCCGCACCAAACCGGGCGGTCCCATTGGCACTACGCCGTTAACTTGGCACTACGCCGTCAAAGAGAATTTGCGATGCAAGTCACTGAAACTACCGCCGCGGGTCTTAAGCGGGAATATCGAGTCGTGGTGCCGGCCATCGACCTTGAGTCGAAGGTCAAAGCACGCCTCGACGATCTCAAGGGCCGCGTCCAGCTGCGTGGCTTCCGGCCCGGCAAGGTCCCGGTGGCGCACCTCAAACGGATCTACGGCAAGTCGGCCATGGCGGAGGTGATCGAGGCCGCCGTTCGCGAGGCCAATGACAAGATAGTCAGCGACCACGGCTTCAAACTCGCGACCGAGCCGAAGGTCGTGCTGCCAACTGAGGAGGGCGCCGTTGACGGCATCATCGAGGGCAAATCCGATCTCGCCTACACGGTCGAGATGGAGATCGTGCCGCCGATCGCGCTGACCGATTTCAAGACCCTCAAGCTTGAACGGCTGACTGCCGAGGTCAGTGACGAAGAGGTCGATCAGGCGGTGCAGACGCTGGCCGACCAAAACCGTCCGTACAACACCAAGGACGGCGCTGCCGATAAAGGCGATCGGGCGACGATCTCGTTTCAAGGCACGATCGATGGCCAGCCGTTCGACGGCGGCTCCGCCGAGGATGTGCCGATTCTGCTGGGTTCCGGGCGGTTTCTTCCGGGCTTCG
>DATCBO010000085.1:0-61114 GCA_036511795.1 Xanthobacteraceae bacterium
GGCCTGCGTCCATCCCGGCGAGCTTCGCGCGGGCGGTGCCGTCCCTCGGCCCGGCCGGGCCGCCACACTTCGACCAGCGCAGGTTCTTCGGCGGACGGCGCCGCTTCGGTCGTGGCCGGTGCGGTGGCCTCAGTCCCGTCCGCTTGCGGAGCCGTCGAAGCGTCGGGTGCTGTGATGGCGTCCGCAAATGTCGCGTTCGGCTTCGAAACGGCCTCGGCGTCCACCGTGTTGCTATCGCGGTCAGGCGCCTGCGCCTCAATCGACGGCGCTGGCGCGACTGCCTCCATCTCCATGCTGTCCACCGACGCGAGCGCGTCGTCGGCGGCAACAGGCTCCAGCCCTTCGTCGGTAGCCGGCGCTTCAGCGTCCTCGGGGGCCGTTTCTCTCTCGGCGTCGCCGGGCTGTGCGCTTTCGGCGGCGACATGTTCAGGTGTTTGCTCGGCGGTCGGCGCGGCCGCCTTGGCGGGTGCCGGAGCCGGAGGAGGTTCGGGTGGTTTCGGACGCTGTTCCATGCGGTAGCCGAGCGAGCGCAGCACCGAGGCAAAATCTTCGCCCGACGCGCCGATCAGCGATGTCATGCCATTGACGATCGTGAAACCGCCGCCCGGGAAGGCCGCGGCTGGCTTCTGCCCCGGAGCGCCCTCGCGCCAGGACAGCGCAGGGCGGATCAGATCGGCCAGCCGTTCCAAAATATCGACGCGGACAGCGCGCTCGCCGCAAACCCGATAGCCGGCCGTCCGATAAAGATTGGCATCGATCTCTTTGTTGACCGGGATGGAGGTGCGCCCGCTGCCGGCGAGATGCAGGAGGTCGACAAGGTTTTTAGAGTCGTCGCCGCCATGCGACAGCTCCCAGAGTTGCACCGCCAGCGCACGCGGCGCGGGCTTCAGCACCGCCGGGATGTAGACGTTGTAGGCGCCGAAGCGCACGCCGTATTTGCGCAGGCTTGCCCGCTCGGGCTGTTGCAGCCCCTTGACCTCTTCGGCCACTTTCGGCCGGTCCAGCACACCCAGCGCCTCGACCAGCTGGAACGCGACGCCGCGCGCGATTCCGGTCACGTCGGCGGCGCCGGAAAGCTCGAACAAAGGCGCGAGCAGCCGCTCGATGTGGGACTTGAGCCATTGATCGACGCGCGCCTGCACTGCATCGCGAGGCGCGCCGGTGAGATGTTCGTCGGCAATCAGCCGAACGCGCGGATGCAGAGCGTCCTCGCCGGCGACGATTTTGCCGATAGCGGCGCCGGTCCAGCGGACCGTGCCATCGGCGGCGAGTACGATTTGCGCCTCCGGCGCCTCGGCAAGCCGCGTCGCGCGGGAATCGATCTCGCCGGCCAGCGCCTTCTGCGCGGCATTCTGCAGCGCTTTAGTGTCGGAGCCGCCCGATGAGGCGTCCGGCAGGAACACGAAACCGTCGAGACGGCCGATGACATGGCCCTCGACGAGGACTTCGCCGGTCTTGCTGATCTGCGGCTCGAGTGTGGCGTTCTCGCGCAGCCGCCGCATCAGCACGCTGGTGCGGCGATCGACGAATCGCTCCGTCAGCCGTTCGTGCAACGCATCGGACAACTTGTCCTCGACCGCACGCGCGACGCCCTGCCAATGTTCGGGATCGGCGAGCCAATCCGGGCGATTGGCCGCGAAGGTCCAGGTCCGGATATGAGCGATGCGCGTCGACAGCGTATCGATGTCGCCGTCGGTACGATCGGCCTGCGCCACCTGGCGCGCAAACCAGTCGGTCTCGATTTTGCCCTCACGCATGAGGAAGCCGTAGACCGTGACGGCCAGCTCGGCGTGGTTGGCGGGAGCGATTTTGCGGTAATCGGGGATCTGACAGACCTCCCACAGCCGCTCGACGTCGTCTCGCGTCCTGGTGGCGGCGCGCACCGCGTCTTCGCGCGCTGCATGGTCGAGCACGAGAATATCTTCGGCGACCGGCGCCCGGGCGAGGGCGTTTTCCTTGGGGGCTTCCGCCAAGGTCGCTTGCAGTGCGCCGATCGAGGAAAAGTCGAGATCGGTATTGCGCCACTGGATGAGCTTCACCGGCTCAAACGCGTGTGATTCCAGCGCCTGGACGAGTTCGGTCTCGAACGGCGGGCAGCGGCCCGTAGTGCCGAAGGTGCCGTCGCGGGTCGCGCGGCCGGCGCGACCGGCGATTTGCGCGAGTTCCGAGGGATTGAGCTTGCGGAACTGATAGCCGTCGAACTTGCGGTCCGAGGCGAACGCAATGTGGTCGACGTCGAGGTTGAGCCCCATGCCGACGGCGTCGGTCGCCACCAAATAGTCGACCTCGCCGGCTTGGTAGAGATCGACCTGGGCATTGCGTGTGCGCGGCGACAGCGCGCCAAGCACGACCGCGGCGCCGCCGCGCTGGCGGCGGATCAACTCGGCGATGGCGTAAACTTCCTCGGCCGAGAAGGCCACGATGGCGGAACGGCGTGGCAGCCTGGTGAGCTTTTTCTCGCCGGCAAACGTGAGCTGCGACAGACGTGGGCGGCTGACCATGCTGGCGCCGGGCAACAGCCGCTCGACGATCGGCCGCATAGTGGCAGCGCCGAGCACCAGCGTCTCCTCGCGGCCGCGCCGATGCAGCATGCGGTCGGTAAAGACGTGACCGCGCTCGAAATCGGCGGCGAGCTGGATTTCGTCGATCGCGACGAAGGCCACGTCGAGGTCGCGCGGCATCGCCTCGACGGTCGCTACCCAAAAGCGCGGATTGGGAGGCTTGATCTTTTCCTCGCCGGTGACGAGCGCCACCGCCTCGGCGCCGACCCGCTCGACCGCGCGATTATAGACTTCGCGTGCCAACAGCCGCAGCGGCAGCCCGATTATTCCGGACGAGTGCGCCAGCATCCGCTCGATGGCGAGATGCGTCTTCCCGGTGTTGGTCGGACCGAGCACGGCGGTAACGCCGGCGCCGCGAGCACGCGCATCGCGATTGGCGGGAGGCGAAAATGAAATCGGCATTCAAGATTCCGGCATTCTGCGCCGTCCTGCCCGCCCGCGAGCTGCGGGGCAGGGGAGGGCGCGTGTTTGTGTATCACAACGCGACGGTCGAAAGGCCTGTGCTTAAGGTGTGGAACGAGTCTGGAACGAATCGCGCCCGAATCGGTGACTCGCGTTGTGTTCGATTTTGTTCACTGCGAGATATTGATGGGATAATGTTGTCGCGTACCACATCGGGTGTCAAAGGCCGATTCCGACCGCTTAGCGGGGGCCGAAGACGTTAACCTGACGGACAGCGACGATTCTCCTCAGAGTCAAGAGGCGATGCCTTGTGGATAACGGGGACACTGCTGAGCGTTCGCAGCGCACGTCGACTCGCTTCATGATCCGGGACGCCTGGAGTTACTGCGTCTTTGCGAGTGCGCGCGGCTGCGCCACCGAGACGAACTGCTTGGCCTGCAGCACGCCGAGCCCGAGCGGCGTCGGAATCGCAAACCGAAACGGCACCAGCACGCGCGTGCCGGCGATCGGAACCAGCCAGACCTCCGCGTCGCGCAATGCGATCAGATATTTGATTGCAGCCCTGTCAGGGATGTAGCCGGATATCGGCCTGAAATACACCGCGCAGACGGCGGCGGCGCCTTGGTATCCTTTTTCCGCTTTGACGCGCTCCACGCGTTTGAATTCGCTCTGCAGATCGTAGCGGACGCGGCCGTCGAATACGGAGACTTTGCGGTTGCAGGCTTGTGGGCCGATCGGATCGCCGGCGCCGTCGACGTGCGTCAGCGCCGAGGTCAACGGATCGACAACGCCACGGCGGTCGGCATCGGTGACCGGAATCCGGTCCGGCAGCGGAATCAGCGGCGGTTCGGCCGTGTAGTCGGTCACGTTGCCGTGCTCGAGCACCATGCGCACTTCGTCGATGTGATGGGTGTCAAGAACCGTCGCCGAATAGCTTACCGGCACCGGTTGCCCGCTCGCGACGGTGCCGTGTACGGCACCGGTGCCGCGCGCGCTGGTGAAGAACTGCAACAGTCCCGCTGTCGCTCCGCTGGCCGCCGCCGTATAGGAACTGTCGGAAATCTCCACCACCCAATCGCCGTGCCCGACCGGAATGCCGGAAACCGTGGCGACGTATTCGGCGTCGAGCCTTCCCTGCGCGGCCGCACTATGGCGCGCATCGCCAAAAAGAGCGCCCAACAGGGTCATGACGCAAACCGCCGCAGTAGGCGCGGCCGCTATGGCCGAGGGGGCGATCCAATTTGGCAGCACAAACACGAGCTTTGCGTCCTTGGCCGGCTGTCTGGGAAACGGAGATATACCGCCGCCGGCTGGCTCGATGACCTTAAGGCCGGGCGGTGGCTCTTGTCTTGTTGCAGAATAAGTCCTTTGTGTGGTTTTTGGCCTCCAGTGGCGGCTACTGCCCGAAACCCCCAAGAGAGCCACCAAGACAAAAACGCCATGTGTGACATGTGCTTGACGGGGACCGGCCGCGCACTCTATAGCCTTCATAATCCCATTCCGCCCAAGCGTTCGGCTGCGGCTGGACCCGACTTTATTGAAGGATGACGGCCATGCCGTGGCGCTGCGAACTGACCGGCAAAACGCGCCAGATTGGAAACCGGGTAAGCCACTCCAACCGCAAGACCAAGCGGCGCTTCCTGCCCAATCTGCTGAATGTGACCATGACGTCGGAATCGCTGAACCGCCGCGTGCGGCTGCGCATTTCGGCCAATGCGCTCAAGACTGTCGACCACCGCGGCGGTTTCGACGCCTTTCTGCTCAAGGCCAAAGATGCGGAGTTGTCGCCGCGCGTGCTCGAACTGAAGCGTCAGGTCGCGAAGAAGCGCGCCGAGGCGGCGTAACCCGAATTGCGTTGTGCATTGCGGCGCGCGCGGCGCTGATTGCGCTGCAGCGTCGTTTGTTGCTGCTGCAACGCCCCCTCCAATTTTCCGGGCTGTTTCTTTGAGCTTGATTGCCGCTCCACCGTGAGCCGCGGCAACCATCGAGCGGCGCCATGCGCGGCTATGCGCGCGTGTCGTTACCGCCCGCGAAAATCGCATGTGGACGCGTCACCTGCGGGCAAATTGGCTTGACAGTAGAATCGTCGCCAAATACTCGGTGCCACAAAGAAATTTCCAGGCGGGACGCCCAACAGGAAACAGTACAGCCGGCATGACTACGCTTGAAATATCCGCGCCGGCCAGCGCCTCCCGTCCATTTGCCGATATCTGGCTTATCACGCTCGGCCACACGCTCACGCACTGGTATCCGGCGACGTTTTATTTGCTGCTGCCGCTGATCGGCAACGAGCTTCACCTCAGCTATGAGCAGATCGGTTCGATCCTGACTTGCCAGTTCGTCTGCGGCGCGCTGTCCAACATACCCGGTGGAATGATTGCCGATGCAGTGCCGCGCAAGGGGCTGCTCATGGCGCTCGCGTTGTGCTGGGTCGGCGCGCCCTATTTGCTGATGAGCTTCACGCACTCGTACTGGACGCTGCTCGCTTGCGCCGGTCTCGTCGGCATCGGCAATAATTTCTGGCACCCGACGGCGATCCCGCTCCTCGCGCGCGCGTTTCCGCAGCGCAAGGGATTTGTCGTCTCGATCCACGGCATGGGCGGCAATGTCGGCGATGCGCTGGCGCCGCTCGCCGCCGGCTGGCTGCTCGCCAGCATGAGCTGGCGCAACGTCGTGGTCGTCAACATCGTGCCCGGCATCCTGATGGCTTGCGTCATTCTGGTGCTGGTCGGCGGCATGAATGTCGGCAGCGGCCATGCAAGCGGCGGCAAGGACGAGGCACGTTCCAGTATCGCCAAACGGTTGCGCGACTTGCGCGAACTTTTGAAAAACCAAACGTTGGTGATGATTTCGCTCGGCTCGGCGTTCCGTGCGATGACGCAGAGCGCGCTCCTGACGTTTCTGCCGCTCTATCTGGCGCGGCAAATGGGCTATTCGCCGAAATGGATCGGCGTCTGCATGTTCTCGCTGCAGGCGGCCGGCTTCGCGATGACGCCGATCGCCGGGCATTTTTCGGACATGATGGGGCGCCAGCGCATCATCGTCAGCAGCATGGCGATGACCATGGTGGTGTTGCTCGGCATGGCGTTCGCCGGAAGCTCCAGCTTGTTCGTTGTCCTCGTCGCTTTTCTCGGCTTTTTCTTGTTCGCCGTGCGATCCGTGCTGCAGGCGTGGCTGCTCGACGCGACGCCGCCAAACCAGGGCGGCGTCAGCATCGGCATTCTGTTCGGCAGTCAGGCGCTGGGCGCTGCCATCGGCCCGGTGACCGGCGGCGTCCTGGCGGATCATTACGGCCTGAGCATCGTGTTCTATTTTCTCGCCGGCACGATCGTGATCGCCAACTTGTTCGTCTTCTTCACGCCGACGCCGGAACGGCGTTCGGCGGTGTAGCGGCGTCGCGAGCCGGGCGCTACCGCTTGGCGAGACTCTGGATCACCGGCCGCCACGTATCCTGCTGCGTGGCGACAAAGGCTTGCGTCTCATCCGGAGTCATGACGTGGGTATAATTGCCGGTGACGGCGAGCCGTTTTTTGACATCCGGATCGCTGACGATCTTCGCCAGATCGGCGTTGACCTTGGCGATCACCGGCGCCGGGACGCCGCGCGGTGCGGCCACGATGATCCAGCCGGATGCGGAAAGATCGGGAATGGTTTCAGCGACCGTCGGCAAATCTGGGAATTCCGCTAACCGCTGCGGGGCGCCGGTGGCGATCAGCTTTACTTGCTTCGCATTCACTGCGCCGATGATCCCGGTATAACCCTCGATGATCATGGTGACGCGGCCGGCGGCCACGTCGGCCAGCGCGATGGATGGACCGCCCGTATAGGGCACAGGGACGAGGGTGATGCCGGCGCGCTGCGCAATCAAGATCGAGGTCAGGTGGGTTATTCTGCCCACGCCTGAAACCGCCGTGGAGATCGTTCCTGGCGCTGCCTTGGCGCGATCGATCAGCTGCCGCATCGACGCGATGCCGGACGCCGGATTGACCGCAATGAACATCGGCTGATCGGCGAGGAAGCCGACCGGCAGGAAATCGCGCGGCAGCTTGACCGGAAGGTTGGGGGCCGTCGTTGGCGGCGCGATGAAGGTCGAACTCGCCGGCGTGTAGAGCGTATATCCGTCGGCGGCGGCTTCGCTTGCGGCACGTGCGGCGATGCTGCCGTTGGCGCCCGGGTGATTGATAACCGCAACGGTCTGTCCCCAGATTTTGCCAAGGCCGGCGGCGATCACGCGCGTGGCAACGTCCACGCTGGAGCCGGCGCCGGCGTCGGAAATGATGGTGACCGTCTTGTTTGGATAGCTTTGCGCAGAGGCCGCAGCACTCACCGAGAGCGCGAGCAACGCCGCCATGGTACCGCGCTGCCATATCCGATGACGCTTCATGTTTCCTCCGATTATTTTGTTGGTTGATCGATCGCCCGCCATGCCGCGCGAGCGCGGCTGACTGGACTTAAATCTTATGAGTCGAGCCGCCGCGGCCGGGTGGGTCGTCGCACCACCCGTTCCTCGGTCGGCTGCTCGGCAAACAGCTCGGCGAGCTTTTCGGTCATGACGCCGCCAAGCTCCTCGGCGTCGACGATCGTGACTGCGCGGCGGTAGTAACGCGTCACGTCGTGACCGATGCCGATGGCGATCAACTCCACCGGCGACCGGGTCTCGATGTCCTCGATCACCCAGCGCAGGTGGCGCTCCAGATAATTGCCGGGATTGACCGACAGCGTCGAATCGTCGACCGGCGCGCCGTCGGAGATCATCATCAGGATTTTCCGCGTTTCCGTCCGCGCCAGGAGGCGCTTGTGCGCCCAGTCGAGCGCCTCGCCGTCGATGTTTTCCTTGAGCAAGCCCTCGCGCATCATCAATCCGAGATTCTTGCGCGCGCGCCGCCACGGCGAGTCGGCGGACTTGTAGATGATGTGACGCAGGTCGTTCAGCCGTCCGGGATTGGCCGGCTTGCTCTGGGCGAGCCAGGCCTCGCGCGACTGTCCGCCCTTCCAGGCCCGCGTTGTAAAGCCGAGAATTTCGACTTTCACGCCGCAGCGCTCCAGCGTGCGCGCCAGAATGTCGGCGCAGGTCGCCGCAACTGTAATCGGACGGCCGCGCATCGAGCCGGAATTGTCCAACAGCAGCGTCACCACGGTGTCGCGGAAGTCGGTGTCCTTCTCGCGCTTGAATGACAGCGGGTGCATCGGATCGACAATGACGCGCGTCAGCCGCGCCGGATCGAGCAGGCCTTCTTCGAGGTCGAATTCCCAGGCGCGGTTCTGCTGCGCCAGCAAGAGCCGCTGCAGCCGGTTGGCGAGGCGGGCGACCACGCCCTGCAGATTCGAAAGCTGTTTGTCGAGGTAGCCGCGCAGCCGGTCGAGCTCTTCGGCCTCGCACAAATCCTCAGCGCCGACGATTTCATCGAACTTTGATGTAAACGGCCGATAGTCCGGGCCGCGCGGCTCGTTGCGATGATTGCGCGGGCGCCACGGCTCGGCCGCTGTTTCCGAATCGCCCATCTCGGCGTCGTCGGCCATGTCGGCGGCCGGCGCGTCGACCGCTTCGGAGGCGCTGTCGGGCAATTGTTCGGCCGACGCTTCGGCCTCCGCGCTCATGCGGTCGCTGTCGGCAGAATCGGACGCGTCGCCGTCCTGACCCTGCTCGTCCTTGCGCGTATCCTGCTCGCCGTCCTCGTCGTCCTCCTCGTCGGATTCGCTCGACCGGTCCTCGCCCATGTCGAGACAATCGAGCAGGTCGTGGACGATATCGCCGAAGCGGCGCTGATCGTTGACCACCCGCTCGAGCCGGTCGAGATCCTTGCCGGCGCGATCCTCGATCAGCGGCCGCCACAGATCGACGAGCTTCTTCGCCGCCACCGGCGGGGTCTCGCCGGTAAGCCGCTCGCGCACCAGCATGGCGAGCGCATCCTCGATCGGAGCGTCGGCGCGATCGGTGATCTCGTCGAATTTGCCACGATGGAAGCGATCGTCGAGCATGGCGGCGAGATTCTTCTTCACGCCGCCCATGCGGCGGGAGCCGATCGCCTCGACGCGGGCCTGTTCGATGGCCTCGAACACGGCGCGCGCCTGTTGTCCGCCGGGCGCGAGCTTGCGGTGCACGCTCGGATCGTGACAGGCGAGTTTGAGCGCAATGGCGTCGGCGTGGCCGCGCACGATGGCGGCTTCGCGCTCGTTAAGCCGGCGCGGCGGCTCGGGCAGGCGCGCCTTGCCGCCGGCCATGCCCGGCCGCTCGGCCGCAAACGAGACCTCCAGATCGCTCTTGCCGGCGATGGCGCGCAGGCAGACGCCGACCGCGCGCTTGAACGGTTCGGTCGGCGCGTCCTTTACCGGCGCTTTGGATTTGACGTTGGAGGCCATGACCTACCTGTCATTCCGGGGCGCCGCGAAGCGGCGAACCCGGAATCCATATTCACAATCCTCGCGGACAGATTTCATGACGACCGGGACTATGGGTCCCCGCTTGCGCAGGGACGACGTTATGAGAGCGCCACGTTGACCGCGCTCTCCGGCAATTCTTGACCGAAGCAACGCTGATAGAACTCCGCCACCAGCGGCCGCTCCAGCTCATCGCACTTGTTGACGAAGGTGAGCCGGAAGGCGAAGCCGATGTCGCCGAAGATCTCTGAATTCTCCCCCCACGTGATCACCGTGCGCGGGCTCATCACCGTCGACAGATCGCCGTTCATGAAGGCGTTGCGCGTCAGATCGGCGACGCGCACCATCTTGGAGACGATCTCGCGGCCTTCCGGCGTGCGGTAGTGCTTTGCCTTGGCGAGCACGATGTCGACCTCGTTGTCGTGCGGCAGGTAATTGAGCGTGGTGACGATCGACCAGCGGTCCATCTGACCCTGGTTGATCTGCTGGGTGCCGTGATAGAGGCCCGACGTATCGCCGAGTCCTACCGTATTGGCGGTGGCGAACAGGCGAAACGACGGATGCGGCTTGATCACCTTGTTCTGGTCGAGCAGCGTCAGCCGGCCGGAGGATTCCAGCACGCGCTGAATGACGAACATGACGTCGGGGCGGCCGGCGTCGTACTCGTCGAAGCACAGCGCGACATTGTTCTGCAGCGCCCATGGCAGGATGCCGTCGCGGAATTCGGTCACCTGCATGCCTTCGCGGATCACGATCGCATCCTTGCCGATCAGATCGACGCGGCTGATGTGGCTGTCGAGGTTGACCCGCACGCACGGCCAGTTGAGCCGGGCGGCGATCTGCTCGATATGGGTCGATTTACCGGTGCCGTGGTACCCGGTGACGATGACCCGGCGATTGTGGGCAAAGCCCGCCAGGACGGCGAGCGTCGTCGGCTTGTCGAACCGGTAGTCCGTATCGAGGTCCGGAACGTAAGCGTCCGGTTCGGAATAGGCCGGCACTTCAAGGTCGGTATCGATGCCGAACAGCTGTCGGACCGACACCTTCATGTCCGGCAAGCCGGATACTGTTTCTGTGGCGAGACTCATTGCTCCTCCGTGACCTCGAGCGTACCCGAAGCGCGACCGGCGCTGCGGCGGCCGACGGTCGAATATCGCGATACATCTAGCAGAAACGCATGGCGCCGCGAAAGCCACCGCGGCGGGCTTCGAGCAAGGCGTTGGGGATCAGCAAAAGCCCGCAGATTTCAGGTAATTATAGGCCGAAATAATCTCCCGCAGCTGGTCTTCGGAGCCGCGGTCGCCGCCATTTGCGTCGGGATGATGCCGTTTTACCAGCACTTTGAACTTGGCCTTGATATCGGCCCGCTTGGCGTCCGGTTCAAGCCCGAGCACGTCGAGGGCGCGCCGCTGCGCATTGAGGATTTTACGGCCCTCGCCTGCCGGCCGCGCATGGCCCTTGCCGCTGGCGGCAGCCTCGCCGAACAGGCCGAACGGGTCCTCGCCGGCCCAGCCGGGCGGGCGGAGATCGTCGCGCGAAGGACGTCCGCGGCGGCCACCGAGTGCCCCCAGCTTCCATGTCGGCCGATGCCCGGTGATGTCTTCCTTCTGGTACTTGGCTACGGCATCCTCGCTCATGCCGGCGAAGAAGTTGTACGAATTATTGTATTCGCGCACGTGCTCGAGGCAGAACCGCCAGTATTCGGTCGCGCGCAGCCGGCCTTTCGGCGCGCGATGCGTCGCCTGCTCGGCGCAGCCCGGCCACTGGCAGCCCGGCAGATCGGGGCGAGGCCTGCGGTCCTGGTCGGGCTTGACCCGGATGCGATCAAAGAGCGGCGAATTCGTACTCATCGATTCCGATTATGCGGGCGCGGCAATGACACTCGCAAGACTTGACAGGGTGTAATTTCACGCGTCGCGGTCATTGCCGATTTGGTGTCCTGACGGTAAAGCTGCGGCCAAAAGGAAAACAGGCCATGGGAACGCAGGATGTGATCACAGAAAAGTTGCGGGAGGCTTTCACTCCGCAAAGCCTGCGCGTCGAGGACGAGTCGCATCAGCACGCCGGCCACGCCGGACACCGCCCAGGCGGCGAGACCCATTTCCGACTCTATATCGTGTCGGATGCGTTCCGCGGGAAGAGCCGGCTTGAACGCCACCGCATGATCAATGCGGCACTCGCGGCGGAACTGAAAGGCGGCGTGCATGCGCTTGCCATTCACGCCGCGGCGCCGGGCGAGGGAATGTAACCAACCGCCGCCGATGGATGTGACCGCCACTCAAGTGCCATCATGCCCGCGCTTGTCGCGGGCATCTACACCTTGAATCCGAACGAAGACGTGGATGGCCGGGACAAGCCCGGCCATGAGTTATTGTTTATTGCGGTTCGTCTTATTCCGCCGCCTCGTTCCGTCCGCGCGAGCGCTTCGGCTCGCGCACCGGGACTTTATGGGCTTCGTCCCAGTACCAGACGCCCGGTTCGCCGTGGATCGAGAACGGCGCGTCCGACCGCACCGCGCCGTCTGCATCTTTACGCACGGTGTGCCGCGCCTCGGCCTTCTGGGCCTTGGTCCGATAAGGTTTGAGATTGGGCATGATATGGCTCCGCTTCCGGACGCAAAAACGCGTCCGGCCTGACGCCGCGAGGCGGGGTCAGGAAGAGCCGGTCAACTATGGTCGGTCACACCCATGCATGGCCGAAATGGTCGCGCGGCGTTGTTTTGTCAACGCTGCACCTCCCTTGAAAATGTTCGTCCGTACGGAAAAAATCGCTACCGGTCGCTGACCGCGGGTTCTGCGGCTTGCGGCGCCTCCAACTCACCCAGCAGGTCCGTCAGATCGAGCCGCCCGGCGACCATTGCAAGCGTGCCGTCTTCGGTGCCCGGCCATTGTTCCTTCGGCCGATCCCAGTAAAGCTCGACGCCATTGTCGTCGGGATCACGCAGATAAAGCGCCTCACTGACGCCATGGTCGGAGGCGCCTTCGAGCGGAATTTTGGCCTCAATCAACCGGTGCAGCGCGTCGGCGAGCCGCGACCGTGTCGGATAGAGGATCGCCACATGATAGAGGCCCGTCGTGCCCATCGGCGGCGGTGAACCGCCGTGGCTTTCCCAGGTATTGAGCCCGATGTGGTGGTGGTAGCCGCCCGCGGAAACGAAAGCAGCGCCGTGCAGGCGCTGCGTCAGTTCGAAGCCGAGCACACCGCAATAGAATGCCAGCGCACGTTCAAGGTCGGCGACTTTCAGATGCACATGACCGATGCGGACGCCCGGATCGATCGGGGCGGGCGCGGGGCCGATTTCCATCGGGGCGAGTTCTGTCTTCTCGTCCATGACGGTTCTCCACCGATCGCCATTGCGAGGAGCGAAAGCGACGAAGCAATCCAACTTTCCGAATTGCAGGACTGGATTGCTTCGCTTTGCTCGCGATGACGTCTACGCCTTCTGTTCGGCGCGCGCGTACGGGCCGTAGCCCGGACGGTAGCTCTTGTCATCGAGGAATTGGGCCATGCCTTTGGCGCGGCCGCCTTCTTTGTCCTGAAGACGCATCTCCTGGCTTTTGGCCTGGAGATAGTCGGCCGCCTGCTCATGCGGAACGGAGCGCACGTTCTTGACCGCGATCTTTGTCGCCCTCAGCACTTCGGGATTTAGCTTCAAGAGCCGTTGCGCCAGCGTGATCGTCTCTTCACGCAATTTGTCCCGCGGCACGGCTTTGTTGATGAGCCGGATTTTCTCCGCCATCTTGCCGTCGAAGGTCTCGCCCGTCATCGCGAGCCAGACCGCATCGCGCAGCGCGAGCGCGTCGGTCAGCGCCTTGGAGACAAAGCCACCCGGCAGGATGCCCCAGTTGACTTCGGACAGTCCAAATTTCGCGTCCTCCGCCGCGATGGCGAAATCGCAGGCGATGAGCTGGGTAAAGCCACCGCCAAAACAGAAGCCGTTGACCATGGCGATGGTTGGCTTTGGATAGGTGAACAGTTTCTGCCAGCGCCAGTAGTGGCTGGCCCACGCGGCGCGTGCGCGCTCGGTCGGCTTGCTATCAAGTTCACGGAAATAAAGCTTCAAATCCTGCCCGGCGCACCACGCCTCGCCGGCGCCGGTGAGCACCAGAACCTTGGTACGGGCGTCGCTCTCCAATTCGTTGAGCACGTCGGCCATGTCGAAGTGCAGTTGAGGGCTCATCGCGTTGCGCTTTTCCGGCCGATTGAGAATGACCCAGGTGATGCCCTCGTTGGCGCCTGTGTCGCGCTCGATCTTGACCGTCTCATAAGTGCCGTTGGCCATGGTTTTTGCTTTCTCCGTTTGCCCTGTTTTCCTCCCCCGAGCGGGGAAAGGCGTCAGCTTGCCTTCGCGGCGGCTTTGCGCGCAAGCGGGGTGACGCGCAATGCAGTGATGCGGTTTCGGTTTTTCTGCAGCACGTTGAAACGAAAGCCGTGGAAGGTGAAGCTCTGTCCCGGCTCGGGAATCGAACGCGTCTCGTGAATAACGACGCCGGCGATCGTCGTCGCCTCGTTGTCGGGAATATTCCAGTCCATTGCGCGATTAAGATCGCGCACCGGCACCGCACCGTCGACGTTGACGGAGCCATCCGGCAGCGCCCGTACGCCGGGCACGGCGATGTCCTGCGTATCGCTGATGTCGCCGACGATCTCTTCCACGATGTCTTCGAGCGTCACCAGCCCTTCCAGTTCGCCATATTCATCGACCACCAGCGCCAGCGCGGTCTTGCGTGCGCGAAACGCCTTGAGCTGTTCGTAGAGTGGCGTGGTGTCGGGCACGAACCACGGCCGCGTCGCCAGCGCCGGGATGTCGACCTTGGCAGCGTCGCCGCCGGCGTCGTGGAGTGCGCGCAAAAGATCCTTGGCGTGCAGCACACCGATGATGTTGTCCGGCGTGCCGCGCCACAGCGGCAGCCTGGTCACCGCGGCGGCAAGCGCGGCGTCGACCAGCGCCTGCGGCGGGCCGTCGGCATCCAGCATTACCATTTTGGTGCGGTGGACCATGACGTCCGAGACTGTCAGCTCCCGTAGATCGAGTACGCCGCCCATCATGTCGCGGTCGAATTTTTCCACGATACCGGCGCGGTGCAGCAGATCGACGGCGCCGCGCAATTCCTCGCGCGGCGACAAGATCGATTGCATTTTGCCGACCGGCATGCCGATGGCGCCCAGGATCAGCCGCACCAGCCACTCAACCACTTTGAGGATCGGCAGGAACAAGCGCACGATTCGGTCTATCGGCCGCGCCACCGCAAGGGCCATGCGGTCCGGCATGTTGAAGGCGGCGGTCTTCGGCAGCACTTCGCAGATCACAAAGATCAGCACCGTCATCACCAGCGTGGCGTAGATCACGCCGGCTTTGCCGAACAACGTCAGCAGCAGGCCGGTCGCCAGTGTCGAGGCCCCGATATTGGTTAGATTGTTGACGAACAATATCGCGCCCAACAGGCGCTCGCGCGTTGCCAGCAAACGGTTGACGATGCCGGCGTCGCGGCTGCCCTGCCGTTCCAGGCGCATCATGGCGGCGCGCGACGACGCAGTCAGCGCTGTTTCGCTCCCGGAAAAAAACGCCGATACCAGGAGACAGATCAGGATCGCCGCAACGGTTAACCAATCGATAATCGTCATCGCTCGGAAAGCTTCTCGCTCAGAAACGCACGTACCTCGCCCGCGTCGACGCCGGTTTCGATGAAGGCATCGCCGATGCCGCGCACCAGAATGAATGTAAGCCTGCCGCGCTTGATTTTCTTGTCCTGGGCGACCAGTTCCATCAGCGCGCCAATGGAGGGAGGCGGAGGCGCAATGTCCTGGATCCGGGTCGGCAATCCGGCCGTCGCCAGATGACGGATGACGCGCGCGGCTTCGGCCTTCGAACAAAGTCCTTGCCGGCTGGCCGAAAATTCGAACGCGAGCGCCATGCCAATGGCGATGGCTTCGCCATGCAGCAACTGGTCGGAATAGTCGCAGGCCGCCTCCAGCGCGTGGCCGATAGTGTGGCCAAGATTGAGCAGCTGGCGGTCGCCGGTTTCACGCTCGTCACGGGCAACGATCGCGGCCTTGGCGCGGCAGCTCACGGCGATAGCGTGGTTGCGCGCAGAACCTCCCGAAGAATTGCCGCCGGCGAACACCTCTTTCCAGTTGACATCGAGCCAGTCGAAGAACGCGGCATCGCCGAGCAAGCCATACTTCGCCATTTCCGCATAGCCGGCGCGGAATTCGCGGACCGGGAGCGTGTCGAGCAGCGCCGTATCGGCGACGACCAGGATCGGCTGGTGGAAGGCGCCGATCAGATTCTTGCCGTGGAGGGAATCGATGGCGGTTTTGCCGCCGACCGAGGAATCGACCTGAGCCAGCAGGGTGGTTGGCACCTGCACGTAGTCGAGACCGCGGCGCACGACGGCCGCCGCAAAACCGGCGAGGTCGCCGATCACGCCGCCGCCGAGCGCGATGACGAGATCGCCGCGCTCGATGCGTGCGGCGACGATCGCCTCGCACACCCGCTCGAAGACGGGAAAACTTTTGGAGCTCTCGCCGGGCGGGACAACGATGCTGTCTGTCTTCACGCCGGCGCGGCCGAGCGTCCCCAAGATCGCAGGCAAGATCTGCCGCGCGACGTTTTCGTCGGTGACGATGAACGTCTTGGCGCCCGGCCGTAGCGCGGCGATGCGGGCGCCGAGTGAATCGGCGACGCCGCGCCCGATCACGATGTCATAGCTGCGAGTGCCGAGATTGACCTTTACAAGCTCCGGCTCGGCGGCATGGGCGCTGCGCAGGGGTGCGGTCATGCGCCGTCCTTTTGCTCGGCGGGAGCCGTGACCTGCAGATGGGCGGCCAGCGCCTCGACGATTTCAGCGACGATCGAATCGTGCGCGGTGTCCCGCGACTGAACGGCGATGTCGGCCAGCGCGTAGACCGGCTCGCGCACTTTGAGGAGTTGGCGCAGGGTTTCGACAGGATCGTCGGTCTGCAGCATCGGGCGGTCGTTCTTGCGTTTGGCGACGCGCCGCACCAGCACATCGAATTCCGCCGAAAGCCAGATTGACACGCCCTTGGTCTTGATGGCGTCGCGCGTCGCTTCGTTCATGAAAGCGCCGCCGCCGGTCGCCAGCACTTGCGGCCCGGCATCCAGCAGGCGTGCGATCACGCGCGCTTCGCCGCTCCTGAAATCAGGCTCGCCGTGACGGGCAAAAATATCCGGAATGCTCATTCCCGCGGCCTTTTCGATCTCCGCGTCGGCATCGACGAACGGCATGGCGAGGCGGGCCGCAAGCCGCCGCCCGATCGACGACTTGCCGACCCCCATCATGCCGACCAGCACCACCGAGCGGCATTGCAACGCAGCCCGGATTGCGGCCACCAGGGGGGCCGTATTGGTGTCATTTTGTAGTGCAATATCAGTCATATGCCTTCGCGTTGGCCGGGTGCCGTGTCAGACATGGCCTTGTCAGACATGGCCGGACGTGATCGTACTCGTTCCGCTTCTCCGGCACCAATAGGATGAGCACGGGCGCTGCCACGATGCCGAGCCTAATCCGTTTACTCACCATCGTCGCGATCCTGTGTGCCGTCATCTACGGCGGTCTATATGCGCTGGCACATTTCGTACAGCCGACGCCCCGGCAGATGAGCATTTACATTCCGCCCAACAAATTCTTCCAGGCGCATTGAGGCGAGCGCGATGGCGCGGGAAACGGTGCGGCCGGGGCGGCAATCGGACGAGCGCCTGATCGCGCTGTTTCTCGACATGCTGGCAGCCGAGCGCGGCGCGGGAGACAACACGCTTGCTGCCTACGGGCGTGACCTTGCGGATTTTGCCGGCGATCTCGCCCAGGCCAGGGGATCGATCGCGCGCGCCGGCACCGGCGAGTTGCGCGCCTATTTGGGCCGCTTGGCACGGCGCGGCATGCGTGCGTCGACGGTGGCACGCCGGTTATCGGCCATCCGGCAGCTTTACCGCTTTCTCTATGCGGAGGGGCTGCGCAAGGACGATCCGGCCGCGGTGCTTGAAGGACCAAAGCGCAGCCGGCCGTTGCCCAAAACCTTGAGCATTGCCGAGGTCGACCGGTTGCTGCGCGCGGCGGGCACGGCCGATCCTGGGGCGCCGCTGCGCGAGCGGCTGCGGGCGGCGCGGCTCTCCTGTCTTTTGGAGACGCTGTACGCCACCGGCCTTCGGGTCTCGGAACTCGTCGCGTTGCCGGTTTCGGCTGCGCGACGCGATGCGCGGGCGATTGTGGTGCGCGGCAAGGGCAACAAGGAGCGCATGGTGCCGCTCAACACCGCAGCGAAGAACGCGATGGCGGCGTACCTCGCACTGCTTGGCGAAGCAGATCGCGACACCAAATCGAAATGGCTGTTCCCGTCGTTCGGCGAGAGCGGCCATCTCAGCCGCCAGCACTTCGCCCGCGATCTCAAGACGCTGGCGGTTGCGGCGGGATTGCGCGGCGAGCAGGTGAGCCCGCACGTCCTGCGCCACGCCTTCGCCAGCCACCTTCTGCACAATGGCGCCGACCTGCGTGTGGTGCAGACGCTGCTCGGCCATGCCGACATCTCGACTACGCAGATTTACACCCACGTGCTGGAGGAGCGGCTGAAAAGCCTGGTGCGCGATCTGCATCCGCTGGCGGAGGGTTGATGCGCTCGGATCGAAACCGTGGCCGCCTCGATTGACTTATCGTCGTGGCGCGGGCGAGTGTGTTCCGCCATCCTTCATCTGTCATAAGTCCCGTCATTATCAAGCGATTCACTGATGCGCTCTTACCTCGATTTCGAAAAACCGGTGGCCGCGCTTGAGGCCAAGGTCGAGGAACTGCGCGCGCTGCAGGCGGGCGGCGACGCGATCGCGATCGGCGAGGAGATCGGCCGCATTGAGGCCAAGGCGGCGGCCGCGCTCGAGGACCTCTACGGCACGTTGACGCCCTGGCAAAAGACGCAAGTGGCGCGCCACCCGCAGCGGCCGCACTGCCTCGACTACATCGCAGCGATGATCACCGAGTTCGTGCCGCTGGCTGGCGACCGCAAACATGGCGACGATCCAGCCGTCATCGGCGGTTTCGGCCGTTTCCACGGCGAGAGCGTCTGCGTCATTGGCCATGAAAAGGGCTCCGACACCGACAGCCGGCTCAAGCACAATTTCGGCATGGCGCGGCCCGAAGGCTATCGCAAGGCGGTTCGTCTGATGACGATGGCGGATCGCTTTGATATTCCGGTTATCGCCCTAATCGATACGGCAGGCGCCTATCCGGGAATCGGCGCCGAGGAACGGGGCCAAGCCGAGGCGATTGCGCGTTCGACCGAAGCCTGTCTTGAGATCGGCGTGCCAAACGTGGCGACGATCATCGGGGAGGGCGGTTCCGGCGGGGCGGTGGCGCTCGCCACGGCCAACAAGGTAATCATGCTGGAACATGCGATCTACAGCGTGATTTCGCCCGAGGGTGCGGCCTCGATTTTGTGGCGCGACACTGCCAGGGCGCAGGACGCGGCTTCGGCCATGAAGATCACCGCGCAGGATCTGGTGCGCTTTGGCGTCGTCGATACCATCGTGCCGGAGCCGATCGGTGGTGCACACCGCGAGCCGGCTGCCGCAGTCGCGGCCACCGGGGAAGCGATCGCTGCCGCGTTGGCAGAGCTCCGCCAGCTCGACCGCGCCGCAGTCGTTCAGCAGCGGCGCGCGAAGTTCCTGGCGATTGGCCGCGCGCTGACCTGAACCTCGAACGGGCACCAGTTCCTTGTGCCACAATGCCGCCTGAATTTGACCTCGCCGGCGCCCGCGGTCCAGGTCGCGGAAAGTTGCCAGATCCTTAGATTTGCTTGTGGAATTTGCTGAAAATTAACGCTTCATTATCCCTGGTGCGTAAGTTTCCGGCACACCAAGCTGCCTTGCGAAAGCCATGGCTAAGAGATAACGATTAGCTAGTGATGGAATGGGATGATCCATCCGTCGGGGAGTGTCCGTTTGAACCGCGCCACACCGGCTCGCATGCATATTACGCGTGCGCTATTGGCGTCTGCGGTGCTTGCCGCCGCACTGACGCTTGGCGGCTGCTTTGGCGAAGACGGATATGACATCCCCGGCAGGGCGATGAAGGAACTGTCGCCGCAGATGCTGGCGACGCTCCATCAAAAGAACATGCCGCAGGACTCGCCGCTTCTCATCCGTATCTTCAAGGAAGAATCGGAGCTCGAAGTCTGGAAACAGGATACGAGCGGACGCTACGCGCTGCTCAAGGTCTATCCGATCTGCCGCTGGTCGGGGGATATCGGTCCGAAGGTCAAAGAGGGGGATCGCCAGGCGCCCGAGGGTTTCTATCCGATCACACCCGGGCTGATGAACCCCAATTCAAACTACTATCTCGCCATCAATACCGGCTTCCCCAACGCTTACGACCGAGCCAACAATCGCCACGGCGCGTTTCTGATGATCCACGGCGATTGCTCCTCGCGCGGCTGCTACGCCATGACCGACGAGGAGATCGGCGAGATCTATTCGCTGGCGCGCGAGTCGTTTCTGGGCGGCCAGAAGGAAGTCCAGCTCCAGGCCTATCCGTTTCATATGACGCCGGCCAACTTGGCCCGCCACCGCAACAATCCCAATCTCGCCTTCTGGCAGATGATCAAGGAAGGCGACGACCATTTCCAGGTCTCGCACCTCGAGCCCAAGATTAACGTCTGCGAGCGGCGCTATGTGTTCGATGAGGTTTCGCCGGATAATCCGGCTAAGCCACTTTCGTTCACCCCGACGGGGCGATGTCCGAAATTCGAGGTTGATCCGACGATCGCCAGCGCAGTCGCGGCGAAGCAGCAGATCGACAATTCGAAATTCGCGCAGCTCGTGCGGGAAAACGTCGCCGAGGCGCCGCTGACGAACGGAACGGACGGCGGCATGAACCGGGTGTTCGTGGCCAAGCTCGCCGATCCCACCTATACCTACGACAACAATGGGCACATCCATGTGCCGCCGCTGCAGCCCGGCCGCCTGCCGCCGGCTATCTCGCCGCCTCGGGGCTCCGAATCCGATATGACCGCGGCCATCGCCGCACCGCCCGCTGAGCCTGGCTCGGTGGGCAATATCTTCGGCAGCATGTTCGCTTCGCACGCTTCCACCGAACCAGCCGTCGCATCCACCGATTCCGGCAGCCACTCAGGTTTCTTCGGTGGTCTGTTTGGATCGAAGGGCGATGTCGCGCAGCAGCAGCCGGCGCCGCAGGCGTCGGCGCCAGTACGGACGGCGACCGCTCCACCTAGACTTCGGCCTTCAGTGCGAACTGCGCCGACCGCCACAGCGAGTGTCCGGCCGAAAGCACAGCCCCAGACGGCTGACGCCGGCAAGCCCAAGCCCAAAACTGCGCCGATCGAACAGGCCAGCGCTTTCGCGCCGGCGGCGAGCAGCGGCAGTTTGATTAGCGGCGCGCAACCCGTTGTGCCGGCCGGCAACTTCAACAGCCGATGGTCTGGCTTCTAACGGCGTCTGATCCGCCGGTTCCGCTGTGATCAGACGTAGCGTCCGTGACAGTGCTTGAACTTCTTGCCTGAACCGCACGGGCAGGCCTCGTTGCGGCCGACCTTGCCCCAACTCGACGGGTCTTTCGGATCGCGCGGCATTGTCTGCGCCCCACTCGCCGGGGCGGGCGCCAGCGACGCTCCGGCGTTGCTCGCCATGGCGCGGACGATGTTTTGGCGTGCCGGCATGTCACCGCCGGCCATGGCCATCGCCATTTCGTCTCCGCCGGTCATTGGGTCGGCCTTGTGCAACTCCATGGCGGGCAGCATTCCTTGTTGCTCGGGCGGCGCCTGTGTCACCTCGACGCGCATAAGCTGCGCCGTCACCGCCTCGCGCAAATTGTGGCTCATCGCCTCGAACAGGCTGAAGGCTTCGGCCTTATATTCGTTGAGCGGATCGCGCTGGGCGTAACCGCGCAAGCCGACGACCTGGCGCAGATGGTCGAGCATGACGAGATGCTCGCGCCACAGGTGATCGAGCGTCTGCAGCAGGATCGATTTCTCGATGTAGCGAACGACATCCGCGCCCCATTCCGCCGCTTTGCCTGCCATGTGCTCATCGGCGCGGCGCTCGACGCGATCGAAAATCTCCTCGTCCGCGATGCCCTCTTCCTTCGCCCACTCATCGACCGGCAGATCGATGCCGAGCACACGCTGGATCTCCCCGCGCAGTCCCGGCGTATCCCATTGCTCGGGATAGGCGTTCTCCGGCACGTGCTTGGCGACCAGATCGTCGATCGCGGTGTGGCGCATGTCGGCGACGATCTCGGCGACCGCGTCGTCCTGCATCCATTCGACGCGCTGGTCGAAAATGACCTTGCGCTGGTCGTTCATGACGTTGTCGTACTTGAGAATGTTCTTGCGCAGGTCGAAGTTGCGCGCTTCGACCTTCTGCTGCGCCTTTTCCAACGCCTTGTTGATCCACGGATGGACGATCGCTTCGTTCTCCTTCAAGCCGAGCCGCGTCAGCATGCCGTCGAGCTTGTCGGTGCCGAAGATGCGCATCAGGTCGTCTTCGAGCGACAGGTAGAATTTCGAATGGCCGGGGTCTCCCTGGCGGCCCGACCGGCCGCGCAGCTGATTGTCGATGCGCCGGCTCTCGTGACGCTCGGTGCCGAGCACACAGAGGCCGCCGGCGGCGAGCGCCTTATCCTTCAGGCGGCTGACCTGCGCACGGATTTCAGCGGCGCGCTCGGACTTCTCGCGCTCGCGCTGGTCTTCGATATCGGCCAATTCCTGGCGAATGCGCATATCGGCGTTGCCGCCAAGCTGAATATCGGTGCCGCGGCCGGCCATGTTGGTGGCGATAGTGATGGCTCCGGGCACGCCGGCCTGGGAGACGATGTAAGCCTCCTGTTCGTGATAGCGGGCGTTGAGGATGGCAAACACCTTCGCCTTCGTGGCGCCCTCGTCGCCGGAATAGAGCGCCGCAAATGCGTTGGGATCGGAAAAATCATGCTGCTCCCAGCCGTGCTGGCGCAGCATTTCGGCGAGCTGCTCGGACTTCTCGATCGATGTCGTGCCGACCAGCACCGGCTGGCCGCGCTTCTTGCAATCCTCGATCAGTTCGATGATGGCGCGATATTTCTCCGCCGCGGTGCGATACACTTCGTCGTCGTCGTCGAGCCGCACCATCGGCATGTTGGTGGGAATTTCCAGCACTTCGAGTTCGTAGATGTCCTGGAACTCGTCGGCCTCGGTCAGAGCCGTGCCGGTCATGCCGGCGAGCTTGTCGTACATGCGGAAATAGTTCTGGAAGGTGATCGAGGCGAGCGTCTGGTTCTCCGGCTGGATCGGCTGGTGCTCCTTGGCCTCGAGCGCCTGGTGCAGGCCTTCCGAATAGCGACGGCCTGGCATCATGCGGCCAGTGAATTCGTCGATGATGACGACCTCGCCGTTGCGCACGATGTAGTCCTTGTCGCGGGCGAACAGCTGGTGCGCGCGCAGCGCCTGATTGACGTGATGGACGACGGAGACGTTTTCCACGTCATACAGCGAATCGGACTTGAGCTGGCCGGCATCGCGCAGCGTCCGCTCCATCTTTTCCATGCCGGCTTCGGTCAGCGTGACGGTGCGCTGTTTCTCGTCGACCTCGTAGTCGGTCTTGTCGAGCGTGGGAATGTAGGCGTCGACGGTGTTGTAGAATTCCGAACGATCGTCGAGCGGTCCGGAAATTATTAGCGGCGTGCGCGCTTCGTCGACCAGGATGGAGTCGACCTCGTCAACGATGGCATAGACGTGGCCGCGCTGCACCATGTCCTCGAGCCGGTATTTCATGTTGTCGCGCAGATAATCGAAGCCCAGCTCATTGTTGGTGCCGTAGGTAACGTCGCACTCGTATTCCTTCTTGCGCTGCTCGTCGTCGAGGCCATGAACGATGATGCCGACCGTCAGCCCAAGGAATTTGTAGATCTGGCCCATCCATTCGGCGTCGCGCTTGGCCAGGTAATCGTTGACCGTGACGACGTGGACGCCGCGGCCGGCCAGCGCATTGAGATAGACCGGCAACGTTGCGACCAGCGTCTTGCCCTCGCCGGTCTTCATCTCGGAGATTTTGCCGTCGTGCAGCACCATGCCGCCGATCATCTGGACGTCGAAATGGCGCTGACCGAGCGTGCGCTTGGCGCCCTCGCGCACGGTGGCGAAAGCCGGCACCAGGATGTCGTCGAGCGTCTTGCCCTCGGCGAGCTGCTTCTTGAATTCGGCGGTGCGCCCGCGCAGTTCCTCGTCGGAGAGCTTTTCGAGCTCGGGCTCGAGCGCATTGATCGCGTCGACGCGCGACCGATACTGGCGGATACGCCGGTCGTTTGAGGTCCCGAACAGCTTGCGGGCGACTGCGCCGATCATCGCATTATCATCCTTCGGCCTACCGGCCGCGCCACAAAGTTAACGAAGTCGTCCCCGCAACGTGGCGGCCGCCTGTCGCGAACACGGTTGAATTTCCACGCGATCGGCCAACGTCCAACTAACGGAAAATGCGGCGCTATTTGGGCTTCTGCAGACGACAATGCAACGGCACGCACGCGTGACAATCACCGTCCGCACCCTTGGCGACACATAGGAGGGGGTGGTTTTCTTGTCAATGCGATGCCTCGGTCACCTAGGCGCAACCTCCGGCCGAATTCTTCGATTGCAAAGCGGGGCCGTTTCGGCGAGTTTCCGCGCCGAATTCTGGGCTCGGACGACTGGTTCGACCGGCGCGACGACCGGGCCAAGCCGACACGGGCCCGGCGAACCTGACAACCCTGCAGGGATCCTGCCGGCAAATCGACCGGTCAATTTGCCCCTGTGACAAAGGAATAGGTCTGATGACATTTATTCGTTCGCTTGCAATCGGCACGTTCGGCGCGCTTTTCGGCGCCTTCGCTCTCACGGTGCCGCTCTTTGTGCCGGTCACGCCGTTGCAGGCCCAGGACGATCCGGTGATCGCCCGCGCCAATGGTGTCGATATCCATCAGAGCGACCTCGCGATGGCGGAGGACGAGATCGGCTCCAACATCCCGAACATGGGACCGGAGCAGAAGCGCCAATACCTCGTCACCTACCTCGCCGACGTTATCGTGCTGTCGCAGGCCGCCGAGCAGCAAAAACTTGGCGACAGTGCCGACGTCAAGCGCCAGCTTTCGTTCGACCGCAACAAGGTGCTGATGGAAGCGCTGCTGCAGAAGGCCGGGCGCGCGGCGCAGACCGACGACGCGCTGCACAAGGTCTATGACGACGCGATCAAGACCATGAAGGGCGAGGAGGAAGTACACGCTCGCCATATCCTGGTGCCGACCGAACAGGAAGCCAAGGACATCGAGGCCGCGCTGAAGGGCGGCGCGGATTTCGCCAAACTCGCCAAGGAAAAATCCAAGGACCCGAGCGGCGCCAGCAATGGCGGCGATCTCGGCTGGTTCACCAAGGACCAGATGGTGCCGGAGTTCTCCGACGTCGCGTTCAAACTTGCCAAGGGCCAGATTTCGGACCCGGTGAAAACGCAGTTCGGTTGGCACATCATCGAGGTCGAGGATAAGCGAATCAAGCCGACGCCGACCTTCGAACAGGTCAAACCTCAGCTCGAGAACTACGTGGCGCACCGCGCGCAAGCCGAACTGGTCGACAGTATGCGCAAGTCCGCCAAGATCGAGCGTCTGGATCAGCCGGCGGCGCCGCCTGCGGCGCCGCCGAGTCCCATGCTCAATCCTGCAGCGCCGGTGAAGAAGTAAGCTCGGCGCCAACCGTTCCAGATCGGACGGAACTGCGAAGCCACCAGGCGCTCGTAGGGGGCGGGCTCGGCGATGAGCCCACTCGCCTTTGCGAATTTGTTCGATCCGTCAACCGCTCCCGATGTGACCATAGCGTCGTAGAACGGCGCGTCGCGCGCGACCAGGCTGGAGATCGGCGATGCCTCCTCGGGCGGGAAAAGACGATTACCGATCGCAGTAGCGAGTGCTGGGTCGGCCTTGAGGGCTTTTTGGGTTCTGACGATCGCGCGCACCGCGCTGATTCATTCAGTTCGTGTCGGCCATCGCGAAGGTTCTCTCGTGACACACAGCGCTCTCGCCGGGAACCGTCTGAGACAATCGGAATTCAGCCATTGAGCTCGATATCGCTGGCCAAGCTCCGGCCAGTTCAGCCGCCAACTGATCCAAATTGTGGTCGGCCGGATTTCAAGTCTGGCTAGCGCTTTCCAAGCGATCGCGCATCGCGTCGGCCATTGTCCACCAACTGCCGCTCCTGACCGCACCGCGCCGGCAGCGATTCCCCATGACAGGTGGAGGAGATGGAGCCAAGTGCGCCGCGAGCGCATC
This sequence comes from Xanthobacteraceae bacterium, assembly GCA_036511795.1. Classification (GTDB taxonomy): domain Bacteria; phylum Pseudomonadota; class Alphaproteobacteria; order Rhizobiales; family Xanthobacteraceae; genus BOG-931. Next base: position 25,628 of record DATCBO010000085.1, read on the forward strand.
GATTGTTTTTCTTTCGCCGGTCGTATCGGAAGCTCAAATCGCTGCGGATTGCGCAATTGAGTCTGGAACCCGCGGACAAATCCAAGTATTTCAAAGCGACCGCGGGCAGCATCGCGGCGCCCCGCATTGAAGAGCAACGATGACCTCTATTTCCCCTCTCGCGCCCGCGGCGTTTCCCGAAATGCCTCCCGTTGCCGGCGTGCGGTTTGCGACGGCGGCAGCGGGCATCCGCTATGCAGGACGCACCGATGTGCTGCTTGCCGTGTTCGATCCCGGCACCGTGGTGGCGGGCGTCTTCACCCAGTCGAAATGCCCGTCCGCGCCGGTCGATTGGTGCCGGGCCCATATCAAGGGCGGCAGCGCTAGCGCGCTGGTCGTTAATTCAGGCAACGCCAACGCCTTTACCGGCAAATCCGGCCGGTCGGCCACGGAACTGACCGCCGCAATCGCCGCCAAGGCGGCCAGTTGTAAAGCCGACAAGGTGTTTCTCGCGTCCACCGGCGTCATTGGCGAGCCGCTCGACGCCACGAAATTTGAAGGCGTCATGGCTCGACTTGTCGCCGATGCTGCGCCCGGCGGTTGGGAAGCGGCCGCTACGACGATCATGACCACCGACACATTTCCCAAGGGCGCGGCCGCCATGGTCAGGTTCGGCGGCACCGCAGTGACCATCTGCGGCATCGCCAAGGGCGCCGGCATGATCGCGCCCGATATGGGCACCATGCTGTCGTTCGTCTTCACCGACGCGCCGATCGCGCCCGCGGTTCTGCGCAAGTTGTTGCACGAGGGCGTCGAGGATACTTTCAACGCGGTCACCATCGATGGCGATACCTCGACCTCCGATACGCTTTTGGTTTTTGCGACCGGCGCCGCTGCCTCGCGCGGCGTCGCCAAGATCGCGAGCCCGGCCGATCCGCGGCTCGCCGCCTTTCGCAAGGGCTTTAACGCCGTGCTCGCCGATCTTTCCGAACAAGTGGCGCGCGACGGCGAGGGTGCGCGCAAGCTTGTCGAAATCATCGTCGAGGGCGCGAAGTCGAGGACATCGGCGCGGCGCATCGCGCGCTCAATCGCCAATTCGCCGCTCGTCAAGACCGCGATTGCCGGCGAGGACGCCAATTGGGGCCGCGTGGTCATGGCGGTCGGCAAGGCTGGCGAGCCGGCCGATCGAGACCGCCTGTCGATCTGGTTTGGCGGCATCCGCGTCGCACACAAAGGCGAGCGCGACCCAAGCTACGACGAGGCCGCGGTGTCGGCAGCGATGAAAAAACCTGAGATCACGCTCAAGGTCGCGCTCGGACTGGGTAAAGGCCGCGACCGCGTGCTCACCTGCGATCTGACCAAGGAGTATGTGGCGATCAACGGCGACTATCGGTCGTAGCCGTCACAAAAGTACACTGCAGTGCGGCGTGGCAGAGCGCTGACAACAAGCGCAGCAATACAACAAGCGCCGTGATAAAGGGGGAACGACAATGAGAATTTCGCGCCGCGATTTTGTTCATCTCGCCGCCGGCACAGCGGCGCTGCCCGCCGCTTCGTCTCTCGCCTGGGCGGACGATTATCCGGCGCATCCAGCGCGCCTGATCGTCGGGTTCGCGGCCGGCAGTACGACGGATATTCTGGCGCGGCTGATGGGACAGTGGCTGTCGCAAAAGCTCCGCCAGCAATTCATCGTGGAAAACCGACCAGGCGCCGGCGGCAATATTGGCGCCGAAACCGTGGTCAAAGCGACGCCTGACGGCTACACGCTGCTGATGGTGCCGCCGGCGGTCGCCGCCAATGCGGCGCTCTATCCGAAACTCGACTTCGACTTCATCCGCGACACCGCGCCCGTAGCAGGCGTCGTCCGCGTGCCCAATGTGCTTGAAGTCAATCCGTCGGTCCCGGTGAAGACCGTTCCGGAGTTCATCGCCTATGCCAAGGCCAAACCGCTGAGTTACGCTTCGGCTGGTATCGGCACGGCGAGCCATCTGGCCGGCGAATTGTTCAACCGGATGACGGGCCTGCACCTTCAACACGTGCCTTATCGCGGCGACGGACCGGCGATGGCCGACTTGATCGCCGGCCAGGTCCAGGTCGGATTCGCGACCATGACGGCATCGATCGGGCATATCCGCGGCGGCAAGCTGCGGCCGCTTGCCGTGACGACAGTGCAGACCTCGCCGGCACTACCCGGCACCCCAAGTGTGAGCCAATTCGTGCCGGGCTACGAGGCAAGCTCGTGGTTCGGTATCGCGGCGCCGAAAGGCACGCCCGCGGCGATCGTCGACAAGCTTAATCAGACCATCAATGCGGGCTTGGCCGACGCAACCATCAAGGCGCGGATCGCCGACATGGGCGGCATGCTGCTCGCCGGTTCGCCGGCCGATTTCGGAAAGCTCGTCACGAATGAAACGGCAAAATGGGGCAAGGTCATTCGCGACGCGGGCATCAAGGCGGAGTAGTCTCTGAAGCGCCCTCACGCCGTTCGCAAGTTTAGCGAAGATAGCCGAAGGCATGACCGCCACCCTCAATTACGTCCGCACATCGGCGCTTCAGATTGCGTATGAGGACAATGGTGAGCCGAGCGGCCTGCCGGTGCTTCTGCTGCACGGCTGGCCGTACGATCCGCGCTGCTACGACGAGGTTGTGCCCGCGCTCGCCGCTGCCGGCTGCCGGGTCGTCGTGCCGTACTTGCGCGGTTTCGGGCCGACGCGGTTTCTGTCAGTCGACACACTGCGCTCGGGCCAGCAGGCGGCGCTCGGCAATGATCTGCGCGAATTGATGGACGCGCTCGGCATCGAACGCGCCGTACTCGCCGGCTACGATTGGGGAGGACGCGCGGCCTGCATCGTCGCTGCATTGTGGCCGGAGCGCGTGCACTCCCTCGTCACCGTCAACGGCTACAACATCCAGGATATCGCCGGCTCGGTGAAGCCGGTTGCACCGGCCCAGGAGCATCGCTTCTGGTATCAGTATTATTTTCACACCGAGCGCGGGCGCGCCGGCTTGCAGCAGAACCGGCGCGCGCTGGCGCGCTACATCTGGCAAATCTGGTCGCCGCACTGGTCGTTCGACGACGCCACGTTCGAGCGCAGCGCGCCGTCGTTCGACAATCCCGATTTCGTCGATGTGACGATTCAGTCCTACCGCCATCGCTTCGGCTATGCGCCGGGTGATCCGGCGCTGGAACCGATCGAGTTAAGACTCGCCGTCCGGCCGAAGATCACAGTCGCGACGATCGGGCTGCAGGGTGAGGCGGACGGCGTCGCTCCGGCGCAGGCTTCCGACCCGCACGCCGCATTCTTCACTGGACGGTATCAACGGCGCATGCTGTCCAAGGTCGGGCATAACCCACCGCAGGAAGCGCCGCACGCGTTTGCGGATGCGATCCTGGAACTGACGCGTGCCGTGCAGCTATGATCGGTAACTCCTCATTAACCGCGGCAGCGTTTGGCGGAATCTCTCTGCTTGGGTTGAAACTGCCTTTACCACCCTCCCTTTACGCTGAGCACAGGCCGTGAGCGTCAAAACCGTCCTTGTCGCCGCCTGCGCGCTCATCGATTCCGACGGCCGCGTGCTGATCGCACAGCGGCCCGAGGGGAAGATGATGGCGGGGCTTTGGGAGTTTCCCGGCGGCAAGGTGGAGGCGGGTGAGCGGCCGGAAGAAAGCTTGATTCGCGAGCTCAACGAGGAACTAGGAATCGTCGTCAAGGAGGCGTGTCTCGCACCGCTGACATTTGCCAGCCACGTTTATCCCGACTTCCACCTGCTCATGCCGCTCTATGTTTGCCGGCGATGGGAGGGGTTTGTGGAGGGGGGGGAGAACCAGAGGCTCAAATGGGTAAGGCCGACCGAGTTGCGCAATTATCCGATGCCGCCTGCCGACGAGCCGTTGATCTCGCACCTGACGACGCTGTTGTGAACAAAAGCCAGAGGGGCGACAGGCCATGTTCGGTTCTGCTCGAGAGTTGATGGGCGTCTCCGTCCGCCGCTTTGTGCGCGACGAGAGCGGCGCCACGGCGATCGAATACGCCATGATCGCTTCCGGCATCGCGGTCGCCATCGCCACCACGATCGCGAGCCTCGGCTCCAACGTCAAAGGCCTCTATTCCAGCGTTGCCACTGCGATGCAGTAACGGCCGCCACCGCATGATCGCGGCAGGGGCCATGCTCACTCATCGCAACCAGCTGATGGCGTCGCTGAGCTATTACGGGACGGCCGCATGCCGAAGGAAGTCGTTGCTTGCGTGGTGGCGCACGCGGGGACACGGTCGAATCGACAAGTGGGGAAGTTAAGCGCTGAAGCGAAATTGGACATTGTCTGTCCGGTTGGTGGCATTGGCGGGTGCGGGCGCAAGTCTATGCGCATTGCCGGTGCCCGAGGCTCGCTCGTCTAGCGCCCCGCTTTTTCTCCCGCTGATATTTCCCGGCTGCCTAACGCGTCGGCGAGGCGCGAGTGCGCCGAGCCCGGCTTGAGCGGCTGCTGCTGGTTCGGATGCGGCGCCCAGCCTGATAGCCAGACGATATCGAACGTCGCGCGCACGCGGCCGTCGGCGTCGGCAAATCGCTCACGATAGATTTTGGCCATGCGCAGCAACGTCGTGCGCCGCAGTGGCGTGCGGCGGCGCGCCACGAGTGCGTTGGTCGCCCCCATGCGCCGGAGCTCGGTCATTAGCGCGAACGGGGACTCGTAGCGCAGAGTATAGCGGTCACTGTCTGCGACGGGCAGCGCGAAACCGGCGCGCTGCAACAGGTTGCCAATCACTCGAACGTCGGCGAACGGCGCGACGCGCGGTGAAGCGCCGCCTTCGACGTCGCTCTCGGCGGCGGCGAAGGCCTGACGCAACTCGGTCAATGTCTCGCCGCCGACCAGCGCGGCGAGAAACAGCCCGTCGGGCTTCAGCGCACGGCGGATCTGTACCAGCGCGCCCGGGAGGTCGTTGACGAATTGCAGTGCCAGCGCCGAGACGGCGAGATCGAGCGAAGCATCGCGGAACGGCAAAGTTTCCTCGTCGGCGACGACAAGGTTCGGGATCGTGCCGGCGCCCGGTCCGCGTGCTTCGGGCACCGCATCCACAGTCACGATGGAGCCCACCGAGCCAAGCCGAGCAAGCGCCGCGCGAACCGCATCGCCGGGCGTGCCGATGTCCGCCGCAAGCTCGAAACGACGCAGCACTGCGCCAAGCCGCTCGGCGAGATCGTCGGCGACCCGGTCGAGCAAAAACACCGCCGGCCCGAGCAGCGCGGCTCGCCTGCGGCGCGCTCGGACAAGCGCTCGGTCAAAAATCAGCGGGCCATCGGTCATCGCCTGATTTTCTCACATCGGTCGCTGCGCGCGAAGCGCCGCCCGCGCGGGAAAAGCCTCGTCATCTTGAATGACAATGCGCGCGCGGGGCGATACGCTTGTATCATGTCGCTGACCCTCTCCTTTGCCGTTCCTGCGCCCGTCAGGCGGGCTGCGGAGGTCGCACGCAATCTGTTAAGAGCAACGCTTGACGTCGCGCTGCCTCATTTGTGCGCGGCTTGCCGCGTGCCGGTCGATGGCAAGGGGTTATGCCCGTCATGCTGGTCGAGACTGTCCTTCATTACGCGGCCCTATTGCGAGCGGCTCGGTATCCCGTTTGCGTTCGATCCCGGTCCCGGCATTCTGTCGATGGAAGCAATTGCGAGCCCGCCGGCCTACAACCGGGCGCGCGCCGCGGTGCGTTTCGACGATGTTTCCCGCGCGCTGGTGCACGCCCTCAAATATGGCGATCGGCTCGATCTGGCGCCGATGATGGGACGCTGGGCCAGCCAAGCCGGCCGCGAACTGCTCGCCGACGCCGATGCCCTCGTCCCGGTGCCGCTGCACTGGCGGCGGCAATGGGGCCGGCGCTTTAATCAGTCGGCGATGCTGGCGGCAGCCGTCTCAGGCGAGAGCGGGGTGCCGATTGCAGCTGGTGCGCTTAAACGCGTCAAGGCCACCGCTCAGCAGGTCGGCCTGACCCGCGCCGAGCGCGCCACCAATGTTCAGGGCGCCTTCAAGGTCCCCGAGGAGGGCAGGGCCTTGGTCTTGCGCCGCCGGCTGGTCCTGGTCGACGATGTGCTCACGTCCGGGGCCACGGTTGAAGGCTGCGCGCTGGCGCTGCTGCGCGCTGGCGCCGCCAACGTGGATGTGCTGGTTTTCGCCCGGGTTGCCGATCCGGCCCGAACTTCCATATAACAAATCGATAGAAATTACCGATCATCATGGCCGACATCGACATCTATACGATCCGTTACTGTCCCTACTGCGCCGATGCCAAGGAATTGTTGACCCGCAAGGGCGCCGCCTTCCACGAGATCGATGCCAGTGGGAATAGGGAGCTGAGGAAAGAAATGATCGAGCGCGCCAACGGGCGCAGCACGTTCCCGCAGATTTTCATCGCCGGGACGTATGTCGGCGGCTGCGACGATCTTTATGCGCTCGATGAGTCGGGCAAGCTCGATCCCTTGCTCGCGAAGGTCAAGGATCAGGCGAAGGAAGCGCCCGCATGAGCGGCACCAAGACCTCGACCTTCAAAGTCGGCCTGATCGCCATGCGCTCGGGCTGCGACCCGCAAGCCAATCTCAGCGCCGTCCTCTCGGCGATCGACCAAGCCAAACGCGCCGGCGCCGATTACGTGCAGACGCCGGAAATGACCAACGTGCTTGAAAGCAAGCGCGAGCGCCTGTTGGCTAACATTGTGACTGACGACAACGACCCCACGCTGGCGACGTTGCGCGAGGTCGCGCGAAAGCTTGCGATTTACATCCATATCGGCTCACTCGCCATCAAGGCGTCGCCTGAAAAGGCGGTGAACCGCTCGTTCCTGATCGATCGTAAGGGCGACATCGCGGCGCGCTATGACAAGATCCATATGTTCGATGTTGATCTGACCGGCGGCGAGAGCTATCGCGAATCCAACACCTATCGCGCTGGCGAACTGGCCGTGGTCGCTGATCTGCCGTGGGGCCCTCTCGGTCTGACCGTGTGTTACGACCTGCGCTTCCCGGCGCTCTATCGCGCGCTCGCCGAGGCCGGCGCGTCGTTCCTTGCGATCCCGTCCGCGTTCACGCGGCAGACCGGCGAGGCGCACTGGCATGTGCTCTTACGCGCCCGCGCCATCGAGAACGGCTGTTTTGTGTTTGCGGCCGCACAGGGCGGCAAGCACGAGAGCGGACGTGAGACATTCGGCCATTCGCTGATCATCGATCCGTGGGGCCGCATCCTCGCGGAGGGTGGTACCGAGCCAGGTGTGGTGATGGCTGAGATCGATCCGGCCGAAGTTGCAGCGGCGCGCGCCAAAATTCCGTCGCTGCACAACGGCCGGCGCTTTGAACTAGTCGAGCCGTTGGCCGAACCGACGTATCTGCATGCTGTAAGAGTCCCGTAAATGATCCGCTACACACTTAGTTGCGCTAAAGGTCATGACTTCGAAAGCTGGTTCCAGAACTCGGGCGCGTTCGACAAGCAGAAGAAGCGCGGGCTCGTGACCTGTCCGGTCTGCGGCTCCGCCAAAGTGGAAAAGGCGATCATGGCGCCGCGGCTGGCGCGCGCCGACGCAGTGGCAGCCGAACCGCCTCAACTGCCGTCGCCCGCGGCGCCGACGCCTCCCAACGCGCTGCCGGGGCCAATGGCGCCGGTCGCGTCCGGCAAGGCCGCCGTCGCAATGATGTCGCCGCAGGAACGCGAGTTGCGTCAGAAACTAAAAGAGCTGCGCGACCATGTCACCAGACACGCCAATTACGTCGGCGCGCAGTTTCCGGAAGAAGCGCGCAAGATGCATTACGGCGAGATCGAGCATCGCTCGATCTACGGCGAGGCCTCGCCGGACGACGCCAAGGCGCTCCACGAGGAGGGCATCGAATTTCATCCGCTGCCGATTCTGCCGGATGAATTCAACTAGAGCGGGCTCATACGAGCGCGCCGGCGGCTCTTTTCACTTGCCACTGGCGGGCGTTCGCCACTACTGAGGCCCGGCCGGTGGCGAGTGTTCGCCCAGTAAGATCCCGTTGACCTCACGGCCATACATCGACATCGGGCTGTCGTGATATTTGGTGCGAGTCTCGGCAGCCGAACCGGCGAACCGCGGATCTTGCGGCCGTTCATGGCTGTCGATAAAAGCCGCGACATCCCAGGCGGCTTGATTGGAAAGCTTATTGCCCTGGCTGAGCGGCATATTTGCTTCCACGAATGCTGCGGCATTGCCGATGTCGGCCATTCCGGCACCCCAATTATAAGAATGCGCGCCCCATACCGGCGGGAACACTGGCTTGCCGGCAACCGAGCTCTGCCCTTGCCCATTCGCCCCATGACATAATGCGCAATTCGCCGCGTAGACCTTTTCACCTTGCGCATAGTCAAATGGATGTGCGGGTTGGTCGAGTCCGGGGAAACCGCGGCCGGGCATGTCCACGCCGACCGGCGCGCCCCGGGCGAGGAAATACGAATAGGCTTCCAGCGCCACCAGCACGTCGCTGCCATCCGGGGGCGCCTTGCCGTTCATGCTGTAGCGGAAGCACTCCTGCAGCCGCTCCGTATAGGTGTTGACGTGTTTGTTTTTGCTGCGATAGGCGGGATAGGCGACATAGGCCGCCCACAATGGTGCTGAGCCGGCCAGCCGCCCGCGATCGAGATGGCAATTCGAACATTGCAAGTTGTTGCCGATATATTGCTCAGCATAGATCTGCGTGTTGTAGAAAACTTCCTCGCCGAGACGCACCATCTTGCCGAAATCGTTGTCCGGGATTGCGCCTTCCGGTGGCGGCGCGAATGCACTGGCTGCGGCGGGCACTGCCGGGGCGCCGTGCTGGGTGGGCTTTTCGGCCGACCCAGCGCGCTGCGTCGCGCTCAGATTCGGTTCGGCCGCATAGTAGGCCGCCACGTCAGCGACCTGGTTGGCATCGAGCCTCTTTGCAATCCCGGCCATCAGACCCATCGGATCGTTGTGCCGTGTGCCCCCGCGCCACGCATTGAATTGGTTCGCGGTGTAGAGCGCGCCTTGCCCAGCAAGGCGTGGAAATGCAGCGCCGACGCCCGAGGCCAGTGAACCGTGACACTGCGCACAGGGTGGCACGCCCTTACCCCAGTCGCCGCGGTTGGCGAGTAACGCGCCGGCTTCGATCTCGGCCGTAACCGGGCTGCCTGCCTTTGTTTCAGGAATGGGCAGGCTGGCGTAGTAATCAGATACAGCCTTTCGCTGGACGTCATCCAACGCTTTGGCGATCGGACCCATGACAGAATTAATACGCGCGCCATCGGCAAAGCTCGCAAGCTGAGCGGTCAAATAGGCTGCATTGAGGCTGGCCAGTTGCGGGAAACCGGCCGTAGCCTGACCTTCGCCGTTGTTGCCGTGGCAGGCGGAGCACGGCGCCGCTCCGTTTTTTGTCCCTTGCATGGCGATATCGCGCCCGGTGGCTGCGAGCGCCGGGCCGCCGATCAAAAATACTACCGCAAGACTCGCTGCAGTCGTTTGCTTCATCAAGCGCACACCTGAAATGTCGGACGTAGGCCCGGCACCGAACCGTGCACTAAAATTGCACGAATGAGCCCTGAATTGGCGGTGATGGTAAGCGATTTCTGAACTGACCGGAAGACGCTAAGCGCTGCCCGCCTTCAGGATTTGACCGCCCAGCATGCGTAATAGGCGCCGAAGACAAATTCCTTCATTTGCATCGGTCCCAATCGCGCCAGATTCTCCCACGGCTTGAGATCGGCGTCGCCCATGAAGATCGACTCCAGGACCTTCTCGCCGAAGGGGCGGATGAACTTGTCGGCGAAATCCCGCTGTTTGCCATCGATGATCGCGAGACAGGCGCCGGGCTCAAGCGTATCCCAGATGCGCGCCAGCGTTTGCATGGGATATTCCAGCGTGTGATAGCAAAGCGAGAGCAGCACCAAATTGGCCGACGGCACGCGGTAACGCGCAACGTCCTGCCGGACCAACGCGACGTCGAGCCGTTCTTGCCATGCGAAGCCGATCGCGCGAGCAAACATGCCAGCCGAAAATTCCACTCCGATCAGTCGGCCGTCGCCGCCCACAGTACTCCGCAAATATGGAAAATTTCGTCCGGTGCCGCGCGATCGACGCGGCTCGGTTCCGCACTCGCAACCGTCAATGCTCCAAAATCAGCAGAACAACGCCGGCTACGACAAACAGCATGCCGATCACTTCGCGCTTTGTCGTCTTCTGGCCGAACGCGTAGCGCGCGACGAGCTGCGCAAACAGCACTTCGATCAGCGCCAGCGTGCGCACGCTGGCGGCGGTGGTGAGCGCGAAGGCGAGGAACCAGAATTGCGAGGCGAGCGCCCCCATAAAGCCGGCGAACAACGAGCGCTTCCACGATTTCGCGATGGCGGTCATCACCGCAGGTTGGCGCAGCCACAGATATAGTGACAGCACCGCCGCCTGCATGACCAGCCCGACGACGAGCGTGAAGGTCGCCGCCATGACGAAATTCTTCAGGTGCAGATCGAGGATGGCGCCGCGATAGCCGATCGCCGACAGTGCGAACAGACCGCCGGAAAACAGCCCGATCAGTGTCGGCTTGACGCCGCCGACCATGCCCCACCCTTCCCTCCCCCGCGTGCGGGGGAGGGAAGGGTGGGGGATCGACATGATGAGTACGCCCGCGGTGGCAACAATGATCGCAGTCATCAGCGGCAACGACACGGCGTCGCCAAGAAAGATCAGGCCAAAGATCGCTACCTGGATTGGCTCGGTCTTGATGTAGGCGATGGTGACGACGAAGGAGCGTTCGCCCATCGCCATCAGCATCGTTGCAGTGGCGGCGATCTGCGCAACGGCGCCGTCGATGACCCATGGCCAGAATGCCCAGCCGGGCCGCGGCAGCGGCACATCCGTGCCGACAATCAGGCCGAGGAGGAAGATCAGCGCGAACGGGAAGCCGAACAGAAACCGCACATGCGTGGCGCCTACAGTGCCAAGCGTGGTGGTGAGCTCGCGCTGCATGGCGTTGCGCAGGGTCTGGAAGAACGCCGCGATGATGGTAAAGACGACCCAAAGCCAGGCGAACATCATCGCACCCGTATGGGCTTGTTCCGGCCATCCACGCCTTGCTTGCTCGCGTTGAAAAGTCGTGGATGCCCGGCACAAGGCCGGGCGTAACGGATGAGGATCACGCGGCTTTCTCGGCGACGATCATGTAATTGGCATCCATGTCGGTGGATAGTTGAAAGCGGTCGGCAAACAGATTGTAGATCACGCCGGTCTCGCCGGTGACGCGCAGACCCGCCTGTTCGAGCGCGAGTTCTAGCTCATCGGGCGTAATGAACTTGTCCCATTGGTGGGTGCCGCGTGGGATCCAGCGCAGAATATACTCCGCGCCGACGATGGCGAGCGCGAAGCTTTTCATGGTGCGGTTGAGCGTGGCGACGAACATCAGGCCGTCCGGCTTCACCAGATCGGCGGCTGCCTCGATGAAAAGATTGACGTCGGCCACATGCTCGATGACTTCCATGGCAAGCACCACGTCGAAGCGCTCGCCGGCTTCGGCCAGCGCTTCCGCGGTGGTGCTGCGATAGTCGATCGCGAGACCGGCCTGTGCGGCATGGTGCGCCGCTGCGGCGATGGTTTCCTCGACCGGATCGGCGCCGACCATCGCGGCGCCAAGCCGCGCCAGCGGCTCGGATAAGACTCCGCCACCGCAGCCGATGTCGAGGATGCGCAACCCCTTCAGGCTGTCGAGCCGCGCCGGATCGCGGTCGAAATGGGCCGCAGCCCGATCGCGGATATAGCCGAGCCGCACCGGATTGAACCGATGCAGCGTCGCCCATGGACCGCGCGGGTCCCACCATTGTCCGGCGAGCCGCGAGAAGTGCGCGACTTCATCGGCGTCGATGGTCCCCGTGGATTTCCGTGCGCGGTCCATGGCGGGCGGATCAGGCGCTTGCGCGCTTGCGCTTGAAGTGACCGTAGCCGGGACGGTAGCTCTTCTCGTCAAGGAACTGCTTCATGCCTTCCTCGCGGCTGCTCTCTTTATCGTTGTAGCGTAGCGCGTCGCTCTTCGCGTTGAGATAATCTGCCGCCTGCGGCTCGTTCATGAAGCGCACGGCGCGGATGGCCTCCTTGGTGTAGCGCATCGCCGCCGGGCTCTTTTCCATAAGCTTCTTGGCGAGCTTGATGGTTTCCTCGCGCAGCCGGTCCTTTGGATAGGAGAAGTTTACGAAGCCCATCTGCTTCGCCTGCTTGCCGTCGAACGAGTCGCCGGTCATCGCGTAGTACATCGCATCGCGATAGTTCATCGTCTGCGCCACGTTCCAGGATACGATGCCGCCGGGCAGGATGCCCCAATTGATCTCGGAAAGGCCGAACATGGCGTCGTCGGCGGCGAGCGCAATATCGCAGGCCGACGCCTGGGTGAAGGCGCCGCCGAAGCAGTAACCGTTGATCATGGCAATGGTCGGCTTTGGAAAGGTCGAGAGCTTCTGCCAGCGCCAATTGTTGGAAGCGCGGCGCAGCTTGTGCCGAGCCGCCGCATTGCCGGCGTTAGCGCGGAAGTAGAGCTTGATATCCTGTCCGGCCGAAAACGCCTGATTTCCCGCACCGGTCAGCACCAGGACTTCGGTTGCCGGGTCGACGGCCAGATCGTCGAGCACCTCGTCCATTTCGAGGTGGACTTGCGGACTCATGGCGTTGCGCTTGTCGGGCCGGTTAATCATCAGCCAGGTGATGCCGCCTTCGTTCTCGACATGGATCGCTTCGAATTTCTTGCCCACAGGCATGTTTTTTTCTCCCTTCGTGGATTGCCGCCCATTCAACAGGCGATCCTCGCAGCAAGCAAGGTTAGTCGCCGGCGGGCGGCGTCCCAAGCAGCGTCGGATGCGCCCATTTGCGCCGCTTTGGCACGTTGCACTTTGCCGCGACCTGAACGAGGATAGCGCTCGAAATCGGGTTGAGCATTCCGAAAATCGGGAGGGAGCGATGCAAAAGCTATTGTGCGGTCTAACCTGCGTGGCGCTGGCGCTTATCGGCGCCGGGTCGGCCAGCGCCCAGAACTCGGTCAAAATCGGAATGATTAACGAGTATTCCGGACAGTTCGCCGACACCGGGGCGCAGATCGACCATGGCGTCACGCTTTGGATGAAGCAGCACGGCGACACGGTCGCCGGCAAGAAGATCGAGCTCATTCGCAAGGATACGGGAGGCATGTTTCCCGACACCGCGAAACGGCTCGCTCAGGAGGCGATCGTCCGCGATCACGCCGATATCCTCGGCGCCTTCTCGCTGACGCCGAACGCGCTAGCGGCGGCGGACGTTTCCAAGCAAGCCAAGAAATTCATGGTGGTGATGAATGCGGCGACCTCGATCATTACCGAGAAGTCGCCATATATTGCGCGCACGTCGTCGACCACGCCGCAGCTGAATTATACGCTCGGTCAGTGGGCCGCTAAAAACGGCATCAAGACGGTCTACACCATGGTGTCAGACTACGGCCCGGGCATCGACGCCGAGACGTGGTTCCAAAAAGGCTTCAAGGATAACGGCGGCAAAGTCCTGGGCTCGGTCCGCTTCCCGATCGCGAATCCGGATTTTTCCTCCTTTGTTCAGGCGGCCAAGGACAAAAACCCGGATGCGATCTACATCTGGATTCCCGGTGGCGCGCAGCCGGCGGCAGTCGGCAAGGCGCTGGCTGAACGCGGCATCGACACCAAGAAGGTCAAGATTCTCGGACAAGACGCACTCGCTTCCGAGACCGCGCTCAAGAGCATGGGCGAATCCTCACTGGGCATCATCACGGTGTCGGACTACGACTACAATCACCAGTCGCCGATGAACAAGGAATTCGTCAAAACCTACAACGCCGAATTCCATCGCAATCCCGATTTCTTTTCCATCGGCGGATATGACGGCGCGCATCTGATCTATGCGGCGCTGGCAAAGACCGGCGGCAAGGCGGACGGCGATTCGCTCATTGCCGCAGCCAAAGGCATGAGCTGGGAGAGCCCGCGCGGTCCGATCATGATCGATCCGGAGACGCGCGATATCGTCCAGACGGTGTATATCCGCCGCGTGGAGAAAGTCGGCAACGAATTGCTCAACGTTGAAATCGCCGCTGTGCCGAACGTCAAGGATCCGGCGCACGGCGCGAAGAAGTGAACGGTCCGGAAGAATGAACGGTTACCCGTAGGCAAGCCTCCATGCTCCCCGCTTTGGGTGTGTTGTTCGACGGCGCTGCCTACGGGATGCTTCTGTTCCTGATGTCGGTCGGGCTGTCGGTCACGCTCGGGATGATGAATTTCGTCAACCTGGCGCATTGCAGCTTCGCCATGCTCGGCGGTTACGTCACCGTCACGCTGATGAATGCGCTCGGGTGGCCGTTCCTCGCTACGCTGCCGGCCGCTTTCGTCGCCGGCGCGGCGGCCAGCATCGTGCTCGAGCGCATCTTCTTTCGGCGGTTCTACAATTCCAACGAACTCAATCAGTGCCTGCTGACGATCGGCATCGTCTTCATGTCGATCGCGACCGCCGCCTACATCTACGGCACCGACCAGCAGCCGATGCAGTTGCCGTCCTATCTGCAGGGCTCTTTCACCGTCGCCGGGATCGACCTTGCGGTCTATCGGCTGTTTCTTATCGTGGTGGCGGCCCTGATCACGGCCGTGCTCATGCTGACGCTAGAGTCGACCCGATTCGGCGCGCAGGTCCGCGCCGCGGTGAACAACCAGCGCATGGCGCGCGGTCTCGGCATCGACGTCGACCGGCTGTTCGCCGTTACCTTTGCGCTGGGCGGCGGTCTCGCCGGGCTCGGCGGCGGCCTCGCGCTTCCCATGCTGGGACTCGACCCGTCATTCGCCCTGACTTATCTGATCTATGTTCTGATCGTCGTATCGGTCGGCGGCCTGGGTTCGATCGCCGGATCCTTCGTCGCCGCCATGCTGCTCGGCGTAGCCGACATGGCCGGAAAATATTACGTTCCGGCGCTCGGTTCGGTCCTGATCTATCTGGTGATGCTGGTGATGATCATGTGGCGGCCGACCGGCCTGTTCGGGAGGCGCTAGGCTGTGACCAGCGAGACGCTCGCCGCCGCCGCTTCCGCCGCGCCGGCCGGTCCGAACGAGTTTCTTCGCGCGCAGGCGCGCTGGCGCTGGAGCGAGATTGCGTTCTGGCTCGCTACGCTATTGCCGTTCGTGCTGACGCCGGATTATCTGATTTTGGCGAGCCAGGTCGCGATTACCGCGCTGTTTGCACTGTCGCTTGATCTCATTCTCGGCTTCTCAGGCATCGTCTCGCTCGGGCACGCCGCTTATTTCGGCGTTGGTGCCTATACGGCCGGCCTGATCTCGGTATGGGGCTGGGGCGAGCCGCTGACCGGACTTTTGGCCGCCGGCCTCGCCGCCGGCATCGTCGGCTATATCACGAGCTTCGTTATCGCCCGCTTTCGCCACCTCGCGCTGATCATGATCACGCTCGGCTTCTGCCTGCTGCTGCAGGAGGCCGCCAACGACGCCAATTGGCTCACCGGAGGGTTCAACGGTCTGCAGGGCATTCAAACCTGGAAGCTCCTCGGCATCTTTGATTTCGATCTCTACGGCTATACGGCGTACGCGTACGCGCTGGCCGGATTATTTGTTATTTTCCTCGTGGCGCGGCGCATCATTCATTCGCCTTTTGGGCTGGCGCTGCGCGGTATTCGCGAAAACAGTGCGCGCATGCCGGCGATCGGCGCGCCGATCCTCTCGCATATCCGCACCATCTACACGATCGCCGCCATTATCGCCGGCATTGCGGGCGCCATGCTGACACAAACTACCGAAACGGCTTCGCTTGAATCGCTCGGCTTTCAGCGCTCGGCCGACGTGCTGGTCATGCTCATCGTCGGCGGCACCGGCCGGCTTTACGGCGGCTTGATCGGCGCGGCGGTCTATATGGTCGCCCGCGACCAGTTCTCGGGACTGAACCCGCAATTCTGGTATTTCTGGATCGGCCTGCTTTTGATCGCCATCGTCATGTTTCTGCCCAACGGCATCCTCGGCGGGCTGGAACTTTTGGCGCGTCGCCTGAAAGTTTGGCCGTGAGCGGGAGCGCACTTTCCGCACGCGGCGTCAACAAGAGCTTCGGCTCGCTCGTCGTTGCCGCCGACGTCAACATCGATTTGCCGCCCGGTGTGCGTTACGCGCTGATCGGGCCGAACGGCGCCGGCAAGACGACACTGATCAACCTGATGACCGGAATGCTGCGTCCGGATTCCGGGCGCATTGTTCTCGGCGACGAGGACATTACGGCGCTGCCGCCCGAGGAGCGTGTGCGCCGAGGGCTGGTGCGCACCTATCAGATCAATTCGCTGTTTCCGCATCTGAGCGCACTTGAATCGGTGACACTTGCGGTGTGTGAGCGCCGCCGCGTCGCCCCGACCTGGTGGCGGCCGCTCACTGCGTATCGCTACGAAATCGAGGAGGCTCATGCCATTCTCGTCCGGTTGGCGCTCGGGCCGGTTTGCCACCGGCGAACGCGTGAGCTCGCGTACGGCCAGCAGCGTCTGCTCGAAATCGCCTTGGCGCTGGCGTCCAAACCCAAGGTGCTGCTGCTCGACGAGCCGGCCGCCAGCGTGCCGCGCGAGGAGAGCAGGGAGCTGTTCGAAGCGATCGCCGGCCTGTCGCGCGACATCACCGTGCTGTTCATTGAGCACGACATGGAACTGGTGTTCCGTTTCGCCTCGCGCATCATCGTGCTGGTCGGCGGCAGCGTGCTGATGGAGGGTACGCCGGCTGAAATCGCCGCCGACGCGCGGGTGCGCGCGGTCTATCTTGGCGAAGCGCATCGGGTGGCGGTGCATGGCTGATTCACTCCTCTCGCTCAGCGACGTGCGCGCCGGTTACGGCGCCGGCGTCGTGCTCGACGGCGTGACGTTTGATCTGCCCGAGCGCAGCAGCCTTGCGCTGCTCGGGCGTAACGGAGTCGGTAAGTCGACGCTCATTCTCACCATCATGGGCATGACCCAGATCGTGCGCGGCCGCATTCTGTGGCGCGGCGCCGATATCACGGGAGAGCCGCCGCACCGCCGCGCCCGCGCCGGCATTGGCTGGGTGGCGCAGGAGCGGGAGATTTTCTCGGCGCTGACGGTGGAAGAAAATCTCACCGTCGCGGCGCGTCCCGGCCGATGGGAACTCCAGTCGGTGTATGACCTGTTTCCGCGGCTTGCCGAGCGGCGGCGCAATTTCGGCAATCAGCTGTCGGGCGGCGAGCAGCAGATGCTGGCGATCGCGCGCGCGTTGATGACCAATCCGGCGCTGCTGTTGCTCGACGAGCCGCTCGAAGGCCTTGCGCCGATCATCGTCGAGGAGCTTGGCGCCGCCATCCGCCGCATGACGAGCGAGGGCAGCAACGCCTTCATCCTGGTCGAGCAGCACGCCGACATTGCGCTGTCGCTGACCGAGACCGCGCTCGTCATCGAACGCGGCCGCATCGTCCATTGTGGCCCATCGGCGGCGCTGCTCGCCGATCAGTCCGCGCTCGACCGGCTGATCGGGCTGCGGCTTGCCGAGGTCTAAATCCAGCCGCAGATTAAGGCGGTCCCACAAACGGCAGGAGAACATCCCATGGCAATGCCCCAGGCAGGCACGCAGGCACCAGGTTTCTACCGGCATAAGCTCGGCGGGTTTGAAGTCACAGTGATAAGCGACGGCAAACTCACCCTCGAACACGGGCTGTTCACCGGAGACGCGGCCGGTACGGAGAAGTTGCTGAAGGACAGTCACGTGGGCGACAAAAACGCCATTCCGACGCCGCTTAATGTCTGGCTCATCAATACCGGCGACAAACTGATTCTCGTCGACACCGGAGGCGGTGCTTCCTTCGCGCCGACGGTGGGACGTCTGCCGAAAAATCTCGCTGCCGCCGGCGTTGATCCAGCCGCGGTCGACGCCGTCATCATCACACACATGCACCCCGATCATATCCCGGGGTTGATCGCGGCCGACGGCCGTGCGCTTTTTCCCAATGCGACCGTGCATGTCCACGGCGACGAGTACGCATTCTGGATGTCGGATGAGATGCGCGGCAAGACGCCAGAGCAGTTCCGCGTGTTCTTCGACATGGCGAGAAGTTCGATCAAGCCGTACATGGATGCCGGTAAGGTGCTGATGTGCAAAGACGGCACACAGTTCGCGCCGGGCATCACCGCGGCCGCGCTGCCGGGTCATACGCCGGGCCATACCATGGTGCGCGTTTCGTCGGGCGGCGAGGACCTCCTGATTTTCGGCGACATCGTGCACTGCGCGGCCTTGCAGTTTGCCGATCCGGAACGCTCGGTGGCGTTCGATGCCGATCCGCCGCTGGCGTTGGCCAACCGCAAGAAGGTGTTCGACATGGTGACGACGGACCGGCTTCTGTTCACCGGCGGCCATCTTCCGTTTCCGGCTCTCGGCCACGCGAACAGAGCCGCAAGCGGCGGTTACGTGTTCGTGCCGTTGATCGCCGATTATTCGTGAGCAAAGCCGCGCAACCAGCGCGGCCGCACGGTGTCGCCTCTTCTCCTCCGTGGCCGGTGTCTCAGTGTCGAATGGAGGCCGTAGTGGGAACTCTTTGACCGGCGGCCACCCACTTGGTCCAGGTCTCCATGTGCAGACCCAGCTGGTCATAGTCCACGACCAAGTAGCCGTCGCGGTCGCGTGAGACAGCCTTTGGCATGACGGCCAGGACTTCCTGCGCCATTACACCGACATAGACTTTATTGCTGCCGTTGTAGCTGAAGCGATAGAAACCGAGGCCATTATCGAGGTGTCCGAGCATGACGATGTCGTGCTTGAGACGAATGTCGGAGCGATGGCGGCCGCCGCCACCGTGGCCGCCACCATGCCCACCGCCACCGTGACGACTGACGCTGCGGTGTTGGCCGCCGTGGTGCTCAACACCATGGTGTTCGCCGCCGTGGTGCTCGCCACCGTGATGTTCGCCGCCATGGTGCTCACCACCGTGGTGCTCGCCGCCATGGTGTTCGCCGCCGTGGTGACCGTGGCTACCGTGATGGTGCCAGTTGTGCCAGCCCTCACGGCCGCCGAAGCCGCGGCCGCGGCGGAATTCGAAGCCGACGATATACCAGCCGGGACCGTTCCAGCCGTCGTCATACCAGCCGTATGTCTGTCCGTCGGCGACGAATTCGTCGCCGCTCGGCGCGACCGTGCATTTGATCTGCAGCCGCGACCAGCCATCGGCATCAGGAACGAGCCGCCACAGCTGCCAATCCGCGCCGTTGTCGGCTGAGTCTTCACTCAGCTCTATGTCCGCGCAATTGGCGGCCGAGAGGAGCTTGCCATTGCGCTTGATTTGGACCCGCGACCAGCCATCGGTGGCGGGCACGAGCTTCCATAACTGGCAAGAGCCGTTGTCGTACGTCGACCCCGGATTCATATTCAGCTCGTCGCTGCATTGTTTGGCGTCGAGATACTTGCCGTTTTCCTTCAGTTGCAGCCGCGACCAGCCGCTGGTGTCGGGAGCGAGCTTCCACAATTGGCAGGCGCCGTCGTGGTACGTCGATCCGGGATTGAGGTTAAGCGTGTCGCCGCAAAATTTGGCATCGAGAAAACCG
Organism: Xanthobacteraceae bacterium; assembly: GCA_036511795.1. GTDB lineage: Bacteria > Pseudomonadota > Alphaproteobacteria > Rhizobiales > Xanthobacteraceae > BOG-931. Next base: position 45,155 of record DATCBO010000085.1, read on the forward strand.
CCGCCCCCGGCCGGAGCCGGTTGCGCGGAAGCAGGCGGGCAAAGCGCCAGCAACGGCCGAGCCCGATGAGGGCCGGCGCAAGACGGTACACGGAGGCCGCGCTGTTTTTCATTCTGGATAGGATATTCTGAGAGTGCATGTGAACCACCCGATCTAGAAGCCGGACAAATCCCACTGTCGGGATCGCTTCCGCGGCTGTGACGAACATTAGTCGACCCGAGGCCTCTGGAGGTTTCGGCAAATCCGCTGTCAAGAGAATAGCAGCGGACCCTAGCTCAGGATGGGATGAAGCCAAAATCCCTCTCCGGCAGAGGCCCCCAGGGCAGCCGATGGCTTGCCCGCCCGGTCCGAGGCGTTAAGGTCGCGCGCGGCCCGTTCGGGCTGCTTGCTCATGGAACAGTCGTTCGATAGCCCAAATCCGGGACAACTCCGGGCTGGTGGCAGGAGGTTAGGCGAAAAATGTCGGACAAAGTGCTGGTGGTGCGGGGCGGCAGGCTGATCGATGGCACCGGGCGGCCGCCACTCGATAATGCGGTCATCGTCATCCGCGACGGCCGGTTTGCGGCGGTCGGGCGCGATGGCGAGATCGCTGTGCCGCCTGGCGCCGAGGTGATCGATGTCGCCGGCAAGACCGTACTGCCGGGCTTTATCGATGGGCACGCGCATCTCGAGGATTTCCACGGCGAGCTTTACCTGCATCTCGGCATCACCACTGCGGTCACTATTGAGATTTTTCAAGACGGCCCGTGGACCTTGGCCCAGAAGCGCGGCACCGAGTCCGGCAATATCAAGGGGCCGCGCATCTGGACGTCAGGGCAGGCGATTGGTGGCGTTCGTACCGAAACCGATGCGCCCGACTCGCGCGCGGTGCGCGGCAACATCACGGTCGAGACTCCGGAGGAAGCGCGCAAGGCCATTCGTGACAAGAAGGAGCAGGGTTACGATCTGATCAAGCTCAACGAGTTCATCTCGTACGATCTCGTTCATGCCGCGGCCGATGAGGCGCACAAGGTTGGGCTCGGGGTCACCGCGCACAGCTGGGATGTGATCGAGTCGGTCAAGGCCGGCGTGGACAGCATCGAGCACATCTGGTCGGTTGGCTATAGTTCCATTCTCGACGTGAAACGGCGGCGGCAATTGGCTAGGCAGCGCTTGGCCGGCAACATCGAGCAGGAGCTGGCCGGTTCATACTACGAGCCGGAAAATTTCGACGAGGTGATTGGCGTCATGGTGGAACACGGCGTTGCCTGGACGCCGACCATCGCCAAGTGGCTGCGGCCGCTGTCGCCGAGCGCGCCGCGATTCCGCGAACGCGAGCGGGAGATTCTCGACAATCCCGATGCCGATCTGCCAGCAGCGGTGCGCGCGATTGCCGACGTGGCTTACGACAAGCTCTACAAGCGCTACACGCCCGAGCAGCTCGATCGCACCAAGATCTTCTACGAAAAGGCCAACGAATTCATTCGCCGCTTCGTTGCCGCCGGCGGCATCTTGAAGGAAGGCTCCGACCCGCCGCGCGGCATGGCGGCGATGCTGCTGCACGAAGCGCTGGTGATGGATGTCGAGGCCGGCGTGCCGCCGATGACGGCGATCCAGGCGGCGACGTTGAACGTCGCCAAGACCTTCAAGAAGAATAGGGATTACGGCAGCGTCGAGCCCGGCAAGGTCGCTGACCTTTGCATCATCGAGGGTGATCCGCTGTTAGACATCTGGATGACGCAGAACGTCAAGATGGTCATCATGGACGGCAAGAAGGTCGATATCGGCTTTTCCAAGTATAAAAATCCTATTCCGGCGTTCTATGCCTATCAGACGCTGCCGCTCGATCTGGACATCTCGCCGCTTTATGTCGTCGCAGGCTCTGGTCCGACGGTGCTGAAAGTGCGCGGCCCCGGCATGTGGCCGTTTCATCGCGTGCTGCTTAACGGCCAGCCGCTGCCGACCCGCTACGTCAACAAGTCCGAGATCGAGGCGACCATCGCGCCAGAATTGATCCGGACGGCGGGGACCTACTTTGTCACGGTGAAGCCGGAAGGAGAGGTTCTTCCGGAATCGAACCGCGCTCATCTTGTGGTGGCATTTCCGAACTGAGAACCAGGATGCGAGAAGTGGCCCCCGATATAGCCTGGAAGCCGGCGCCACGTGCGGCGCCGCTGCGCTTCGGTGCATTCCGGCAAGACGAGGTGCATGTGCGCGCGCTGGAGCGAGTGAGGGTCTGGACGCGCGAGAGCCTCGACCTTGCGGCAGACGATGCGATCCTCGTGTCCGAGGTAGTCTGCGCGCGGCCCGGCTGCCCGCCGCTCGAAACGGTGGTTACGTTTTGGACGCAGGCCGGTGAACGGCACTGGTTCAAGGTGTTCAAACCGGTCGCCGAAGTCGCGTTCGACGACATGCCGCCGGCGTGGCTCAGGGACGCGCTCTACGCCGCCGATCCGGTCGATGGGGCTTGTTGCTGATCACCGGTCGACGCCCTCATTGAGTGCGCGCAAGCGGTCGACGACGCGCGGCGGCGTGGCGTAGGCGTGGTCGATGACGTCCTGAAGCTGCTGGCCGGTCTGCGGCGCGTTGACGACAAGTTTGATGTTTTTCGCATCGGCCAGGAAGGTGGGATCGGCAAGCGTGTCAGCGAGCGCCTGCCGCATTGCCGCAACCCGCTCCGCCGGCACGCCGGGCGGCATCACCAGCGGACGTCCGAGCGCCAGCGGCGCGAACGCCGCCTGCAGCAGCAATTTGTCGTCGGGCACCGTGATCAGATCGGGCACGAACGGCACGCCGGCCAAATCCTTCACCGGCTGCGGCCCGTATTGCAGGATGGCTTTCGCCAAATGGTCGGGCAGCCAGTGGGGCCGCGTCGAAGTGATCGCGCTGTAGAACACGCTGGGCGAGCCATCGATCTCGCCACGCTCCATCGCCAAAAAAGTATCGTTCAGTCCCTTGTAGCCGTTGATGGCCTTCATCTTGGTGCCGAGCACGGCATCGACCAGCCGTGTGTAGAACGCCTGCGTGGAATTGGTGCCGGACGCACCCATCGTGGTGGTGCGCGATTTCAGGTCCGCGAGCGAATTAACCGGCACGGTGTGCCAGACCAGCGCCACGGCGGTCTCGACGCTCGGCGTGCCGAGCCAATTGAATTTGGTGGCGTCGTAGCGCGCCTGCTTGACGCCGAACAGCGGCGCCAACGGCGGCCCATTCTCGACCAGCGCGATGACGCTGCCGTCATGCTCGGCGGTGTGGAACAGATAATCCATGGCAACCATGCCGCCGGCACCCGGCATGTTCTGCACGACAATGGAAGGGTCGCCCGGAATGTGGTGGCCGATGTAGCGGGCGATCGCCCGGCCGAGTATGTCGTAGCCGCCACCGGCGCTGCCGCCGACGAGAAACGTGACGGTCTTTCCCTTGTAGAACGCGTCGATCGGACCGGCCGCAGCGCTTGCGGCCCACGCCGTCACCAGGAGTGCGATGCAGATGGAGCGGCGGATGAGTGTCATCGTGCTGGTTCCGTTGCAGGCATTTTGACCGCGTAGGTTTTGGCGATCCCCTCAAGCTCGCTCCAGAGTTTTGCCGGAATCGGAATGCCGTTCTTGCGGCGCAATATCTCGGTGCGGCCAGAGCGTTCGCCCGGCATCGTGACTTCGTCGAAGCCCACCTGCCGTGGCAGCGATTTGAGAAGGGCCACCAGTGCGTCGGCATCGTGCTCGAAATCAGCGAGCGGGCGGAAGCTTGCGATATCGATGGCGAGCATCGCCAGGTTGGCGACGTGGCGCGTGCGGTTCTCGGGGCCGAGCGCGCGCGACTGGATTGGCGCCGCGGCCATGATGCTTGCCAGCATCTCGAACATCAGACCGAGGCCAGAGCCCTTCGGGCCGCCAAGCGGCAGCAGAATTTCGGCTTGCTTTGGATCGGTCGTCGGCTCGCCGTCTTTGGTGAGCACGGTACCGGGCGGCAGCGGCTCGCCGGTGGCGCGCGCCTGTAAAATCTTTCCGTTGGAGATGGTCGAGGTCGCCATGTCGAGCAGCATCACGCCTTTGCCGCTCGGCACCGCAATGGTGATCGGGCTTGTCGCCATGCTGGCGACGCGAGTACCGTGAAACGCCATCAGCGCCGGACCGCAGCCCATGATGAGGCCGGCGCAGTTCTGCTGCGCGATCCATTGCGCATAACGTCCGATGGCGCCGGTGTGCGTGGTCTCGCGCACGATGCCGTAGCAGACGCCGATTTTCTTTGCCCGCTCGACGGCGAGCGCGGCAGCCTGCATGCACGCCACCGGCCCGAAGCCGTGGCCGGAGTCGATCACGAAGGTCGCGGGCCGGTCGTGCACGAGCCGCGGCGCGGCTTTGGTGTCGATTTCGCCGCGCTTGATGATGCCGATATAGCGCGACAGCCGCGAGACGCCGTGGCCGTCGACGCCGCGCAGGTTGGCCCACACCAGGCCATCCGCGACCATCGCGGCTTCGTTCGCCTTCGCACCCAGAGACACCAACACGTCGCGGATGAAGCGGTGCAGTTCTTCCTGGGGGACAAGGATGCGTTCGCTCACTCGATTTCTCCAATCACCACAGCATTGTCATTCCCCGCCTAGGCGGGGAATCCAGTAACCACCGATGTCTTGAGAATTAACGTGCTGCCTATTGATCAGTGATTACTGGATCGTCCGCTTTCGCGAACGATGACGACGTGTCACTTCGTCGCCGGGAAATACGTATCGAGCCATTGCCGCATCATGTTCCAGACGCGGGTGGATTTTTCCGCGAACAGAAAATGGTCGAGGCCGGCGAACAGGTGCAGTTCGGCAGGCTGGCCGGCGCGCTTGAACATTTCGATCGACTGTTCGGTCGGCGTCACCGAGTCTTTGGCGGAGTGGATGAGCAGCAGCGGCCTCGGCGCGATATTGCCAACGACTTCCTCGGCGCGGAAATCGAACATGCTCTGCGCGGTTTCGGCCGGAAACGTTTCGACCGATCCGGGCGCCAGCATGCCGACGCCCTGTTTATCCAGATTGGCGCGGACATGATCGGGGATCGGCACGATGTCATAGCGCGGCACCATCAGCGATTTTCCGGTGCGAGCGCGATGTGCTTTGCCCTCTTCGAGCATCTTGGTGAATTTGGCCCAGGCTTCCGGCGTGCGATGCTGACCGCGGAACTTGCGTTCGCCGTGGCCCCAACCGCCGTTCGACACCACGGCGGCTACCCGCGGATTGGTGCCGCCGGCATAGACGCCAACTGCGCCGCCGAAGCTCGAACCGATTACCCCGATGCGGTCGGGATCGACATTGCCGTGCCGGGCAAGGAAATCGAGCGCATTGCCGGTGTCGTCGACCTGCTCGAGGCAGATAATGCCGCCGAATTCGCCCTCACTCTTGCCGCAACTGCGCATGTCGAAGCGCAGCGTCACATAGCCGAACTCGTTGAGGACCCTTGCGGGCGTGATGCACGTCGGGCTGTCGCTGTTTGAACCGAATCCGTGCAGCACCAGGAACGCGGCGCGCCGCTCGCCGGGGCGCAAGCCATCCGGCACGCTGAGGATGCCGTGCAGGCGCAAGCCCGCGGATTGAAAGCTGACGACTTCTTCCTTCATGGCGCGAAGACCTCTCTCGTGCGGCGGTGGCGGGCGGCACTGTAATCATTTGCCCGGTTGAGGGAAGGGGAGGGCGAGGGCGAGGAAGGCCGCGAGAGCACTGCGGCCTTTGATTCCCCGGCCGGTGCGGGCGCCTTCGGGCCAGAGCCGAATGCGATGTACAGCGCGCGGTTTCTGCGATTAAATACCGGCAGCGAAAAGGCCGCAAAAGGGGGAAACGATCATGCAGCAGATGCGTCTTGCAAAGCTCGGCGGAGTTGCCGCGCTCGGCTTGGCACTGGGACTCGTGTCAGGTCTCGGAACGGCGTCGGCGCAAGAGAAAACGTTCAATCTCAAGCTCTCGCACTGGGTGCCGCCAAACCATCCGCTGCAAAAGGCAATCCAGGATTGGGCCGACGACATCAAAAAAGAATCAAACGGCACCATTACGTACACGATTTATCCGGCACAACAGCTCGGCAAAGCATTCGACCATTACGACATGGCGCGCGACGGGATTGCCGACTTCGTCTACGTCAATCCGGGCTACCAACCCGGCCGCTTCCCGATCATTGCCGCGGGCGAACTGCCGTTTATCGTCGGCAACGCCAAGGGCGGCAATCTCGCAATCGACGCGTGGTATCGCAAATACGCGGCGACCGAGATGAAGGACGTGCACTACTGCTTCTCCTTCGTACTCGATCCGATGGCCTGGCACTCAAGCAAAAAGAAAATCGTGGTGCCGGCCGACATCAAAGGCATGAAAGTCCGACCGGCCCAGGGCACGATCGCGGCTTGGGTGACACAGCTTGGCGGCACCAATGTGCAGTCGAGTGCGCCCGAGGCGCGGGATATTCTCGCCAAGGGCGTTGCCGACGCCATTACATTCCCGTGGGGTTCGATGGTGCTGTTCGGGATCGACAAGGTCACCAAGTACGACATGGATGAGCCGCTTGGCTCGGTCATGTTCCAGTGGCTGATGAATCCGGCGACCTATGCGGCGATGTCAGACTCGCAAAAGAAGGTCATCGACCGGCATTGCACGAGCCAATGGGCGGCCCGGTTTGCCGATCCGTGGGCCGATTTTGAGCGCGGCGGCTTGGCGAAGCTCAAAGCCGAGCCATCCCACGAAGTTTACAAGATTTCGGACGAGCAGCTTGACGAGTGGAAAAAGTCGGCGGAGCCGCTCAAGCAGAAATGGGCAAACGACGTGAAAAAGGCGGGTGGCGATCCTGACGCGATCTGGAGCGATCTGCAGGCGTCATTAAAGCAATACAACGCGGGGTTCTGACGGGCGAGGAGACTGGCGCGGCGCCGGATTTTTGGCGCCGCCGCCGGCACGCGAACGACCATGCCTGAAGCCGATCCCCCCGACGCCGCACCTGCTTCGCCGCCGCGCCGCCGCAGCGCGATGGATGCCTTCATCGACGGCATAGAGCTGATCGCGGCGTTCTTCGTCGGCATCGTCGCCGCCGATGTCTTCATTTCCGTGATGCTGCGGTATTTCTTCAGCGTCCAGATTCCGGACGCGTATGACTTCGGCCGGCTGCTGCTTGGCATTCTGATTTTCTGGGGAATCGCGGCGACCTCGTATCGTGGCACGCACATCACCGTCGACCTTGTCTATGCCAATGTGGGCGACAGGGCGAAGCGTTTTATCGACGTGTTCGCCACCCTGGTGCTGCTGTTTGTCGTCACGGTGCAGACATACACGCTGTTCGACAAGGTGCTGGATACGCGCCGTGACCACGTGCTGACGTTCGACCTGCGGCTGCCGACTTGGCCCTTTTTCCTCGTGGCCTGGCTCGGTGACGTGTCTGCGGTGTTCTTGATCGCCGTGCGGACGTATCGGCTGATCTTCCGTCCCGAGCTTTTTGGCAACCAATACCAGATCAAGCCGGTGGAATGAGCAGCACAGCAAGAGCTCCGTTAAACTGTCATCGTTCGCGAAGGCGGACGATCCAGTATTCATCGAGCGCGAAATTTACAGCGGCGGCGCAAGTCTCCGATGGCTTGCGTGTGCTGGATGCCCGCCTTCGCGGGCATGACAGTCTGATGAGGCGCGGGTGAGTAGCGATACGGTTGCCATCATCGGCTTCGTCGCGCTGTTCGCGCTCATGCTGCTGCGCGTGCCGGTCGGCATGGCGATGGGACTCGTCGGCGTTTCGGGTTTCGCCTACATCGTCGGCGGTACCGCGGCCTTGAAGAACGTCGGTCTCACCTCGATGCGCACGGTGACCGACTACACGTTCGGCGTCATCCCGATGTTCCTGCTGATGGGTGCGTTCGTATCCAACTCAGGCATGAGCCGCGAGCTGTTCCGCGCCGCCAATGCCTTTGTCGGGCATTTCAAAGGCGGCCTCGGCATCGCCACCATTGCCGCCTGCGCCGGCTTCGCCGCTATCTCGGGCTCTTCCGTCGCCACCGCCGCGACGTTCGCCACCGTCGCCTATCCGGAGATGCGGCGCTACAATTATCCGCAATCGTTCGCCACCGGCGTCATTGCGGCCGGCGGCACGCTTGGCGCCATGCTGCCGCCGTCGACCGTGCTCGCGGTCTACGGCATCATTACCGAGCAGGACATCGGCAAGCTGTTCATCGCCGGGATTATTCCGGGCCTTATCGCGGCCTCGATGGATATCATGACGGTGGTGATCATTGGGCGAGTTCGGCCGAAGTTCTTGCCATCGGCGCCGCGCCATTCGTGGCAGGAGCGATGGGCTGGCTTGCGCAACATCTGGGCGATGCTGCTGCTGTTCATCTTCGTGATCGGCGGCCTCTATGGGGGCCTGTTCACGCCGACCGAGGCCGGCGGCATGGGCGCTTCAGGCGCGCTCATCATCGGCGTCATTCGCGGCAAGCTGACGCGCGCCGAGATCCGTCGCTCGCTGCTCCAGGCGGTGCGTACCGCTGCCGCCGTGCTCACGGTGCTGATCGGCGCGCTGCTGTTCGGCTATTTCCTCACGGTGACGCAGACGCCGCAGAAGGTGACGGAACTCCTCACCGGACTCGGCTTCGGCCGTTACGGCGTGCTGGCGCTGATCATGGTGATGTACATCGTGCTCGGCTGCCTGATGGACTCGCTGGCGATGATCATTCTCACCATTCCGATCATCTTTCCAGTGGTCACCCAGCTCGGCTTCGATCCGATCTGGTTCGGCGTGATCATCGTGATGACGGTGGAACTCGGGCTCATTCATCCGCCGGTGGGCATGAACGTGTTCGTCATCAAGAGCGTGGTGCAGGAAGTCAGTTTTTCCACGATCTTTGTCGGCGTGCTGCCGTTCATCGTGACGGACCTGATTCGGCTCGTCATTCTGATCGCGTTTCCGATCCTGGCGCTGTGGCTCCCGTCGCACATGTGACGGCGAAGGGAACTGCGATGTTCACACCTCGCGCCGGTAGGCGGACAGCCCCGGCCGGTACGATTTGTCGTCGAGGAACTGGCTCATGCCCTTCTCGCGGCCTTTTTCCGGGTCGAGAAAGCGGAGCTGGTCGAGCTTGGCGAACAGATAATCCTCGGCGTCCTCCCACGACATATCGTGGACACGCCGCGCCGCGTGCTTGGCGATACGGAGCGCCATCGGATTTTTCTCAAGCAGCGTCTTGGCGAGTTTTTCCACGCGGGCGCGCAACGCGGCTGCCGGCACAGCCTCGTTGACCAACCCGGTGGCGCTGGCCTTGCGTCCGTCGAAGGTCTCGCCGGTCATGATGTAATACATGCAGTCGCGCTGGCCCATGACGGAGGCTACCGCCTTGGTGACGGTGCCGGCCGGAATGATGCCCCAGTTGATCTCCGATAGTCCGAACGCCGCGTCCTCGGCGGCGATGGCGAGATCGCAGGCGACGAGCGAGTTGAACGCGCCGCCGAAACACCAGCCGTTGACCATCGCGATGGTCGGCTTGCCGTAGAACTGCAGCCGCTTCCATTGCGCCGTGGCGCTGCGGCGCATGATTTTCATGCGCTCGTCATGGCTGAGCTTGTCAGTGGCGCGGAAATATTCGCGCAGATCCATGCCCGACGAGTAGGCGTCGCCCGCGCCGGTCAGCACCACCACGCCGCAGCGCTCGTCCGCCTCCAGCGCGTCGAACACGTCGAGCATTTCGAACGACATGGTGGGGTTGATGGCGTTGCGCTTCTCCGGCCGGTTCATCGTCACCCAGGCGATGCGGTCCGCGATCTCGACAAGAACGGTCGTGCCGCCGGGGAGATTGGCGGTGTCTGCGTTACCGGTCATCGGTCGAGTCCTTTTCATGTCCATGAACCGGTGCTTTCTAAGCTATCGCGACTTGCTGGACAAAGGCCCGGCAAAACCGGCATGCAAGACGGAAAAATCGAGGGGGAAACGATGGACTTGAAGCTTGGCGGTCGCACAGCGCTGATCACCGGCGCGTCGAAGGGCATCGGTCTTTCAGTGGCGCAGTGGTTCGCGCGGGAGGGCGTGCATGTCAATCTCGTGGCGCGCTCGGGCGAGGCGCTAAAAAAGGAAGCCGCAGCAATCGCCGCGGCAAGTGGCGTGAAGACTCAGACACTCGCCGCCGACCTCGCCGACGCCGCAGCACGCGAGAGCGTCTATAAGGCGTTTTGCGACGTCGACATCGTCGTGAACAATGCCGGAGCGGTTCCCGGCGGCACCATTCACGACGTTGACGAGGCGTCATGGCGTGCCGGCTGGGACCTGAAAATTTTCGGCTACGTGGGCATGACGCGGCACTATCTGAAAACCATGGAAGCGCGCCGGCATGGCGTGATCATCAACATCATCGGCCTTGGTGGTGAGCGGCTCGACGCCACCTATATCGCTGGCGCCATGGGCAACGCCGGATTGATGGCATTCACCCGCGCCATCGGCGGTGCCAGTCTCGATCACGGCGTGCGGGTGGTCGGCGTCAATCCGGGGCCGGTGCTGACCGATCGCGTTGAGGTTTTGGGTCGTAAGCGCGCGGCGCGGATTTACGGTGACGAGAGCCGCTGGAAGGAAAGCTTTGCGCGCATGCCGCATGGCCGCCCGGCCACCTGCGACGAGGTCGCCGCGATGGTCGTCTTTCTCGCCTCAGATCTGTGCGCGTATGTCAGTGGCACTATCGTGACCATCGACGGCGGCCTCGCCCATCGCGGCGGCATGCCATAACGGGACTGGCTTTTGACCTGCGGGAAAATTCGGCGGCACCTTTACGGATGCGAACGCCCAGCCCCCGGTGACGACACCGTGAGGCCGGAGCGCAGTTTGTGAATCGATGCCGCCGCGGCCCCGGGCGGCTTACGCGCCCCGACTGGGGTTAGACCCGTCCGCCGCCGGCGAGCACGGCGCGAGTAGCGTGGTCGGGGCCGAAGTCGTCGACGCTGTCAATCGACAGTAGGTCAGCGAGCCTCGTGCGCGCACGATTGACCCGGCTTTTGATGGTACCAACGGCGCAGCCGCAGATCGCCGCGGCGTCGTCGTACGAGAACCCGGACGCGCCGACCAGAATCAGCGCCTCGCGCTGATCGGACGGTAGTTTAGCAAGCGCGCCACGGAATTCCTCAAACTCCACGCGGCCAGTCTGCTCCGGTTGCGATTTGAGCGTCTCCGCATAGCGGCCGTCGGCGTCTTCAACCTCGCGCCGCCGTTTGCGGTATTCCGAACGGAACAGGTTGCGCAGAATGGTGAACAGCCATGCCGGCATATTCGTGCCGGGCTGAAATGAATCGATGTGCGCGAGCGCGCGCAGCAACGTCTCCTGCACCAAGTCGTCGGCGCGATCGATATTACCGCACAGTGAAATGGCAAACGCGCGCAGGCTCGGCACAGTGGCGAGCACTTGGTCGCGTATGGCAGGATCGAGCTTCATGCGGACAACATCCCTTGGTCAGTTTCAGTCTTGTTCGCCGAGCCGGCGAACAAGGTCATCAAGACGCGACGGGACGCCCTGGTTGACATAGGAATTGTACATGGATCGCAACAGCTCCCCGATCCGAGCCTGAGCTTCCCGTCCCAAACGGATTTCGGGTTTATGCGGACGTTTGGCTATCGATGGATCTTGCACTGCTAATTTGTCCGAATCCGGCTCGACTGTGTCGAGATTTGTCCTGTGGCTCTTCATTGCATCACTTTTTTCCGGTTCGCCCATGTGTATGGCCCCGTCCGGCTCGTCCGTGTGGTCACCCAAGTGTCAAAAACCCTGCTCTAGCACCCGTAATGGCTCTAACGCGCGCTGGGGGCGACTGGTTCCATGCCGAAACCGCCGAAATAGTCCTTTTGGGAACTTTCGGGAACTTTTATAGCCGGATCGCGTTTCCGCAGGTAAGTTCGGGTCAAGAAGGGGAGGGTTGCCTTGTCAACCTCACAAGCCGTCCTGCAACAACTGCCATTTCTTCGTCGCTACGCCCGCGCCGTTTCGGGTAGCCAGGCATCGGGCGATGCTTATGTGGCGGCGACACTCGAATCGCTGATCGAAAGCCCGCAAATCCTCAGCGAAGGCAGCAAGTTGCGGGTATCGCTATATCGGCTGTTCACCAAAATCTGGAACTCGGTGCCAGTCAACGGCGAGGCAGAGCCCAGCGCCGCAACCCTGCCGCCCGAGCAGCACCTGACGCAAATCACGCCGCGTCCCCGGCAGGCCTTCCTGCTTGTGGCACTGGAGGGGTTTTCCGAAGAGGACGCCGCCGAGATCCTGGAATGCGACCTGGGCACGTTGCGCGGATTAGTTGAGGAATCGGGCCGCGAGCTGGCGGCCGAAATCGCCACCGATGTACTCATTATCGAGGACGAGACGTTTATTGCCATGGACATTGAGGCGCTGGTCGAAAGCCTCGGTCACAAGGTGATCGGCGTGGCGCGCACCCATGCAGAGGCGCTGGCGCTCGCCAAGAAGAAGCGCCCGGGATTGATCCTGGCCGACATCCAGCTCGCCGATGGCAGCTCCGGACTTGACGCGGTCAATGAATTGCTCGGCTCCCTCGAGGCGCCGGTCATCTTCATCACCGCATTTCCCGAGCGCTTTCTCACCGGACGGCGGCCGGAGCCGGCATTCCTTATTGCAAAGCCTTTCCAGCTCGCTGCGGTCTCGGCGGCTGTCAGCCAGGCGCTGTTCTTCGGCCGCAAGGCGCGCAATCGCGAACGGCCGGCGGTCGAGCGGCAAGCCAGTTTGCAATAGGCAATCTGTTAGATCGTTGGTCTGAGCGAGACAGCCGCAGGTCACGTGGCTCGCCTCATTGCGGCTGGATGCCGACGCGTTTGATCAGATCGGCCCAGCGCTTGGTTTCACTCGCGACCAGGGCACCCAATTCGCCCGGCGAGTAGCGCAGCGGCGTCCCGCCCACCTCGGCGAGCTTGGCGTTGACGCCGGGATCGGCGAGCCCTGCATTGATCTCGCGGTTGAGCCGCTCGATAATCCTGTCAGGTGTGCCGTGCGGCACGCCGACGCCGGTCCAGGCATTGACTTCGAAGCCGGGTATCGTTTCGCCGACCGTCGGCACGTTCGGCAACGCCGCGGATCGCTTGGTCGACATCAGCGCCACCGCGCGTACGTCTCCCGCTCTGATATGCGCCAGCGATACCGGCAATGCATCGACCGCGGCTTGGACGCGGCCGCTGACCAGATCGATCAGCATTGGGGCATCGCCCGGATAAGGCACCCGCACGACATCGATGCCGGCCGAGAGCTGAAACAGTTCGATCGCAAGGTCGCTGATGGTGCGGGCGCCAAACGACGCGACATTGAGCTTGCCTGGGTTGGCTTTTGCATAAGCGGTCAACTCGGAAACAGTCTTGATCGGTAGTGCGGGATTCACTTCCAGGATCAACGGCAGTTCCGCCAAACCCGCGACCGGCGCGATGTCATGCTGGAAGTCGTATGGCGGTTTCTTGTAGAGCGACGGATTGATGGTGTTGGTGGCGAGCGTCAATAACAGCGTGTAGCCGTCGGCCGGCGCGGCAATCGCTGCTTGGACGCCGACATTGGTGCCGCCGCCCGGCTTGTTTTCCACGATGACTTGTTGGCCGAGCCGTTGGCTCAGCCACTGCCCGAGTAGGCGCGCCACCAGATCGGTGGTGCCGCCCGCGGGGAACGGAACGATCCAACGGATCGGCCGCGACGGATAAGTGTCCGCCGAACTCGTGCGGGCGAACAGAGCACATGCGGTTCCGGTTCCCGCAAGCCGAAGCAATTGGCGCCGTTGAAACAACATGGCCGAGCCCTCCCGACGTGACCATGACCGGTATCGAGCTTCACTCCGCACGGTTGCGTTGGCAAGCCGCCGCGTGAGGCGGCTACGGGGAGGCTGAAAGAAAGGGCGCAGCCGATCGGCATATCGGCTGCGCCCAACATTGCCGGCCAAGCACGGGGGGAGGGGGGAAAGGATGGCCGGGCTGCCACATCAAAGCGCGGCGGCGGTTTTCGTTCCTCACGGGGCCCTGTGCGCGGGTGCCTGCGTCGTTCAGGCGCTAACAGCCGCTACCTGTAATCACGAATTGGTGAGCGTTTGGACCAATCGGAACGCTGCCGACACTAATACGTTGGGTCGCCGGTGTCGTTGATAGCCGGGGGGCCTTTGGCGTTTGCTCAGCGGGGTCGGTAGCCGCTGTACGTTTCGGAGATGTCCGATGGCCAGGCTCGTTTCTCTTCGTGTCGTGGGTGCAGTGGCGCTGTGTACGGCTGCTTTCGTACTTGCTGGAGCCGCACCGCATCTTTATGCCGCTCCGGTGCTTCCTGGATTGAGCGATCCTGAACCGGCAATGACGGTGAACCATTTCCGCAAAGGCGACCGGCTGCCCCTGTTGCATCCGCGTGCGGTGCGGCAAGAGGTGCCGACGCCAAGTGGCTCGCAGGCCCGGGGCAAGGTCCCGTTTGGCTGTGATTCCGCTTTCAGTCCAGTGACTTCTCCCGAATTGGCGACGCTTTACGGCCGCTGCATGGCCTAACCGGCCGACCGGGGCGGGCACGCCATCCGCCCGGCCCGGGCCTTTCGCTCTTCCCCTTTGAACCTTTTGCCGACTTGCCGCGACCAATGAGAGATGGGGCGGGGCGAGGGGTCGCGCACGCTGCCGTTCCCCAAGAAGCCGTCCCAAGAAGCCGTCCCAAGAAGCCGCGAATTTTATTCGAATCGAGCAATCAAGCGGCGCGGAACCTTTAATCGATTTGCGCGATTAGGTGGACAAGTTCCTGCAACACGGGGGTGTTTCCGATGTCAGCAAAAATCTCGCAGCGGCTCTACGGCGCAATGTTGTTTGTCGGTGTCGTGACGGCGGCAGCCGCTCCGGCGCAGGCGCAGGGCTTCAGATATGGCCAGAACGACCCGTCGGGTCCGGTTTATCAGTTCACCGACACTGACAATCAAAATTCGCCCGCGGCCGCGCAGCCGGAATTGCAGCGCCAAGTCATCTCTTACACGGGTAACGAGCCGGCCGGCACCATCATCATCGATCCCGCGCATACGTTCCTTTATCTGACGCTCGGCGCGGGCAGGGCCATGCGCTATGGCATCGGCGTCGGTCGCGAAGGCTTCGAATGGTCCGGCGTTGAAAGAATCACCCACAAGGCCGAGTGGCCGGATTGGACGCCGCCGCCCGCCATGGTCGCTCGCCAGCCGTATTTGCCGCGCTGGATCGGTGGCGGCCCCGGCAACCCTCTCGGCGCGCGCGCGATGTATCTCGGCCATACCGATTATCGCATCCATGGCACCAACGATCCGAGCTCGATCGGCAAGCACATGTCGAGCGGCTGCATCCGGTTGCGCAACGAGGACGTGGAAGATCTCTACAGCCGCGTCGGCGTTGGAACCAAAGTGATTGTCCTGCCCGACTCGCATTCGCGGCAGATCGCCGCCGCCCAGGCCGATATCAGTGCGCCGCCGGCGCGACACGCGGTCACGCCCATGATGGTATCGCGCAACACAAACACCGTCAGCGGCGTTTACTGATAGCGGTTGCCGGCTAAGCGAGATTCCGGCGGGAACTATTTACGAACGCGTTGATTTTGCGGCCGAAGCGCAACCCGTTTGCGCTTCGGCTGTTTTCTATTGCCGCGCGAAACGGCCACGATGGAACGCGGCCTGAAAGTCAGTAAGTGCAATGGACTTGCCCAATCGCCAAGTGCCCTTGATGGCCAATCCGAGCGGCCAACCGGCCGATGGAGCAGAGCCGGACCGGGTCAACCTCGAGGCCGAGTTGCGCAGCCGCATGAGGCAGCTTGAGGCGCTGGCGCAGCTCGGTGAACGCGCTCTGGCGGAGCGCGATCTGGAACAGCTGCTCGCCGACGCGGTCAGCACGGTTGCAGTCACGCTGTCGGTTGATCTCGTGAAAATCCTCGAACTGCTTCCCGGCAATACGGAACTCTTGTTGCGTGCTGGTTTCGGCTGGAATTCGGCCTGCGTCGGGACCGTCGTCGCGTCGACCGTGGAAGGCAGCTATGCGCACTCTA